>JAFZWV010000006.1 GCA_017617035.1 Bacteroidales bacterium
ATGGACTATACTCTGCTGATGTTATTTTGTTCTTTTTAAGGAGGTCTTTGGTCCGTGACGTGATAACCAGATAATTGGGATAGATTCGGAAGATATCGCTTCCATCCCATTGTTCTTTTCTCCAATGCACATACGAATGATCCTCTCCATAGGGAATCTGTTCAGGTGGTAGAAGGAAGTCCATCTCTCCTCCTCTGCCAATTACCGTGAAACCATTGTAGCCTGTTATTTCATTCCCTTTCTTGTCGAATAAAAGAACAGGGAAGCATTTCCACCCGGTGATGTGGTTTTCCTCCAATAATAGTTTCATCCTGTCAGAGACTAGGAAGCAGTGCCCATCAAAGCGCATATCTAACATATCACACATTCTGCTCCCCTCAAAAAGACGATAGACCACTGGAAAATCAATATAAGAAGGATAGCCTCCTGCATCATTCCCATATAACAACTGATGGTGAATATCCCGGCCACTCTCCGGACCATGCAAGTCGTTATCAACCGCATGTTCAAACAAGTCCGGAGTGACAGCAAAAGTCCTTTCGCCACCAGTAGTGGAAAAACAGAAAAACGGACAAAGCACTTTGGAAGCCATAATGAGATAACTGATTACATCCAAAGATACCTCTTTAACATAATAATCACAAGTATTAAACAGGCAGCATCATCAAAACCTTTCATAGCGTGAAATGGAACTTATTGTACTTCAATTAATTACGCATTATTGACCAGGGGATATTTCCCAGGCAATATGATTTAATTCACTGATAATCAAGCAGATGCATTTCACGGCAAAATGCATCGTAAGCATATCTTAGGACGATACACACATAATGGCCGGGGCATTCCCCAAAGGACGAAAAAAAGGCCCGCGATAGCGGGCCTAAAATCGTCTAACTAATTGATAATCAATTCAATATTCCTCCTCGTTAAATATATGGAGTATGGCCTGTAATCTGGTTATTATCAATCAGTTACAACTACATTTAAAAATTCGGGTAGTCATTAGGGTAGTTTGATGCAGGCTATCAGGTGCTAACTGACATGGTGCTAACCATTTATACTATCCCAAAGAGGGCCTGTTTTAGTACCTGATTGTTCCCCTCCCTTTAGAATCGGGATTCAGGGTTGGTGCAAGCATATAACCTTTATCCGGGGTGTCGCTAATTAATCTTCTAATCTCCTCTTCTGTGGTACCATATGCCTCTAGTTGTTGTAGAAGTTCATCTATCTGGCTCCTGAACTTTTGGTACTCGGTTTCATCATGAGTCGTTATTACCTTGTCAAATAGTGCATGAGTAACTTCTTTCCCAAACTGCCTTCCATCATTCAAACAGGTCATATACACAATTGCTATTGCTCCATTGGCTGGTTTGTCCAGGCCCTCATTAATGGAAGTCACTAACTGGTTAATATTTTTCCTGGAAATGCGTGTTGCAACTTCACAAATATCCCAAATGAGCTGGGCATATTTCAGCTCTGTACTATCTTTTACAATGAAGAAAGAGTTGCTCTTTTCCATTGCTGCACAGAAGTAATACTTTTCCATCAGGCCTTTCTTCCACCCTTTTTTATCAGGTACATCCAAGGCAGCCCAAAAACCAGTGGCAACCTGATGATAGATATTCAGGTCCGTCAACTTCTTCACATAGGCTGAATCTGACGGGGCCCCTTGGAACATTTCGAAAGAAAGTTTTGCCCCCGGCTGCCAGAACACATGAGTATCTGTTTCTATTTGAGCAAAACACTGAATCGAAAAAAACAATGCTATGATGATAAACACTTTCTTCATATCACAAAGATACTGTTTTTCATCTGAATCTTTACTATTCCTCCTCTTTCTCCAGGAGGACTTCTTCTTTCATAGGGAAATAATTGGGTAGTAAAGGCCTTCAAATGGCCATTTTTTGCCTGTTTTTAGGCCATTTTGGGAAGTAAAAAAGCAGTGGAACTATCCACTGCTCAAATCTTATTCTATTGATAATCAATAGATTATGTCTTAACTACCTGTTAATATTCTTCCTCGTTAAAGAAAAAGTCTTCTTTGGTAGGATAGTCGGGCCAGATGTCTTCGATGGACTCGTAGATCTCTCCGTCGTCCTCAAGCTCTTCAAGGTTCTCAATCACGTCTTCAGGGGCGCCCGAGCGGTTTGCGTAGTCGATAAGTTCGTCTTTAGTTGCGGGCCACGGTGCATCGTCGAGGCTGCCGGCAAGTTCTAGTGTCCAAAACATAGTATAAAGTCTTTTTTATAATTTCCGATTTGGCGGCAAAGATATACAAAAAATCAAAGAATCATAACTATTTTTGTATGACATTTAGACTATGGCATACATTAAAGAAGAAAAATACGACCAGAAGGTCACCGAAGAGCTGGCCGCCCACGTCAAGGCGATACTCAATCTTTTAGGCGAAGACGCCGGCAGGGAAGGCCTTCAGAAGACTCCTGAGCGCGTCGCGAAGGCGATGCAGTTCATGACCAAGGGCTATGCAGAGGATGGTGTTGAAATCATCCGCAGCGCTATGTTTGAAGAGGACTACAGCCAGATGGTTCTGGTAAAGGACATCGAGCTTTACAGCATCTGCGAGCACCACATGCTTCCGTTTATCGGCAAGTGCCACGTCGCGTACATCCCCAATGGCCGAATCACCGGCCTTAGCAAGATTGCCCGAGTGGTGGAGACCTATGCCCGAAGGCTGCAGGTCCAGGAGCGCCTGACTGTCCAGATCCGCGACTGCATCCAGGAAGCCCTGCATCCACTTGGAGTAGCAGTAGTCATAGAGGCCAACCATACTTGCATGCAGATAAGAGGCGTCGAAAAGTCCAACGCCATCACCACCACCTCCGCTTTCAGCGGCGCGTTCCTCAACTCCGAGAAAACCCGCAACGAATTCCTGAACCTGATCAAATGACCACGACCAAGTTAATCGCTGCTCTGGCGACGCTGTTTTCCGGCGCGGCCCTGATGGCCCAGACTGCCACAATAACCCTCGAGCCGTCGGAAGAGAGCCCTATAATCTCCCGCCATATCTACGGCCATTTCTCCGAGCACCTCGGACACTGCATCTACGACGGACTTTGGGTGGGACCGGATTCAGATATTCCCAACGTCGGCGGCGTACGCAAGGATGTGATGGAAGCGCTGAAGCAAATCCGCATTCCAAACCTTCGCTGGCCGGGCGGATGCTTTGCCGACGAGTATCACTGGATGGACGGAATCGGCGAGAAGCGCGCCAAGATGGTCAATACCAACTGGGGCTATGCGACCGAAGACAATTCTTTCGGGACCCACGAATTCCTCGATATGTGTGAGGAGTTGGGCGCCGAGCCATATGTCTGCGGCAATGTAGGCAGCGGAACGGTCGAGGAGATGTCGAAGTGGGTCGAGTATATGAACTCTCCCAATGAGAGCCCGATGACTGAACTCAGGAAGCAGAACGGCCGCCCGGACCCATGGAGAGTTACGTTCTTCGCGGTGGGCAATGAAAGCTGGGGCTGCGGCGGAAACTTCATGGTTGAGGATTATGTGACTGCTTACCGCCGCTATCAGACCTTCTGCCGCAACTACAACGGCGGATATCTGAAAAAGGTCGCTAGCGGCCCTGCATATCCCGAGGATTATCATTGGACCGAGACTGTGATGCGCTGTATCCCGGCGGATATGATGTGGGGACTGTCGCTGCATTATTATACTGTTCCTGGCACCTGGGAGCATAAAGGTTCGGCGACGGATTTCTCCCGCGACGAATTCTTTTCGACAATCGCCAAGGCTCTTGACATCGAAAGAGCTATCGAAAAGCACGATTCGCTGATGACGATTTTTGATCCGCAGAAGAAGGTGGCTCTGGTGGTCGACGAGTGGGGAACATGGTTCGATGTTGAACCAGGCACCAACCCCGGCTTCCTGCATCAGCAGAACACTATGCGCGACGCCCTTGTGGCTGCGCTGAGCCTGAACATTTTCAACAACCACGCAGACCGCGTCAGGATGGCGAATATCGCCCAACTTGTAAACGTGCTGCAGTCCGTCATCCTTACCCAGGACGACAAAATGGTCCTGACTCCGACGTACCACATCTTCGATATGTACAAGGTCCATCAGGACGCGAGGCTCGTTCCCAGTAAAGTGAGCGGCCCGACTTTCTCCAACGGACAGTGGACTTTGCCGCAGGTTAACGCATCGGCATCTATAGACGGCGAAGGCAAAATCCATCTCACCGTCGCCAACCTCTCGCCGGACAGCGGGGTTGAAGTCCGTTGCCCGGTAGATGCAAGCAGCGTAACCATGGCCCGGCTTCTGACAGCCAAACAGGTCGCGGCCCACAATACTTTCGACAATCCGGACAATGTCTGCCCCGTCGACCTGCGCTCAATAAGCCTGAAAAAGGGTGTGCTGACATTCAAACTCCCGGCTAATTCCGTCGTGATGGTCGAATTGGTAAAATAACCGATGCTTAACCGCCATACCCTGCGCAACTGGATGCTGCCCGTCTCTATGAGTGCGGGCATCGGGATATACCTGGCCCTGCACCTGAGCGCTTCGGCGGCGGAGGCCCCGTACTTGACATTTTGCGCCAAGGTGCAGCCGGTGCTGGTGGCCGTGATGCTGTTCCTGCAGCTCAATCTCGTTGCCCCGCGCGACCTGCGTTTTCACCGCTGGCATCTCTGGGTGCTGCTAATCCAGGCGGCGCTGTTCATGGCCATGGCCGCGGCGACCGTGTTCGTACCCCAGGGTGGAGCGAGGGTGCTGTTCGAGTGCGCGATGCTCTGCTTCGTCTGCCCGACGGCTGCGGCTGCGGGGGTGATTACCATCAAGCTCGGCGGCGACCTGCCCGGGATCATGACCTACACCGTGCTCGCGAACGCGCTGGCCTCGGTCCTCATCCCTGTGATGGTGCCGATCGTCCACCCCGCCGTGGACATGGGCTTCTGGGCGCTGTTCTGGGCGGTCGTGCAGCGCGTGTTTTCGATTTTGATACTTCCATGCCTGGCGGCATGGCTGATCCGCTACTGCCTCCCGGGCGTTCAACGCAGGCTCGAACGGTATGCCGGCTGGGCCTTCTACATCTGGGGCATATGCCTGATGCTGTCTATCTCGCTCGCCACCGACTCGCTGGTGGGCAGCGGTATCGGCCTCGGACTGGGGCTCGGAATCGCGGTCGTTTCGCTGGTGTGCTGCCTGCTGCAGTTCGCCCTCGGCCGCCGCGCTGCCCGCCGCTATGGCCATTCCGAATCTATCACCGCAGGCCAGGCCCTGGGCCAGAAGAACACCGGCTTTATCATCTGGTTGGGCATCAACTACTTGACTCCGGTTACCTCGGTCGCGGGCGGTCTCTACGCTATCTGGCACAACCTATTCAACTCCTGGCAACTGCTCCACTCCCCAATACGCCACCCATCCCATGGCGCCTAACTCCCTAATACATAGCACCTTGCTGAAACACGGCTCCGCAAATTCCGGAGGCGTGTTTTAGCAAATTATTGGTAGTCAGGAACTTGAGTGCCACGCTAACAATTACCGGCGGAAAATCGTTATATTTGTGGAAATGGCAAAGGAAGAGAAATACAAGCTTCTGGTTAAGCAGTGCGAAGCCCTGGTGGAAGGGGAGTCGGACACTATCGCCCGTATGGCGAACCTCTCCGCGCTGATCCACGTCGAGATGGGTTTCTGGTGGACGGGCTTTTACCGTGTCGATGGCAATGAACTGTTGCTTGGTCCGTTTCAGGGCCCGATAGCCTGCACGCGCATCCCGTTCGGGCGCGGCGTATGCGGAACGGCATGGAAGGAAGACAGGACCATAGTCGTCCCTGATGTGGAGCAGTTCCCAGGACACATAGCCTGCTCGTCGGAATCGCGTAGCGAGATAGTTGTGCCTGTACGCAGGGGCTCTGAGATAGTCGCGGTTTTGGATATAGACTCACGCTCAATAGGGACTTTCGATGAGGTTGACCGCATTTACCTTGAACAAATAGCAGAACTTATATGAGACATTTTTGGACACTCTTGATGATTGCCGGCCTGGTTTCCGCATGCTCGGGCGAGGAAAAGGATCAGCCATCCAATGTTCCCTCAATGCTTGTCGGAGGAGACATCTCCATGCTTCAGAGTTATGAAGACAACAAGGTATCGTTCCTTGATGCCAATGGCGCCAAGATCGACGACGTCCTGAAGTATATGAAGAGCGAAGAGGTCGGCTGGAATGCCCAGAGAGTCAGGCTTTTCGTGGACCCGAAGAAAAAGAATCCCGACGGAGCTGTCGACCCTCAGGTCTGCCAGGACCTCGATTATGTTGTGCGCCTTTGCAAGCGCATCAAGGCTGAGGGATTTGCATTACTGTTGGATTTCCACTACAGCGATACATGGGCCGATCCGGCAAACCAGTGGATTCCGGCTTCATGGGCGAGCCTGAGCGAAGACCAGCTTAAAACGAAGATATACGAATACACGAAAGAGTGTCTGCAGGCGCTGGTCGCAGCAGGTGCAACACCTGACTTTATTCAGCCTGGAAACGAGATTTCCTACGGCATGCTTTGGAGCGCCACCGTCAATCGCAGCTCGAAGGAAAACCGTTGCTTTACCAACTCTTCCGATGCCAACTGGAATCGATTCATTGGGCTACTGAATCAGGCAATCAAGGCCTGCCGCGAGGTCTGCCCTAAGGCTAAGATCGTCATCCACTCAGAGAGATCCGGGAAGGCAGATGTGTTGAAGGATTTCTGCAATAGACTATCGGGGGTGGATTATGATATCATAGGTCTTTCGTACTATCCATTCTGGCACAACGGGTTGGGTATTCTCTCCAATACTCTGAATATGCTCGCAAAGAGCTTCCCGTCTAAGAAGGTGCAGATAGTCGAGACTGCATACTACTATCAGTGGCAGCCCAGCGTCGGCGGAGGCATAGACTACGATTTCTCTTCGACATGGGCAATCTCCCCGGCAGGACAGGCGGCTTATGCCAAGGATTTGATTGCAGAGCTTAGGAAGCATCCAAATGTGAACGCCCTCTACTGGTGGTTCCCGGAGGAAAATGGCAACGGTCCTGGCAACGCGGTCCTGACCGGATGGGTCAACCGCGGACTCTGGGACGACAACACCCACAAAGCCCTGCCCGGACTTTATGTCCTAAAAGATTTCCTAAAATAATACTTCGCGGATAAACGGAGTCGTGTAATTGTATGCGAGGCGGGTCAGATTCCAGCCGGGTTCGGTAAGGATCAGATCGGCGCGCTTACCGCGGGTCACGGAGCCGGTCTCGGTGCTGACGCCCATGGCGTAAGCGCCGTTGAGCGTGACCGCAGCCAGCGCCTCAGCCGGTGTAAGCTTCATCTTTATACATCCCAGAGCCATCACGAAACGCATGTCGCCGGAAGGAGATGAACCGGGATTGTAGTCTGAGGCGAGGGCGAGAGGGAGGCCGGCGGCGACGAAGTCGCGGGCCCGGCCGTACGGCAGCCCGAGGAAGAACGACGATCCCGGAAGCATCACGGGCATTGTATCGGTGCCTTTCAGTGCTTCAATCTCCGCATCGGTTGTTCTTTCCAGGTGGTCTACAGACAGTGCGTTGTGTTTAACGCCGATTTGAACTCCGCCGCTGACGGCGAGTTCGTTGGCGTGGATCTTCGGGCGCAGACCGTATCTGGCACCTTCAGTCAATATCCTGTCTGTATCTTCAACCGTAAAGAAGCCTTTGTCGCAGAACACGTCGATATAGTCGGCCAGCTCAGCGGCCTGGGGAATCATGGCTATAACCTCGCGCACATATTCTTCATGGGTGTAGCCCCTGCCGACGGCGTGAGCTCCAAGGAAGGTCGCTCTGACGAGCGCCGGCACGGCCGCCCTGATGCGCGCTATCACCCGAAGCATCTTCATCTCGCCATCCGGCCGCAGTCCGTAGCCGCTCTTTATCTCCAGGGCGGCCGTGCCCTTAGCGAGAACCTCGCGCACGCGGACCATGCTCTGCTCGAACAGGTCGTCTTCTGAGGTTTCGTGAAGCAGGTCGGAAGAGTTTAGTATTCCGCCGCCGCGGGCCGCGATTTCCTCGTAGCTCAG
The DNA here is from genome assembly GCA_017617035.1 of Bacteroidales bacterium. Taxonomy (GTDB): domain Bacteria; phylum Bacteroidota; class Bacteroidia; order Bacteroidales; family UBA932; genus Cryptobacteroides. The sequence goes on from JAFZWV010000006.1 coordinate 8,050, forward strand.
CCCTGCGAGCTTGTCGAGGAACTCGCCTTCGCGGCTCCCCGCATATACCAGATGCGTATGGCTGTCGCAAAATGCTGGCATCACCATTCCGCCCTTGGCATCAATGACTGTGTCAGAGATCTCTCCACTCGCTTGCTTCACCCCACCAATTTGCAATTGGCGGGGGCCCCGATCGCTCGGTCGAGATGACATTTTACTTGTCATTCCGAGCGAAGCGAAGGAATCTATGTCCTCCATCTTCCCAAAGTCGGCAATGCGACCATCCTCAATGCGAAGCCACGCATCCCGCAGCACTCCCATCGACCCCATATCAGCGCCGCACAGCCGCTCAACGCCCTCTGGCACTATCCCTACCAGTTCGCCTATGTTAATGATAGTCTTAGTATTCACGCTTAATAAATTCTACGGACTTTTCGATGAAAGGATGCATGTAGGTGTCGTTGTCGATGAAGGGAACGACCTTGCGGTAATCGGCAAAAATACGCTCTACCAAAGGCGAGCTGTGAAGTGGCCTGCGGAACTCTAACGCCTGGGCGGCGTTGAACAGTTCAATAGCCAGAACGGTCTCCACATTATCTACAATTCGAACCAGCTTGGTGGCTGAATTCGATCCCATCGAGACATGGTCTTCCTGACCCTGCGACGAAGGAATCGAGTCACACGATGCCGGCCAGCAGAGGCCCTTGTTCTGCGAGACGATCGACGCTGCAGTGTATTGCGGGATCATGAATCCGCTGTTCAGGCCCGGGCTTGCAACAAGGTATTTGGGCAGCCCGCGAAGACCATGGATGAGCTGATATGTACGCCGCTCGGAGATCGAGGCCAGCTCGCTCATGGCGATAGCCAGCGCGTCCATAGGAATAGCGATCGGCTCGCCATGGAAATTGCCGGCCGAGATTATCATGTCCTCGTCGGGGAAGATGTTCGGGTTGTCGGTCGCGGAGTTGATCTCGTTCTCGATTACGGACTTCACGTAGAGGATGTTGTCCTTCACGGCGCCATGGACCTGAGGGATGCAGCGGAAGCTGTACGGGTCCTGGACATGCTCCTTCGGCCTGCGGATAAGTTCGCTGCCCTCAAGCGTCTCGATGAAACGCTTGCCGGTCAGGATCTGGCCAACGTGCGGCCTGAGCTGATGGGTCAGTGGAAGGAACGGCTCGATGCGGCCATCGTAGGCATCCAGCGACATGGCCCCGATAAGGTCGGCCCATTTCGAAAGGCGGCCGCTCTTGAGAATTGCCCAGACGGCATGGGCGCTCATGAACTGCGTTCCGTTGAGCAGAGCCAGGCCCTCTTTCGACTGCAGAGTAATAGGCTTCCAGCCCTTCTCGGCCCATACTTCGGCGGATGGGCGGACGCGGCCCTCGTACAGCACTTCGCCAAGGCCGATGAGCGGCAGGCTGAGGTGAGCGAGCGGGGCAAGGTCGCCCGAAGCGCCCAGCGAACCCTGCTGGTACACGACCGGCAGAATGTCGTCGTTGAACATATCGATGAGCCGCTGGATTGTCTCAAGCTGCACGCCGGAGTGGCCATACGACAGGCTTTGCGCCTTAAGGAAGAGCATCAATTTAACAATCTCCGGGCGAACAACAGGGCCCGCACCGCATGCATGCGAAACTACCAGATTGTACTGCAGCTGCGACAGGTCTTCTTTAGGAATGGTCACGTTGTACAACGATCCGAATCCTGTCGTAATGCCGTAGACAGGCTGCGGGTCTTCCATCTTCGCATCGAGATACTTGCGGCATTTCACTACCGCGTCGATGGCCTCTTGCGAAAGCGCAATCTGCGCGTGCGAATCGATAATCTCCTTCAGCTTCTCCAGCGTCAGGCGTTCCTTTGATATGTAATGTGTTGTCATTTCGAGCGTAGTCGAGAAATCTCAATCGTTAATAACAGTTTCAATCATATTGGCATCCGCCTCATTTGGCAGCGTGATCTTGAGCCCGGGCGTCCTGGCCATTTCACGTTCGGCAGCGAAGCGGGCTCCTGCGTTGCGGGCCCAGCTGCGGCGGGCGATGCCGTTGTTGACGTCCCAGAAGAGCATTTCGCGGATATGGCGAGCGCTGTCGTCAGACCCGTCTATGACCATTCCGAAGCCGCCGTTAATTACCTCGCCCCAGCCGACTCCGCCGCCGTTGTGGATAGAGACCCAGGTGGCGCCGCGGAAGCTGTCGCCGATGACATTCTGTATGGCCATGTCGGCCGTGAAGCGCGATCCGTCGTAGATGTTGGAAGTCTCTCGGAACGGGGAGTCCGTGCCGGAGACGTCGTGGTGGTCGCGGCCAAGGACCACGGGGCCCTTCAGCCTGCCGTCGCGTATGGCCTCGTTGAAGGCGAGCGCTATCTCGGTGCGGCCCTGGCAGTCGGCATAGAGGATGCGGGCCTGCGAGCCCACGACCAGCTTGTTGCGGCCGGCTTCCTCGATCCAGTGGATGTTGTCGCGCATCTGGCCGGCGATCTCTTCGGGGGCGTCGGCGGCTATGCGGCTCAGCACCTCCACGGCCAGCTTGTCGGTCATCTCCAGGTCGGCCGGATCCTCGCTGAGGCAAACCCAGCGGAACGGTCCGAAGCCATAGTCGAAGTACAGCGGACCCATGATGTCCTGGACGTAGGACGGGTAGCGGAAGCTCCCATCGGGCTTCAGCACATCGGCGCCGGCGCGGCTGCTTTCGAGCAGGAAGGCGTTGCCATAGTCGAAGAAGTACATGCCCCCGGCGGCCAGGCGGTTGATCGCTGCGACATGGCGCCTGAGCGAAGCCTGAACGGCCTCCTTGAAGCGCGCGGGCTCCTCGGCCATCATGCGCTTCGATTCCTCCAGGCTGTAGCCTACCGGGTAATATCCGCCCGCCCATGGGTTATGGAGCGAGGTCTGGTCGGAGCCAAGGTCGACATGGATGCCTTCGTCTGCCAGGCGTTCCCACAGGTCCACTACATTGCCCACGTACGCGAGCGAGACGACCTCCTTCGCAGCCACGGCCTTCCTGATGCGGGGGATCAGCTCGTCCAGCGAGTCGTGGAGTTCGTCCACCCAGCCCTGGTCGTAGCGCTTGCGGGCTGCGAGGGGGTTGATTTCGGCTGTCACGGAGACGACCCCGGCGATGTTGCCCGCTTTCGGCTGCGCGCCCGACATGCCGCCGAGTCCGGCGGTGACGAACAGCAGGCCGTTGAGATCTCTCCGCTCGCTTTGCTCGGTCGAGATGACAGTTTGATTGTCATTTCGAGCGAAGCCGGAGGCGGAGTCGAGAAATCTCTTCGCCAGCACTTTTCGGGCGGCGTTCATGACGGTGATCGTGGTGCCATGGACAATGCCCTGGGGGCCGATGTACATGTAGCTTCCGGCGGTCATCTGGCCGTATTGCGAGACTCCGAGGGCGTTGAAGCGCTCCCAGTCGTCGGGCTTGGAGTAGTTGGGTATGACCATGCCGTTGGTGACAATCACGCGCGGCGCGTCTCTATGCGAGGGGAAGAGACCGAGGGGGTGGCCCGAGTACATGACCAGGGTCTGCTCGTCGGTCATGGTCGCGAGATACTGCATGACCAGCCGGTACTGCGCCCAGTTCTGGAAGATGGCGCCGTTGCCGCCGTAGATGATCAGCTCGTGGGGGTGCTGGGCTACGCGTGGGTCGAGGTTGTTCTGGATCATGGCCATAATGCCGGCCGCCTGCCTGCTTCGGGCGGGGTACTCGCTGACCGGGCGCGCGAACATCTCGTAGCTCGGGCGGAAACGGTACATGTAGATGCGGCCGTAGTCCTTCAGCTCCTGCGCGAACTCCTTCGCCAGCAGTTTGTGGTGCTTCTCGGGGAAGTAGCGCAGCGCGTTGCGTATTGCCAGCACCTTCTCTTCCTTGCTGAGGATGTCCTTTCGGCGCGGCGCGTGGTTCACCGTTTTGTCGTATGGCTTAGGCTCCGGCAGTATCTCCGGTATTCCTTGAAGTATTTCTTCTGCGAATGTCATAATACTAATTTGTCATTTCGAGCGTAGTCGAGAAATCTTTATTGGTTGTCATTTCGACCGAGCGAAGCGAGTGGAGAAATCTCTGGCATTAAATCATTTCGATCTTTATTCATTTGATCAATTAACCATTCTTTCTTTTCTCGTGACCATTTTTTTAGTTGCTTTTCTCTGTCTATTGCTTGATTAATATCTGAATACTCTTCATAGTAAACCAACTTGTGGCAATTATACTTTTGAGTAAAACCAGGGATTGATCCTGATCTATGTTCTTGTAGTCTTCTTTCCAGATTGTCTGTTACTCCGATGTATAATGTCGAATTGGTTTTGTTTGATAAAATATATGTCCAATATTGTTTGTACATACGAGATTTCTCCATGCGGTCCTTTGGACCTTAGTCGAAATGACATTATAAATTCTTATTCACTTCTTCCAATACCTTATCCTGAAGAATCATTCCTTCACGTTCGATTTCGGAGGCACGTTTGAGGAGGGGGTCGGCGGAAGTCTTGTCTTTGAGGGAGGAGGCGTTGATGCGGACGTTGAGGGCGGCGCCGCGGATGCCGGCCAGGGCGGCGAGAGCCGCAACGCCGGCATCACTCGCGCTCGCGCTGAGGCCCTTTTGGGCTACCTCCAGCGCGAGCGGCAGGACGCGCAGTGCCGCCTCCATCGTGCGCAGAGGAACGCTCGCGGCGTTCAGGGTTGCCGCTTCGATCGCCGCTGCGCGCGCCGCCTTGTCTTCAGGCGACTCCTTCGGCAGACTGAATGCGTTCATAATAGCATCGAAAGCCGCTGTATCTTCATCGACAAGCGCGGTAAGCTCGGCGACCAGCGCCTGGCCACGCTCGGCTATGTCGGAGAACTCCTTCCAGCGGTCGTCCCAGCCGCGTTTGTGGGCGCTGAGATTTGCAACCATAGTCGCGAGGGCGGCGCCGAGCGCGCCCATGTATGCGGCGACTGAGCCGCCGCCAGGGGCGGGCGCCTCCGAGGCCGCCAGTGCTGCGAAGTCTTTCAGCGTCATGCTGATCAGACGCTCCTTTCTGGCTTGTTCTTCGGGATCTATCATGAGATATTCTATTACTTTTTCTTTCGGGTCGAATGGTTTCAGATCGTCCAGCGACATGGACTTCACGGCTATCTTGATAATCTCTTCTTCGGAGATTCCGAGCGAGCGCTGCTGGCGCTCAAGATAGAACTTTCCAGCATCAATAAGCACCTTTTTCGGAACTAGTCCGACTATCTCGGCGCCTGTGACTCTGAGTCCGCGCGCAGCGGCTGCCCTGCAGACTTCTTCGAATGCTGTATGCAGAGGTGTCGCCTCAATATCGGTTATGTTCATCGACACCTGGGCGATGCCGTATTCGTCGATGTACCAGCCTATGGCCTTGCATCCCTTGAGGGTTCCGGGTATCCATATCTGCTCACCGTTTTCGTCTTTGAGCAGCGCGCCTGTGAGCGAGCCGCCTTCGCGGGCCTTGCGGCCCTTCTCGCGCACGTCGAAGGCGACCGCCATCGCGCGCCGTGTAGAAGTCGTATTTAGATTGAAGTTGACAGCCACCAGAAAACCTCGTGCGCCCACATTGCTGGCCCCGGACCTGGCAGCACGGTCGTCCCAAACGCCGCCGAAGTCGGGCTTCCTCTCAGGGTCGGCCATCTTCTCGGGCAGTGCTTCATATTCGCCCGCCCGACACACGGCCAGGTTCTTGCGCTCGGGCTTGTAGGCCGCCGCTTCGTAGCAGTAGCAGGGGATTCCGAGCTCCTTCCACATCCTTTCAGCGAGTCCGCGTGCGAGCTCGGCGCACTCCTCGAGAGTGATCCCGCTCACGGGAATCAGCGGCAGCACGTCGGTCGCACCGCTTCGCGGATGCGCGCCGTGGTGGAGACGCATGTCGATCAGCTCCGCGGCCTTCGCCGCTCCCCTGAACGCCGCCTCCACCACGGCCTCGGGCTCGCCGACGAACGTCACTACCGTCCTGTTCGTCGCCTCGCCCGGATCGACATTCAGCACCTTCACGCCCTTTACCAGGGCAATCGCCGCGACTATACGGTCAATGACACTCTTATCCCGACCTTCGCTGAAGTTGGGAACGCATTCTATTATTTTCTTCATTCCGAAAATGTGGTTTAATCAAATAATTGCCTAAAGTTAGCAATTATTTATCGAAAGGCTTATCTTTGCTTGGTATGAAAAAGATGAACATCCCCCTGATCGCGACTCTGCTGATCGTTTCAATCGTCGTATGTCCTATACTTTATATCAACGTCGGACCCGCCCTTGATGCGGACCAGATCGGCGTGTTGAAACTTCTCGGCGTGATCGCCGGCTGTAGCGCGCTGTTCTGCTTCGTGGCCGGCGAGCTGACGGGCAACAATTCCCAGATGGACAAGCTCTGGAGCATACTTCCGGTGGTCTATACCTGGGTTATCGCGGTCCATGGAGGCATGTCCCCGCGCCTGGTCGTCATGGCCGTCCTCGCTACCCTTTGGGGAGTTCGCCTGACCTACAACTTCGCCCGCAAGGGAGCCTATAAGTGGAAGTTCTGGGAGGGGGCTGAAGACTACCGCTGGTCGGTTGTCCGTAACGGCGCACCATTCAACGGCAAGCGCTTCGGCTGGATGCTGTTCGACCTCTTTTTCATTTCGATCTACCAGAACGCGCTCATCCTTATGACTACCTTCCCGGCCCTCGTCAGCATGCGCTCGGAGACTCCTTTCGGCTGGATCGATCTCGTCGCCTCCCTGCTCATGGCCGGCTGCATAATCTATGAGACCGTCGCCGACGAGCAGCAGTGGGCTTTCCAGACCCGCAAATGGGCCATGATCAATGAAGGCCTTAAGCTCGAGAACCTCCCTGAACCATATTGCAAAGGCTTCAACACCTGCGGCCTGTGGGGCGTCAGTCGTCACCCCAACTACCTCGCCGAGCAGTCCATATGGGTCTGCTTCTACATCTTCTCGATCGGCGCCGGAGTCGGCATTTTAAACTGGAGCATCATCGGAGCTCTGCTGCTGATCGTCCTCTTCATCGGCAGTTCCGCACTCGCCGAACAAATCAGCGGCAGCAAGTATCCTGAGTACGCCCAGTACTGCGCCCAGGTCTCCAAATTCTTCCCCGGAAGGCGCTATCGCGCATAACCTCGAAAAAACGGCGTCAGCCCAATACACTTTCGCGGTATTTTCACTAACTTTACGTGACTATACACTAGCCACGAATGACACTAGCGAAGGTAGCGACCAGTATCTTCTTAGCACTTAGCGTGTTAACTTCCTGCAAGGCGCCTCTGGGATTGTTTTCCCAAGGGGAGGCTCAATGTGTCGCGAGCGCTGTGTCTCCGGGTAAGACGGTCAAAGTGGAATTCGGACTGTGCGAAAACGGCGAGCCGATGTGGGCTATGAGCTACAAAAACAAGCCGGTAATCCTCCCCTCAAAACTCGGGTTCGAACTCGTAGAGCGCAACTTCAAAGATGATTTCGAGCTGATAGAAGCCAAAACTTCCCAACACGACGAAACCTGGGAACCAGTCTGGGGCGAGACGAAAAACATCCGCAACAACTACACGGGGCTGGAAGTCATTCTCAATAAGATGACGGTCCGCCTGAGAGTCTATGATTACGGTGTGGGCCTCAGGTACGAATTCCCGGAGGGCGAGATTACAATCAAGGAAGAACTCACCGAGTTTAAACTCACAGGAAATCACATCGCATGGTGGATTCCGGGAGACTACGATTCTGAAGAATACGTCACCCAGAAGACACACCTCTCAGAGATTAAAGAGCGTATGCCTGAGGCGAAACAGACCTACTGGGCAGACAAGACATTCTCTCCGACTGGCGTACAAACTCCGATTCAACTGAAGACCGACGACGGCCTTTATATCAATATCCACGAAGCGGCCTGCACCGATTTCTCAACTATGAGTCTAGAGCTCGAAGAATACACCTTCAAGACTCATCTCACACCCGATGCCCATGGCCTCAAAGGCCAGCTTGCAGCCCCCTGCCATACCCCTTGGCGCACAATCAAAATAAGCGACGATGCCCGCGAGATGCTCAGCAAGCCGCTTATCCTCAACCTCAACGAACCCTGCGCGATAAAAGACGTCAGTTGGATTCATCCGATAAAGTACATCGGCGTTTGGTGGGAAATGATTACCGGAGCAAAGACATGGGATTTCTCGACTTCGCTCGAAATGACAAAACCCCATGGCGCAACAACCGAAAACGTCGTACAATACATCGACTTCGCCGCGGAGAACAACATCGACGAAGTTCTCGTTGAGGGTTGGAACAAGGGCTGGGAACATTGGGAAGACAACTCCCTGGAGCAGGTCTACAGTTTCACTGAACCTTATCCGGATTTCGACATCAAGTGGCTGAACAATTACGCACACAATAAGGGCGTCAAGCTCATGATGCACAACGAGACTGCTTCGGCTATCGAAGACTACGAGCGCCAGCTTCCGGAAGCCCTCAGACTTATGCGCAAATATGGCTACGACGCCGTCAAGACCGGCTACTGCGGCGATATCCGCCCGCGCGGAGAGCATCACTACGGCCAGTATATGAACCGCCACTACCTCAACGTCGTACAGCAGGCCGCCGAGAACCACATCATGGTCAATGCCCATGAAGCCAGCCGTCCGACCGGCCTCAGCCGTACCTGGCCTAATCTGCTGGCCCAGGAAAGCGCGCGGGGAGGGGAGTACGAAGCCTTCGCGGCCAAGGGCGGCAACCCGCCTGAGCATACCGTGATCCTGCCGTTCACCCGTTTGCAGGGCGGCCCTATGGACTACACTCCCGGCATACTGGAACTCGACCTGGCCTGGGCGGGAAATCCCGGCCATGTCCACACCACCATCCCTGGCCAGCTGGCCCTTTACCTGGTCCTGCCCTCACCCTTGCAGATGGCGGCCGACCTGCCTGAGCATTACATGAAGCACCCTCAGGCGTTCCAGTTTATAAAAGATGTGGCGCTCGACTGGGACGACAGCCGCTACCTTGAGGCCGAGCCGGGAGAGTATGTAACCGTAGCCCGTAAAGCGAAGGGCTCCGACAACTGGTTCGTCGGCGGGAAGACGGCCGAGGAACGCGCCACCTTTGTCCCCATGAACTTCCTGGACAAGCATCGCAGCTACACCTGTACTATCTACAAAGACTCGCCTCAAAGCCCTTACGAAATACAAACCATAGAAGTCACCTCCCTTACCCGGATCTTTGTCAAAGAGGCGCGGGGCGGCGGCTTTGCAATGACAATAATACCAAAACAATAACCCATGCGAAAAACACTGCTAGTAATTCTAACCTTGTTGCTGGGGTTCCTGGCCATGGAGGCCTGGGGTGCCCCGCCTAAAAAGGTAACCGTCACCGGTGTTGTCCTGGACGACACCGATCTCCCGATCCCGGGAGCGGCGGTAATGGTGAGAGGAAGCTCCCGTGGTGTGATTACCGACGAAAACGGAGAGTTCTCCATCGACGTCAGTCCCCACGACGTTCTTATCTTCCAGTTCCTCGGTTTTGAGGATGAGGAGGTGAAGGTGGGCGACCAGCTGAATATCATCGTGAAGATGCGCACCCTTGCATCGGCCCTCGACGAAGTCACTGTCGTTGCGTACGGCACACAGCGTAAAGCTTCAGTTATCGGAGCCATCAGTACCGTTAATACGGAGCTCCTGAAGACTGGCGTAGGCCAGGTGTCTTCGTCACTGGCCGGAAAGATGGCCGGTCTGGTCGTTCTCCAGCGCACCGGTGAACCTGGCGCTGGAGCGGACTTCTGGATCCGCGGTATCGCCACCTTTGGTACCAACTCCAATAGTCCGCTTATTCTCGTAGATGGTGTTGAGCGTAGCCTTGACCTTGTCGATGCAGACGATATCGCATCGTTCTCCATCCTCAAGGATGCCACTGCAACTGCACTTTACGGTGTGCGAGGCGCAAACGGTGTGGTGATAGTCACCACCAAGCGCGGCTCGGAATCAGCCCCGAAGGTCAACTTCAAGATGGAGTACGGTGCCACCCAGCCTATTAAAATCCCCAAGATGGCGAATACCGAGCAGTGGATAGACTTCTTCAACCAAGTCAATCTCGACAGCGGCGGCTTTGCCCCCATCGACGACTACAAGAAGGAGCTATATCTGAACTCCTGGAGGGTCAACGGCTACGATTCCCGTACCGGCTACGACTCCGACCTCTACCCGAGCGTAGACTGGGTCAAGACCATGTACAAGGATATGGCGACCACCCGTCGCTACAACGTAAGCGTCAGCGGCGGTTCCAAGATGGTTCGCTACTATGTAGCCGGTTCGTACTACTTCGAGGACTCGATTCTCAACAACGAGAGCGACGAGCGCTACGACGCTTCGCTTAACTTCCGCAAGTTCAACTTCAGGGCGAATACCGATATCAACATCACCCGCAGCACCGAACTCGGAATCTCGCTGTCGACTCAGTACAACATCAAGAACCAGCCGGCATCGACCCTGCAGGATATTTACACTTACACCCTGCTCATGACCCCGATCGCTATCCCGACCCACTTCTCAGACGGCACGCTTTCGAGGGCCCTGGTCGGCCATAACCCTTGGAACGACCTCAACGCAGTCGGTTATTCCAACAACGACCAGATCACCGCGCAGTCGATGATTTCCCTCACCCAACACTTCGACGACCTGGCTCCATGGCTCGAGGGCCTCAACGCCAACGTCAAGTTCTCATGGGACGCATGGAACTCGACTACCCTGACCCGTGGCATCTACCCTTCAATCTACAGGGCCACCGGGCGTGCAACCGAGGCAAACGACGCGGGCGAGTACCCGCTTATCCTCGAGCAGGTGCAAGAGGGTTCTAACTACATGGGCTTGAGTACAGGCCATAACGGAATAATGACAATAAATGGAGAGGCTTCTCTGAACTACGAGCGCACCTTCAAAGCCGCACACAGGGTGGCAGGACTGTTGCTGTTCAATATACGCAACAAGCAGCAGCTATTCCCTGGAACCTACTATCACGCATTCCCTTACAGGTACATTGGTCTTGCAGGACGTTTGACTTACTCCTACAAGGACCGTTATTTCATCGAGTCCAACTTTGGTTACAACGGCTCTGAGAACTTCGCTCCTGCCAACCGCATGGGTTTCTTCCCGTCAATCGCGCTCGGTTACATTATCAGCAATGAGCCCTGGTGGGAGGATCTCAGTGATGTGGTGAGTACGCTAAAGTTCAAGGGATCCTACGGCGATGTGGGTAACGACCAGATGGCCAGCCGCTTTGCTTTCAATACTGAAATGAATACCTATGCTGCCGGTTTCTCCTTCGGTGATTCCAACAAGAAGAATTGGGCTGCAGGTATTGCAACTGCAAAGAGAGGCGATGACACTGTGGGTTGGGAAACATCACACAAAGCCAATGTGGGTATTGAGACTCAATTCTTCCATCAGTTGTCGGTCAATGTCGACGTCTTCCAGGAGAAGCGTGAAGGTATTTACGTCGCACGTCAGATGACACCTTCTGTAGTCGGCGAGAATACAGCTCAGTACGCCAATATCGGTCGCCTCCAGAACCGCGGTTTCGAGATTAATATGGAATACGAGAAGATGTTCTCCAACGGCTTCTATCTTTCCGGCCGCGGCAACTTCAGCTGGAGCCGAAACCTCAAGATGTACGACGATATCCCTCCTCAGATTTGGGAGTATCAGAATACATTTGGCTACGCGGTCTACCAGCAAAGGGGACTTATTGCGGAAGGCCTCTTCGAAAGCCAGGAAGACATCGACACCTGGCCGAAACAGACCTTCGGTGATGTCCGTCCCGGCGACATCAAATACCGCGATGTCAACGGCGACGGTGTAGTCGATGTGTTCGACGTGGTCCCTATCGGTTACACCCATGTCCCTGAAATCAACTACGGTTTCGGTATAAGCGCATCGTGGATGGGAATCGACGCATCTATCTTCTTCAGCGGCGTCGGAAACTACACCCGATTCATCTCGGGAGCGAACCTCTACGGCGCTTCGACCAACATGGATCAGCTTGGTCAGATCTACGAAGACGTAGCTCTCAACCGCTGGACTCCTGACAACCGAAACACCAACGCCCCTTATCCGCGTCTGATGCTCAACAAGAGCGAGAACAACCAGTTCGCGTACTTGATGGACAACCAGAGCGCCCTCTCTACGTACTGGCAGAGGGATATGAGTTTCCTCAGGCTCAAGAACGCAGAAATAGGTTACACCCTTCCCAAGCGTATAACCCGAAAGATAGGCATGAGTACAGTCCGATTCTACGCGCAGGGCGTCAACCTGCTCACCTTCTCGAAGTTCAAACTTTGGGATCCCGAGCTTAGCGCCAGCAACGGTAACATTTATCCGCAGATGAGAACAGTCTGCTTTGGTGCAAACCTTAATTTCTAGGGAGGAGCAAGTGATGAAAAAGTTAACATTTATTTTGATTGCCACTGCGGCGCTGACCCTTTCTGCCTGTAGCAAGATATATGAGGATTATCTGGATGTGCAACTCCACGACCAGGCAACCATCGAAGAAATCTTCTCCCAGGGCAACACCGCCCACAGATACCTCCGCCACATCTATTCCTTCATCCCTGAGGATGAATCGATAAGCAACCGCGAAGGCTGGGTTGTGGCCCGTTCCGACGAAGCCCAGTTCTCATGGACCCAGTGGGTTTACTACCTGATATTCCGTGAGGGTAACTACTCTTCGGCAACTACGGTCGCCAGCGGCGATGCCGACAAGGCTATGCGCCCTTGGGACAAGTTCTACCAGGCCATCTCGCAGTGTACGATCTTCATCAACAACATAGACCTGATGAAGGAGTACAATAACAAGGACGCCAACGAACTTGCGAAAATCAAGAAGCAGATGAAGGCCGAGGCGAAGTTCCTTAGGGCTTACTATTACTACTGCCTTATCCGCCAGTACGGCCCCGTCTACATCTGGATGGATTCCGACGGAAAACCCGTGACCCCGGACATCAAAATCGACGGTTCGAAGATCGAGCGCAACACCATGCAGGAGTGCTTCGACTTTATCATCTCCCAGCTCGACGAGGCTATCGCGGAACTTCCCGTCCACGTAGGTGATTACGGTGAGATTTCGCAGGACTGGACCGGTCGTGCAACCAGGGGCGCCGCAATGGCAGTCAAGTGCCGCGTCACCCTTATGCAGGCTTCGCCTCTGTATAACGGTCAGAACGGCACCGGCCTCTATGACGACTTCGTCAGCAAGACCAACGGCAAGCAGTTCATGAACACGACCTACGACGCCACCAAGTGGGACATCGCAGCCCAGGCTCAGAAAGATCTCATCGACCTTGCCGAGACCGGAGAGTATGCCCTCGTGACCGACGCTTCGAGTTCCGACGATCCGATGCAGGCCGCAGCCGACAACTACCAGGCTATTTTCCAGAAGCCCTGGAACAAGGAAACCATCTGGGGATGGTGGAAGCGCGAGTCCTCTGAGTACGGCTCCTACCTCGCAGGTGCTGGCCAGATCATGTGCTGCGCCCTCGCCCCTCAGATCGAGGGTGTAGGCGGTTATTCCGGCATCACCCCTTCGCTCAAGCTCGTCGACGCGTTCCCTATGCAGGCGACAGGCCGTTACCCGCTCCAGCTTGGGAACATGTACCAGAAGACCGACGGTCGTCTGGACTACTCCAAGCCCAACGTGGACCCGCTTTCCGGCTATCAGGCGGAAGGCTGGAAGGAAGGCTATAAAGTTCCTGTCAACGCTCCATGGGCACCCGCATTCAAGGCCCATATCTCTACTACCGGCCGCGACGCACGCTACTACCAGTGCATAGTTCCCAACGGATTCCCCTGGCCCAACAAGAACAAGCAGAAGTTCTTCACTTGCTACAACAATACCGAGTGTACGTCTCCGTTCAGGACCTCCGGCGATAGCAACCGCGCAGGTTATATGTGGCGCAAATGGTATCCTACAGACAAACAGCTCGACAACTGGCAGGCTTATCAGATGAGCGTTGTTTACCCGTCTATCCGCCTTGCCGAGATTTATCTCAACTATGCTGAGTGCCTTATCGAGAAATCAACCCCGGATCTCTCGAAGGCCTGTGAATACATCAACAAGGTTCGCAAAAGGGCTGGCCTCAACAATATTGAGACTGCATATCCCGGTATTGACGGAAATCAGAAACTCCTTCGCGAGGCTCTCAGGATGGAACGCATGGTCGAGTTCAACGGCGAGGCTATCCGCCACTTCGACGCCGTCCGCTGGATGATTGCAGCGGAAGAGTACACCACCAAGAACTGGACTCTCAAGTGCAGCGCCACCACCTATGAGGAGTCTTACGAGAGGGTGTCCGACGATTGCCCGCTCGGAGATCCTACCTTCATCAACAGGGATTACCTCTTCCCGATTTATGCAGGACACCTTGCACAGATGACCAACATGACCCAAAATCCCGGATTCTGATTATGAAAAAAGCAATGATACTTATGGGCGTTATCGCCCTGTTCGCAGCGACGGCTTGTGACGACTACCGCGACGACTATCTGCCGGAAGATTCGGTCTACCTGCGCAGTGCCGACGACAACCTTATCGTCGAGTATTCGGTCTATGACGCGACCAACCGCATCGGCCTTATCAAGGCCGGCCAGGGATCCAAAGCCTGCACGGTGGAGCTCGCTATCGACAACTCCCTCGTGGGCGACTATAACTATGACCATGGCACCGACTACGTTCCGCTGCCGAAGGCTATGTACAACGCTTCGGAGATTGACGGCAAGACCGTCAAAATCGGCGAGAAGGACGCCAGGGCGATGATCGAAGTCAAGTGGGATCCCACCGAGATGGTGGCCGAGATGAGCTCAACTCCCGACAAATATGTGATTCCCGTGTGGATCAAGAGCGCCACTTGCGGTATCCAGGAAGCCAAGAGGCTCCTGCTTGTCAGGCCCATTATGGCCACTCTTGCACCTCGCGCTGCCCAGAACCCCGTCACATGCAAGGAAGCTTCGACCGCGACCGTCAAGCTCGGTCTGGTCTTGAGCGCGCCAATCGATACCAAGGACGTGACCGTACACCTTTCCTTCACTCCAAGGTCGTTCTCGACCGGAGGTAAGGACTATGCGGCTGCTCCTGCCGGTTCGGTTGTTCTTCGTAAGGAATCGGTCGTCATCCCTGCCGGCGTGTCCGAAATCGACTTCCAGGTCGATCTGGACATGAGCAATGTGACAGTCGACTATGTAGGCGGCGACATCAATATCACCGGCGTTGAGGTGCGCAAGACCTCCAATGCCGACAAGGCTCGCGCCGACGAATCGGCAGACGATGTGTTTACTGCCATGCCCGTAACCGCGGCCTCGATGCAAGTTCTTGTAACAAGGACTAAGAAGGCGTCATGAGACTACCTGCCATCCTACTGACCGCTCTCGCGCTTGTCTCCTGCAATTCGGCCGCCATCAGGCAGCTGAAGGAGGAGAACGAGGCCCTCAAGGCCGAGAACCACCAGTTGCAACTCACGCTCGGGGCCTACATCGAGCAGACCAACGCCGTGGCCGACATGCCGCGCACGCCGAAGATGGCCCCCCAGCCGCCCGTGCTCTTTACCGACATGGTGCTTTGCTACGGCGGCAGCCCGAACCGTGGAGAACTGAACAAGTGGGATGCCGACCGTTTCGCGGCCACCGTCAGCTGGACCGACCCGCAGGGGAAGGAGCACTGGCTGTTCGACGGCTTCCTCGCGATTGAACCGCGCCTATGGGGTCGAGCTACGGAACCCGTGGACGTGGCCCTCGCAGGCGAGGACATGGGCGGCATGAAGATGAGCGGTCATAAGGAGCACTGGCAGGAACTTATAGACTTCTGGATGGCGCCAGGAAACGGTTTCTATGCCCTTGACGAGGCGATAGCCCGTGCGGCCGAACGCATAGGGGAACCGCCCTACAAGCGCAAGGTCGTGATGAACCTGCCGGACGCTATACTCCATGAGTACTTCGAAGTCCTCGACTCGCGCACGGCTTATTGGGGCTCCCTCGACGGCCGTGAGCTGGATTTCGCACGCCCGGAAGACAGGGCCGCGGCATGCCGATGGTTTATCGATACCATGAACGCCGCCTTTAAGCAGGCCGGCTTCAAGTACATCGACCTAATCGGCTACTACGTCCACTCCGAGGAGATACCGACCCCCACGCGCGGATGGCGCTGGAGCTGGAAAAAGCTCGACACCTACATCCCGCTGGTGGCCTCGTACCTTCACTCTCAGGGCCAGTACCTGACCTGGATCCCGTACCGCCAGGCCGCGTCGTACGACCGCATCGAAGACCTGGGCATCGACTATGCATGGATGCAGCCCAACTACTATTGGCATGGCGACCAGTATCCATGGGAATCGTCGATGAAGATGATAATGGACAACGGCATCAGCATGGAGTTCGAGTTCGACGACAGGCTCGCCATGACCGTTGGCCCGGGAAAGGAGCAGCGCCGCCGTTTCTACCTCTACATAGACCATGCAAAGAGCTCGGGACTTTACGGATCCCGTTCGTTTACCTACTTCCAGGATAAGGATACCATGCGCAACCTCAAGGAAGCGTCCGGACCTGAGGCCAGGAAAGTTTACGACGACCTGTGCGCTTTTGTGGCCTTCAATCCGCTTAGAAAGAAAGTCATTAGATGACATTGTTTACCAGACATATGGCACCTCTATTTATAACGGCCGTGGCTATGCTCCTCGGCTGCGGGCCTCATGAGCCCGCGGAGCAACCTGCAGGCAAGCCCGTGGCAAGCGTTACGGTAAGTACGACAGGAAACAACTTTATCAACGTCGAGGTCAAGCTCATCCATGCCACTACCGTGTGGCTGCTGGCCTTGCCCGAGGACGATCAGGCTCCGGAGGCCGAAGACGTCAAGTCGTCCGGCAGCGCTTTCGAGGCTGGCCCTGGAACCCTTAATGGCTTGAAGCCCTCGACTTCGTACATGCTCTATTATTGCCCCGAATCGGATAAGGGAGTGCTTGGCAGTGTGTCGAAAGTCACGTTCCGCACTGTTGCGGCAGAGCCTTATGCATGGGAAAAATCCCGAACCGACATCCCGTTCTTCGCCGACTTGGCGTTGATCTATGGCGGCGGTTACCGCACTCCTAAGAATTGGGACAAGTCGCGAATTGGTACCCACGTAACGTGGATCGATCCCAAGACCAAGGAAGAGATGTGGCTCTTCGACGCTTTCCTGATGTTGGAGATGCGTACTCCGGATAATTCCGACCCTCACGCCTTGACTCTCGGCATCAAAGACTGGTACGACAGTTCGCTGCCGATGAAGTCGGCAAACAAGGCTGATGCGGAGGCATGGCTCGATTACTGGTTCATGGATGACAACGGCTTCATAGCCCTTGATTCTGCCATCGGCGATGCGGTTACCCGTCTGGGGCCTCCTCCCACAACCCGCAAGGTCATTGTCATGATGCCGGATATTCCTATCCATGAGCGCTACAATGTCCTCGAATCGTCCACTACTTACTGGGGCGCAGTCGACGGCCGTACGCTGGACTTCAGCAACCCTGCCGACCGAATCTCGGCTTACTGCTGGTTCGTCGACGAAGTACGCGAGCGCTTCGACAAGGCTGAATTCCAGAACATCGAGCTTGGCGGCTTCTACATCATGAGCGAGGAACTGCCCTCCATGCGCTCCGGAGTCGGCGGCCATGGCGGCGATACCATCGACGGGCAGATGTGCGACGGTTGGGAGGTCAAAGCCAAGGCCTGGGACGACGTTTTCCCGGCCGTTTCAAACTACATCCATCTCTACAAAGAGGCCGTGGTGTGGATTCCTTACCGCTGTGCAGCCGGCTACCGTTACTGGAAAGACTTCGGAATAGACTACGCATATATGCAGCCCAACAGGTTCTGGGACACCAATAATGTCAATCCCATGGCCTCGTTCTTCAACTCGATAGCGACTTACAAACTCAACATGGAGCTCGAGTTCGACGACCGCTTGATGCGCAACCCGGTAGATGCATCGGATTCCTCATACAAAGAGGGAGAAGATTATAACACTTACCGCTCACGCTGGCGCGAGTATATCGACGGCATGCAGAATGCCGAGGTTTACGGCAATAAGCAACTTGCCGTCTACATGGGATACGATTCCTTCAACCATCTTCGCAGCAGTACAGACTACGAAGAGAAGGCGCTCTTCAATGAGTTCTGCCGACTTATCGCGAACGATCCCCTTAAAGCGAATAACAGATAATAACCACATATAGCAATGAAAAAGATTCTCTATTACTTCTTTGCAGTCGCGGCTATAGCAGCCGTCGCTTCTTGCAAGACTCCCGAGGAGGAGCAAATCACTCCTCAGGATACTACAGTATTCGAGATCGAGGATCTCGAGGCTCTTCCCGCCGATGCCGGGACTGTTACCGTATTCGTGACCACCAACATCCCCTTCACGGTTTCAGTCCAGGAAGATATTACCTGGCTTCGCTATCTTGAGACCAAGGCGGACGAAGCCCCTGAGGTAATCTCGGCTCCTGCCTCAAAGAAGTCGGTCGTGTTCGAGATTGACTTGAATGAGGAAGACGCCATGCGCCAGGCCCGCGTCAAGTTCCTTGACTCGAAAGGCGAACAGCTCAAGGCCCTCACTATCATCCAGAAGGCCGGCGGCGGTATAGAATTCGAAATTGAGCAGCCCGATGATATTCCTGTAGGAGGTGCGACTATCACTCTTGCGGTCACTTCGAATGTCCCTTATCAGGTTGCTCCCGAGGTCGACTGGATTACGGCGAAGAGCGTTACAGCGACTGCTGTGGAACTCGAGATTGCATCCAACGGAACTACCGATGCTCGCGACGGTAAAGTCAACTTCGTTCGCGAAGGAACAGACAAGGTGATAGGCTTTGTCGAGATTCATCAGATGGAGCCCAACGTAATCCTCAAGGTCGGTGCTGAATCCTTTGGATATACTTCTATCGCAGAGGCCATGACGGCTTACAACGCTATTGATGCGGGTCAGGTCGAAATGGTGCTCGCCCAAGGCAAACACGCCGGCGTCATCGCAGTTGCAGAGGGCAAGATGCCTCTTACCATCAACGGTAACGGTGTCGCGGTCCTTGATGGCTCAATTGAGATAAATAAGGTCGCCGTGACCGTAAAGGATCTCGCCATCACTCCTTCTGCAGGTACCCTTCCTCAGTTCACTACAGGCTACAACTATCAGTTCGGCGTAATGGTCCATGGCGCTGGATACGGCGTACGCCTTGAGGAGGTCAGCATCAATATGGCTGGCCTTGCAGCCGACGCTACCGGTATTTTCCTCCTTGCTGAAGGCGACAATGGCACCAAGGCCGATGTTATTCGAAATAGCATCGTCGACGGTGCCAACGGTGGACATCGCCTAATACAGGCTTATGGTGCTAAGGCCAACCTTACTGGCAATACCTTCAGGAACCCGTATTCAAGCTATGCGATCCGTATCGGCAGCGCCGACGGCGAAGTCCTTCTCGCCGGTAACATCTTCGAGGGAACTGCCGGATGCGCGGTTCATTTCCACAACCTTACGAATTCGAAGATTACGCTCGGCAACGGTACCAAGGACAACAATAAGTTTGTAGGTACCTTCGAGGCTCCTTACAAGGCCAACAGTGATGTAACTGCGGGAGGCAATACTTTCGCCCCTCCTGTATCTTACAGCGGCGGCGTGGTGGCTCCTATCGTTGATCCTAACGCACCCGCAACCCTTGAGCGCGTATGGGGCTACTACAATGGATCAAAGGGTGCATGGGACGATGCGATTACCGACTGCAGCAACTGGAACCGCAACGGTATCATCTCCGGCGACTATGTCTATGTCCCGATCTGCGGTAATGCCGAAGGTCAGTACGGTGTGGCAGTCTTCGAACTCCTTACCGGCGATTATGTGCGCACGATCACTACCGGCTTCACCAAGGAAGGACGCTTCTGGACCAGCGGCATCGTGAAGATGCAGGGCGACGAGTCGGATGTTATCTATGTTTCCAATATGGCCATGTCCAACGCCACCTCTTCTCAGGATCTGGTGGTCTACAGGCTCATCGAGCCCGACTCCGAGGGCGTGCCTACTGCTGCTGAGGTTGCTCTGCGCTACACCGTACCAGAGGGCGAGCGCTACGGCGACAAGATGACAGGCTATGGTACCGATGCTGATGGTCTGCTCCTGTTCGTTTCGTTCTACAAACTGGAGAGTGAGACATACAGGCATGAGATTGAATTCAGGCTCACCGACGGCGTTATCGGTCAGGAGATTGACAATAAGTCCAACGCTCTCTACGGACAGGGCGGTTCGGTAACCGGCGGCATCTATATTTTCGCCGCACAGGGCACTAAAGAGAATGCTACCAGGCAGGCTATATACGGAACCAACTTTGAAATCAGGTTTGTAGTAGGCTGGTGGTGGGGAGCCTCTCTCGATCAGTGGTACAGCTGCAAAATTGATGATTCGGCAGGTTGGGACACCGATCCCGGCTCCATCTTTACCAATGTAGGTAACTACGATGCAAATGCGCTCGATCCCAGACTCTTCTGGGTAGACGGTATCCGTTATCTCGCTTACACGGTAGTGGAAATGGATGCCAATACCAAGTCTAGCGGATACCTCCGAGTAGTTCGCATCCCTGATGCCGACGGAACTTCAGCATATCCGATTCTGAATATCCTTTATGCCGTCAAGGACGATGCCAGCGCCTTCCAGCGCTACCCGATCGGCGATCCCGACGACTTCCTCGCCGTTGGCCACGAAAGTACGAATAAGACCGGCTACTGCGACATTGCCTACCGCGGCAACGATATCTACGTCCTTTCCGGCGTAACGTCTTGCGGTATGTCCGTGTTCAAAGTCGAATAGCGTGGAGGATAACCACCTGTCACTCAGACAGTTGCTAAAAGACGGCTCCGTGATTTGCGGAGCCGTCTTTCGGTTAAGTCGCTGGTTGACAGGTGGTTGGGCTCCACGCGCCTAGGATGGCGTGGAGGCGGGCCAGGGGGCGATGCGGTCGGGAACCTCGACTGTGCGGCTGATGAAGCCTTCTTCGTCGTGGATGTCCGGGCGGACGTTGATCTCGCGGCCGTCGTGGAAGATGTGCTGGAGCTGCTTGTCGCTCCAGTTGCCCATACGGTCGCGGCCGAGCATGCCCGTATAGAAGCACCATCGGCCGTCGGCGCTTAGCGCGGCCATGCGCTGAAGGAGCTGCCCGCGAGCGTCTGTGGTTTCATGGACGGGGTTAAGGAAGATGTCGGTCCCGGCCAGCAGGCTTTGGTAGCGGCGGTTCAGCACGCCGTTGGCGCTGAAGCGGAAGTCCAGGTTCACGCCCGAACCCGCGAGCATGGCCGTTTCTCCGCCCTGCAGGACCGTGATGCGGTTGCCGCAGCAGGCGAACTGGCGGCGCTTCATCTCGTCCATCAACTTGTCCATGATGGCGTCGTTGCCGTTGATATCTTCCTCCGTTTCGAATACCTGGCTGGTGTAGAGGTCGAAGAACAGGCCGCCATGGAGCATGTAGAGGGCGTTGCGCATGAACATGCAGCTGGTGGGCAGGGATTCTTCGAGTTCGAGTATCGCCACCGAACTTTTATTCTTGATGTCCTGCTCGGCGTAGAGAAGGTCGTTGAGGTCTCGTATTGAGTGGCCCGGGAATAGGATAAGGTCCGCGGTGGAAGCATTGACCGCATCCACCAGGATATCCATCTTATTGTTCGGATTGAGTTCGAAATCGTATCCTATCAGCTGTATCTTCATATGTGTGCAAATGTAATGAATTCTGCCGTTAAATGAGTATATTTGTATTCAGAGCAAATCCACATAACAATGACAGATAGAAGATCATTTCTAAAGACTACAGCGGCCGCAGGCGCTGCAGTCGCCGCGGCTCCGCTTATCGGCGGTTGCAAGACAGGTAAAGACAA
This sequence comes from Bacteroidales bacterium, assembly GCA_017617035.1. Taxonomy (GTDB): domain Bacteria; phylum Bacteroidota; class Bacteroidia; order Bacteroidales; family UBA932; genus Cryptobacteroides. The sequence continues at coordinate 29,918 of JAFZWV010000006.1, forward strand.
ATACGGCATAGGTTTGGACAGGAGCGTCAAGAGCAAGCTCATAGTCGAACCTGGGAATGCAGTGCCTATTACCGGTACTTTCCTCGACGAAATATCGACCGATATTCCCCACCAGAACTGGGGCGAGGCCGAGTGGGATCGGGATTTCCGATACATGAAGCATTTCGGAATCGATACTGTCATTATCATACGCTGCGGTCTTCGTAAATGGATGACCTATCCTTCACCATATCTTCTGAAGAAAGGTTACTACTATCCTTCTGTCGACCTTGTCGATATGTTCTGCCGTCTGGCCGAGAAGTACGATATGAAGCTTTATATCGGCCTGTACGATTCGGACGAGTATTGGTACACCGGAGTATATAATAATGAAATAGAGATCAATAAGTTCATTATCGACGAACTCTGGGAGCGTTACGGTCACTATAAGAGCTTCAAAGGCTGGTATCTCAGCTACGAGATTTCCCGTCGCTCCAAGGGCGCAATCGAGGGCTACCAGAAGCTAGGACGGCAGTGTAAGGAACTCTCGAAGAGCGCGGAGTATCCCAACGGCTATCCTACGTTTATTAGCCCCATAATCGAGGGCATCAAGGGCGTAAGCGCCCAGAGCGCCCAGCTACGCAGGGCCGACAGGCCAGACATTATGGAGCACATGCGCGACTGGGACGAGATTTTCGAAGGAATTCACGAATTCGTCGACGCCTGCGCATTCCAGGACGGCTACAACGATTACGATGAAATAGAGGATTATATCTCGGTGAACAAGATGCTCGCAGACAAATGGGGTATGCACAGCTGGACGAACTGCGAGAGTTTCGACCGTGATATGCCTATCAAGTTCCTCCCGATTAAGTTTGATAAACTCCGTCTCAAACTGGAGGCGGCAAAGCGTTGCGGCGTTGAGAAAGCGATTACATTCGAGTTCTCACACTTCATCAGCCCGCAGAGCGCATATCTGCAGGCCGGACACCTCTACGACAGGTATCTGGAGTATTTCGGAAGGCTTTAAACTTCAGCAGATCCGTAGAAATGCTCGAGGATTTCCTTTTGGGTTTCCTCGGGCATTCCTCGTACAAATGACTTGATGCTTGCAGGAGGGAAATCCGCAAGTCTCAAATAGATCATCGCATCTACACAATCCGAGAAATCTGCATCCACGTTCAGACAAGCTACATGTGCTCCGCAGGAGAAATACTTGCGGAATAGCACGGGCAGTCTGTACTGTCCCTCAGACATCGCGCCTATAAGCCTGTCGAATGCGTCGATATCCCCTTCGGGAATCTGTAGCAATTGCTCGGGGTTTACCCTAAGGAATGAAGGCTTGAACGGGGAGGTGGGGGAGGCGAACCTATCGGCATTTGGCATACCGAAATCACGGTGGATGAAGTATGAGGTAAGGCTCTTATAGAAGTCGGGAAGAGCTGCGCTCATGGTGACCAATCCAAAGCAACTGTCTGCTTTAGCGCGGACGTTGGCTATGCAAAGTCCCGCAAGAAGGAGCTTTAGCGGAAGAACTTCGCGCTGGTATTTTTCCACCACAAATGAGCGTCCGAGTTCGAGTGAATGAGAAAGCATTTCGGGGGCGTCTGCGCCGAAGCGGACGAGGGTGGAAGTGTAGAATCCATTAACTCCTCCATGGGCTGCCATGATATCGGATCCGTAACCCACGCGGTAGGCTCCCACCAGCTGCTCATCCTGGATGTGCCAGAGAATGAGATGGTGGTAATAGTGGTCGTAAAGATCGGTATCCAAAGCCTTCCCAGTACCCTCTCCAACTGCTCTGAAGGTCACTTCCCGCAACCTGTAGAGTTCTCGCATTACGTCGGGTGCCTGGGATTCTTCTATAATGTAAGCACGATATCCGCCGCTTTCAAATATGATACATTTCTCTATGTCGGCAATCTGCTTGCGTATGAGCTCCGGATCTGTGGGTGCGGCTATTTCCTGTTCGTGGGCGCAAGTCATATGTCGCTCGAAATCAGGCTGGCACTGAGCCTCCAGCGCATAGCAGCGATTTCTAAGATACTTGCCCAAATTCTCGACGCTGAACTGGGCTATTTGACTCGCTGGGATAGGTTGTCCTATCCTAATTTCTACGTGTTTGCCCCGCGAACCGAGCAGTTCGCGGATGAGAAGGAGGGTTCGTATGCGAGGGTGAATACGCCCTAGTTTGTGGAATCTCTCTGAATTGGTGCCATCGAAATAGATGGGAATTACAGGCAGGCCAGACTTTTTGATGAGTTTCGACATGTTGTCCGCCCAAGGCTTGTCTTCCACGACTCTGCGGCCTCCACCCACGGATGTACGATTTTTACCGCGCTGCCATGTTGCAACTTCGCCCGCTGGGAAGAGTCCCAGCGCGCCCCCATCTGCGATGTGGCCGAGGGCAGAGCGAATTCCGCTTACGCTCCTCGCCCCGCCGCTCGCAAAGTTGTCTACCGGAATGAAGTGTTCCCTGAGAGTGGGGACCAACGCAAGAAAGAAGGTTGTGAGTATTTTGTAGTCAGGCCTGCGTGAACCTATAATTTGGTTGAGCAGTAGACCGTCGATTGCTCCGAAGTGGTGGTTGGAAACAGTAATAAAACCTCCTTCTGCAGGGATATTTGCCAACTGGGATTCTGGGATGTTGAATGTGACCTGGAGGTCTTTCAATACGGCTTCCGAGAACGCAGGACCTTCGTTTTCAGCATTGCGGGCGTAGAGGGCACTTAGAGGAGTTATTCCCAGGATGCGCCATATGAGCCGGGTAAGTACGCGACCACCAAAGCCCTTGAGGCCGATGGCTTGCTGTAATTGATCGTGTGTAATCAGAACAGGATTCACAGGTTCGGTTTTTAGCATTATTTGAACAAATATAAGTATATTTGTGCAAACCACGCGCACACAATGTCCTTCAATTTACTGTTTGTTCTGCTATTTCTTCCGTCGGCATCAATCTTGGGCTGGCTGCTGTTGCATTTTATCGTATCACGCCGTACCAGCACTTATATGATAGTTCAGGCGCTGCTGCTCTCTCTCTTTTTATTTTTTACTGCGGATTCGATTTATTCTATTCCGGGAATTCCGTCCGACATTCTGGTTTACTCACACCTCTTCACTGTGTTTTCCGGTACTTGTTGTATCCCGATTATCTGGCTTTATTTCGACCGCCTTCGCTATGGACACAAATTCAAGGTAAGGCATTTCCTTTGGTTGATCATTCCCGTTTCGCTTACGTTGATGGGCGTTTCATTGACCGATACAGTGGGGACTTCCAATCTGGCTCCGTTCCTGACGGAACTCTACTCGGACGGCGCCCAGATACTGGAGCATTATAAGGGAACTGCACTTTGGCATTACTATGTGTGGTGCCATACAATCTTCCGTGTAACCGTTGTCATCGAGCTCCTGTTGGCTGTAGTTTACCTTGTAATATATGTGGTGAAGGAAAATGTCCGACTGATTAATTTCCACAAATACTTTACTCAAGATGAGCCGATCAGGGTGATCGAACTGCAGATATATGTGCTTGTCCTTCCCGCTGTCTTCACTCTGGTTAAAGTCCTCTTCTCCAAGCAGTTCCTTGATACTCACTTATGGTTGTCGATCGTGCTTAATTCAGTTATCTCGGTCAGCATCTTTTTCTTTAACAGGAATGCGTGGTTCTCGGCCAGGAAAACCATTACTCGCACTCAAGAGAAACATGTGATGATGTACAATTATCACCCGTCCATTAAGGGGCCCATAAAGGAAATAATGGTGGAAGAACTGCTTGATGACGTGGATCAGGAGTTTTTGCTTCGCCTTCAGGACAAGGTGAGCGAACGTATCAAGAGCGTTGCTGTCACTACGCCCAAGGATATGAATGCGATTAAGGATATCCTGTTCAGTTCTTCGGGCAATCCGTGGGACGACAGCCTTCTTACCCGATTCCAGACTATAATGCTCAACGAGCAACTGTTCCTTAAGCCCAGCCTTAGCCTACAGGACATAGCCGAGAGGCTCCACACCAACAAGACCTATATTTCGAAACTCGTGAACAATACCTATAACATGAGTTTCCCGGAGTTCCTCAACACGATGAGAATCGGCTACTCGCAGCAGTATATGCGAAGCCACCCGCTTGCCAAGCAGGAAGAGATAGCGCGCGCCTGCGGTTTTCTCAGCGCGTCTTCTTTCAACAATATATTCCGGAAGATTACTGGAATGACTCCCAAGGAGTGGGTGCTGAAATCGCCTAAATAATGGCATCAGGGCCTATTCTGGGCCACAAATTCCGAAGGCGTAAGTCCCGTATAATCCTTAAATGCCGTTGTAAAGTACGACGCAGAGCGAAAACCGCATTCTGAAGCGATCTGCGCCATCGGCATTTCATTCCTTATAAGCAACATCTTAGCGATGTCCATCCTTCTTTCTTTAATAAGTACCGATGGGGAAGGGGAGCCCTCAGCTTTGAGCTTTCTATTGACATGGATACGGCTTAATCCGGTAAGAGAGGCTATCGCATCTACATCGAAGTCCGGCTCCATATAATGCTCTGCAATCAGGGCTGTGACAAGGTTGGTGAATTCCAAAGATTTCGTCACACTCTCAATGGAGTTTTCTTCAAAAATTTCCTCCTCATGGGCAGTCGGTTCGGGCCAATTTTCGAGAGCGGGCTCGTCTACTTCTACGTCAACTGAACGAGAAGGAGAGTAAAGCGGGTCCTCGTGTTTTTCCCGTCTTTTCCCAATGAAGTAAATGAAGAGCAGGACTATTACGGCAGCTCCAAGACACACGAAAGCAATCAGCCAAATAAGGCCTCTGAAGCCCTTCTTTTCAGGATATGTTTCAAATTCTAAAGATACAGAATCCGTAACATTACCCACTCCGTCCCACTCTACATGGTTGCCCCCGCTTCCGATTTTAGCGACCTGCTTTTCGCCGAAGATCCATACGAAAGTAGAGTCGGTAGAGAGGGTTAAAGTCACTGGTTTGAAGGGAAGATCGGAAGAGGATTCAACACTTGCAGACCGAGTGTTAAAGTAGTAATATTTCGTCACAGATGCTAGAAGTATATTATCCTCTTTTGGGAGATAAATCGAGCGAATTATTTCGTCTTCCATCTGCGAAATATTCTTAAATCCGTTCTCCGCGTTGTAACTTGTTATGCTTCCATCAGCCCCGATTATCCAGAGAGTTCCTTTCGGATCAAAGCATATATAAACTATAGAGTTTGTACTCAATTTTCCGTTCCCGGCGCCGAAATGAAGTTTGCTTCCGTTTTTTCCGAGCCTGTAAAGACCATCATTAGAGGTAGCCATCCACATAGATCCGTCCAGGGGACTTTCATACATGCATGTAACCTCGGTATCGACAGATTCAGCGTTAGTTTGGCCGTAGATAGGGTTAGTATTGGCCTGGAAGAGCGTGCAGAAAGCTATTGCGGTTATTATTGAGTCTACCTTCCTCATATTTTTAGTGTTATATCCAGGCGTAAATATATGAAATTCACATATATAACAAGCTTCATATGACATTAAATATATCTTTCAAATATCTTTTTGTTGAATCAAAAACTATATTATGACCATTTTTTCTAATTGTTTTACGCGTTTTAGCAATTCTCTTATCTATCACAAAACATTTTTAAAACGTAAAAACACTCATTCTGTGTATTCTGTGGTGTTAGAGGTGTGTTTGGGCAATATTTCGAAACGTTTCGAAACATATACCCCCCCCCTAGAATGCCTCTGGGGGTATTATTCATGATTCAAAAATTAAAACAATGCCCGATTTTTCCGAATGCATAAACTTTGTTGAAAATTTATCAAAATTCTTTTTGTAAATAGAAAATTCTTATTACCTTTGCGTTCATTATAGGTGGAATTCGGGCTTATTGCTAGATGCCTGAGACATTGAACTAAATAAGCAATTTAAGCGTAATATGCTGACAGGACGTAATTTAGCAAATCATTTTGCTGCCATCGGAGCAAGGCTCGCGATGGTTGTCCTGTTTGTTTTCCTCAACGCTTTTTTTGTACGCGCGCGTGGTATTGACGCCAATGCAGATGCGAGAGTGCGCGTGACTTTCCCGTTTGATAATTCAGTTCTCAGCTCTGAGTACATGAGCAATGAGTCGGCTCTCAATTCTCTTCGTCAGCTAGTAGACGTCACCAATGGGGATCTCAACATCGAGATCGTTGCCTATTCTTCGCCTGAAGGAAATGAGAATTACAACAAGGCCCTTTCTGCTCGCCGCGCCGCTTCAGTTAAATCTTACATTCTTTCGCTTGTCCCTGAATCGAATCCTACCATTAAGGTAGTTCCGGCTTCCGAGTCTTGGGATCAGTTCCGTGCTTACATAGTAAGCGATAAGACTCTGGATGCTTCTTCTCGTTCCGAGCTCCTTCTTATCATCGACTCCGATAACACTGCAGATGAGAAAGAAGCCCTCATTAAGTCAGATACAAACTATAAGCGCCTGTATTTCAAGTACTTCCGCTCTCTTCGTTACGCCGATATCTCGCTGAGAATTAAGAATCCGGCGCTTCTTGCACTCTTCAACGGAGATTCAAGGCTTTCGAGCCCCGTCGTCTACTTCCCTGTAGGAAGCAAAAATATAGTGCCCGGTTATATGGGCAACAAGAACAATCTCGAAGAGATGGTTGCCTTCTTCCGCGAGAATCCGTCTGCAGCTGAAGATTATGTCATAGTCGGTGCATCCTCTCCTGAGGGCCCCGTTTCTGTCAACGATCGCCTCGCTATCATGCGCGCGAGCGTTATGGCCGATTATATCGCGGAAAGAGTCCCCGAGGTCAGGGGTAAACTCCGCATCAGGTCTGTTGGCGAGGATTGGGCCGGCCTTCGTGCTGCGGTTCTCGGCGAAAACTCGCTGACCGACGACGAGAAGCAGGAAATCTGCGAGATTATCGATAGCAATGCTTCTGCAACCTCCAAGAAGGCTGCCCTGAAGCAGCACCCTGCTTACAACACTGTCAGTAGCAAGTGCTTCCCGGTTCTCCGCCGTCAGTCGCTTGCTCCCGCAGACTCTTCCGCCATCGCGGTAGTTCCGGTTCCGGTAGCCGCCGAGAAGGATACTACCGCTACTGTAGTTGCTACCGAGACTGGCGAGAAGACTGACACCATGCCTCGTCTTCCTCGCCTCGCTTCGATCCGCACCAAGGCCACCGTCCTCGGCGAGTCCGCTCCTGTCGAGCGCGACACCGTTGTGACCGAGCCTGAGAAAGTTTACGAATCCGAGCGCAATATGGTTGCTGCGGTTAAGACCAACCTCCTTTATGACGCTATTACAGCTGTCAACGTCGAGGTTGAAATTCCCATCTGGGAGCAGCTCTCCGTCAACGCCGAGTTCGTCACTCCTTGGTGGGAGACCGGAAACAAGTACTGCTTCCAGACTCAGTATGTCAGTGCAGAAGTTCGTTACTGGTTCAAGCCTTGGGAGGGCACTGGCGTTGAGAAGCTCCGCGGTTGGTTTGCAGCTCCGTATGTCGCTTTCGGTCAGTACGACTTCCAGTACGACAAGCAGATCAACTACCAGGGCGAATTCTGGAGCGCCGGTTTGACTGCAGGTTATTCGATGCCTATAGGTAAGAACAAGAAGTCGAATCTCGAGTTCTCGTTCTCCTTCGGTTATATGGAGTCGCCGTTCCGTCACTACTATCCGGCAGACGACTATTCCAAACTTATCCATGACCCTTATCGCGACGGTACACGTTATTGGTTAGGTCCCACCAAGGCAAAAGTGTCCCTGGTGATTCCCATTTGTGTACCTACCGGCAGAAAAAAGGAGGTGAGCAATGACTAAGCGCTTAAGCCATATTGTTATTGCCCTTCTTGCCATCGTAGCGATGGCGAGCTGCCAGCGCCGTCCTCTGGAAGAAATGTCCGAGAAGGTCAGCGTGAGGGTCAAGGTGAACATCAGCGCTGTGGCCAATGTCACGACCAACGTGTACAACGACCGCATTCCTGCTCCTGATATCACCACCGATATGATGCGTGTCATGGTTTACGATCCTTCCAACCACGACCTCCTCACCCAGAGCTTCATCTTCAATAAGACTTTGGACGAGTCCGGCAATCAGGTCCTCAGCGGAGACCTCAACATCAGCTACGGTACTTACGATATCCTTGTTTACAATTTCGATGTCGCATCTACCCAGATTGCTGCTGAGAACAACGAAGAGAGCATCATCGCTTACACTGATGAAATCTCCAACTCGATGAAGAGCAGCCTCTTCGGCTACAACGCGAGTAAGGCGGACATCGATGAGTTCGAGCACATCCAGTATGAGCCCGATCACCTCGTAGTCGCCCGCGAAAACGACCTGCGCGTTTCTCCTCACGACACTGTCGTGGTTATTAATACTACCGCAACTACAATTATCGATACTTATTACATACAGATACGAGTCAAGGGTCTGAAGTTCGCTTCGACAGCAAACGCTATCATCTCCGGACTCTCCCCGTCGAACCACTTCGGCACTAACAAGCGCACGACCGATCCTTCTACCGCAGTTGCTTTCGAACTCCACAAGAGCACCGATCCCAACATCGCAGATGAGAACCAGGATGTTCTCTGCGCTACATTCAATACCTTCGGTAAGATTCCTGACGCCAGCTCGAACCTCTACGTTACTTTCAACGTTATCGATGCAGCCGGTAATCTCCAGAAGTATTCAACCTCGCTTGACACCATCTTCCAGACTGAAGACGCAATCGAGCGCCACTGGCTCCTCATCAACGAAACCTTCGAGATCAAGGATCCTGGTATCAGCACCGGCGGTAACGGTGGATTCCAGCCTGTGGTCGATGAATGGGAGGAAGAAGAAGGAAGCGTGACATTGTAATGAATAGAGATATAAACAGATAAATGAAAAGAATAACTGACATATTAATCCTTCTTGCCATGGTGAGCTTTGCGGCTTGCACCAGGGTGGAGAATCCTGTCGCTGAAGACAGAATCTCCTACGTGGTGGGCCGTTATGCCACTAAAGCGTCAGAGTATCCCGAGTATCGGGCTGCTGAAGGGCTTGCGCAGTTTAGCAGTAAGGCATTTATCCATAGGCTTGGTGATGCAGCAGGCGAGGTCTTCTATGAGTCGGAAATCACCTGGGATGGCGCTGTTTGGAGCACCGACCGTGATTACTACTGGCCCAAGCACCCCGATACCTACATTAACTTCGTATCCTGGTATGCTTCTGCAGGTATTACTCCTACCGAGATTACTGAATCCAACTTCAGGGTGTCCCACGAAATAGCCGCAACCGATAAACTGTTGGTCGCAGACGAGGCCTGGAGACAGACCGCCAACACTACTACATATTATACCTCGGGTGTTCCGACCCTCTTCCGTCACCTCCTTACAGAGGTCGCTCTCAATATGAGCGTCACTACTACTGAAGACGAAACATCAAGGTATGCTGTCAGCATTCAGAATGTCACCCTTTCGGGTTACTACACGACCGGAGCAATGAGCCTCCACAACGAAGATCCCGGTTCTACCGGAACAAGAAAGTGGACGAGTTCCGGAGCCCCCACTCTTCTGTGGACTCCTACTTCCGGGACGAACACTACTCCGCTCGTGATCCTGAACAACGGGAATATCGCGCTTTCTACCTCCACGACATCCGTGATGGCGATGCGCAGCTTCCTTCCCCAGGCTCTCGGCGACGGCGTTACACTTACTATATTATATACAGTGGAGAACAGGAAGAAGAGTGATAACTCCCTCGTCTCCAGTGAGAACGGCATCCCTGCAACTATAACACTTAATAAGATAAAGAATACATCAAGTCTTGCAATCAACCAGTGGGTACCTAATAAGAGATATACTTATTCAGTAGCTATCAACCCGCTCAGCCAGGAAATACTCCTTGAGCCTACGCTTGAAAGCGACTGGACCTTTGAAGACTATATGAATGCAACGGTAGAATAATAATTTAACAATAAATAATAGTATTATGAAAAAGTTTTACTTTATCGCAGCTATCGCACTTGCAGCAAGTGCAGCCTGCACAAACATTGACCCTGTAGAGGCCCCCGATGCAAAGATCGGTTATCAGGTCGCTAACTACATGATTCAGACCAAGGCTAACGGCAGTTTTCTTGATGAACTTAGTGGCTTTGGTTACACTTCATCGACCGCCCTTTTCAAGAGCGTAGCTTTCATTAATGCTGATGACGGTAACGGTTCGCAGGCGGCTCCTGTCCGCTACTATGGTGGTACTGCAGACAACATCGAAACCATTACTTACGATAGCACTGAGCATGAGTGGTCTCCTAGCCACACTTACTATTGGCCAAAGTCACCCAACTCTACTCTGGATTTCTTCTCCTGGTTCGACCTCACCGAAGATGAAAACACCAACGTTGCCAACGCAACCTATACTACCAACACCTACACCCTTGCATGGAGTGCAGACCGCACCATCTCCCTCAAGGACAACGTGATGTATGCAGACCCCGTCTGGGACCAGAAAAAGAATAAAAGTGCTGCACAGTACGGTTTTGACAGTGTTTCAGAAGGTGTCCCTACACTCTTCCATCACGCACTTGCACAGGTAAGGTTCCAGTTCAAGCAGAAGACCATGAGCAAACTGGACAAGAACGGCACTGATTCCACTTTCTGGGTAGTTACTGTCAAGAATATTACTATTCCTGCAAATACACTGAAGAAGAACGGTACCCTTTCCCTCACCGCAGCAAAGAGTGCTTCCTGGACAACTCCTGCAAACCTCATCTGGGGTGCAGCTGCTTCGCCTGCATATTGGGCAACTTCGGACATTTTCCTTGCAAACGCCGTCAGCAACACCGGTATTGAACTTACAAAAAATGCTGCCACCTTCAGCAAAGTTGACCAGATGGCAGGCGAGTACATCACCGTCCTTCCCCAGCAGATTGGGAACACATTCCTTCTGAACTTTGACATTACCATCGATACTTACTTTGGCGCAACTCTTTCTGCGGCAAAGACTGCAGGCCTCGTAAGTTCCGAGACCCTCCATGTCAAGGATTTTGAAACAGGTGGTGCCATTGTCAAGAATTCGGGTATTCAGCTCAACCTTTTGACTACCATCGGCAGCTATTGGCAGATGAACAAGAAGTACACCTATGTCTTCGAGATTGATCCTGAGACAACCACAATCCTCTACGATCCCGCAGTTGAAGCATGGGCTGATGACGTTTCCCAGACTCAGCCGGTTCCGAATGCTTAAACCCCTTTAGCCTCGGGGTGGGTGAAACTACCCCGGGGTACCAAATGATAATTATTAATTAATGTTAAATACAAACCACAAAAAATGAAAAAGTTTTTCATCATCGCAGCCCTCGCGCTTGTAGCAAGCGCAGCCTGCACAAAGTCCGAACTTAGCGACAACGCTAACCGTGATGTCGAGATCGGATTCCAGGTAGCCAGCTACTTGAATCAGACCAAGGCTGACAGCCATGACCACACAAGTTTCATCGACGAGCTCGCTGAACTTGGTGTTACCTCCAATCAGTCATTCAATAGCCAGGCTTTCATCCTCGCTGCCCAGTCTGACGGTACCGTCGCTGATCCTGCAGCGTTCTTCTCTGCCGGAACCGGCAACGTCGAGACCATTAAGTACGACGGATCCAGCACATGGAAACCTGTTCACCCTTACTTCTGGCCCAAATCGCCCAAGAGTAGCATTACTTTCTTCTCCTGGTATGACTTCTCCGGTATGAACCCCACCATCGACGGTTATGCTACCGATGGCGGCGCTGTCACCCTCGCATGGACTGACCGTACCGTTGCCCTTAAGGACAATGTTATGTATGCAGATGCCGCTTACAAGTACAAGAAGAATGACAACAGCACTCAGAACCACAAACTCGATGGTGTTACCGAAGGTGTTCCCACCCTCTTCCACCACGCTCTCGCAAAGGTCCGCTTTACCGTTAAGCAGAACCCTATGAAGGAGCAGGATGGAACTACTGAGAACTACATCTTCTGGGATGTCACCCTTTCCGAGGTTGCTCTCTCTTCCGGCACCATCAAGAACAATGGCCAGTTCTCTCTTACCGAGACCAGCTCTACTACGGTAGCTTCCCAGGGTACTTGGACTCTGCCTACCAACAGCATCTGGGCAGCTCCTACTGCAGCACAGACTTTCCTTACCACAAACCTTGGAAATGCGAGCGGCGATATCTTCGATACCGATGTCGCAAGAGGAGAGGATTCCAGCCACAACCCTGTTCTTCTTAAAGCAACTGTTGATACCCTTACCGGAAAGAACTTCATGGCGAAGAACTTCTTCACTGTTCTTCCTCAGGAGATCGGCGACGATGTAACCCTTACTTTCAAGTACACTATCAAGACTTATTACGGAACTGAAGCACAGCATACTGCCGGTACCGCTACCCTTATCTCGACCGAGACCATCAATGTCAATGACCTTGGTCCCACCGTGGGCAACTTCGGCGCTCCTTATACCGACACCGGTATTCAGCTGAATGCTATCACCGGTGCTTGGAACAAGTGGCAGATGAACCATCAGTATGTCTACAACATTATCATCAACCCCAAGACATCTGAAATCAAGTACGACCCTGCAGTCGCAACTTGGGAAACCGAGGATACTGTTAATCAGACTGTCCCTGCAGCTTAATTGAACTTATGCCCCGGGGCGGTTGACCCTGCCCCAGGGTCCCAATAATTATTATTATATTTAACGGTTTAATTATTTATTAAAAATGAAAAAGCTTTTTATTATCGCAGCAGCTGCAGTCGCAGCACTTGCAGCTTGCACCAAGACCGAGGTTAACACCCCCGATCAGGCAATTAACTTCAACGCGGCTAACTATATCAGCCGCGTGACCAAGGCCAATGTGACCTTTGGTACCGCCAACACTTTCAAGACCAATGCCTATGTTCACACCCTAGTGCTTAACGCAGGTACTCCCGAGGCCAGTATCCAGCAGATGATGTTCGACGAGACCGTCGCATGGAATGGCACCCTGAATCAGTGGCTTCCTTCCCGCACATATTTCTGGCCCAAGACCGGTTATGTGAACTTCTTCTCTTACGCTGGCTCTATCGACCCTACCGCAAAGGCAGAGAATTCACTCACCTACACTGGAGTCACCATCAATACCACTGATGATATTCTTGTGGCAGAGGCTGCTTATGAGCAGACCGGCAATCTTTCTACCTATCACATCGACAACGCAGGTGTGACCGGTGTTCCCACTCTTTTCCATCATATGCTCTCCAAGGTTTCCTTCAAGGTAAAACTTGATGCTACCGACGCATATGCAGGCATCCCCGAACATCCTGAGTACTACTCATGGGAGATTGTCGTCAATGAGTCCAAGTTCGGTTATGTAAACAAGGGAACCGCTGAATTTACATTCGCAGACGGCCAGGGCGCAGATGTCGCAGCACCCGTTGGAAATCAGCAGCTCTGGAACGCTCCTACCGGAGATTTTGCATGGACTATCGTTGCCAACAACAAGGATTCCGAACTTGAATCTACCGTTATCGGAGACGCCAACAAGATGACGGCTACCAACTCAGCCAAGGTTTCTGAGATTAAGACTCTCTTCGACGAGATTTCCGTTCTCCCTCAGGATCTTAATGATACTGACGCTTGGGGTCAGTTCTCTCTTCAGTATACTATCAAGAGTACTTACGATGACTCTTCAAATCCTGCCAAGACCATCACTGAGGTTGTCACAGTTCCTCTTACCGACATCCTTACCTATGTTCCTTCCATCACTGGTTGGAAGATGAACTACAAGTACATCTACAACATTATCATCAAGCCCGGTGAGCCTGTCAAGTTCGATCCCGCAGTTGTTGAGTGGGAGGAAGAGACTGCTGCCGACAAGATTATCTAAGTTTAAACTAAGAAAACAGACAATTACATACAGTTATGAAAAAGTATATCATTATCGTTGCAGCAGCCGTGATGGCTTTCGCAGCTTGTACTAAGAGTGAATTCTCCGGTAACGACAGGGAGATCAGCTTCCAGGTCGCTAACCGCCTTCAGACCAAAGCCACCGGTGCTATCTATAACAACGGTGCCTTCGGTGCATATGCATGGTTCAATGGAATCAACGATTTTATGGTCAATGAGAAGGTTGACCTCATCAGCGCCGTTTGGAAGACAGCGGACCACACTTTCTACTGGCCTAAGACTGGAAATCTTGAGTTCATTTCCTACTCACCGTTCGAGGGTACCAGCGATACTGCCGGTACCGTTCCTGCAGTGACCGCCAACACTATTACCTATACTGCATATACTGCAGCCGCTACCGACATTATGTATGCCGACAAGGTTAAGGTCACTTGCGCAACAGGCGCCAGCACCGACGAAATCACCGACGGTGCTGTGGATTCCGGTTACAAGGGTGTCCCCACTCTCTTCCGCCACGCTCTTGCTAAGCTCAGCTTCAAGATCAAGGCTAACTTTGTTCAGTACACAGATCCTACCACCAATACTACTACTAAATGGGATGTGACCGTGACCAGCGCCAAGATCAGCGGCTTCAAGACCACCGGTAACTGCGCTCTCACCCTCAATGCCGACGGCAAATCCTGGGACAAGCCTCTGACTCAGGTTGCAAATCCTGACTACGATTCTACTGATCCCGCTTCCGTCGAGTACTTTGACTACTATGTGTGGACAGGCCTCAGCGGCTCATCTGCAAACCAGGAGTTGGTTGACGATACCACCTACCCTACCGGTGTGCTTCTTACCACTACCGCTCAGGATCTTGCTGCTGCCAATGGTTTCGTGATGCCTCAGATGCTTGCCTCTGATAGCCAGAAGCTGGAGCTCACCATCCACATCAAGACTTACCTTTCCAACGGTAAGACTATCGAAGAGGACTTCAATCCCACTATCGACATTAAGGATATCTCCAACCTTAAGGCTTGGCAGATGAACCAGAACATTGTTTACACCATCAATATCAAGCCGGTGGCTTACGTTTCCGACTACGATACTCCGAATGATGTAATCATCACCTTTGACCCTGCAGTAGCAGACTGGACAGACGTTTCCGCTTCGGCAACCATCCAGCTCTAATGCACCGCTAAACGATATAAGAAGCTTTTCATTGCCCGGGGCGCGGCTGACCCCGTCCCCGGGTCCAAAGAAAGCAGATGAAAGACATTAAGAACATATCTATCATCCTTCTGGCAGCAGCCCTTTCGATGGCGGCTTGTACCAGTGTGGAACCGGACAATCCATCCAATATAGTCCGTTTCCAGACTGCTAATTACAAGCCCGCCAAGGCCGCGTCTACTAAGGCTCCGGAAGACTACGCCGACTCTCATGCCGGTGTGCCGTTCGGTGTCTATGCGTGGTATAAGGCTGATGATCCAGCCGAGAATACGATCTTCATGAACAACCAAAAGGTGTCTTATAAAGCAGAAGATCACCTTTGGGCACCAGAAGGAACAACTTACTACTGGCCGACTGCCGGTAGCTTGGATTTCATCTGCTATTCGCCTTGGAGTGAGACGCCTCCAGTGATTGGCGAGAATAGCATAGTCTACACAGGTTGGAATGTCTACGCCAATCCTGATGTCGACCTGCTGTTCGCCGACAAGGCGACGGGCCTCTCGAGGAACGCCCAAAACTATTACTACAACGGAGTGCCAGTTTTGTTCCGTCACTCCCTCGCGCGCGTGTACTTTATTATCAAGTTAGCGTACAGCGAAATAACCGCCGATACCGGCGACAAGACCAAGTGGGAAGTTACGGTCAACCAGGTCACTCTCAAAGACCTTAAGACTACCGGAGATCTCACCCTCAACCTCGAGGAAGGGGAGTGGAAACAACCTGATAGCGGAGTGTGGACGCCCAATGACTCTAAGACAGATCTGTCGATTGATTGTTCGGGACTTACTGTGTTTGCCGATACAACCAGACAGAAAGTCTGCGAGCCTTTCCTCGTGATGCCTCAGGCCCTCGATCAGGGCCAGAAACTGGCGCTTAACCTTACTATCAAGACATGGAGGGATACCGGTAGCGGATATCCTACAGAGCCATTCATTACGGAATCTGATGTGCTCGTTGATGCCGGTCTTGGAAGCACCTCCCTCACCAAATGGGGAATTAACCAGACTATCAGGTATAATCTGGTACTCATACCTAGCCGTGCAGGTAGTATAGATACCCCGGCGGAAATCACCTTCGATCCGGCAGTATCTGAGTGGGAAAACATTAATACTGAAGCGGAAGTTTATTTATAGTATGAAGAAGTTTTTTGTGATTATTTTGGCGATGGCTTTGCTTATGGCAGCGTGCTCTACTGTAGAGCGCGATGACTACGTCGTCGATAATCACATAACCTTCCAGACCGCAAATGCTCCCACTAAAGTAAGCGGACGAGTATTCCCATTCGATGAGACATTCTCCGTTTATGCATGGACAAAAGCCTCTATTCTTCCCGACTTCCTGTTCATGGATAATGTGACCATCAAGTACGACGAAGAAAAGAGCACTTGGGTCCCTCAGGGCAATCCTTATTATTGGCCCAGGAACGCTACCGTAGACTTCCTGGCTTATTATCCCACCGGCTTTGAGGGCTTGTCCGTAACGGCAGATAAGCTTACTTATACCGGTGTCGATGTACAGACACTTCAGCGTGATTTGATGTATTCCGAAAAGGCTGTTGGTTATACCAGCACTGTTACAGAAGTTGAAGACGGAATCAGCTCGGTGGAAGGCGTGCCTATCGTATTCCATCACTCCCTCTCGAAGGTTATGATAGTCGCTGAACTCGCATACAATCATAAGGTGGCAGACGATGGGACCGTTACCGATTGGGAAGTAAGCATCAATAGCGTAAAGGTCGACAGTATTTTCACTTCTGGAAGCGCTGAATTCGTATTGGCTGACACTCCGGACAGAGGCCTTGTTAGTTGGGTTAAACCTTCCGGTAATGTTTGGACTCACGATGATGCTGTAATGTCTGTCAGCGGCAGTGTTTCAGGAGATATTATACCGGGAAATACATACACTGTAATTGATGCATTCTACGTTCTGCCGCAGGCTCTGACTGCCGGACACGACCAGAAGTTGACCATCAATCTCACGGTTAAAACAATACGCAACGGATCTGAGGTGTTGTCAGAGACCTTCAACCGTTCTGCATACCTGCATTCCAACGCCCTCCCGGCGTGGGAAATCAATCACGCATACACATATCGCCTCCTTCTCTGCCCGGCGTCCTCGAACGGCAACGGTGGAAGTGCCACCGATCCCGACCTCAGCGATGCGATTATTACATTTGCACCTTCTGTTGGTGGATGGCAGGGAATAGGCGTAGAAACCTCGATTGAATTTTAAGGAAATGAAGAAGTCTGGAATCATACTGTTTGCATTTGCACTAATGACCTTGGGCTGTGTGAAGGACAAGGGCTTTGAAGCGGTATACGCCGACGAGTATATCTCGCTTGACGCGGCTCCGGGCGCGACTAAGGGCTTTCTTAATACCAATGGTCTTCTGGTCGATGGGACAAAGTTCCAGATGTTCGACTATCTGTCTGGTTATAACGGCACCATTAGCGGACATTCCCTAGGCGCTGAATTCGAGTACTTCTCCAATACACTGACCTATAAGTCCGATGCAACCGGCTGGAAATGGCTCTTCGGAAATGTCGCCAGTCCGGACAGCTACAAATGGACAAGAACGGGAACTCACCACTTCTTCGGGTGGATGCTTAAGGACGCTACCGGCGGCGCTTCGGATCTTCAGAGCGACACCTTCTTCAGCACCTGGACCCCGGGGACCAAGAGCCTTACTGTAGCAAAGACACTCACCATCGATTCTCCTCAATACGATTTCCTGTATTCCGACGTCATCCCGGTAGATGTCATTGGAGATGGTATCCCGTCTTCTGTAGCCATACCGATGAGCCACCTTTTCGGTGCGATAGGTATAACAGTGAAGAATACCTCCGATCTGGATATTGTCGTCAACAGCATAAGGCTTAAGAATTTCCCCGCAAGCGGAACTGCGACCCTGACTTATGATATGGAGGATGGCGTGAACGTGGCTCATCCTAACCCCACCTCTGCTGGGATGTATTCCTATTGGGATAATCAGATTACGACTCCGTTCACCTTGTACAATAAGGATCATGCCCAGGCGGGAAAGACATATGACGGACTGACGGGAACGGACATTACTTCCACCGGTCAACCCCAATTCAAGCTGGCCTGGCCTATGACTTTCGGCGCACTTGAACCCATCAAGGACCATGATGACGATGACGGTAATCCGGTCTGGACATCATCATCTCCTTTGATTGAAGTTAATTATTCGGAGGCAGGAGGATCCGCCGGTTCTACAACCTTCCGTTTCCCTAAGGCGGATAATGCAAAGGCAGCTATTTCAGCCGGTAAAAAGACTCAACTCAACCTGACTTTCGCCAATAAGCAGGTTATCCTGAGTTACGATTATCTTCCCTGGGACTATAAAGAATTCCCGATGGCTTTCGAGGAGGACGCTATCTCCACGACTCAGCTCAAGTTTACCGAGAATACTTTCATCTCACTTCCCAAAGTAACTGATGCGAGTGGTAAACATGATGTTATCCAGTTAACGGCTTCTTCTACCGAGGGAAGCTATATAGCAAAGGGAACCTTCAAGGCCTATACTCCGGTCAATGCCCGACTTATAGTTACTTTGGGCGGTAACGGAGAGGACTTTGAGGTAAGCCTTGACAGCGGAGACACGCAAACGGGCGGTAACTCATCCATTACGATTGACCCCCATCGCGACGGTGGACTTATCTCGCTTAGAATCAAGCCCCATGGTACTCCTAAGAGCGGTAGTAAGTGTTATCTTCACTTCTCTGTTCTTAATGGAAATCGTGAGTCAGATGCGGATACGGAAATCAACCGCGATAATTACATGATAGTCATACCTTAAAAAATAAGAACACTTATGAAGTTATTCAGAAAGATATTGATGATCGCCGCTCTGGCGGCTCCTCTTCAGGCGTGTTCTATAAAGGAGGAATTGCCTCAGGAGGAACTTCCAGGCATAACTCTCCGTTTCTTTACTGGAGACGGATTCGATGTGAAGTCGGATTCGGGCTATGAACCCAAGAACGGTGAAGATGTGTGGAATGAGAATATACTGTCTTCAGTTGAGTACTTCCTGTATCAGGATGGAAAAACTGATCAAGACGCTGTGTTCCATGGATACTTGCAGAACGTAACCAGAAGGGCTCCGTATTCAATTCCTATGACGGACCTCGACGTCAGGAATATTCTCTGCCCCGGTAATGCAAGATATTTTGAAGTATATGCTATCGCTAACTACTCCCGGATAGTGCCGGCGGCGACTCCAGGCAACTCGGAGGATCTTACCGGGACATCAGTCCCCACCCTCGAAGCTCTCACCAAAGAACTTGAGATGGTTCAGCTCAGCGGTACAGGGGAAGATGTGGTATCCAATCAGCCCAACTTCCTTATGTCTACCGAGGAAGCGCTGCGTGTTGGGCCTGTTAAAAAGAGTCAGACAACGATTGCGGAAACCAGGGTTGATCTTAAAAGAGTGGCGTCCAAGCTCTCGATAGTCGTAAGAATTGTCCCTCAGGTGACTTTCTACAATAAAACCAAGATTGGCGAGATGACTATCGACAGGGAAGAACTTTGGGAGCCTCGTTTCAACGAGTCTACCATTTATCTTGTGAACGGTGCGCTTGAAGGTCAGGTTAGCGGTGAACCCCTTTCTTCTTCGGACTTGTATGAGCATGCTCCGATATACTTCGATATGTCCAAGGGAGAGAGTCATTCTTTCTCGGAATGGAAGCTTAGGACCAATGTCGACGGAGAACCTGTGGACTCACTTGGCAATGTCATTGATGAGAATAACGATGTCGACCCTATCTACGATGAAGTCACCAGCACCGATTACTTCTATCCTGCAAGGACTCCTTTCTACAGTTATCCCCAGAAGTGGTTTTATGGATCGGATGAAGAGCCTTATCTTAAGCTTGTGATACCTTGGGACCGAGTCGAATATATCCAGGAAGGCGGTAATACGGTAAGGAAGGTACGGCAGAGTAAGCAGTACTACTATCGCGTTTACTGCCCCGGAAGCACTGGCGACGGGGTGACCTGCGATGCTGAGTTCCTTCGTAACCATTGGTATAAAGTTATCCTGAATGTCGGTATTCTGGGAAGTGAAACCGATGGCGGAGAGATTATTATTACCGGCTCATATTTCGTTGCAGATTGGCAGGAGCGTGAATCCTCCAGTGGCGGCGGTGGTTCGGAAGGAACGGTTGAAAATGACTCCGATAAGGAGGCGGAGATCAAGGGTGCACGCTACCTGTTTGTCAATAAAGATACGCTCTATCTTTATAATATCAACAGCCTGCAGATCCCTTATACGACTTCGGACCCGTGTGAGATTGTGAATTTCAGCGGAGATAGATATATCTTCTCCGGATCGACAAAAACTCTGCAATCTATCATAAACAAAGCGGATTGGTCAGTTTCACTCGACCTTATTACCAACCAGACCGGAGCTCATATTTCGTTCAATCATGTGCTTGACAACGATTTGAATGGAACGACCTATGATGTGTCTGAGTATACATTCCGTTTCCGTCTCAGGCAAATCAGCAACACCGACTACTATAAAGATTTAGTAATCATCCAGTCGCCTGCAATCAAAATTGACCTGGAGCGAAATGACGTTACTACATCTCCATATTCAGCATATGTCAACGGTGGTACGGTGAGCGGTAATAGTCCCACTTGGAGCCTGGGATCTGTGCCAGGAAGCGGTACCAGCTCAAACAATAACTACAATATGGTTATTATTGAGACCACCGTTCTTCCATATGATTCAGATTTTATGCTTGGTGACCCCCGCACGACTTATATTGACAATTTAAATTTCTCAAAGAGCGGCAATAATTACACTGATACATGGCCAACTGTAACAGGTGTAAACAGGAGTGATCCTGATACAAGATGGAGTAAAAGCAGTCCCTGCGTTCAAGGAGGAAGCAACAGGCAATTAAGTTACTATCGTCCGGCTATCCCGGGATCGGAGGCAGATGCAACAATCGCACCTATATTCAGGATTGCTTCTTCGCGAGGAGCAACCCAGCCGATGTCCTATGCAAATGCCTTCCGTCGTTGCGCCTCATACCAGGAATATGGGTATCCTGCAGGACGTTGGCGTCTCCCTACCGTTGCTGAGATACATTATATTGCCAAGCTGAATGCCGACGGGAAAATCGAGCGCTTGTTGGGAGGAGAGAAAATTACGATTAACAACCAGCAGCAATCATCGTCATACCAGGCCTCAAAAACTAATTCAAACTGTTATACCGATTATTGGTGCAATAGTGGTTATATGCGTGTATATGACGGAGTGGATTCCAACTGGGTTACCAACAACGGCGGCGTCTTACCGGCTCCTGATTTGGGTACAGATACCGCAAGTTTGACTAATGGCACCACCAAATATGTGCGCTGTGTCTACGACGACTGGTATTGGAACGGGATCAAGTATCAGGGAACTGATGTTTCTACAATCTCGAGCAAAACCACTTTTACTTGGGGCGATCTTCAATAAAAACTGATGGGAACGTATGAGTAAGGTATATAAATACATATTTTTATTGGCCACTACACTTGCGGTTTTATCCTCTTGTGTCCAGGAAATAGAAAGACCTCTTCCCGGCAGTGACCTCCCCTATCCTGAAGGAGGGAAGGCCGTTATTGAGGTGAGCGCGCTTTTCCCTGGCGAGATCCGCACCAAGGCTATGGCTGATGCCCCGCAGGGCATTACGAGCATGCGAGTCGCGGTATTCGGTAGCTCAGGCTTCCTTAAGGAGGTTCAGGACGTAGACTTGAACGATGGATATTTCCAGTCTGCCACTGCAAATGGGGCTCTATATCGATTCAGGGTAAAGCTTACTCTTACCGATAGTAAAAGATTGCGCGTTCACGTCATAGCCAATATGCCTTCAGAGATTACTTTCCCGTGGAAGGGTGAGGATGAGGTGATGAGGCGCTACGCCTATACCGAAGGGACTCAGGATGCTTACTGGTGTCGTTTTGTCCTGACGAACGGATTGGAACTCAAGAAAGAGTATGTCGATTCGACCGATTCCTTCGAATACGTCAAGGATGGCGATTACTATATGGTGACAGACGAAGTTACAACTGCTTTCACCAACCTGCCGCTATTAAGAAACTTCGCAAAAGTTTCAGTTGAATCCACTACGCCTCAGCTGATTCTTAATCCGACAACTACCATGGCTATCATCAACAAGCCCAGGTATGGTAGTATTGCCCCATGTCTGTCGACGGGAGGATTCGTGGAGAATTATTACCAGCGTCAGTATTCTTGGCTTAGGGCGAACTATGACGGGTTCTCTCCGATAGATACGGCTCTGGTAAACAAAAATCCTGATGAACCTGGTATTTTCGTTTCAAGCACCGTCTCAGGTAACGTTATCAATGGCGGTGATTTCATGTATGAGAGGCCGAGAGAAACTGCTACTCCGACATATATGATCATCCATGGTAAGTACCGTAAACTGCAGGATGGCAAGCTTCTTTCGGATTGGAAGAGTACTAATTTGCCAGAAGCCCAGCGCTATCCGAACAACGCAGATGATTGGCTCGTTCCTGAAGGGGAAGCGATAGACGGTTATTACAAAATCGACTTTATGGACACCTCAGGTTATTACGCAATCTTCCGTAATTTCCGATATCATATACGTATAACGGGCGTTTCGAAGGCTGGAGCCGAGACTCCTGGCGCTGCGGGTTCTACGGGCGGTACAGGTGATATCTCTTCCAGTACTGAAGCACAAGGCCTGACAGATATCTCCGACGGTTACGGCCGAATCGCCGTGAGTTATGTTGAGATGACCCTTGTGAACCAGCATCCGGTGATTGAACTGAAATATAAGTTTATTCCCGATGTAGATGAGGGAGATGTCCCGGATAACAGACTTGTCTCAGAAGATGGACCGGTTACTATTGAGATCCAGGAACGTTCGGGCCCTGTAAATGTTTTTGCAAGTACTTTCGATAGCGGGGTGGCGAGTGGCACCGAGATAGGAGATGCATCAAAAGGAAAAATAAGAGTTCTTTCCGGTACTGATGCCGAAGGTTATCGTACTATTCAATTCACGACAAATGCCCCCAGTTCAATTGACAGGGCCTCGCAGGTAGTCCGTATAGTTGGGCGTATTGACCAGCACCGCACCATTTCCCGTGATGTGAAGTACTACCTTATGGAAAAGCAGGACATGACGGTTACTTGTGAAGCTGACGAGCCGGCTATGGGTTATGAACTTAATGAAGTGGAAAGAGTCGCTGGAGCAGGCGTGAATGTCAAGATAAAGATTCCCATACTTTTGCCGGAATCTATGTTCCCCTTGATATTCCATATTGAGTCGGATCAGCTCAGTATTACCCCCAATACCGCTAAGTATACTACTGAAAACCTTCCTGTGGAGAGCGGAGAAAGTATTTGTACCGGGAAAGAAGGCGTCAGAACTTTCCACTATGTGAGGACTCTGAGTTATTCCGAGTATAATTCGTTGGTTGATAATAACGGAAAAACTTTCGTTTGTCACTTCAAGACAAATAAAGACATCAGCGCAAGTGCGGTATATGTCACCAACGAGTACTTTAATAAGGGCAGTAGTTCATTCACTAATTATCATTTGTTCAACTTCAAGAACATGCAGTTCTCCAATTATAGGGCTGCGGCGAATGACCAGACGCTGACTTTCACCTTCAGCCGCGATGATGAGGACAATAGCGGGGCTAGAGTAGTAAAAGTTACTCTGGATGGTTTAACCGTACGTGGAAACGGGTGGTCTGAGATATCAGCGGATGACGGAGAATACTCATGGACCATACCCTCCGGTAGTTCGTCCGCTACTCTTAATCTCAGGACAACGGCTACGGACTACTCCATCATGCTCGAAGCTTTCGATGGCTCTACCGGAAAAGCAATTTATCATCCTGCGGATATCTATAATATGGATTATCTGGAGGCTGATCTGCAGATCAATAATACTAACTACAATCAAAATTCGATTACTGAGGCAGGAGTCTCGTTTGCCTTTACAAATGTAACCGGAGGAGGCAATAACAATAATAGATATAAGACATTCGGTAGCGGCACATATTACAGTACGACGCCGGGAAGTGTTCTTATCACGGCCCCGTCCAATTATATGATTACTGCTATTGAAATAACTTATTCCGGCACTTATAGCTCTCAGACAGTTACTTACGATCCTGCAGGCACTTCAAGTGATAAGAACAGCTGGTACGGCAGAAGCAACTCTGTGACTGTAACGATGGCAGGTTCCAGAAATAACTCCAACCGAGTTACCAGAATCAAGGTGACCGCCGAGGTTAATAACTGATCTCAGCTGTTAATTGAGCGGTGAAGCGTCTGGTCGTCTGCACACTCATAGTAATGCTGGCGGTAGCTGGCTGCGCTGGTCGTGGCGGCGCTTTCCGCTCACCCGTCAATCTGCCGAGCCTGCCGGAATTGCTGCCCGCGCCCAAGCCGGATACGGTGATGATACGAATAATTGGCGACGTCATGCTCCACCGCGGTCAGATTGAGGCGGCGCGGTTCAGGGCGCAAACGGTCGATAGGGCGACCGCGGGCGAGTTCGACTTCACGCCGTTTCTGGATTCGATTGCGCCTGACCTCAGCGCCGCCGATCTCGCTATCGCGGGAATGGAGTTTACCATGGCTGGGGAGCCTTACACCGGTTACCCGACCTTCAGCGCACCGGACTCTTACGCCGACTACATGGCCGACTGTGGAATCGACGTCTTCCTCTGCGCCAACAACCATATCCTAGATAAGGGTGTCCGCGGCCTGAAGCGCACAATCAATACTCTCGACACGCTTGAATCCCGCGGCCGTATACGCTACGCAGGCATTGCATCGCCTAAGGATACGCTGCGTAATCCGCTTATAGTCAACGTTAAAGACCAGGTCATCGCAATCATCAACTTCACCTACGGAACCAACGTCTATCCTGAACTTGATCACTACATAGTCCTTCAGCAGCGCCGCGACGAAATCCATCCACTCTTCGCCCGAGCCCGCGAACAGGGCGCCGATTTCATCCTCGTCTGCCCTCACTGGGGAGATGAATATATCCTCACCCACAACTCCAGGCAGGAAGAATGGGCGCAGCTCCTGGCTGACGCTGGCGCAGACGCCATCGTCGGCGCCCACCCCCACGTCGTCCAGGACACGACTAACCTGACGACCGCCGATGGTCGCCTTGTCCCTATCTATTACTCAATAGGAAACGCCGTTTCCAACATGTCCGCCCCCAATACCCAGGACGAACTGATGGTCACTTTAACCATCTCCGAAGGAAAACTAATCTCCATTACTCACGATTGGCTCCACTGCTACCTGCCAGGCCAACTGACTGATAGTTATACGACGGTAAAGATTCCTTCGCTACGCTCGGAATGACACTGTTAATGTCATCTCGACCAAGCGCAGCGCGTGGAGAGATCTCCTAGCATCAGCAGACTGCACCCCAGAGCCGCATTTACCCGGAAAGAAAAAATTACTTGCGCGACTTGTAGAAAAGTTTTTTCGGTAAAGCGGATACCAGAACGATACCGAGAACGATGGCGGCGGTGACTTCGAGGGCGAGCATGCCGGCGTGAAGGGCGAGGCTTAACCTGCTGGAAACCAGGAAGAAAGTAGTCCAGAATATTCCGCCTCCGGGGATCATGGGGAAGACTCCGGGAATCAGATAAACCGTCGAAGGAGTCTTGAACCAAGACGCGAAAGCGCGGGCCAGCGAGGCAACGATGACCGTGGCCGCGAAGGTCGAAATCGCAGGACCCAGAACCGTGAACCTGAAGAGGACGAGGTACGCGACCCATCCGACCATGGCCACGAGCGCGGTCTGCACGTAGTTCCTGCGCGGCACGCCGAAGATCACCGAGAACCCGACCGTGCCTACGAAAGCCGCCAGCGCCTGCATCACGATCGTCCCGCAAAGCGCGTCCGGCTCGGTTCCGTTCACCAGAATCATCTGCCCCTCGATAAGGTAGGCCGCCATAAAGGTCACGACCACTCCAGCCGCGATGCAGAAAAAGACCATGATCGCGTCTAGCAGACGGGTAGCGCCGGCAATGTAGTCTTCGTCGGCGATGTCGCGTATGCCGTTGGTGAACGCCACTCCCGGAATGAGCGGAATCAGCGAGCCCACGATCATGTTTCCGAGGCTCACGCCGAATCCGATGCGGTGGAAGACGATGCACAGCAGGGTAGCCAGCGCGCTACCGACTATGTTGGCGATGGGCTTAGACATGCGGGCGCCCGCGAACACGACGAAGGTCCATAGGAGCATGCCCACGACGAAGGCCGCAGCGGCATCGAGCAGTCCGCCGCCGAAGATCATACAGAAGCCGGCCGAGCCCACGGCGGAGCCCAGGATCTGCTCCCACGCCGGTTTGGGCTTGCTCGCGCGTATCTCCAGAAGCCGTTCGCGCGCCTGCTCGACAGTATATCGGCCGGCTTCGATGTCGCGCGAAATCTGGTTCACGGCCGCCACCCTCTCGAGCTGAGCGCCTTTGAACGGGATGAACTCGACCTTGGCGTAGCCGGTCTGGCCGGTGGTGAAGATACCATTGCTCAGGACGAAGAAATTTTGGGACTCTACGCCGTAGTGACGGGCGATGCGTTCCATGGTTTCCTCGACACGGGCTATCTCCGCGCCATTCTCCAGAAGGATATGGCCGGCGAGTGATGCGGTTTCCAGTACCTTTTCTTCCATAAGACGCGCAAAATTACAAATTATTCTTATATTAGTGTCAGTTAATTATTGTTGAAATGTCTAAAATACCCTACAAGATCTACCTCAATGAGGATGAGATTCCTACCGCATGGTACAATGTCCGCGCAGATATGAAGAACAAGCCGGCTCCGCTACTTAATCCCGGAACTGGTAAGCCCCTCACAGCCGAGGAGTTAGAACCCATCTTCTGCAAGGAACTCGTTAAGCAGGAACTCGACAACGATAATCAGTATATTCCTATTCCTGAGGAGGTTCTGAACTTCTATAAGATGTACAGACCCTCACCGCTTGTCCGCGCATACTTCCTCGAGGAAGCGCTTCAGACCCCAGCTAAGATTTTCTACAAGTTTGAAGGTAATAATACCTCCGGATCCCACAAACTGAATTCGGCAATCGCCCAGGCCTATTATGCTAAGAAGCAGGGCCTTAAGGGTGTTACAACCGAGACCGGCGCGGGCCAGTGGGGAACGGCTTTAAGTATGGCCACCCAGTTCTTCGGACTTGACTGCAAGGTCTACATGGTAAAGGTCTCCTACGAGCAGAAGCCCTTCCGCCGCGAGGTTATGAGAACCTATGGCGCACAGGTGACCCCTTCTCCCAGTGATACAACCGAGATCGGTCGCAAGATACTCGCAGAGTTCCCCGGAACTACCGGAAGTCTTGGTTGCGCTATCTCTGAGGCTGTCGAAACAGCAGTTAAGAATGAAGGATACCGCTATGAACTCGGTTCGGTTCTGAATCAAGTCCTTCTGCATCAGACCATTATCGGCCTCGAGACCCAGGCTGCGCTTCGTAAGTACGGCGTCAAACCCGATATCATCATCGGCTGCGCAGGCGGCGGCTCGAACCTCGGCGGACTCGCAAGCCCCTTCATTGGCGAGATGCTGCGAGGCGAGGCGGATTACAAGATTATCGCAGTAGAGCCGGCCTCATGTCCGAGTTTCACCCGTGGAAAGTATGCATACGACTTCTGCGACACCGGCCATATATGCCCGCTCGCAAAGATGTATACCCTTGGCAGCACCTTCATCCCTTCGGCTAACCACGCCGGCGGTCTCCGTTACCATGGCATGTCCTCCATTCTGTCGCAGCTCTATGCCGACGGCCTGTTCGAGGCCCGTGCGGTCGAGCAGACTTCGGTGTTCGAGGCGGCCCAGCTCTTCGCTCGCGTGGAGGGAACTCTCCCTGCTCCGGAGAGCAGCCATGCCATCAGGGTGGCGATAGACGAGGCCCTGAAGTGCAAGGAGACAGGCGAGGAGAAGACTATAGTCTTCGGCCTCACCGGTACCGGTTACTTCGATTTGAAGGCTTACGAGCAGTTCAACAACGGAACCATGAACGACTATATCCCCACAGACGAGGAGATAGCCGCCAACCTGGCCAAGTTACCTAAGGTAGATTAGTTTTTCTCCCACGTGAAAGTGTGGGATTCTTTGAGGCTGAGGCCTTCGACATCGAATTCGTTCCACTTGCCGTAGTACCTCAGTTCTTTAGTGACACATCCGTTTACGTCGTATTCATAGTCGTATACGGATGTGTTAGTATCTAACGCACCCTCAGTGTCGCGCCAGCAGGAGGATTCAACGAGATTGGCTGAAGCACGTCCGAGAAAGCCGGCCTCAAACATCCACCTCTCGAGGCCGAGAGCCTCTGCCCAGTGGGTTCTGATCCAGCCCACGTTTACTTTCGGGAGATAGGTCGCCTCGTTTTTCCTCCAGTCGAGTTTCAGTCTGTCATAGCTGGTCCAGCATGTAATATTGCTGCTGGATACGGTCTGGCCTGTGACCTGAACGCCGTCCAGAGATCCCTTGGTGAGGAAACCAGACTTATCGTAATCAATAGTCCAGGTGTGTTGGGAAGTCTCAATCTTGGTCGCATAGCCCTGTTTGTTCAGGGTGAGCGTATACTCCGCAGCATCTCCTTTACCTATAAGAAGGGTTTTGTCGTTCCATGTGAAGTCCTGTCTGACACCAAGTAAAGTGACAGATGCGATAGTCCCGTTTTCGTTGTAGGCGAAGCTGTAGCCGTCGAAGGATTTCACCCTGTAGTCTGGTTTAGTAGCTGGGCCCAGGTCGAAATCGTCGGGCTCACAAGCTGTCGCAAGCAATGCGATGGATGCTAAAATGATGAGATATACAGAGCGTTTCATATTCGAAATCAATTTAGAATTTGATACATCTACCATAAATCGGCCAACTCCATAATTAGCCTTTCTGTCTTCTCCCAACCGAGGCAAGGATCCGTGATAGACTTCCCATAGACGCCTTCTCCGGGCTGCTGGCAGCCATCTTCCAGATAGGACTCTATCATGAATCCCTTAAGAAGACTCTTGATATCAGGATTGCGCTTCGCGCTTGCAATCACTTCTTTCGCTATATCTGCCTGTTTGAAGCAATCCTTGCCTGAGTTGCAGTGGTTAGTGTCTACTATGAGGGCCTGGTTGCATAGGCTACTCTCCGAATATAGTTCAGCCAGTTTGCAAAGATTGTCATAGCTGTAATTAGGCTGCATATGGCCTTCTGAGTCTTTATAGCCTCGCAGCACGGCGTGGGCGAGGGGATTACCCTTACTCTCTACCTCCCAGTTACGGTAGATGAAGGTGTGGGGGCTCTGAGCTGCGCCTATGGCGTGGAGCATTACGCTCAGATCTCCGCTCGTGGGGTTCTTCATTCCTACCGGGATATCGAGCCCGCTCGCGGTGAGGCGATGCTGCTGGTTCTCTACTGACCGTGCGCCTATGGTCACGTATGAAAGCAGGTCGGAGACGAAGCGGTGCTCTTCGGGGTAGAGCATTTCGTCGGCGCACGAAAAGCCCGTTTCATTGAGTACGCGCATGTGGAGCCGGCGTAGGGCTATGAGGCCCTGAAGCACGTCTGACCCGCCCTGCGGATCAGGCTGGTGCAGCATGCCCTTATAGCCGGTGCCGGCCGTTCTGGGCTTGTTGGTGAATATTCGGGGTACTATCATGATCCGGTCGGCCACCCTCTCGCGGACCCGGCTCAGGCGGGTGATATAGTCTATCACCGCGTCTTCCCGGTCCGCCGAGCACGGGCCGACCACCAGAAGCATTTTGTCGCTGCTGCCGGTAATCACGCTGCGTATTTGCGCATCGTTTTCCTGCTTGGCGCGTGCTCCTTCCGCGGAAACGGGGAACATCTCCTTTATTTCCTTCGGAATCGGCAGCCTCCGTTTGAAGATCATGTTCTTCATACCCGGTTTGTCATTTCGAGCGAGCCTTTTGGGCGAGTCGAGAAATCTCTATTGTATGTTTCTGAAAATTCGCGTAATGTTCTCTGTTTTCTGGACTTACGAGCTTCGAGTTCTGTTCGATAATCTGAGCTTCCCGCTTGGCGTCGACTGCTGCCAGGCCAGCTGCAGCCTTCACCGCCGCCGCTTCGTGGCTCAATTTTATCCTGCGCTCGAACAGCAGCGCCATCTGGGCATCCACCTTATCGATATCTGCTCGTATTTCTTCCAGTTTTCGCATATCCCTACAAATTTAACTAAAAACTTGATACTACTCCCTATCCTTGTGTAGGGAGTAGTCTGAACTTTTTGTAAATTCGCAATATGATTACAGCTATAATTATCATTGTAGTCGTGGTGCTGGTAGCACTATGGCTTATCGGGGCCCAGCGCAAGCTCGTGTCCGCAGACGAATTTTGCAAGAATGCTCTCAGCCAGATAGGCGTGCAGCAGAACAGCCGTTGGGATGCCCTTACGGCCCTTGCCGAGTTGACAAAGGGTTACAGCGAGCATGAATACAAGACCCTTATGGACGTCATTGCCCAGCGCTCGCCGATAGGCCGCGATTCCAGCGCCTCTGACGTAGCCGCTCAGGAAGGCAAGATAGGCGAAGCCCTCAGGCTCATCAATGTAGTCGCGGAGCAGTACCCGGCCCTCAAGGCAAACGAGACCTATCTTAAGACCATGGACGAAGTCGGTAAGTACGAGAATCAGGTTCGCCTGAGCCGTATGACCTATAACGATACGGTTACCAAGTTCAACCGCATGGTCCGCATGTTCCCCGACAGCATAGCCGCCGCCATCTTCGGCTTCCAGGCCAAGGAATACCTTGCCGAGCCCGCCGGAAAGACCGACATGCCTTCTATGAAATAGATCTCTCCACTCGCTACGCTCGGTCGAGATGACAGCATCTTTGTCATTTCGAGCGAAGTCGAGAAATCTCATGGCAATGAAGCGTTCAATCATCATAGCGGCGCTGCTGGCGTGGGCCTGCATCGCGCAGGCGGGCGTCATACGCAGCATCAACATCAATCTCTCGCTCGACCGCGAGGGCAACGCCCATATAACCGAAATCTGGGACCTCGATGCCGATGAGGGGACCGAGTGGTACCTCGTGCGCGAGAACCTGGACGGTATGAGCGTGCGCGATTTCCGCGTAAGTGAGGGCGGAGTCCAGTTCGAGGACGTAGGGGAGTGGAACGTCAGCCGCAGCCTCCGCCAGAAAGCCGGCAAATGCGGCATCGTCCACAAAAAGAACGGCGTGGAACTCTGCTGGGGCCTCGGCTCCATGGGCGACCATCTCTTTACTGCCTCCTACGTTATGACCGGTGCCGTCCGAACCCTGCGCGACTACGACATGCTGCACCTGCAGCTCGTCTCACCCGGCCTCTCCTCGAGGCCGGAAAAGGTCAGCGTGAGAATAAGCGCGGAGGGTGTGCCGCTTTCGGAGGATAACTGCAGGCTCTGGGGCTTCGGATTCAACGGCAATGCCTTTCTTCAGGACGGTTCGGCGGTTTACCGCTCTACCGAGCAGTTCCGCCGAAACTCCTCAGTCATTGCACTTCTTCGCTTTAATAAAGGCATTTTTTATTCTTCGAACGCACTCGATAAGGAGTTCGATGAAGTATTGACTCGTGCCCTCGACGGTTCCTCATACGATAAGTCGGCGGCCCTGGGCGAAGACGACAACGACGGGTGGTATCTGTTCATGTTCACCATGTTCTGGTCGCTTCTTTCAGTTTTACTGGTTATCATAGGTGTGAAGGCCCACTACAAATCCGTATTGGGCGTACCCTCGATGAGGAACATCGACTGGTGCCGAGACGTTCCCTTCAAGGGAGATATCCTCGAAGGCGAGTTCGTCTGGAGGAAGTTGAGATCCGGGGCCGCTCAGGACAGCCAGCTTGCCGGCGCCATGATACTCCGTATGGTAGAGCGCGGCCTGCTTACAGTCGGCCGCGACCGCGACGACAAAGTGGAAATCCATTTCGCCTCGAATCCCTCGTTTGACGGGCTTCCGGCTTGCTATAAGGGCCTCTGGGATATGATGAAAGAGGCTTCAGGAGAGGATGAGATACTTCAGGACAAGGAGTTCTCCCGTTGGAGCAGATCACACACCAGGCGAGTCAGCAAATGGTGTACTTCATCTGTAGAAGATGCGGTGGATCTTATGAAAGCGGACTCATATATGAGTGCTTCAGGTAAATTCTTCGAAAGTGGTAAGGATGAGGCGCGTAAGCTTGTTGGCTTCAACAAGTTCCTTAAGGATTTTACCCTGCTCGATGAGCGCGGAACCCGCGAGGTCGGACTATGGAACGACTATCTGGTTTTCGCTATGATATTCGGCATCGCAGACAAGGTTGCAAAGGAACTCTCCGACATAGATCCCAAGGTCTTCAGTGAGACTGTATACGCAGATCCTTATACTGCTCGCCAGATTATCTGGATGACCAACAGAATGGGCTACGCCATCACCAACGCCTCAGCCTCGGCCCAAATGAAAACCGCCTCCTCGGGCCTCGGAGGTTTCACCTCCTTCGGCGGTGGCGGCGGCTTCTCAGGCGGCGGCTTCGGCGGTGGTGCCCGCTAGAACTTGTAGCCGTAGTTGAATCCTAACGTTGCGAAACTGTTGAGCCCCAGGAATAGCTGGAGGCTCATGTTGTCGGTGATGAAACGTCCTACACCAAGCTGGAGACCCCATGCGAAGTATCCGCCGCTGGGACCGTTGGTGTGAGGCACTATGCTGGCGTATCTCTCATCAGAGTAATCTTCGTCGTAGCCCAGGATCAGACCTCTTCCCAGAGCTAATCTTGCGAATGCCTCGAAGTCCTGGCCCCAGCAGTAGCGGCCTGTTACAGTAGCGGCGAGCATGCCCATGGTCCAAGTCTGGGTAGTCTTGACTGTACCGTACTCGGTCAGAGTGTCCCTGGTGAACCATGTTGAGTAACGGAGGAAGTCGAACAAGACACCACCGGCAACGGATCCGCGGCCGTCTGCAAAGGTCTTAAAGGTATAGTCGGCATTGATCCCAAGCGGCATGATGGGCTTTGTGTGGTTATCATTATCAAAGCGCATGGTGAAATTCCATCCGAAGGTAACTCCCAGTCGGATGTCGCCTTCCTTGGGAAGGGCTCTGAGTGGTTCGTAGGTGGTCTGTTCTTGCGCCAGCGCAGCCGGTACAAAGAGCACGATAGCGAAAAGGAGAGTGGCTAGTTTTTTCATATTGGTACTAGTGTTTTGTGCCAAGCTACTAATTCTCTCCGATAAAAGCAAGTATCCCGGGGAGATCGTCTTTTGAAAATGATACCTGTTCCCCCGTTGCAAGATTCTTGATTTGTACCTGTCCGGAAGCGGCCTCAGTCTCGCCACAGACCGATAGGAATGGGATTCCCTTCCTGTCTGCGTAGTCGAACTGCTTTTTCAATTTTGATACATCGGGGTAAATTTCGACAGATGCGCCCGCAGCTCTTAAAGCAGAGGCGATGGGCAAAACATAGGCAGTCTCGCCCATATTTGCAAACAGCAGGCGGGAAGCGGAACCAAGGCCAGCAGGGAACTTGTCGAGACCCTTCAGAACATCATAAATACGGTCGGCGCCGAAGCTGATACCCACTCCGGACATGTCGGCAAGGCCGAAGATGCCCGTCAGGTTATCATAGCGGCCGCCGCCGCTGATGGATCCTATTTCCCAGTCGAGGGCTTTCACCTCGAATATCGCGCCTGTGTAATAATTGAGCCCGCGCGCGAGAGAGAGGTCAATTTCGCATGGAGTTGATATTCCTGCATCAGCAATGAAGCCGAAGAGTTCTTCCAGCTCGTCGAGGCCCTTCAAACCTATCTCGGAACTGGACATCAATCCCCTCATAACGGCAATCTTCTCGGCATTGCTTCCGCTAAGAGTCAGAACAGGCTCAAGTAAAGCGACTGCCTCAGCAGACAAACCCTTCTCCAGCATTTCCGCCTTCACTGCATCCAGACCAATCTTATCGAGTTTATCGATAGCGACAGTAATGTCGACCACCTTATCAGGTGCACCGCATATTTCGGCGAGTCCGCTCAAAACCTTACGGTTGTTAATCTTGACCAGCACATTGATGCCAAGCCTGCGGTAGACTTCGTCGACTATCTGGACGAGTTCAAGCTCGCATAGCTGGCTCTTCGATCCGATAACATCTACGTCGCACTGATAGAATTCGCGGTAGCGACCCTTCTGAGGGCGGTCTGCCCTCCAGACGGGCTGCATCTGGAAACGCTTGAAGGGGAACGAGATTTCGTCTCTGTGTTGGACGACGTAGCGGGCGAAGGGGACCGTTAGATCATAACGAAGTCCCTTTTCGCAAATCTGGGAAACCAGAGGCTTGGATTCGTCTACGCCTGCGAAAGCATCGCCTGAATTCAAGATCCTGAACAGCAGCTTATCTCCCTCTTCGCCGTACTTGCCCAGCAGAGTTGAGAGATTCTCCATCGCGGGAGTCTCTATCTGGGAATAGCCGAAGCTGCGGAATACGCTGCGGATAGTATCAAAAATATAATTGCGCTCAGCCATCTCAAGACGGCCGAAATCTCGTGTACCTTTAGGTATGGAAGGTTTTTGTGCCATATCGCGGAAGTAAATCAAGCAAATTTACTACATTTGTGTACTAATCAGCAAGTGAAGATGAAAAAATTTCTCAAAATGATGCTTGCAGTTATCTGCGGCATCATCGTGCTCAGGGTCCTTGGACTCCTCATCCTCGGTCTTATCGCCTCGGCAGGCAGCCAGACCGGCCCGGTCCCCACTCAAGGTCTTCTTAAGATCGACATGTCAAAGATTACTGTCGACGAGCAGGCCAATGTCTCGTTTAACTACAGTGTCCAGCAGACTACTCCCGTAGGCATACTCCAGGCCGTGAAGGCCATCGAAATCGCAGCGGAAGATCCGGGCGTAAAGGGTATATACCTCAAGCCGGATTCTCCTTCGATAGGTATAGCTCAGATGCAGGAGCTTCGCGGAGCGCTCGCCAAGTTCCGTCAGAGCGGAAAGCCGGTGGTGGCTTATACTGAGGCCGCCTCGACCGGTTCGTATTACCTGGCATCGGTGGCTGACAAGGTATACCTGGGCGCATATGAAGGCGGAGATGTTTCGCTGACAGGTATCAGCTCCCAGATGTTCTTCCTGGGAGACCTGCTCGCCAGACTCGGAGTAAATGTCCAGCTGATCCGCCACGGCAAATATAAATCAGCGGGTGAAATGTACATCCGCTCGAGCGCGAGCCCTGAGAATCTTCACCAAACTCAGGTATTTGTAAACACTATGTGGAAGGCTCTGGTCTCCGACATTGCCGAGAGCCGCGGGCTTACCGTAAAGGAAATCAACGACGCTATCGACGAACTTCGTCTCGTCCTTCCTTCGGACTTCCTGGACTGCAAGCTTGTAGATGAACTTGTCGACCGCGAAGCCCTCGAAGAGAAGCTGGCCGTTCTGGCTCAGGTTGGGTCGTTCAAAGATGTGAAGATGATACCTTTCGCCGATTATGCGACCAAGAAGGTAGTCCCCAACGTTCGTGCCCGTAAAAAGATCGCGATCCTGTATGCCAACGGCGAGATCGTCAACGGCCTGGACAAGACCAATGTCGACGGCGACCGCTTCGCCTCCATGATAGAGGAGATTCGCAGGGATTCCACCATCAAGGCCCTTGTCCTTCGCGTAAATTCGCCCGGCGGCAGCGTCCTTGCTTCCGAGAAGATCAAGTATGAACTCGACAAACTCGTGGCAGTAAAGCCCCTCATAGCCTCCTACGGAAACTACGCCGCATCCGGCGGATACTGGATTTCCAACAACGCCGATAAGATTTATACCAACTCCGCTACCATTACCGGCTCCATCGGAGTATTCGGAATGATTCCCGACATCAGCAAACTTCTCTCCGAAAAGGCCCACGTAGGAGTCAACACCGTCAGTTCCAACAAACACGGCGATATGATGTCGCTCACCAGACCTCTCTCACCTGAGGAGTATGCGGCCGTCCAGCGCAGCATCGAGTCCATCTACACCCGTTTCATCACCATCGTGGCAGAAGGCCGTGACATGACACCGGCTAAGGTCGACGAAATAGCCCAGGGCCGCGTGTGGGCCGGCCCCGATGCCCTTGAGATCGGACTTGTCGATGAAATTGGAACCCTCGAAGACGCTCTTGCCTATGCAGCCATCGCAGCTGGCGACGAAGACCTCAAGTCCTGGAACATAATAGAGTACCCGAAGGTCCAGACCTTCCAGGATCTTTTCGCCAGTCTGACTAAGACCGTCGATGAAGACTATAGCGTGTATCTGAAATGGTTCGACAACTGGAAGAACGGAAAGTGTGAGTACACCTTCGCCAGTATGCCTTACAGGGTGAATATCAGATAAGACGAAGTTTTCCCTTACGGACTTTGTACGGTCCGAAAATCTTGCCCCCGAGAGGGCGGCCGCTTGCGACGGACTTCTTCAGACGGAGAAGTCCGTCTGCGTTGAGGTGACCTTCAGTGAAGCGGTAAAGCAGGTATTCCCAGTGTTTGTAGGTTACGACCTTCTTAAGGTCGATGGCACCGTCGGGCAGGACGCACTCAGATAATGCCTGCTGATAATAATCCTCCGCGATATCGTCGACCTGGGCGAAGCGCTCCATGTCGGCGGCCAGGGTCCTCAGATACGAAGGATTGATTTCGGCAAATACCGGTATCACCATCGAGCGCAGTTTGTTGCGCTTGAACGCAGTATCGGTATTGGTGCTGTCCTCACGCCATGAAAGGCCCTCTGCCTCCATCCATGCGCGGATCTCGGCGCGAGGGATGCTCAGCAGCGGGCGCAGCACCCGGCGGGGGAGCTCTCCCGAATCGGGGGCCATTCCCCTGAGCCCGCGCGAGCCGCAGCCGCGTAACAAATTCAAAAGAAGCGTTTCCGCATTGTCGTCGGCGTTGTGGGCGACGACAACGGCGTCAAAGCCCTCCGAAACGCATAGTTCCGCAAACCACGTATAGCGAAGTTCGCGCGCGGCCATCTCAATCGAGATGCCGCGTGACGAGGCGTAGCCGGCGGTGTCGAACGCGCGTACAAAACACAGAACACCGCGCTTCGAACACCACTGCCGGACAAACGCCTCGTCACCGTCGCTCTCTTCTCCGCGCAAGCGGAAGTTGCAATGAGTCACCGCAAAGTCACACGAAGGAAAAAGGTCGCCGCGAAGCGACCTTTCTGCCATGTACATCGAATCGATGCCTCCGCTGACTGCGAGCAGCAATTTCATTACTTCTTCGAAGAGAGAGTGTAGGTGAATGCGAAGCTCAGGAACTCCTTGAACTGCCAGCCGCGAGGGGTAGTTGTTCCGTCGTCGGCAACGATCACGACGTTGGGATCGTTGATGGTCCAGAGCTTGGCCGAAAGCTTAATGAGCTTTGAAAGCTGCCAGTCGATAGCATTGTCCCAGTTGATACGGAAATAAGGCTCTGAGAGATAGTCCGTAAACACGGTGGCCTGTGACTCGAAGGTGAAGTTGTCGTTGATGACGAACTTGAGGTTGGCCTTGATCTGGGCACCGAACTGGAACAGGGCGCTCTTGTAGAAGCTTCCGATCTGGGCGGCGTCTCCGCCGGCAACTGCGGCAGTATAAGCGGCGTCATCTTCGGCGACACCCAGCTTCATGCCATAGGAAGAGCGGAGCACAGGATTGTTAACGATTGTGAAACCGCCGGTAAGGGGAGCGATGTTCACATTGAACCATGCGTTCGGGACCCACTGGATACCAAGTGCGAGGTTGGTGTAGGCAGGGGAGATGAAGCCTGAAACCGGATCTCCTGCAACCCACTTGTTGGTTGTGGCGTCCTGGGTGTAGTCCTTGGGAGTGTCGGTGAACTGGCTGCGGAAATCATACGAAGCGGTGTAGCTCAACTTCGAATCAGCGCCGGTCTGGTAGGCCCACTTGCTCTCCAGGTAGATACGGTCGTTGCTTTTCTGGATGGCGCCTTCCTTCTCGGAAGAATGAAGGAAACCATAGTCGAGCTGGAGACGGTTGTTCCAGCTCATGAGATCCTTTTTGTAGTCAGCCTTCGCGTCGAGTGCCGAAGCGAGGGTGATGGTGTTGGGACCGCCGGCAGCCCAGTTGTCGAGCTGGGTGTTGGTAACTCCCAGACTTACCGAAAGGGAGTTGGTCCAGTAGTTGGGCTTCGGAGCAGCGACTTCCTCGACAGGAGCTTCGGAGATCTCTGCAGCGGCATCCTCGGCGGCTTTCTGGACTGCGTCCTGAGCGAAGGCCGAACCTGTCATGAGCGCGAAAACGCTGATAAAAGCAAATGTCTTTTTCATATGGTAAATGTTTGATTAATAAGCTATTGCAAAAACGACACGGCCCTTTGATGGCTTACCGGAGTAGATGTCGACTCCCTCTTCTTCGCACACGCAGCTGTCGATAGGAATGCATCGGATGGTGGCTTTTGTTTCGTCCTTGATCTTCTGCTCGGTCTCGGCAGTGCCGTCCCAGTGGCAGAGAAGGAAGCCGCCCTTCTTGATTTCCTCTTTGAACTCCTCCCAGGAATCGCACTTCCTGATGTTGGAGTCGCGCCATGCGAGCGCCTTGTCGTAGATATTCTGCTGGATGTCGTCCAGAAGGCCATGGATATGCTGCTCGATTCCATCGAGGGCCATGGTTTCTTTAGTAAGGGTGTCCCTGCGGGCTACCTCTACCGTACCGGCTGCGAGGTCGCGCGCGC
Organism: Bacteroidales bacterium; assembly: GCA_017617035.1. Classification (GTDB taxonomy): domain Bacteria; phylum Bacteroidota; class Bacteroidia; order Bacteroidales; family UBA932; genus Cryptobacteroides. Next base: position 68,697 of record JAFZWV010000006.1, read on the forward strand.
CCATTGCAAGGCGTACCGGAACTCCCTTGAGCTCCCACTCGGCGAACTTGAAGCCGGGGCGGAGGGTGTCGCGGTCGTCGATCTTCACGCTGTGGCCGAGAGCCTCGAGGCCTGCCTTGATCTTCTCGAACTCGGCAATCACGGCGTCGTGTTCCTCGTCGGTCTTGAAGATAGGGACCATGACAATCTGAATCGGGGCGAGTGCGGGCGGCAGAACCAGGCCGTTGTCGTCGCCATGGGCCATGATGAGCGCGCCCATGAGGCGGGTGCTGACTCCCCACGAAGTAGCCCATACGTACTGCAGCGAGCCGTCTTTGTCGGCGAATTGGACGTCGAAGCTCTTGGCGAAGTTCTGGCCCAGGAAGTGAGATGTTCCGGCCTGCAAGGCCTTGCCGTCCTGCATCATGGCCTCGATTGTAAGGGTATCGAAGGCGCCGGCGAAGCGCTCGTTGGGGCTTTTGTGGCCGACTATGACCGGCAGAGCCATGGTCTTACGGGCGAAATCCGCATAGACGCCGACCATCTCCATGGACTTGGCTTCTGCCTCTGCGGCCGTCGCATGAGCGGTGTGGCCTTCCTGCCAGAGGAACTCGGCCGTACGGAGGAACGGGCGCGTACGCATCTCCCAGCGCACGACGTTGCACCACTGGTTGCAGAGGATGGGGAGGTCTCTCCAGCTCTTGATCCAGTTTTTGTAGACGCTCCAGATGATGGTCTCGGAGGTGGGGCGGACGATGAGCTCCTCTTCGAGCTTCGCCTCGGGATCCACGATAACACCGTTGCCGTCGGGGTCGTTCATGAGGCGGTGGTGGGTCACCACGGCGCACTCCTTCGCGAAGCCGGCTACATGCTCGGCCTCACGGCTGAAGAACGACTTGGGGATGAAGAGAGGGAAGTAGGCGTTCTGGACTCCGGTCTTTTTGAAGGCGGCGTCGAGCACGCTCTGCATTTTTTCCCATATTGCATAGCCGTAAGGCTTGATAACCATACATCCTCTCACTGCTGACTGCTCCGCGAGATCGGCCTTCACTACGAGGTCGCTGTACCACTGAGAGTAGTTCTCGCTGCGCGGTGTTATTTCTTTTGCCATCGTATTTGCGATAAAATTTGCTAAATTTGCTGTCCCGCTCCCGCGCGGGTACGAATCTTGCGGGCAAAGATAGTAAAAATTATTGTAGGAGGTTCATAATGAAACGCACTTTGATTCTTTTTGCGACGGCTCTTTTATGCGCCGTCTCATGCGCGACGACCGGTGAGTTTTCCGGCTCGGACCGTTTTCAAGACGGAATCTACTACAAACCTAACCCTCGGATGTCCGGCCGCGAGCCTTTGAGCGAGGAAGAGTTCCGCTATCTTGCCCAGATGGAAAACTACAGCCGCGACCTTGAATCCAACGAAGTCGTCCACGACACAGTCTATGTCGTAGACTATAACTATCCATATTACCGTAATTGGAGATGGGGGTGGCATTTTTACCCCAATTATTGGAGCGGCTATCACTGGGGCTACTACAACTACTACGGCTACAGCTATTGGGGCTATCCCTATTATTACGGGTGGTACGATCCGTGGTATGATCCATGGTACTGGGACGACTATTACTGGTACGGCTATCCCTATCACTACGGCTACTACGGACATCCCTATCACCACCACTATTATGCTTCGTACCACTCCGGAACCTATGCCCGGAGGACGGGTTCCGCGACCAGCGGCCAGTATATCAGGCCGGCCGCGTCGCGCAACTTCAATACGAGCCGCAGCGCCGCGGCGATGGCCCAGCGCGACATCAACCGTATAAAAGTCCAGCGAAACGGTCCCAGAACTACCGCAGTAAACAGGGAACCGGATTATTCAGAGACACAATTTTATCGCTCGGCTACTGCAACGCGCGCGAGTTCTTCTGCATCTTATAACGGCAGTCGTTCAAGCGGCGCCACCCGCTACGACAGCAGCTCCTCTTCGCGCTCTTCGAGCAGTTCGAGAAGCAGCAGTTATTCGGGCGGCGGTGGTCACTCCTCTGGCAGCAGTCATTCCTCCCATAGCAGCGGCGGTGGCGGATACCACGGCGGAGGTGGTCACAGATAGAAATCGATTACTATGAAAAAGACCTTAATAGTCCTGATTTCGCTCGCAGCGTGTGTTTCGGCATCGGCTCAGTCGATGTACGACGCCTACACCTTCGGCGAAAACAATTATATCGGCAGTGCGAAATCGCTCGGCCTTTCAAATGCAGTTACCGCCCTCGGCGGCGATCTGGGTACTATCGGTATCAATCCCGCTGGTTCGGCAGTCGCAGGTTATTCGCAGTTTACGATCAGCCCCGGCCTCAGCCTTTCGATAGGCCGTACCGTCTATTCGCCATATACAGAGGGAAGCCCTATCAATCCTATTCAGACTTCCTTCAATCCGCGCTTCAAGATGCCTAATCTCGGCATGTCTGCGCGTTACGAAACAGAAGGCGAATTCCTCCGCTCGTTCACATTCGCTTTCGTGCTAAATTCGGTGAGCGACTTCAACTCCAGGATGGAGAGCGCAGGATTCAATAAAATGTCTTCGCGTTTCGCCGAGATGGCCGCCGCGGCGACAGATCTCAATATTTCTCCGGCAGAACTTGCGTCGAACAATTTCTACGACAACGCTGCTTATTCCAATTATTGGGATGTAGCTCTCGGCTATGACCTCGGCCTTATCAACTCCTACGGTACCGGCAACAAATATGTCGGTTGCTCCGAAGTCCTGAACGACAGGGGAGAGCACTACATACCCAGTGAACTTCTCCAGAAATCCACCGTTACTCATCTGGGTTACAAAAACGATATGATCTGCAACTTCGGTTTCAATTTCAGAGACCGCCTGTTCCTGGGATTCAACTTCGGTATGCCTCTTCTGCAGTATACCAATGTGGAGAATTTCTCGGAAGTGGCCCAGACAGTCGAAGATTTCCCCGTCTCGTTTACTTATACAGACGGTTCGACCGAAGATACTTATTTCAGCGACGCAGCTTATCGATATAACTACTACGCCAAAGCTACGGGCATCTATGCTAAGTTGGGCCTAATCTGGCTTCCTACCAATAGCCTCAGGCTCGGTCTTGCCTATCAGACCAGGACCATGTTCTCGGTGGAAGAGAGTTGGCAACACAGCGGTATGGTCCACTACGACAACGGCAAGCGCTACAGCGGTTCCGGCGAAGAAGGCTGGTATAATTACACCTTCTATTCGCCGTCTGTCCTCAATGCAGGTATAGCCTGGACCTTCGGCCATAAGGGCCTGTTGAGCGTAGACTACGAGATGATGGACTATACCAGAATGAAGTTCCAGACCTACGATGGCGAAGAAGACGAATATGCATTCGATAATGCCGCTATGAAGGCCTTCAGCGGTATGTCCCACAACATAAGACTGGGCGTTGAACTGAACCTTACCCAGTCGTTTGCCATCAGGGGCGGCGCTTCGTTCCGCACTTCACCTGAAAGACACTACTTCCAGGGCGGAACAACTATTACCTATTCAGACTACGACGATGATTATTTCCTTGGAAGGAAGCAACTCCCGTCAGAGAAACTGACTTATCCTGAGGACTCCATCCTCGGCGGATCTATGGGCTTCGGGTTCAATCCGGCAGGCTCTTTCTTCGCCGATTTTGCTTTCCAGGGAACCCTTTATCCCGCAACAGTTTACAAGCCATATTACGATTACTCCAATCTCCGGGCACCTGAAATCCGCAGCAGAAGATTGCTCTGCGCTGCGGTCGTAACCCTCGGATGGAGATTTTAGTTTAAGATAATGAAGTTTACAGCAAAGGAACTCGCCGAAGTCCTCCACGGGACTGTAGATGGCGACCCGCAGGCCACAGCGACTACATTCGCGAAAATCGAGCACGGCAAGCCCGGCGAACTCTGTTTTTATGCCAACCCGAAATACGAGCAGTACGTTTATACCAGCAAGGCATCCATCCTTCTGGTAAACAAGGACTTCGAGCCCAAAGAGGCTGTTACTCCTACCCTCGTTAGGGTTGAGAATGCCTACAGCGCCCTTGCCGACCTGCTCGAATATGTGAAGTCCCTTCACAAAAGTTACAGGCGTCATCGCGGTCGCTGCAGCATAGCCTGGAGCGCCAAAATCGGCAAGAAAGTCTGGGTGGGCGATTTCGTGACCATAGGTAAGAAGTCGCAGATTGGCGATTGCACCAAGATCTACAACAACGTCACAATAGGCGAAAACGTAAAGATTGGCGAGAAGTGCATTATTTACCCTGGCGCCCATATTTTCTCGGACACCGTAGTCGGAGACCGCACTATCCTCCATGCAGGTTGCGTTATTGGCGACGACGGTTTCGGCAACGCCCTGCAGCCCGACGGCAGCTGGAAAAAGATCGAGCATGTCGGTAACGTAATCATCGGTTCCGACGTGGAGATTGGTTCCAATGCCACTGTCGATAAGGCCCCGATGGAGTCTACCATCATCGAGGACGGCGTAAGAATCGATAACCTTTGCCTTATAGCCCACAACGTAGTAGTCGGAAAGAATACGGCCATGGCAGGCCAAAGCGGAATCGCAGGCTCTGCCGTCATAGGCGAGGGCTGCATCATCGCCGGCCAGGCCGGTGTCGTCGGTCATATCAAGGTCGCACCCCATACGACGGTCGCGGCCCAGGCAGGAGTCATCGGAAACGTCCGCAAGAGCGGGGAAGTCCTGCTCGGTATGCCCGCTATCCCCAGGAGCACTTTTATGCGCGCTTACGCAAAGTTTAAGGCGAGTGGCGAGGAATAATCAAAACTTTTCCTATCTTTGCGGCCGCTTTTATGAAACAGCACACACTTTCCAAGATATATTCCTTCGAGGGTAAGGGATTGCATACGGGCCTTTACGCCCATGTGCAGATATGCCCCGCACCGGTAGACACCGGTGTAAGGTTTATCCGGACAGACCTTCCCAAGATCCACGGCCATGAAGCTTATGCCGATGCCGTGGCGGAGAATGTGTCGAAGACGGCCCGCAGCACTACCATCAGCGGCGCGGGAGTGTCGGTAAGTACTGTGGAGCACCTGCTTTCGGCTCTCACCGGGCTCGGTATAGACAACGCCTATGTGAGAATCGACAACAGGGAGGTCCCTATCCTCGACGGCAGCGCAAAACCTTATGTGGAAGCTATCGCGAAGGACGGTACAGTAGAGCAGGAAGCCGACAGGAAGTGGATTGAGCTGACCGAGGTCGTGGAGTACAAAAACCCCAAGACAGGCTCATGGATAAGGCTTGAGCCCTCAGACACCTTCTCGGTAGAATCGACCATCGACTTCAATTCCAAAGTGCTTGGAGTCCAGACAGTTAAATGGGACGACACGGTGGATTATGCCTCGCAAATCGCTCCCTGCAGGACTTTCTGCTTCCTTCACGAAGTGTTTGGCATGCTCATGGCCGGCCTTGTCAAAGGCGGCGATCTGGGCAATGCCATCGTGATAGTCGAAAAGCCAGTCAATAAGCTTATGATGAAGATACTCGCAAAGAGACTCCATCAGCCTAATGTGACGGTTACCGAGAGGGGGTATCTGAACAATGTCGCCCTCAGTTTCCCCGACGAATGCGGACGCCACAAAATGCTCGACCTGCTTGGAGATCTCAGGCTTTGCGGCGGTTTCTTGAAGGCGAAAGTGACCGCCTACAAGCCCGGCCACAGCATCAATACGAAAATTGCACAACTGATTAAATAGTTCATCATGAATAACATCCATCCCCTTGCTACCGTCCATCCGGGCGCAAAACTTGGCGACAATGTCGAGGTAGGACCTTACGCATTCATCGACGACAATGTCGAGATCGGCGACGGCTGCAAGATATATCCCCATGCAACCATCTTCTCCTATGTAAAGATGGGAAAAGACTGCACCGTTTTCCCGGGCGCTGTTGTGGGAGCTATCCCTCAGGACCTAAAGTTCGACGGTGAGATCACTTACGTCGAGATCGGCGACCGCGTCAATATCCGCGAATGCGCCACCATCAACCGTGGTACCAAGGCAAGCGGTAAGGGCGTGACCCGCATCGGCAACGACGTCCTCATCATGTCGTATGTCCACGTAGCACACGACTGTACGGTGGGTAACCACTGCATCCTCGTCAGCTACGTCGGTATCGCCGGTGAGACCGATGTCGACGACTGGGCCATCCTCGGTGGCAGCACCGTAGTGCACCAGTTCTCCCGCATCGGCAAGCACGCCATGGTCGGCGGCGGCAGCAAGGTCAACAAGGACATCCCTCCGTATTCGCTTTGCGGCCGTGAGCCCATCTGCTATGCGGGTGTGAACATCGTCGGCCTTCGCAGGCGCGGCTTCGAGTCGGATACCATCCGCATGATCAAGGACATCTACGAGACCATCTACTACCAGGGCAACAACGTCACCGACGGTCTTGCGAAGGTAGAGGCCGGTTTCCCGGACACTCCCGAGAAGTTCGAGATCATCAACTTCATCCGCAATTCGAAGCGCGGCATCGTCCGCGGCAATGACGTCACCGAAAAGGGCGCCATTGAATAAGGTATGCTGCTTTCGAGCGCATACTTCCCCCCTACAGAGTACTTTGTCGTTCTGGCGAAGTACTCTGTTTGCATAGATGCCGAAGAGAACTATCAGAAGCAGACCTATCGCAACCGCTGCAGGATACTTACTTCCAACGGGGTGGAGGATCTTCGCGTTCCTATAGTTCACGACGGACGAAGAAAGATTACCGAGGTGCGTGTCGACTATTCGACCGACTGGGTCAGGCGCACCGAGTATGCGATAGAGACTGCTTATTTTAGCTCACCGTTTTTTGAGTATTATCGCGACGAACTTTTTGCGATACTGGATTCGCATCCGGAGACCCTGTGGGAACTTAATTCCCGCCTTACCGATTTCTTCTGTAGGAAGATAGGAATCGTTCCTGCCTGGGGAGGCCGCGACGGGGAAGACCTTCGCGATGTGATTCACCCGAAAAAGGCGCCGTATCTAAAGACGCGCGAATACTGGCAGGTCTTCCGCGAGAAGTTCGGGTTCGTCGGGAATCTTTCGATTATGGATCTGCTCTTCAATGAAGGTCCTGAAAGTATTTGCATACTTAAATAAATAGTGCTATATTTGCATCCGTGAAAGAGATAGGAGGCCGAAAGGGCCGCCTATCTTTGTTTTTAACAACGAAGCAGCGTAGCACTTTTAAGCTCTATCGCTACGCGACCCTAGTCCGGGAAAATGAGCTGAAAAGTGCTGCGCTGCTTCGTGACATTTAAAGAAATGAACAAATCAGAATTCGAGGCGGTATTACTTAAAGCCGCAGCAGAAAAAGGATGCAAGGTTGTCGAGGTGCTTTTCGACGACGATGAAAATGTATTTGAGGTGACTATCGACCGCGAAGACGGTCAGGTAGATATCGACGACTGTGAGTATGTCCACAGAGCGATACTTGCCGCTTTCGACCGCAACGTCGAAGATTATTCCCTCACAGTCAGCTCCGTGGGTCTCAGCCCCGAAGAGGCGGACAAACTCTTGGAAACAGTAAAAGAATAAACTAATACAATGGAAAAAGAAAAAGTAGTGACTCTCATTGATGCCTTCAAGGACTTCAAGGAAGAGAAAAGCATCGACCGCCCGGTTATGATGGGCGTGCTCAAGGACGTGTTCCTTACCCAGATCGCGAAGACCTACGGTTCCGCAGACAACTTTGACGTCATTATCAATGTCGACAAAGGTACCTGCGAGATTTATCAGAACTTCGAGATCGTAGAAGAGGTTGAGAACCCCAACACCGAAATGACCCTCGATCAGGTTATCGCCGACAGCGGTGACGACGACTATGAGATTGGTGATCAGTACACCAAGAAACTCAGCCTCGAGAGCTTCGGTCGCCGCGGTATCCTCAACATCCGCCAGAACCTCCAGGGCCGCATCATGGACATCGAGAAGGCCAACGTCTACCGTAAGTACTCGGAGAAGGTCGGCGAGATCTTCACCGGCGAGATCTATCAGACATGGAGCAAGGAAGTCCTCATCCTCGATGAAGACGGCAACGAGCTCCACATCCCTAAGATGGAGCAGATCCCCGGCGAGCACTTCAAGAAGAACGACACCGTCCGCGCCATCATCAAGAGCGTGGAGATGCGCAACAACACTACCCCTTATATTATCCTGAGCCGCACCTCGCCCGAGTTCCTCGAGAGGCTCTTCGAGCAGGAAGTTCCCGAGATCGCCGACGGTCTTATCACCGTTAAGAAGGTGGTCCGTGTTCCTGGCGAGCGCGCTAAGGTTGCCGTCGAATCCTACGACGACAGAATCGATCCGATCGGCGCCTGCATCGGTGTGAAGGGTGGCCGTATCATGGGAATCGTCCGTGAGCTCCACAACGAAAATATCGATGTTATCCAGTGGACCCAGAACCCTCAGCTGCTTATCCAGCGTGCCCTCAGCCCCGCAAAGGTCTCTTCGATCGACATGGGCGAGAGTTCTTCCGATAAGGTGAAGGTTTACATGCAGCCCGACGAGGTTCGCAAGGGTATCGGCCGTGGCGGTTGCAATATCGCCCTCGCCGGTATGCTTGTCGACCGCGAGATCGAGGTCTGGCGTGAGGTCGCGAAAGGAGAGCAGGAGGAGGAAGATGTCGCCCTCGACGAATTCGCCAACGAAATCGACCAGTGGGTCATCGACAAACTCAAGTCAATCGGTTGCGATACCGCTAAGGACGTCCTGGCTATCAGCCCTGCAGACGTAGCAAAGCGCGCCGATCTTGAGGACGAAACCGTGGAGGAAGTGATGAGCATCCTTAAGGCAGAATTTGAAGACTAATGGCAGAAATAAGACTAAATAAAATCATGAGGCAGTTCAATGTCGGCCTCGGCGATCTGGTGGATTTCCTCCAGAAGCAGGGAGTTGACATTGAAGAGAACCCCAATGCCAAGGTCTCCGAGGACCTTATGCCGGCTATTGCGAAAGCATTCGGCAAAGACCTCGAGGCTAAACAGGCGGCGGAGCAGGTAGACATCAAGATCTCCGAGATCCTTGAGCGCAGCGGCAAGAAAACCAAGGCCGAGGCAGAAGAGGAGGAGATCGAGCAGGTCGTCAACATTAAGAGTAACACCTTCATCAACGACAAGAAGGAGACTCCCAAACCGGAGCCGAAACCGGAACCCGTCGTGGAGCCGGAGCCCGAGATCTCTCCGCGCGCTCCGCTTGGTCGAGATGACAATGAAGATGAGAATACTGATGTCATTTCGAGCGAAGCCGAAGGCGAAGTCGAGAAATCTCCCGAGCCCGTCGCAGAGCCGGAGCCCGAGATCTCTCCGCGCGCTCCGCTTGGTCGAGATGACAATGAAGATGAGAATCCTGATGTCATTTCGAGCGAAGCCGAAGGCGAAGTCGAGAAATCTCCCGAGCCCGAGGCCGCTGCCGCTCCTGCAGCGGCAGGCGCAAGCCTGAAGGTAGTCGGCAAGATCGACCTCAGCCAGTTCGACAAGAAGCCTGCAAAGAAGCGCGAGCGCATCAGCAAGCAGAAGGTCGATATCACGAAGGCCGGCCAGAACGCAACCAACAACCGCGCTAACGACCGCCAGAACAATGGCGGCAACCAGTCCGGTTCAGGTCGCAAGCGCGACCGCGGCGAGCGCTTCAAGCCCGCCATGACCGAGGCCGAGCAGGAGAAGATGCAGCAGGAAATCCAGAAGCAGGTTAAGGAAACCTACGCCAGGATGAACGAAGGCAAGAAGAACAACTTCGGAGCCAAGTATCGTAAGGAAAAGAGGGAGTCAGCAGCCGCCAAGGCCCAGGAGGAATTCGAAGCCCAGGCCGCTGAGAACAAGATTCTCAAGGTTACGGAATTCGTTACCGTCAACGACCTTGCTACCCTTATGAACAATACTCCTGTCGTGAAGGTTATCGGTGCCTGCATGAGCCTTGGACTGATGGTGTCCATCAACCAGAGGCTCGACGCTGAGACCCTCGTGCTGGTTGCTGAAGAGTTCGGCTACAAGGTCGAGTTCGTAACCGCCGAGATCTCCGAGGAAATCGAAAGCGAGCAGGAAGTCGACCGCGAGGAAGATCTCGAGACCCGTCCTCCTATCATTACGGTTATGGGCCATGTCGACCATGGTAAGACTTCGCTCCTCGACTACATCCGCAAGTCCAATGTGATCGCGGGCGAGGCCGGTGGTATTACCCAGCACATCGGCGCTTACAACGTCACTCTCGAAGACGGCCGCAGGATCACCTTCCTCGACACCCCTGGCCACGAAGCCTTTACGGCCATGCGTGCCCGTGGTGCCCAGATGACAGACCTTGCGATCATCATCATCGCAGCGGACGACGCCGTGATGCCCCAGACCGTTGAGGCTATCAACCATGCCCAGGCAGCTGGCGTTCCGATGGTCTTTGCCATCAACAAGATCGATAAGCCCGGCGCAAATCCCGATACCATCCGTCGTCAGCTCTCAGAGATGAATATCCTCGTCGAGGACTGGGGCGGTAAGTACCAGTGCCAGGAAATAAGCGCAAAGAGCGGTATCGGAGTCGAGGCCCTTCTGGAGAAGGTGCTCCTCGAAACCGACCTGCTCGAACTCAAGGCTAACCCTAAGAGGCTGGCCCAGGGCGCTGTCATCGAGTCTTCACTCGACAAGGGCCGCGGTTATCTCGCTACGGTTCTCGTCCAGAACGGAACTCTCAGTCAGGGCGACTGCATCCTTTGCGGAAGCTACTTCGGCCGTGTCAGGAGCATGTTCAACGAGCGTGGACAGAAAGTCCAGAAGGCTGGTCCTTCGACTCCTGTCTCTGTGCTCGGTTTGAACGGCGCCCCTGCAGCAGGTGAGAAGTTCATAGTGATGACCGACGAGAAGGAAGCGAAGAGCATCGCCAATAAGCGCGAGCAGCTCATCCGCATCCAGGGCATCAAGACCCAGAAGCATATGACCCTCGAAGAAATCGGCCGCCGTATCGCGATCGGAAACTTCAAGGAGCTCAATATCATCGTCAAGGGCGACGTCGACGGCTCTGTCGAGGCTCTGTCCGACTCCCTGATCAAGCTCAGCACCGAAGAGGTGAAGGTGAACGTGATCCACAAAGCGGTCGGCGGCATCTCCGAGTCCGACGTGCTGCTCGCACAGGCATCCGACGCTGTTATCGTCGGATTCCAGGTGCGCCCGACGCCGGAGGCTCGCAAGGCCGCCGAGACCGAGGGCATCGAAATCCGTCTCTACTCGATTATCTACGACTGTATCAACGAAATCAAGGACGGTATCGAGGGTATGCTCGAGCCTGAGAAGAAAGAGGAAGTCACCGCTACGGCCGAGGTCAAACAAACCTTCAAGATCTCGAAGGTCGGTACCATCGCCGGATGTATCATCCGCGACGGTAAGATGGTCCAGAAAGCCAAGGTGCGCCTCATCCGCGATGGCATCGTGGTCTACACCGGCGAACTTTCATCGCTCCAGATCGGCAAGGATGCCGTGAAGGAGGTCGCCGCCGGAAAGGAATGCGGTATGGCTATCGCCGGCTACAACGACATCAAGGAAGGCGACATCATCGAAGCCTACCAGATCGTCGAGATCAAACGCACGCTGTAAAATGTAATTTCCTTACAATCAGCGTATTATGTAAAATGGCCTGCTCGTTTTCGAGCAGGCCATTTACGTTTATTTCCTGATTATCAGTATTTTACACTTTACGCCAAAAAATTCAGAATGTCTGAATACACCTCCGGCGCTTCTTTCTCCTGGAGGATTTCATGCCTTAAACCAGGGTAGAGTTTGGACTCGACGTTTGTGTAGCCTCGCTTACGCATAAAGTCGACGGCTTTTGTGAAAGCATTATCGTCGATACGGCAGGGGTCGTCGGCGCCGGAGATGAACAATACTTTCAATGCGGGATTCTTCATCGCCCAGTTCTTGGGACTATAACAGTCTTTCATCACCCCAAGCAGACCGTAGAAGCCGTTTGCTGTAAAGCAATAGCCGCTGAGAGGGTCTTTCAGGTAGGTGACCACATTGTCGTGGTTACGGCTAAGCCATGCACAAGGGCCTTCAGACTCGAAGCCTTTGTTGTATGCGCCAAAAGACATGTTGTTTATGAGATCCGGGCGGTAGTGCCAGCCGCGCAGGAGCGCGATTACGCGCGTCAGGGCGCGGCCTGCACCCTTGGCCGGATTGTCCGACGGGCAGCCACACACTATCAAGTTCTGAATTGATGAGTCGTAGCGTTTCGCAAACGAACGGACGACCATGGACCCCATACTATGACCGAAGAGCGTTACTGGCAGGTCGGGATACTGCTCGTGCGCCCAGTCTTGCACTACTTTCACGTCCTCGACCATGGCCAGCCAGCCGCCGTCGTACATGTAACCGAGGTCATCCGGAGACTTGAGCGATTCGCCATGGCCGCGATGGTCGTGAATAACGGCCACATACCCTTCCGATGCCAGCACATCCATAAAAGCGTAGTAGCGCTCTTTGTGCTCCGCCATTCCGTGGACTATCTGGAAAATGCCTTTCGCAGGGCCCTTCGGCTCCGCTACCGCTACCGCGAGCTCCAGCTCATCGGCAGACGCTTTCAGTTTGAGCGTTTTCATGTCTTATTTGGTCAGTTTGCGATACTTGAAGCGCTTGGGCTCTGCGGTGCCGAGGCGCTGCTTTTTGTTCTCCTCGTATTCGGAGTAGCTTCCTTCGAAGAAGTAGACCTGAGCGTCGCCCTCGAAAGCGAGGATATGGGTCGCGATACGGTCGAGGAACCAGCGGTCGTGGCTGACAACTACTGCGCAGCCGGCGAAGTTCTCAAGACCTTCCTCGAGCGCACGAATCGTGTTGACATCCACGTCGTTAGTAGGCTCATCGAGAAGTAGGACGTTTCCCTCGTCTTTGAGGGTAAGCGCCAGATGGAGGCGGTTACGCTCGCCGCCGGACAGAACTCCGCACTTCTTTTCCTGGTCAGCGCCGCTGAAGTTAAAGCGGCTGACCCAGGAGCGGGCGTTGATTTCCTTACCGCCCATCCGGACCCACTCGTTGCCGTCGGCGACCGTCTCGAAAACGGTCTTGTCGGGGTCGATGCTCTTGTGCTGCTGGTCCACGTAGGCCAGTTTGACCGTGTCGCCTATCTCGATAGAACCGCTGTCGGGCTTGTCTATGCCCATGATCAGCCTGAAGAGAGTTGTCTTTCCGGCGCCGTTCGGACCGATGACGCCGACTATGCCTGCGGGAGGGAGGACGAACGACAGATGTTCGAAGAGCAGCTTGTCTCCGTAGGCCTTGCTGACGTCCTTGAACTCGATGACTTTGTTGCCGAGGTGAGGTCCGTTGGGGATGTAGATTTCCAGGTTCGCTTCCTTTTCCTTGACGTCGGCCGAGGCCATCTTCTCGTAGGCGCCCAAACGGGCTTTCTGCTTGGCCTGGCGGGCCTTCGGGGCCATCCTGACCCACTCCAACTCGCGCTCGAGAGTCTTGCGGCGCTTGCTCTCGGCCTTCTCTTCCTGGGCCAGACGCTTTGTCTTCTGGTCCAGCCAGCTGGAATAGTTGCCCTTCCAGGGGATACCCTCTCCGCGGTCGAGTTCGAGTATCCAGCCGGCGACGTTGTCGAGGAAGTAACGGTCGTGTGTAACGGCGATAACCGTGCCCTTGTACTGCTGGAGATGGGCCTCCAGCCACTGAATAGACTCGGCGTCGAGGTGGTTGGTAGGCTCGTCGAGAAGCAGGACATCGGGCTCCTGAAGCAGCAGGCGGCAGAGTGCAACACGGCGGCGTTCGCCTCCCGACAGTTCGCTTATCTTCTGGTTCGGCGGCGGACACTGCAGGGCGTCCATCGCACGGTTGAGTTTCTGATCTATCTCCCAGCCGTTTGCGGCGTCGATCTTCTCCATCAGTTCGGCCTGCTGCTCGAAAAGGGAGTACATCACCGTATCATCGATAATATCGCCGAGATGGCGGCAGACTTCGTTGTAGCGGGTAATCAGGTTCATTACGTCTGCGACACCTTCTTCGACTACCTCCAGAACGGTCTTGTTTGGATTCATCTGGGGCTCCTGCTCCAGATAACCGACTGAATAGCCGGGCGCCCATACGACCTCGCCGCGGGTCGGTTTTTCAACTCCGGCGATGATTTTCAGCACCGTCGACTTACCGGCGCCGTTAAGACCTATGATGCCTATTTTCGCGCCATAGAAGAAGCCAAGGTAGATGTCCTTAATGATGGTTTTGTTGTTGTGGGGGAGAATTTTGCTCACCCCGTTCATTGAGAAGATTATCTTTTCGTCTGCCATAATCGGTTATTCGCTTTCTACAAATTTATAAATTTTTGGACTTCTCCCCGTAAAATAGGGGGGAGTAGTCCAAAAATCATTATCTTTGCACCCGGAATTGAGGTATGGTGTAATGGTAGCACTCAAGTTTTTGGCACTTGCAGTAGAAGTTCGAATCTTCTTATCTCAACAAAAAGCAACGGTTGACCCGCAACGGGCATCTAGATAGAAAACGCACGATTATGAAAAAGCTGATAACCATCGTACTGATGCTGGCGCTGGCAGTGCCGGTATTCGCCCAGGATTATGATTTCGAGCCGGAGGAAAAGTGGACAGTCAAAGCCAATGCAGCTTATCTGCCTACCGTGCCTATCCTGATAGATATTTTCGGAGGAATGTTCGCCGCGATCGCAATAGGCCTTAATAAAGAAGCCAATGAGACGCTGGAGTTCGCGACACCTCCGTTTTTCAGTGTAGAGGGCCTGTACAGTTTCAATTCTGACTGGTCATTAGGATTAAGCGTATCCTACTGCGGGACCGCCTTCAAGACAGTGGATAAAGACACAAAGGAAGTCCACAATGTTTCCTACATGCATTTTGTCCCGATCTGCATCGAAGGTCGTCTGAATTATCTCAACCGTCCGGCATGTAAGCTTTACGGCTCACTCGAAGCCGGCGCATTCCTGAATTATCAGGAAGGCAGCGGCCTCCAGGTTGTACCCGACGTCCAGCTTAACCCTATCGGAGTTGAATTCGGCCGCCGTTTCTTCGGAATGGTTGAACTCGGTATAGGTATGAACTACACCGGTGTGAAGGGCGGTATCGGTTTCCGATTCTAAAGAATGAAGAGAGAGACTAAAGCCTGGCTGATTATTCTTACCCCGTTTTTCGTGGGGCTCCTTCTCGGAATACTTGTCGGTTCCTGCATGAGCAGGGGCTCGCGTAAGGCGGCCCAGGATCCTGCTCAGGAAGAGGTCGAAATCCCTCAACTCGAATCAGAAATAATAGTCGAGGACTCCGAAATCGAGGAACCCGTTCCCCAAAAGGAAAGAAAGGAGATAATCTACAACAGGCGCATGCCTAAGCTGGCCCAGGTTTTTGCTGATCTCAATGAAGACCATCTGGTGATGGCCAGAAAGTACGGTCTCAAGCAGCCCCCAAAATCAAGAAAAGATGTAAACACTGGCGGTCTCGTCAAAATAGAAGACAACGACTATATCAAGATGTGGGACCTTCAGTATTCGGTGCCCTATCTTACGAAGAGTGCAGCTGAAGAACTCGATATCATCAGCCGTGCTTTCCACGATTCGCTGGAGAATCACCGCCTTCTGAACTATAAGATTGTGGTCTCGTCAGTGCTTCGTACCGATGAAGACGTAGAGAAGCTCCGCCGCCGCAACGGCAACGCATCCGCCAATTCAGCTCACTGCTACGGCACGACCTTCGACATCGCCAACGCCCGCTACTGGCGCGACGACGAAGCGGTGCAGGATGCATTCATGCAGCCTTATGAATTGAATAAAGTGATGTATGAGGTGCTAAGAGACCGAAGGAAGCAGGGCAAGATCCTCTGCAAATTCGAGAAGAAACAGCACTGCTTCCATATTACGGTCTGCTATTAGCTAGAATCCCAATCCGAAGATAACCCAGTAATCGGCCTCCATCTGCTTCCAGCGGGCGGAGGTCTGTTCGTAAATGCGCTGGGTATAAGCGTTGAGTCTCATCGGGCAGGGGTGTGCGTAGAGTAGCTCAAGCCCGTCGAAGGCCTTTTGCTCCTCTTCCATGACATTGACCATAAAGACATCTTTGATACCTTCCCACGCGAGGGTCGCGAGCTTGTTGGCCTTGCGATATTTCCATAGGGGAATGTCCTCGCCGTAGACGTTCTGGCCGCAGCGCTCGAATCCGGCGGGCAGACGGGTGCTGCCGCTGAAAATGGGGATGTGCGGGCTCTGGGCGGGGTTGTCGTAGGCGAGCCAGCATATCGCGCGCATGGCTTCGGGCCTGGCGGCGTTGATGTCGATGACGGTCGAGTAGCAGCACCACGCCACCGAGACGTTGCGGGCGAACTCGACGCTGCCTGGCGCTATCTCGTTGAGGGTGTTGCGCATGGTCGTAGTCATCCACGGGTTCGCGACCGGGCTGACCTTGCCGCCGAGCGTGAGATTTTTGACCATGCTGTACTCGGTCCCTTCGTAGGTCGAGCGGAGAAGTTCCATGACCTTGCGGGCGTCTACCTCGATTTCGGGCCGGACGGAAAAGGGAATCTCCACGGCATCATAGGCGAGGCCCAGGGAGGGCGCCAGCGTACTGAGGATCCACCATTCGCGTTCGCGGTGGTTCTGGCCATGGCCATAGTCGCAGTTGTAGACCGTCCAGAACTTGAACTCGCCTTCGCCGTCCCACAGGCCGCACTCGAGGGCCACGCTCTCGACGTTCGAAGAGCAGAGGAAGTTCGCGCTGTCTTCGCGCTCAAGAAGGCCGATACGGGGCACGTTCGCGGACACGGCGACATGGTCGTCCGGGACGCGCTTGGCTACCCAGACTGCGCCGACCTTACCCTTGCCGGGCCCGATTATCTCGAACTGCCAGACTTCGCGCTCATCGGCTACGGTCAGACATTCGCCCTTGTCGACATAGCCGTACTGCTCGGCCAGCGCGCCCATCAGCTCGACTGCCTGGCGTGCGCTCGAACAGCGCTGCAGGGCCACCCGCTGGAGTTCTTCGACCATGAACAGGCCATTGTCGCTCTTGAGGGTATCCGGGCCGCCGAAGGTAGTCTCGCCGATTCCGAGATTCTTCTCGTTGATGGCGGGGTAGCAGGTGTTGAGGTATGCGAAGGTGTGTTCCGCTTCGGGGATGTAGCCCAGGGTCACGACGCCGGTGGTATCGCCCCTGAAAGCGGTCTTCATCGTCTCTTTCTGCAGGGCGTGAAGAGTGCCGGGTTCATAGTCGGCGGCAGGCTCCATGTAAGACCAGGTGCGGTATTTACCGTCGCATGTGTGCGACGTGATGACCGCACCGTCTTTCGAGGCGAGCCTGCCGACCATGATGCTGGTACAGGCGTCGTCCTGAGCAAAAACGCCGGCGCAGCTAAGCACCGCACCGGCGAGTATCAAGAATAACTTTTTCACTTACTTGTTGCCGAAGAGGCTGAAGATGGTCGACAGGGTGTTGACTGCCTGGGACACTTCGTTGGTTGCAGAGCTAACGGTAGTAATAGCGTTGGTAATTGCATTTGCAGCGTTGGTGGTAGTTGTCGCTGCCTGCTGGGTTGCGGCTGCAGCCTGTTGTGCTGCGGCCTGCTGAGCAGCTGCCTGCTCGGCTGCCGCCTGCTGTGCTGTTGCATTGGCGGTAGTAATGCCGTTTGCAAGAAGGCCTGCGGCTGCGGTGGTCACCGACGAGAGGTTGATGCCTGCAAGGTTGGCGAGACCGCCGACAACGGAAGTGCTGTTGTTCTGGTTAACCAGATTGTTGGAGCCAAGGATAAGGCCTGTGGCGAAATCCTTGATGTAGTCTGACTTATCGACCGTACCGGCATCCTTGAGCTCACCGATGCACTGGGAAAGGGCTGCGAGGTTGAGGATGTTGTTGATGTTGGTCATGTCGATCTTGCCGTCGGTCTTGTACTGGGTGTACAGGTTCCTGAGGGCTGCACCTGAAGCCTGACCAGAACCGCTGGGGGTCTGAGTGCTGTTACCTACTCCGAAAATGCCGCAAGATGTTGCGAGCACGAGCGCTGCTGCAGCAGCGAAAATGGTTGAGAGTTTCATTGCGTTATCGTTTTGTTTTGAAAAAATTACTTACAGGTTCGGAGCACTCGGCTTCGAGGATTCCGGAGGTGACCTCCGTTTTCGGATGGAGCAGGGAAGGGGAGAAGAGGGAATAGCCGCGCTTGGGATCCGCTGCGCCGTAGACTATGCGGCCCATCTGGGCCCAGTTCATCGCGGCGGCGCACATGGGGCAGGGCTCGACGGTGACGTAGAGCGCGCAGTCGCTGAGGTATTTCCCGCCCTGCGCCTCCATCGCCGCCGTGATGGCTATCATCTCGGCATGGGCGGTCGCATCCCCAAGACGCTCGGTCATATTATGACCTCTCGCGATGATGCGCCCGCGGCACACGACGACGGCCCCGATGGGCACTTCACCCGCCTCTGCGGCCTCCTGCGCCTCCTTCAGCGCCTCTCTCATGAATCTTTCTTCCGATTCCATCCTTACAAATATAATAATTATTCTCTTTTCGCTGTCCCTTGTTGTTATCCCCGACCCGATCGGGGATCTTTCACGTTTTTGCAGAGGTGAAGCACACTGACCCCCGCCAGAATGGCCCTTGGGGCACCCGCCCGTGCTTCACACCCCGAAATCGGCCTCCAAAGCACGCCCGCCCCTCTCAGAATGCCCTGTGGCGGGGGTGGGCGTGCTTCATCTCTGCGGATTTGGATGCGAGTGCGGTATCGTGGCTGACGCCGGAAGGGCTTACCGGAGAATTCTTCCGATTTGTCTAACTTCGCGACTGAGCAAATCGAAGCGATTTAATCAGTTGAGTAGCATCATCAATAGAGCAGGTCGTTGGGCCTGCTCTTTATTTATCGAATAAATGAGAATAATTGCGTGGATAACGGCCACAATAAGCCAAAAAGTTTCACTATCTTTGAAACTCGTATGAAACTATTTCTGATAGACGGTCACGCGCTCATCTTTAAGATGTACTACGCGTTCCTCGGGAGACCGATGGTGAACAGCAAGGGAGAGGACACCTCTATCCTGTTCGGCTTCACCAAATACCTTCTCGAACTTATCGAGAGGGAACATCCGACGCATATCGCGGTGGCGTTCGACCCTCCGGGAGGGACCTTCCGCAATCAGCTTTATCCGGAGTACAAAGCCAACCGCGCCGAGACTCCCCAGCTGGTTATCGATGCTCTTGAGCCGCTGTCAGCAATAGTCAAGTCGATGGGAATACCGGTGCTGATGGTCGGAGGTTTCGAGGCCGACGATGTGATCGGTTCGATGGCGAAGCGCTCGGCCGGCGAGGGCTTCGACGTCTATATGGTTACCCCGGACAAGGATTACGGTCAACTTATCGAGCCGCACATCTGGCAGTACAAGCCGGGCAAGGGCGGTTCGGACAAGGAAGTCTACGGCGTTCGCGAAATCTGCGAGAAATACAATATCACCAGCCCTCTTCAGATTATCGACATCCTGACGCTGTGCGGCGACTCTTCCGACAATGTTCCGGGAGTCCAGGGTGTAGGCCCCGTCGGCGCGGCGAAGTTCCTCGCCAAATATGGCAGCGTTGAGAATATCTATGCCCACTTGAGCGAGCTTACGCCCAAGCAGCAGGAGATGTTCAAAGCGGCCATGGACCACCTTCCGCTCAGCAAGAAGCTTGTCACGATCAAGACCGATATCCCTCTGATGGTCAGCGCAGATCAGATGCTCCTTAAGCCCGAAGTCGGGCCGGAACTGTCCACCTGGATCGACAAGTATGAGATGCCGTCGCTCAAAAGGCATGTCAAAAATATATGGGGGGAGATTAAAGATCCCTTCGTCGCTTCCGCTCCTCGGGACGACACCAGTGTCATTCCGACCTTCCCTGATGTCATTCCGACCTTCCCTGATGTCATTCCGACCTCCCCTGGTGTCATTCCGACCTTCCCTGATGTCATTCCGAGCGAAGCGAAGGAATCTTTGGAGTTCCTCGAGGGCGAGCCAGCAGAAATAGTGAAAGACATTCGCGCCCTGGGGAAGTGCGCGGTAGTAGTATCCAACGGCAAGGTAACCCTTGCTACTGCCGATAAGGCCGCAACGGCAAGCCCGGCCGAATTTAAAGACATTCTAACCGATTCCAATATAGTAAAGTGCGGTTTCGCGCTTAAATCGCAGATTAATGAACTGGCTGCGGCCGGAATAGAACTGAAAGGCCGGCTCCTGGACGCCGAACTGATGCATTATCTGCTTAACCCTGAGCGTAGCCACCAGCTGGAATTCCTCGCCGAGCACTATCTGGGCGTTTCGCTCGAAGGTCAGAAGCAGGAAGAAGATCTGGGCAGCCTCTTCGATTCCGAAGGCGAGGCCGTAAGCGAGAAGCCCAACTCACGCGAGGCGGTGATCGTATTCCAGCTCGCCGAAAAGCTTCGCAGCGAACTGGGCGATGGCAAAGCGGCCGAGCTCTATAACACCATCGAAGAGCCCCTTATCAAGGTCCTCGCCCGTATGGAGCAGATCGGTGTCAGGATAGACCCTGAGTCCCTGAAGGACTTTGCCGATGGCCTTCGCAAGACTGTTATGGAAAAGGAAGCGGAAGTGCGCACTCTCGCCGGAGTCCCGACTCTCAACGTCTCATCCCCCAAGCAGATAGGCGAAGTGCTCTTCGAAAAACTCAAAATCGCGCCCGGCCTCAAGAAACCTGTCAAAGGCTCATGGCCTACCGACGAGGAGACCCTGCTGAAGTACCGCGAGGTCAGCCCCATCATCGATGCGATCCTGGACTACCGCGGGACTAAGAAGCTCCTTTCGACCTACATCGAACCGCTGCCGGGCTACATCAGCGCCCGCGACGGCCGTGTCCATACTACCTTCAACCAGGCGCTTACCTCCACCGGCCGCCTGAGCAGCTCCAACCCTAACCTGCAGAACATCCCCGTCAGGACGGAGCAGGGCCGTGAGATCCGCAAGGCCTTCACCGCTCCGAAGGGGAGCGTGATCATGTCGGCCGACTACTCGCAGATCGAGCTGCGCCTGATGGCTCACCTCTGCGGAGACGCGCACATGGTCGAGGCCTTCCGAGAGGGCCAGGATGTCCATGCCGCCATGGCCGCGAAAATCTTCCGCAAGCCGCTCGCCGAGGTAACGCCCGACGACCGCAGGGTAGCGAAAACGGCCAACTTCGGCATCATGTACGGCATCTCGTCGTTCGGCCTTGCCCAGAGGCTCCACTGCCCGCGCAAGGTGGCCGCTCAGATCATCGACGACTACTTCGCCTCCTTCCCGACTATCCGTTCGTTTATCGACGGGACGCTCGAGTCTGCACGTCGCACGGGTTACGTCGAGACCATTTTCGGCCGCCGCCGTTACGTGCCTGACGTGAACTCCCACAACGGCAACATCAGGGCCATGGCAGAGCGCAACGCCGTCAACGCCCCCATCCAGGGCTCAGCGGCCGATATCATCAAGCTGGCTATGATAGGGGTAGACCGGGCGCTTCGCGAGCAGGGTCTTCGCAGCCGCATGGTCCTTCAGATCCACGACGAACTCGTGCTGGAAGTTCCCGAAGACGAAATCCAGCCTGTTAAGAGAATACTAACCGAGCAGATGGAGGGCGTGATGTCCCTCAGCGTTCCGCTCACAGTCGAATGCAACTATGGTAAGAACTGGCTCGAAGCCCATTGACGAACTCGTACGTCTCGCCATGATAGGCGACGGCGCGGCCTTTACCGCGTTGTGGGATACACACATAGCCGCCCTTCGCGCATACCTCAAATCGACGATGAAGAATCTCGACGATTTCTACATCGACGATATTTGCTCGCGCAGTTTTGAAAAAGCGTTCAGGCAGATTCGGAGCTATGACCCCTCGCGCAGCCAGTTCTCGACATGGCTTAAGACTATTGCTCATAACACTGCGCTGGATATTCTGGATGCCGAGCGTCGCGCGGGTAGAGAAACCGTCTCTTTGGACGATAACCTTCAGACGGCCTCGGTAGCGGAAACTGTATCCGATATCGACTCCGATGCGCTGGACTCGATCATACGCGACGAAGACGAACTGCGCACGCGCGCGTATGTCGACGGCCTGCCCGATTTGTACAGGGAAGTGGCCCGCAAACGTTTGATTGAAGGTCTTCAGTATAAGGAGATTGCAGACGAACTGGGAATGGAACTGAACACTGTCCGTACGCGCATACGCCGCGCCAAGGACCTTATCGAGAAAATGAAACGCGATGAACAAGACGCCTAGCAAGAAGAAATACGCGAAGATGTGTAAACTCTACGCGGAGTGGAACGAGAAGATCAACGTCGTTTCGCGAAAAGATATAGACAACCTTTACGAGCACCATATCCTGCATTCGCTGGCCATCTACCAGTATATGAAAGACAATGGATTGCTTGAAGACGGTCTGGAGATTCTGGACCTGGGCACCGGCGGCGGCTTCCCCGGAATTCCCCTTGCGACAGTAATGCCTGGATGCCACTTCACTCTCTGCGACTCGATCGCGAAAAAAATCCGGGTTGCCCAGTCTGTTGCCCGCGACCTGAAACTAAGCAACGTCGATTTCGTGAACGCCAGGGCCGAAACACTTCCGGGACCTTACGACTGGGTCGTCTCGCGCGCTGTTACTTCGCTCGATGAGTTCTACCCCTGGGTGAAAGGCAAATTCCGCAAGGGTATCTTGTACCTGAAAGGAGGGGATGTGGCAGAAGAAATCGCCAAAATGTGTCTCAAATGCAAGGTCGATCCCTCCAAGGTCAGCATTTGGCGCATAAATGATTGGCTTAAAGACGATTATTTCGAAGAAAAATTTGTAATTGAAATAAGAAAATAATATCTTTGCCCTCCCAAAATCGAAAAACAAAAAAATAGATAGATATGAAAAGGACATTCCAACCCTCACGTCGCAAGAGAGTCAACAAGCACG
>JAFZWV010000007.1 GCA_017617035.1 Bacteroidales bacterium
GAAATGGCCTTAACATCAAGGCAAATCCCTGCGCCAATGATATAATCGAATTCATCCCGGTAGTCATTGCTGCGTTTGTCTCCCTTTTCCGCGATATCCGTGTATACAATGCGTTTCTTCTTGTTGGCCATCAGGGAGGGAACCATATTGTATATTCTGGTTATCTGTAATTTATGATCTTCGTCATATTGGGCAGCATCCACTCCATATAAAGCATGGATGGAATCGTGTATAGCCCTCACTGCAACCATATTCCTGGAGTTCAGAAATTCATTCACGGCATCGGGAAGGCCACCTACCAGCAAATACTTTTTGAACAGATCGAGCATTTTTGCATGCATCGCGTCATCAAGACTCTCCCGTGCGAAGAACCTCTTCTCCAGTGTGCCGATTGCCGCATCGGAAAACCCGTTTGCCCAAAGGAATTCCTCAAAGTCCAGCGGAAACATGTGATTGATGAGAATATCTCCTGCTGGGACGGAGGGAGTGTTCCTGAGAGTAACACCCAGGAGGGAACCGCTGGCGATATAGGTGAATCGCCCTTCTTTCCTCAGAAACCTCAGAAGCGTCAGCAGGTGAGGGTATGCTTGAATTTCATCAAGGAAGACAATGGTGTCCTCCTTGTTTCCTTTCATCTTATCTCCGGCAATAGTGCTGAGACGGAAATAGAACTCTTCTGTGGTTGTCGCATTCTCAAAGAGTTTATCGCCGGCCTTGTCCTCTACAAAGTCAATCTCTATGTAGTTGGGGAACAGTTCCTGCGCCACATCACGGATAATAAAAGATTTGCCAATCTGTCGGGCGCCGTCTATCACCATGATCTTGGTATCGCGGCTTGCAAGATGGTTGTAAATAACGGGACGAATCTTTCTTCTTAGCATATCTACAGTCTTTGTTCGGTGCAAATATACGCTTTTCTATGGAATCACAATGCGAAATTGCACGCTTTTCTATGAAATTTTGGCGCATATTTACCCGCTTTTCTAATAACACGCAAGCAAAACGCAACAAAATGCAATGTGCTAAATGTTTAGTATGCAATCATTTGCAAGGTGGCCTGCTGTGGGAGTCACGAAAAAAGCCCACTAGAGATGCCTCTGGAGGGCATTTATTTTTGATTCGCCCGACATTTGCCCCACCAACTAAATACTTCTAGATTTTTGCCAGGGTGACGCACACTGGCCCCTATCAGAATGTCCTTTGAAACACTCAGACGTGGATCTGCACCCATTTTTGGCCTCAGACGCACGGACCACCCCATCAGAAGTGCTTGTGGAGTATGTCGACGTGCGTCTACTTTGCGAAAAATACAGGAGGTCAGATGACCTCCTGTTAAATTTGCCCCAAGACTACGGGGTGGAATACTTCATCACAGATGCCAGCCGGTTAATCCATCAAAGCACGAACATCTTTGACGATTCTCACTGGGGCTGTGTATTCGTCAACGACATCATCTTTAACGATTTCGCAAATATTAACTGACACTACCTTCCTGATTGCCTTTGCCGCTTCTTCAGTTATATCTGAAAAGACAATCGTTGATTCTCGGCTTCTGTAGAGTAGGGCATAGTTGGCTTTTTCATCCATAATAAGCAACGGACTATCATCACGCCGGTTAATGGCCTCGATGATTATCATTATTTCCCCCTCGTCATTCCGAAGTATGTCGTAACGTGATTTATTACCTTTCTTTGGCTTTTCTTTCGATGAAAGAGACATCGCTTTTAGTGCCTCTACAGTAAGCCCCATCTCTGCGGCAACTGAATCCCACATTTGATCGTGCTCGCGCGCGGCGGCCAATTTCGGGATGTTATTGATTATTGTCTCTTTCAAATCCTCAAATTTCTCTGACGGTTTTGGATGAGCAATAATACGATGAGTTGCTGCCAGATAATATGAAAAGCTGTCAGAGAGCATTCCTTCATCTATGAAAAAAGGGATAATAACCTTTTCAGAGTTAAACGCCACATCAAGTTCGCTTATGACATGTTTCGACTTGTTTGACGAAGAAGAAAAAACCAATAAAAATACTTGAGACGCTTTTATGCCATCTATTATTTCGGAGCTATACAATTTCCCGCCTTTGACATTCCTCGGAGCGATCCAACAAGAAAGGCCATTATTTTCCAAGTATTTGCAGATAGACCTTGCCATAACGGCATCTTTTGAAGAATGAGAAATAAAGACATCGTACTTCATATCGTTACTGTTTTCTTATTATTACAAAGGTACTCTTTTTTATTACATACAAAGGAGCCAATCTACACGAAACGCATAGTCGACTATACATTTTAAGCGGGAACGGGCGATTATTTGTATCTTTGAGAAAGAAACAGCTTATGCTGAAGGTTCCTACCAAATATCTGCTGCTGGTAAATGGCCTCCTGTGGACGGCCATCGGGACCAGGATTGCGCTGATTGGAATTGATTACTATCAGCGACTGGAGCAGGTCCCATGGTGGTACTTCCTGCTGTCGACAATCGTCTTTGCCGGTTTCTGGTTTATGTTCACGGGAGTGGTGCGCAAGTACTCAGCGCGTATTTTGGCGATGACAGAGCCACGGACTTCCATTTTCAGAACCTTCAGCGTCAAAGGCTATATCATAATTGCCTTTATGATTACGCTGGGCATCACCCTTAAGCGCATCCAGCAGGTGCCCGACTCCTTTATCGCCTGGTTTTACTGCGGGCTCGGCCCCGGCCTCCTCTCCGCCGGAATTCGCTTTATCGTTCGGTGGTGGAAGGCCCTGACTGCAGTAACGCTCCAATAGTCGTTGTACTTATACAGAGGGGTTTACAACGAACCTCGATCACGTTTGTGGTCGGGCTCTCGTATGGTGTCCTGTTTTCCATTGGTATATGTATTATGATTTCTATCTATAGGAAATAAGCCAAATATGCAGGCAGATACTTGATGGCTTCAATGCGTGCATAATCCTTAGTGTATATGAGATATCTGTCATTGGTGATCCGGGAAGAATACTTCTTGCAGAATTCATCCAGGGAAGTATGCGTCTTGTACGTAGATGACTTTACTTCGACAGGGGTAATCTTGGCCCCGCGTGAGAGAAGGAAGTCTATCTCGTAATTGTGCTTGCCACTCTCAGTGGGCCAGGTATGATAAAACAATTTATTTCCGGAAGCGACAAGCATCTGGGCTACAATGTTTTCATAGAGATATCCCAGATTGGCTGGCAGCTTGTCACTTAGGAGCTTTTCGTAAATGATGTTTTCTGTAAATTCTTTATCCCTGAACGCGAGCGTGACAAAAAGCCCGGTATCGCCGACGAACATCTTATACTGATGCAAATCTTCATAGGCGGCCATACCTACATTCGGGTCATCACAGCGATGCGAGATGTTTACTGTCATGGATTTCTCCATCTCGGAGATGAGCTGGATGAAGTCTTCAGCGTGTGCACCCGGGAAAACGCTCGAAATCTGGTAGCGGGAAGCGTTGCTATTGAGTTGGGCAGGAATGGCAGCAAAAATCCGGGAGGCCTTTCCCGTGGGGTCGACCTTACCAAAATCTTCGTCGTAGAGATCCAGTATCAGTCGTTTGGCGCGGTCAACCTCTTCAAAGTTGTTAGAAGAGATATAAGCGTCCACGGCCTGAGGCATGCCCCCAACAAGCATATAGAGACGGAAATCCCGCATCAGCTTGCGATGTGCCTCCTTAAGCGGCTGGGGGTGCTCCCACACAGAGCGAAGAAGAGAAATCGTGGCCGTGTCGCCGAGCGCCCAACGGAATTCTTCGTAATCCATCGGGAACATTGTTATCCGCTCTTCTTCACTGGGAATAAGGATGTTTTTGGTATTCTTCCGGATAGAGATGAGGGATCCTGTTTCGATGTAGTCATAGCGTCCGTCTTCAACAAACGACTTGATGGCCTGACGTGCTAATGGCTGGAATTGAACCTCATCAAAAACAATCAGGGACTTTCGTTCCACAAGTTTGACTCCATACACCAGTTGAAGCCTCAGAAATATATAATTGAGATCAGATATGTCGTTGAACAAATCCTTTACTTCTTGCGAGCATCTGGTAAAGTCGATAAGAATGAATGACTCATACTCGTTCCTGGCAAACGTCTGGACGACGGTGGACTTCCCGATACGGCGCGCCCCCTCAATGAGAAGGGCAGTTTTGCCATTACTGCTTTGCTTCCACTGAAGAAGTCGGTCGTAAATCTTTCGCTTGAAAAGTCTTTCCGGTTCCATATCATTATGATCTTACATCGCGAAGATAGTGTATTTTATATATTCCTCAAAATATTTAAGTCTATTTTTCTCAAAATCCTCAAAATGTCCAGTGCGCGTTTCCTCAAAATTCTCAAAAAGTAACGCGTGTATTGCAACCAAGTGCAATATGCTAATTATTTAATATGCAATCATTTGCAAGGTGGCCTGCTGTAGGAGTCACGAAAAAAGCCCACTAGAGATACCTCTGGTGGGCTTTTCGTTTAAATTTGCCCCACATCTGCCCCACAGAACTACATTATTATCGAATTATTGAGCCGTTTCCTATATCAGAGAGTGCAGGCGGAAGGAGAAGTAGCCCTTGGCGTCGAGGTAGGAGATGGCGTCAGATAAAAGGGCCGTTTTTGTGGCTTCAGGCAGATCGGAATGGAAGAGGATGTCGATGAAGGTTTCGAGGCCGTGGTCGGAAATCTTCTGGTTCTCCACCAAATAATAGACAGGATTCTCCTGTTGCAGGACGAAGTTCAGGTCAAATGGAAGGCTGGCTTTGTCGAATTCTTTTTTCACATCGGCCAGGGAATAATCAGGGGTGTCGCCTGTAAGCAATCCAAGCTTGCGGGCGATAATGGTCAGCATCTCTCCGATACGGTCTATTTCCCTTATGAGATAATCTTCCATAAGTTGCTGGATTAACCGAATAGGGAAGTGGAGATGTATTTCTCGCCGCGGTCGGGGAATATTACCACTATGTTTCCGCGTTCGATGCGCGCGGCGACGCGCACCGCTGCGAGCAGTGCGGCGCCGCTGCTCATGCCGACGAAGATGCCTTCGTCGCGGATGACGCGTCGCGCCATCTCGAACGCGTCTTCAGTCTCTATCATTTCCTGAATGTCAATCCAATCCGGGTGGTAGATGGCAGGGACGATAGCCTCTTCGAGGTTCTTAAGGCCCTGGATATAGTGGCCCTTTACGGGCTGGGCGCAAACAATCTTGATGCGTGGATCTGCTTCCTTGAGGTACTTTGCAAGGCCCATCAAGGTGCCGGATGTACCTATCGCGCTAACTACGTAGTCCACCCGACCCCTTGTCTGCTGCAGTATTTCAGATGCCGTCGTAATGAAATGGGCCATGTAGTTTCCTTTGTTGGAAAACTGGTCCGGCATGAATATCCCGTCTGGATCTGCGGCGGCGAGGGCGCGGGCTCGGCGGATGGCGCCGTCTGTGCCTTCGGCAGCCGGCGTCAGCACCACCTCCGCGCCGTAGGCCGCCAGAATCTTGCGCCTTTCGACGGAGACGGATTCGCTCATGAATATCTTGACCTTGTAGCCTTTGACGGCCCCGATCAGGGCGAGACTAATGCCCATGTTGCCGGAAGAGGCTTCGACAATGGTCTTGCCGGGAATAAGTCTGCCGTCGGACTCTGCCGCTTCAATCATGCGCAGGGCGGGTCTGTCTTTGATGCTGCCTGAAGGGTTGGTCCCTTCGAGCTTGGCGTATATATTGACATCGTCGCCACGCGAGAAACTGCCGAGGCGTACCAAAGGGGTATTGCCAATAGTGTCAAGGATATTATGAGCTATCATATTTCAAAAATTTTGTATCTGCTGGTCCATCCATTCAATTTTGCTGACAAAGCCCTGCTTGACCGGGTAGTATTCGCCGCTGAGGGTGAAGTAGCCATTTCCCCAGTAGTGAATGTCGCGTCTGGCGCTGTTCTGGATAAGATCGACCATTTGATTCAAATACTCTACGAAACTAATGTATTTGTCGTTGCCGAGCAGATTCGATTTGTAGGCAGGCCACCTGGACTTCACTGTATTGACGAATTCCGGATCCTTGAACAGGTACTTGTAGTAGTACATATCCTTGGAATTGAATTGATGGTAGACCTCAAACAGTTCTTGATCCCATAAAGGACCGGCCTTTAACTTGCATACGGTCCCCGCCGGGCTGTCGACTCCGTCGCGACCTTTGTACATCTTTACACTCCTGGGCTTGTAGGCTTCGTAGTTTCCGATGGTTTCAAGTATCATCCAGTAATCGGCAAACGAATCAATGTCCAGATAATCATAGTAGTGGCTTTCTTGACCACTGCCGATTTTCTTAATCTCTACCTCCATTTCGTTGATGTAGTTCCTGATGTAGTTGAACTGGGCATCCGGGACGCTATCGTTGGGGCCTTTAAGCTGGACGGGGAGATGAAACTCCGATGACATGAACTTGTATTTCTCGTCGTAGAGTTCGTCGTATTCCAGAAGGTAGCCTCCGCTGACGGCGGGGTAGGTGACGTCTTCATCCTTAAGCGAAGCGATGTTGACTCTATTCTCGTCTTTCTTGATCTGCTCGCATAGATAATACAGGCCGTTGTATTTGCCGTTGAGGATAAGTTCTACGAAGTATCCTCGCGGAGCCCAATCCATCGACGGGGCGCGTCTGGTCGCTTCGAACATCAGGGGATTGCCGATGAAACCACGGTATTGGGCCAGCAGGACCCAGCGTTTGTGGGCGGGCAGCCCGAGAACCTCCTGCTTCTTGTCAAGTTTGAGCGCATATGGCTTCTTGGGATACTTGTCCCAGGTCCAGTTGCCGCGCCCGCGTATGCCGGTTCCGCCCAAATCCTGTATATTCCCGTCGGTGTCTATTATACGCAAAGAGGCATCCCTCCATGTCGTTTTGTCGGCGATTGCTCCCGGCTGAGCGGTGACGATAGAAATGGCAGGTAGTTTCGAGTCAAATACCTGGACGGTTATATCGCTGTAGCTTCCGGAATCAGACTTCAGACGATAGACTACACCTTGTCTCAGACTGGAGAAGTTGTTTGCGGAAACTCCGCTTTCCTGTTCGACTCCACCTACCGTAACAGATTTTGCGTTGTCGCTGAATTCGGCTACAAGGCTGGAAAGATCTGTTCCTTCCGGTACAACTACGGCTATATTTGACGCAGTAATGTCGGCTGCCCGGTAAGCCTTTCCGCCGACAAGGATTGAGTATTCCAGAAATGAAGTGCCCGACGTCTCTTTTACTGGCTCCGCAGTACACGAAGCCAGTAAAAAGAGAGCCGATGCTATTATTACATAATTACCTTTCAATTACCTTTCGTTGTTGGGAATTCCTGTTACGTTGGTTTCGTCCAAAGGAATCTGGTACTGGAGTCTTACGTCATCGTACTTGATAACCTCACAAACGGCGCGGCTGGGGAAGCGGCGATCGATATCGCGCTTGTTGCGGATAAGGTCCATCACACGGAAGCCCTCGTAGTAGAACTCCATGCGGCGCTCGTCGAGTACGGCGTCGAGAGCGGTGGGATAGCCGCGGCCAGCGATGTTGGCTGTGGTCATCTGCGCCGTTCCGGTAAGGCCGGCGCGGGTGCGGATGATATTGACATCATCAAGCGCTTCGGTATCTTTTCCTCCAAGATGGGCATATGCTTCAGCACGGTTAAGGATGACCTCGCTGTAGCGAAGCATGATGAAGGAAGAACTGATAGGGAAGGTTATACCTGTCTGGTGGCTGAACTTCTCGCAGAACCAGATGGGATAACCGCCCTGACGAATACTCATCTTCGGCGCATCAAAGACCGGATTGCCCTTAGCGTCGACGATTGCATTGGGCATGACACTACGAACATAGCAGCGGGTGTTGGAACCGTCGTTGAGGATGTAGCCGGGGAATTCGTCGCTGATCTTTGTCGCGGTATTGTCGGGGATGGCCTTGAGGGCTTTGCCTCCATAGGTAAACGAATAGGTTCCGTCGCCGTTGTCAGTTACGCTGGAAGTTATCACTCCGGTAACTGTATTTACGTTTGGCAGGGCTATAGCCTGGGTAAGGCATTGGTTCACTTCGTCCATTACGCCCCAGTTGACCATGAGGCCCGGCAGGGAGTTGTGAAGACGAATCATGTCCGTGTAGCGTTTGTCCTGAGGATAGCGCTCGAATAGGTCGAGAAGAGGATCGGCTACGTAGAGCTCGCCCCAACCGGTTCCCTGGGTGCCGTCCGGCGAGTCGTACATACTGGCCAGATTTCCCTTGGGCGGGAGATTTGCAATGTCACTGTCGGTGAAGTTGACGCACCATATCACTTCCTTGGAGGTAGGGACGTTGGAATAAAGAGTTTTGACCTCGGCTTCGAGATGGCTTGCGGGATCGGCGCCCAGACATTCGGTAGCTGTGTCGATACACTTCTGCCACTCGCCTTTGTAGAGGTAAAGCCTGCTCAGAAGGGCCTGGGCCGCCTCTTTGCTTGCGTAGCCCCTGTTCGTGCCGCCTCTGTAGGCCGAAGGACTCATGAGGCGTATAGCTTCGACGAGGTCGTCTTCGATGGCCTTGTAGCATTCACCTACGGTAGAGCGATGAGTCTCCGAATAATCGGTGCCTATACGAAGCACGATGCCGGGATTGTCGGCTCCAAAGCTGTAGGGCTTTGCAAACAGGTTGCAGAGGGTGAAATGGAAGAAAGCGCGAAGGAAGTAGTTCTCGCCTTTGAGCTGCTTGCTGTAGTCGGAATCTTCAGTCAAACCGCTGATGTTGGCATTGGCCGCCCAGAGCAACTTATAGCAAATCACCCACATGTAGGCGCAGTTGTCGGTATTGGCCATGTCTTTTAAAGTAGCTGCGGTCCAGAAGGGGTCCGTACTGGTATTGGAGTAGCATATATTGTCGCCCTTCAACTCGTTCAGCAGGAAATACTGGCGCACGAAAGTGTTGTTCTGGCTGTATCCGCCACGGAACTCACCCATATCTTTCATCATTCCGTAGATTCCGTCTGTAGTATACTCTGCTGCGCCAGGGTTGGTGGCGAGGGCAGCACTGGTCAATGAATCCGACGGGACGAAGTCAAGATTTATACATCCTGCAAGGAGCAGGGGAAGAAACATCAATGATAGTATCTTTTTCATGGCTTCTGCGTATTAGAATTTAAGATCAACACCGAGGATGAGGGATCTCGGAACAGGATAGTTGTTGTTGAACAGACCGGCGAGCGACCAGGAAGATCCTTCGAGCTGAACTTCCGGATCCGCTCCGGAGAACCTTGTGAGGGTAAACACGTTGTCGGCCGTGAAGTAGATACGTCCGCCCTGGACGAAGCCGTTGAACAGAGGCTTATCGATGTTGTAGGCCAGGGTGACATTCTTGAGGCGCAGGAAACTGCCGTCCTCCAGATAGCGGGTAGATACGCTGTTGCTGCTCTTGTTTCCGGACATCATAGGTCTGGGGTGAGTAGCGATGGCGTGTGTGCTCTTCTTGTTGGGGTCCCAACGCACCCAGCCGAGTCCGTTGTCGAGACTCATCATGTTGTAGTCGACATAGGATCCGTCGGCGTCGATGCTGATACGGGAGTTGTTGAACACTTTGTTGCCGTATACGTAGAAGAAGAATGCATCGAGAGTCCAGTTCTTCCACTTGAGGTTGGATGACAGACCGCCGGTGAACTTAGGAGTAGCAGTTCCGGCCATTCGGTAATCGGCCTTGGTGTAGATGTTGGTCTTCTCGCGCTTGCCTGTATAAACAGGGTAGAGTGTCTTATCGGTAGTCTTAACGTCAGTGGGATGACCGCGCTTGTCTACTTCGTAGTACAACGCTTTTCCTTCGGCATCAAGCTCTTTCTCGTAGGTCCACCAGAGGGGGTCGCCGTTCTCAGGATTGACACCGGCCCATTCGGGCATGTACCAGGTGTAGATGTCATAGCCTTCGCAGACTAGTTGCTCGACCAGAGGGGTGCCGACGCCGCGGCGGAAAGCGCCGTTGGGCAGATACACTACAGTATTTCTGTTGAGACCGAAGTTCAGGCCAAGGTTCCAGCGAAGGTCTTTGGTCTTGATGATGTCTGCATCAGTCGCGATTTCAATACCCTTGTTGTTGATGGTACCGACATTAGCCGTGAAGGTGGTAAAGCCGGTAGAAGGGGCCTGAGGGACATCCAGGAGCAGGTTCTTGTTGTCGGTGCTATAGAGGTCTACGGTTACGTTGACCCTGTCCTTGAGGCGCATATCAACACCGATGCTGGCCATGTGGGCGGTTTCCCATCCCAGTTCGTCATTGGCCATGCGCTCGGCTACAGCAACCACCTTGTCGTTGTATGTATTGCTGGTGGTAAAGGAATCCAGGTAGAGGAAAGGATCTATGTCGGAGTTACCAGTCACACCGTAACCTGCGCGAAGTTTCAGAAGGTCAAACGCATCGGCGTCGGCCATAAAATCTTCCTTATTGATAATCCAGGCTGCGGAAACGCCAGGGAAGAAACCCGCTCGCGCCTTGGGGGCGAACTTGTAGGTTTTGTCGTAACGGATAGATGCGGTAGCGACGTACTTCTCCATGTAGGAGTACTGAGCCTGGGCGAGCACGGCCCATGCGGCCGACTGGGAATCGCTGCCCCAAACGCTGAGGCCGGTGGATGCCACACTGCTCAGGGCCTTCATGCCGACAGGCATGTTCATACCGCCGGCGCCCATGCCGTCGGAGTAGCCCCAACTGACTTCGTAGCCGATGATGCTGCTAAGGGCATGGTCGTCGAAGTTTTTGTGGAACTTGAGCAGTTCGGTAAGGCCGACGCCCCAACCGTAGCTGCTGCTCTGAGACATTTTACCTATGTTCTTGGCTTCGGTATTGGTACGGGCGTCGAGATAAGTCTTGCCGTTCCAGTTCCAGGAGTTCAGACGGTTGTTGCTCGTAAAGGTAAGCCAGTCGGTGATGTTCCAGACCATCTGGACATCTGCGACCATGTCCTCGCTCCAGCTGTCGTCGCTGTTGTACTTGAGGGTATGGAAGGGGTTGTACTGCTCCTTGCCGTACCAGATCAGACCGCTGGCCTCGGGAAGTCCCACGGGGACAGGCTCTCCGTTCTCGTAGAACGGGTTGTCCCAAGGCATACCGTTGTAGGCAGTACCGATATCGCGCCAGTCGGAGTAGGAGGTGCTGTGGCCACGGTTGTAGCCGAGGCGCAGGTTCAGGGTCACCTTATCGCCGATGGGCGCCGAAAGGTTGACGCGGGCCGAGTTGCGGTCGAAGGATGTTCCAATCATGGAGCCTTCTTCGTCGTAGTGGTCTATACTGGCGAAATAGTTGACGCGGCCGGAGATACCGGATACTGAAAGGTAGTAGTCCTGGACCATGCCGGTCTTGAAGATATTGTTGTACCAGTCGAAGTTCTGTTTCTTAAGGCTTGAAGGACGGGTGGCCATGAAGACTGTTTCGCTCATCATCATCTTCTGGACTTTGTAAAGCTCACGGCCGTCCATGGGATGGAAGCGTCCGGACAGGGCCTGCTTGACACCTGCGCTGGCCTTGAAATTGACATTGGTGCGGGTGCGGTCCTTGGCGCTCTTGGTGGTGATGACAATAACACCGCCCGCGGCCGAGGCTCCGTAGAGAGCGGTCGCGGAAGCGTCCTTGAGGATGGTCACGTTTTCCACATCGTTCGGGTTGAAAGTGCCGCCCGCGATACCGTCGACTACATAGAGAGGGTCTGCACTAGCTGAGATGGAGCCCGTTCCACGAATGCGGATCTGGGCGGCCGAGCCAGGCATACCGCTGGTGTTCATGACGACGACACCGGCTGCCTTACCCTGGATCATGTTACCAAGGTCGGGGGTGGAGTTGTCCAGCAGTTCTTCGCTCTTGAGCGAAACGACTGAGCTGGAGAGTTCGTTCTTTTTCTGGGTGGTATAACCCAGAACGACGACCTCCTCGAGGAAATTGACGTCTTCTTTCATGACCACGTCAATCTTGCTGCGGCCGCCTATAGCCTCCACTACATCGGCATAGCCTAGGAGACTGAAGGTGAGGGTGGCGTCCTTACCGACAGCTACGGAGTAATTACCGTCCAGGTCGGTGACGGCACCGCCGCCGGTGGACACAATAACTCCGACTCCGGCCAAGGGCTCGCCCGTGACGGCATCTTTAACTGAGCCGGTGACGGTGTTCTGCGCAAAGGCAACTGTCGCCAGCAGGCTCAGAAGGATGAGGGAAAACAATTTTTTCATTGTTGTGGTTATTTGGTTTTATAAGTATCAATAATTGATGAAATGAGCTGCGGCATCGACTTTAAGCTTTCCGCCAGACTTGGCAGATTCGTCCTTAAGAACCAGTACGGCGTTTTCGTTGTCTACGAGATTGTTGTACAGCAGGCGCGAAGTCGAATTCCAGTCCACGAGGGGATTGGGTGTTCCGGTATAGTAGTCCGTACGCTCGGTAGTGGCGAGGTATTCGCTTACCGCAAGAATCACTTCGCGTGAGGCCCAGTCGTCGTACCATTTGCCGTTGTCGTATAGGACGGTATTATCTTTCTGCAGCCTGCGGACCGAACTGTCATAGTAGCAGTCGATACCCGTCATATATGTAAACAGGCTCTTTCCGCCGCTCGTGAGCGCGTACTCGAATACTTTCAGCAACTCTGCATAGGTCAGTTTGTATACATATATAAGGTTGCTGAAAGGGAAAGCTTCATAAATATTGGAAACGGTGATATCGCGGCGCGACTGCCCGTTAAGCGGGAAGGTGGTCCTGACGCCGCCGCCGTTGACAAAGGCTACGTCGGCCTCGCCTATGCGGCGTGTTACATCGCACATCCAGTTGCCCATGGTCGTGGCTCGTTCGCCGCTGCCGCTCAGGTAGGAGTTGGTCGCGCCCACGGTGATGTAGCCGACTATGTCCTTGAGTTGCTCCTCGCTTTCTTTGACGGCGGCCTCGGAGATGGCCAGGACTTCGTCGTCGAGATCGTCGGCGTTCTGCCCCGGGCGGGTGTGGACATCAAGGCCGCTGGGGACGTTCATGGTACGCATGTCATCGGCGCCGAGGAAACTGACGGCCCCGGTCGAGTCTACAGCGAAGCGGAGGTTGGCGAAGGCATAGTTCTCGCCATGGCGACCGCCCTGCATGTAACGCAGGCCCCAGCTGGTCCGCCCGAGCAGCGCGCGGTGGGTATGGCCCCCAAGCACGAAGTCGATTACGGTAGACTGGCCAAGGCTTTCCGCAGCGTCTTCGCATGAGCCATGGTGGAGCAGGATAGTGGCGTCGCACTGGCCGTCCGCTTCGAGTTGCGCGGCCAGGTTGTTGGCGATGGTGTAGTTTTCGCGTATCTCGTAGCCGGCGCCGGCGAATTTGGACTGCATGATGCTGCCGGAATAGTTGGGCGCGAAGCCGATGACGCCTATGCGCACGGCGACCGTATCGCCATTGGACATGCTGGCCGTCTTGCGTACGATTACATAGTCGCGGGTATGGGGGTCACGGCTGCCGTTGCGATAGAGATTCGCACACACGACCGGCACTTCGTTGGTGTATTGATACCCGTTCCACTCGTAGTCGAGCATGGTTGCGTCTGCGTCTACGAGGGTATCGAAGCCCCAGTCGAATTCGTGGTTGCCGGCCGCGACCGCATCGTAGTCCATGCGGCCGAATGAGGTGTAGACCGGCCGACCTGCCTGGAGATTGGAGATGCTGGCGCCCTGGTAGATGTCGCCGCCGTCGAGCAGCAGAAGGCGGGATTTATCATATTCGGCGCCCCTGCCGCGTACGTCCTTGACTTTGTCGGCTATATATGCCAGGCGGTAGTGGATGTTGTCTCCGTCTGAGTAGACCATATAGCCATGGAGGTCGGTAGTCTGGATGAGGGGAAGTATGTACTCGCCGGGGTGACGGTCCACTTGCGGCGTGGGTACTGGCGTGGGATCCGGCTTGATGTCCGGCTCGTATGGTGCCGGGTCGGGCTGGCAGGCCAGGGTTATTGCAGCGGCAAAAACCAGAAGGTAATGCGGCAGTCTTTTCATGTGTTACGCAAATGAGTACTCTAAATTATGAAATAATTTTTTTTCGGCGAGGTTTTTTATGTAATTTTGTACGCATTATAAATCCATAATGCGTATGTCCCAGGAATTTGAATCGCTCAAAACTGCCTTCAAGGAGCAGTTCGGTACTCGTATAGATTTTCTTCGTGACAGTGCCGTTTATTCTTCTCCTTTATACATGTTCCTGCGCGCTCTCCCCAAGGGAGCGGATCTCCATGCCCATGCCGACGCCATCCTGCCCATGAGTGAGCAGGTTGCGTTTTTAAAAGATCATCCGGAACTGGTAATCACCCCTGAGTGGCAGATTCATTATACCGGAGTTGGCGCGCCTTACGGCAGCAGGACAATGTCAGAATGCCTTGATGAGGGCCTTACAGTTGAGGATTTCCGCAAGCAGTGGACAGTATTGGGCGCTGGTTCAGAGCGCACCTGGGACTGGTTCGAGGGGATTTTCACTAAGTGTGGATCAATCTGTACCACTCCGTCTTTGGTACTGGATTATTATACTCGGGTTTTACGTTATTATCACTCGATTGGAGTTGAGCATCTGGAGTTGCGCTGCCCGTTCTTCGGGACTCGCGACGACGCGCTCGCCCGGGCGCAGGCCTTCCTGCGGGCGCTGGAGACGGTTCGGTCGGAGACCGACCCGGCCCTTACGCTCCGCATAGTCGCCTGCGCCGGCAAGAACGACGTGTGGGATCCGCAGTTCGACACCCTGATGGACAATGCGATGTATGTCCGTGAGCAGGTGAAAGACGGCGACGAGCCTCTGGTGGTAGCTATCGATATAGTCAACGACGAAGACCGCAGTTATTCGCTTGCGCGCTACGAGGAGCGTGTACGCAGGATTCTGGCTGAACATCCCGGGTTGCATCTGACCCTCCATGCCGGCGAGAGCCTTAGCGGTGAGAACAACGAGATTGCAATCGCTCTGCGCTGCGGTATCGAACGCCTTGGACACGGCTTCAACCTCTATCGTTATCCTTTACTGGAGGAAGAAATCCGTAGCAAGGGTATCTGCATGGAGATTTGTCCGGTTTCGAACGCGGCCCTCGGCTATTGCTCCGACTTCGCGAAGCATCCGGCCGCCGCATACCGTGCCTCCGGCATTCCTCTCGTAATCTGCTCAGATGATCCCGCCTATCAGGCCGATGAACCCCTCGTTGGCGACCTTCTGGCCGTCGCTGTCGGTTGGGACCTCTCGCTTGAAGATGTAGGGGAGTTATGCCGCAATTCTATCAAGTATTCCTTCCTCGACCCCGCCTCCCAGGCCCGCTTGCTTTCCAAGTGGGAGAAAGATTGGGCTAAGTATGTGGGATGAAGATTTAGAAGCCGTAAAGTGTAAGTCTCTAATATTCAGCAAGATATGTAAAATCGCCTACCGGTTTTTCGGCAGGCGATTTTCTATATGGTGCTGATAGTCAGACAGATGCATTTTACGCTCTAGTGGCAGGGCGTTTTTCGCCGAATACGCACCAGCGGATAAACGGTATGCGGTGTAGGATTTCGTAGAGCAGGGGAGAGAGCCCGAATACCGCGACAGTCAGGATGACATACATTGCCACAGGCGGGAGCTGGGTGTACATCTTCATCATATAACCGAACGAAGCGACGATCAGATAGTGGACAATATACAGTCCATAGCTGGAGCGTGTCATATATCCGGCGAACTTGCCGGTCTTGTCGAACTTAGCCTTGAACCATGCCATCATAGCGAGGCAGGCGAGCCAGCCGTAGAGGCAGTTAAGCGGGCTGCCAAGATACTGCGGAGTAGTGTTGTCCTGACCGAAGGTGGTAATGATGAGAGCGGCGCCCGATACTAAGGCGCAGATAAGCAGCGGCAGCCAGACCTTTCCAATCTTCTCCTGCACTTCGTCGTGAGAGAACACGAAATAACCCAGCATGAAAGGCACCAGATAGAACAAAGGCTTATACAAATTATACAGACCGTCAAGGCTCTCCGGGCGCGGGTCACGTATCATGGTCTGCTCTCCCGCCCAGAAAAGAATGCCGAGAAGGATAATCACCACTATGCCCGCCTTGCCGCACCAGTTCCAGAAGCGGTCGTTCTTATCGATTGCGCGGACGATGAGTAGCACGATGCACAGCAGCCACAGCGTCTGGATGAACCAGAGCGGACCGATGCCGCTGACAGACCACGCGAAATAATTAATGAATCCAGGAAGTCCTTCGGGCATTACCGATCCGCCGTTGACGTGGGAAGCTACTGCCGTGTTGAAATATCCTGTCATCCACTGAAACACGAACAAGCCTATCGTGCCGGGCACGATGAGTTTGCGCGTACGGGCGCGGAACCAGTCTCTAGCCGGGTACTTTTCGAGGGCATAGCGGGCGCTGATGCCGGCCAGCAAGAACAGCAACGGCATGAACCACGGATAGAGGATGTACATAACCACATCCTGATACTGCGGGCCGTCACCAAATCCGCCTATTCCTCCGAAAACACCTTTATTATTATAAAAATAGAATACGTGATAAAGCAGCACCAGGAGAACGGTCACCCAGCGCAGATTGTCGACCCAATGCTTTCTCATTTTGTAAGGCCCTCCATGGCCTGGTCTATTGCGTTTTGGAATATTTCCGTCTTGAGCATCGCCATACCCTTCTGGTCTCCCAGAAGAATAAGGGCATCGCCAGGTTTGATGTCGTAGATTTTACGGGCATCGCGAGGTATCACGATCTGGCCCTTGTCTCCCACCTTCACTACGCCGAAGATGTATTTGCCGTCATTTTCCTGCATTTGTAAGAAAAGTTAGAAATTTCCCACAAATATAACGTATTTTTTGATATATTTGCAAAGCCAATAAATAAATCTATGGATACACTAGCTCTTCAGCATCAGAAGTACGGCTTCAAGGAGATGCGCACCTACCTGGCTGCAGCAATCTTCATCGTCGGCAATATCGTAGTCCCTCAGCTCTGCCATCTCATTCCTAACGGCGGATTGATGTTCCTCCCGATTTATTTCTTCACCCTCATAGGCGCTTTCAAGTGCGGTTGGAAGGTGGGTTTGCTGACTGCAGTGCTTTCTCCGCTGATTAACTGCGCGTTGTTCGGTATGCCGCCGGTAGCTTCGCTGCCCGCGATCATGGTCAAGTCCGTTACTCTCGCTATTGCAGCCGGTTACATTGGTTCGCATATGAAGTTCACGATCTGGTCGGTAGTTCTTGCTGTATTTGCTTATCAGTTGAT
Organism: Bacteroidales bacterium; assembly: GCA_017617035.1. Taxonomy (GTDB): domain Bacteria; phylum Bacteroidota; class Bacteroidia; order Bacteroidales; family UBA932; genus Cryptobacteroides. Next base: position 17,196 of record JAFZWV010000007.1, read on the forward strand.
TGGAATGCTCTTCGAGTTCTTCCTTGACTTGAATATCATTCACGCCCTTCAGGACGTTCGCATCGGCTGGCCCGGCATTCTTATCCAGATTGTTGGAGGTTACTTCCTCATTAAGGCCATAGAAAAATGGTAATGTGTGAGTGGCGGGCCGTCCGGCTCACCAACAAGATCCACGGCCACATAGGCATCTACTCCCTTATCGGAGTGAAGATGGGCATACGTGCGCTCGAAGAGTTTCGGGCGCTCGGCCTTTCGGACCACGTCCGAATCGTCTCCCACGCCGGCCTTGTCCCTCCAGTCAGCTGCCTCAACGACGGCCTGCAAATCTCGACCGGGGCCACACTGGGCCACGGCGCAATCTCAGTAGCGCCCGACCTGGCCGAACCCGCAGCTGAATTCACTTGCGCCGGCAAGACGCTGACTATAACCCTGAAACCAGAAATCGCCGCCCAAATTCGCGACGACATCGCCCGCGGCGTTGCCCTCTACGGCCACAGCCCAAAGTATTGGAAATACGTAGAGCACCTCGCCAAGCGCTACCGCTTCACGCTAAACCGCAAAGAAATATTCGATATTACAGCCAAATAGCAAAAATTTTTTGCAGTTGCGAAAAATAGGTGTATATTTGCATCCGCTTCAGACGAAGCTACTATCGTTGGTGCGGTAGTTCAGCTGGTTAGAATGCCGGCCTGTCACGCCGGAGGTCGAGGGTTCGAGTCCCTTCCGCACCGCAAAAAAGAGCCATCCGAAAGGACGGCTCTTTTTGTTTGCGGTGCTTAGCACTATAATATTTTCCGTATATTTGAACAGATGAAACCCTGGCGTGTCATAGTGTTGTTGGCTTTGCTTACCGGATGCGGTGTGCAAAAAGATGGGGGTGATTCTTATGCTGGCAGGCGAATAGTCATGGGCGATGAACGCATGAGCGAGTACTTGCCGGCGCTGGAGGGTCAGAGGGTTGCAATCCTGACTAACCACACCGGTCTGGCCGGGACGAAAAAGAACAGCCCTCATATACTCGACGTGCTGTTAAACAAACAAGTCAACGTCGCGCTCGTATTTTCCCCGGAACACGGTTTTCGCGGGACGGCGGACGCGGGGGAGAAGGTCGAAAGCGGTCGCGATCCCAAGACGGGAGTCCGGGTCGTGTCGCTCTACGGATCCAAAACACAACCGAGCGCCGAAGACTTCGATATCCTTCTGGTCGACATCCAGGACGTGGGGACGCGCTTCTACACCTACTACATAGCTGTGCTCCGCATGATGGAGGTCTGCGCTGCGAATAACAAAAAAGTGATAATCCTCGACCGGCCGAACCCCAACGGTTTCATGGTCGACGGCCCTTTACTCGACATGAAATACAAGTCCGGAGTAGGCGCGCTGCCTATACCCGTGGTCCACGGCATGACGCTGGGCGAACTAGCCCGGATGGCGGTGGGTGAGGGCTGGACTGCCCCGGTAGACCTGACCGTGGTCCCATGCCTTAACTACAACCACGCCACCCTCTACCGCCTCCCGATCGCGCCCTCGCCCAACCTTAGGGACATGCAGGCCGTTTACCTCTACCCCTCGACCTGCCTCTTCGAGGGGACGACCCTTTCGCTCGGGCGCGGAACGCGCTGGCCTTTCGAGGTCTACGGCCATCCAAATTTCCCGCGGAAGGGCTTCAGCTTCACTCCAAGCAGCGTCAAAGGGGCAAAGAACCCGCCGCTGAAGGATCGGAAATGCTACGGGGTGGACCTGCGCCGTAAATCCCAGAAGTCAATACGGGCTAACGGCCTGGACCTCAGCTACTTAATCGATGCATACCAGAAGATGGACGCCCCCGCGGACTTCTGGCGCCGCGACGGTTTCTTCGAGCTGCTCATCGGAGTGGACTATGTGCGCGAGATGATAGATAACGGAGCCACGGCCGAAGAAATAAAGGCCCGCTGGGCCCCGGACGTCGAGAAATTCAAAACTCAGCGCACGAAATATCTTATTTATGAGTAAATTTGAACGATAAAACGATACAATTATGAGAACAAGAGCAGAACAAAAAGCAGCCGCACTGGCCAAATGCAGATACAATTGGACACCGCTGGTGCTTTCCGTATTGGTATTTATAGCAGTTTCCTGCGTCGCGGCAGCTACTACCATAGCCGCGGCTTTGGTGGATATCTTCGTTCTGGCGCCTATTGAAGTTGCGCTTATAAATGCTTTCCTCGCTTATGACCGCGACCAGACCCAGGACAATTTAATTGAGTCCATGTTCAAGAGGGCCTTCGACAAGAACTATCTCCACAAAGTACTCGGAATGTTCCTTATGGCGCTGTTCGTCATGCTATGGAGTCTGCTTCTCTTTATTCCTGGTATAATCAAGGCCTATGCATACGCTATGACCCCGTTCATTCTGGAGGAAAAGCCGGAGCTTTCTGCCTATGAAGCCATCAAGTATAGCGAGAAGATAATGATGGGCCACAAATGGGATTTCTTCGTGCTCAACCTCAGTTTCATCGGTTGGGGTATTCTAGCTTGCTTAACATTTGGCATCGGATTCCTCTGGCTTGCGCCTTATATGCAGCTCGCACAGTGCGAGTTCTATGAGGACCTGAAAGCCGAGCAGGCAGAAAAACCTTTTGAAGGAGAAATCAGTTAATCCTGCTGGCCACCAGCGAGATCCAGAATCTCAGCCGTAATCTTGGCCTGACGGCCTTTGTTATACTCGAGGGTTAATTCCTCGAGTATTTCGTTTCCGTTGTCGGTAGCGGTCTGCATGGCAACGGTGCGGGCGGCGTGTTCGGCCGCGGCGCTATCCAGCAGCAGGGAATAGATGCGAAGACGCAGAGTCTTCGGAAGCAGTTCAGAGTATAGTTCTTTAAGTCCGGGTTCAATCAGATAATCGGCCAGGAGGTCTTCGACCGAACGGTCGCCGTCCGACTGCTTCTCAAAGGGTAGATAGGTCTCCACCAAAGGTTTTTGGGCGGAGGCGGAGAAGAAATGGTTCCAGACAAGGACTACCTTGCCGAAGCGGCCTGAAGTATATCCCTCCACCAATTCATCCGCCAGGGCGGCAGCTTCGGCATAGGAAGGATGCGCCGATAATTCTGTATAGTCGCGAACAGACTTTAATCCAGTTTTGGCGAAAGCGTCGGCAATCTTGCGCCCGATGGCGTACAACTCGACGGCGCCAGCCCCGATTTCGTCGACAGCCGCTCGCGCTTGTTTGATGACGTTGTTGTTGAACCCTCCGCAGAGAGAAGTGTTAGAACTCAATGCAACGACAGCCACCTTTGGAGCGGGAGCATCCTCGTCGAGTGTAGGCTGGGGAACCGCGCCACCGGCCAGTGAAATCGCGTTCAAAATAGCGGCAAGCTCTTCTTCATAAGCGCGGCAGCTCTCCGCGGCCTGCTGCGCTTTGCGCAGTTTCGCGGAGGCTACGAGTTTCATCGCCGAAGTAATCTTAAGGGTACTCCGGACGGAAGCTATTCGCGCTTTGGTTTCCTTGAGCGTTGCCATACAAATGATTATTCAGTCAGGCTCTTGCAGACGATAGCGGCTGTCTTTTCGATGGCCGCGGTATCGGCAGCAGTCAACTGGCCGCTCGCCAGCGACTCCAGAACGTCGGCATGGTCGGCCCTCATCTTCGTAAGGAACAGGCTCCTGAATTCATGGACCTGGTCAATGCGAATCGGGGCCATCAGGGCGTGGGTGCCGCAATAAAGCACGGCCACCTGTTCGCCCACGGGCATGGGGGAGTACTGGACCTGGATGAGCAGGCGGGTATTCTTGCGTCCCTTGTCGAGCGCCATTTCGGTAATCTTGTCTACATCCGAGGAGAACTTCGAGAACGACTCGAGTTCGTTGTACTGGGCCTGCTCTATCTTCAGCGTACCCGCGACCTTTTTCATGGACTTTACCTGCGCGGCGCCGCCGACACGCGAAACGGAGATACCGACATTGATTGCCGGGCGCTGGCCTTGGTTGAACAGGCCTGCCTCAAGGTATATCTGGCCGTCGGTGATGGAGATAACGTTGGTCGGAATGTAAGCCGACACGTCGCCGGCCTGGGTCTCGATCATGGGCAGTGCGGTCAGCGAGCCGCCGGCCTTGACCTTGCCGCGCAGCGATTCCGGCAGGTCGTTCATCTGCTCGGCCACCTCCTGCTGGGCGATGATCTTCGCGGCACGCTCGAGCAGACGGGAGTGCAGGTAGAAGACGTCGCCAGGGTAGGCCTCACGACCGGACGGACGGCGCAGAATCAGCGAAACCTCACGGTAGGCCACAGCCTGCTTCGAGAGGTCGTCGTAGACCACGAGGGCGTGGCGGCCGGTGTCGCGGAAGTACTCGCCGATGGCAGCGCCGGCGAAGGGGGCGAAATACTGCACGGCGGCAGCATCCGCGGCGGTCGCCGCCACGACTATGGTATAGTCCATGGCGCCCTTCGAACGCAGGGTCTCGACAATATTGGCGACCGTGGATCCTTTCTGGCCCACGGCTACGTAGATGCAGTAGACGGGATCGCCCTTCAGGTAGTTCTCCCGCTGGTTGATGATGGTGTCAATGGCTATGGCGGTTTTGCCGGTCTGGCGGTCGCCGATAATCAGCTCGCGCTGTCCGCGGCCTATCGGGATCATGGCGTCGATAGCCATGAGGCCAGTCTGAAGCGGCTCGGTCACGGGCTGACGGTAGATGACGCCCGGGGCCTTGCGCTCGAGCGGCATCTCGAAGAGTTCGCCGCCTATCTCGCCGAGGCCGTCGAGGGGGTTGCCGAGCGGGTCCACGACCCTGCCGAGCATCTTCTCGCCCACACGGATGGAGGCGATGCGGCCCGTCCTGGTGACTTTCATGCCCTCGGCTATCTTGTCGGTCCGGCCGAGGAGCACGGCGCCTACGTTGTCTTCTTCGAGGTTCATGGCGACGGCCATCTCTCCGCTCTCGAACTCGAGGAGTTCGCCCGCCTCGCAGGATGCGAGACCATGGATGCGGACCACGCCGTCGCTGACCTGCAGCACGAATCCGACCTCTTCCCACTCAAGGGTAGTGTCGATGTTTTGCAGTTGCTTAAGCAGAATGTCGGAAACCTCGCTGGGTTTAATACTGTTGTTGTGTGCCATTGACTACACTATTCGTTTGTTGAGTTCATCCAACTTGCGGCGGATCTTGTCGAGTTGGCTCTTCGCGCTGGCGTTGAGCATACGATCGTCCACCTCAAGCACAAAGCCCCCTATGAGGTCGGGGTCAACCTTCGAAGAGAAGAGTATCTCGGCGCCGAGAGAGTCGGCGAGAGTCTTCCGCAATTTATCTTCCAGATCAGGGGAAGGGGAGGCCATGGTAAGGCGCACTTCCACTATCCCGTGGGCGGCCCGGTAGAGATCCACAAAACTTTGAAGGATGAACTTGACATAGGGCAAACGCCCATTGCGCATAAGAAGGGCCACGAGTGCGGCTATATCCTCCTCGAGCGCTTTCGGTTTTTGGTCCGGATGCGCCAGAAGGGCCACGGCCTGAACGTAATCACGTTCGCCCCTGCCGGACTCCCGCGAGAGTCCCAGCAAAGCCTTGGCATATCTTCTAGATATCGCTCCGGTGTTCATCTTTTGTTAGCTCTTGTCTTGTGATCTCTGTACTTCGTCGATAAGCCTGTCGAGATAGGCGCCTTGCTTCTCGTCTTCGTCGAGGTCGGCCCTGAGAACCTTCTCGGCTACTTCGACTGAAAGAGTGGCAACCACACGGCGGATATCGCGCAGGGCTGATTCTTTTTCTGCCGCTATTTCTATGCGGGCCTGCTCCAGTATCTTGGAGGCTTCTTCCTTCGCTTTGTCCTGGGCTTTCGAGACTATAGAGTCTGAAGTCGCGGAGGCTTCGCGAAGGATTCTGGCCTGTTCGGCTTTTGCGTCAGAAAGAATCTGCTGCCGGCGCTCGTCCATCTCGGCGAGGGCTTTTTCGGCCTCTTCCGCTTTGCGGAGACTCTCATCGATCCTGTCCGATCTCTTCTCTACCATTCCTGTAATGATGGGGAACCCGAACTTCGCGAGGATGAAGAACACCACCGCAAAGATCAGGGTCATCCAGAACAGCAGACCGAAATCAGGAGTAATGAGAGACATGGTTTACCTAAGGACGCCGAGCAGACAAACTAGAATTGCGAACAGACAAGCGCCTTCGACGAGAGCGCCGATAATGATGGCGAGCAGCTGATACTTGCTCGTGTACTCGGGCTGACGGGCGCCTGCTTCAAGGGCAGACTTACCTATCTTGCCGATACCGATAGCGGCTGCGATTGCCGCTACACCTGCGCTGAGGGCCGCTGCAGCTTTTCCGAAAGCTGCGCCTGCGGCTGCCTGGAGAATAACTGTAAGTAACATAAGCTATGAATTTGAATGTTGTCTTGATAATCCTATAAATACGCTTGAAAGCATGGTGAATACATATGCCTGAATAAAGGCCACCAACAGCTCAAGTATGTCCATGAATACTCCGAAGAGTACTGATATTACGCTCAGACCGGCGTTGAGGCCTATGCCCATCTTCGCGGTCAGGAAGATGACTGCGACTACGCCTAGCAGCATAAAGTGGCCGGCGAGGATGTTCGCAAAGAGCCTGACCATAAGGCTGAAGGGCTTTGTGAACATTCCGATAATCTCTATTACGGGAATGAGGGGGAGGGGCACCTTAAGCCAGGTCGGAACATCCGGCCAGAGTATATCTTTCCAGTAATGTTTGTTGCCGAATACATTGACTGCGATGAAGGTACAAAGTGCAAGAGTCATCGTAATGGCGATATTGCCGGTGATATTGGCGCCGCCGGGGAAGAAGGGCACTATACCCATCAGGTTGTTGACGAAGATGAAGAAGAAGGCGGTGAGCAGGTAAGGGGAGTACCTGCGATAGTCTGCGCCTATACATTCTTTGATTACGTCGTCTTCGACCATCATAATCAGCATCTCCATCAGGCCGGTAAAGCCTCTTGGTGCCTGCTTGGTAGCATCGTGTTTTCTATACCAACGTGCCGTCAGAAGCACAATCAACACCAGTATCAGCGAGTTGACCATCAGTCCGAGGACGTTCTTGGTGATAGAAATGTCCAGGGGCTTCAACGTTGTTCCGTCGGGCTGCAGTTCAACCAGTTTTCCGCCTTCGTTCAGAACAAAACCCTCGTAAGACTCGCCCTCTTCGATATACTTCGAACTGAATACATGCCAACCGGTAGTCTTGCTGCGGACTATAACGGGGAGGTGAATACTTACCGGCTCGCCCTTGATGGTGGTTACATGCCAGCCATACGAGTCGCCGACATGGCCGAAGAGGTATTCGTCCATATCGAGGTCCTGCGCCCATGCGAACACGGGCAGAAGCAGCGCGACCAGTATGCCGACTAAACGTTTCATATTTCTACACAGACTGTCATTTCTCCCCGGCCGGTCCTTACGAAGCCCGATGCAATATCGAAAACCGTCATCTTCCCGCCGGCGAGGCGCAGTTTGACCTGGCCTTTGTCCAGCGAGGAGATGATGGGGGCATGGTCAGGCAAAACCTCGAACTCGCCGAGCGTGCCGGGCAGGAACACTGCCTGCGCCTCGCCGCTGAAGAGTTCAGCCTCCGGGGATATGATTCTGACTTTTATCATTTGGCCGCGTCGAGTATCTTATGGCCCTTTTCTATAGCGTCTTCGATGGTCCCCACGTTGAGGAAAGCCTGCTCGGGCACCCAGTCGACCTCGCCGTCAAGGATCATATTAAAGCCCTTGATAGTGTCTTCGATATCGACCATCACGCCGGGTACACCGGTGAACTGGCTCGCTACCGCGAAGGGCTGCGAGAGGAAGCGCTGGATGCGGCGGGCGCGGTTGACCGTAAGCTTGTCTTCGTCGGAGAGTTCGTCCATTCCGAGGATGGCGATGATGTCCTGAAGCTCTTTGTTGCGCTGGAGTATCTGCTTTACGCGCTGGGCGCAGTTGTAATGGGCTTCGCCCACGACGTTGGGGTCAAGGATGCGGGAGGTGGATTCAAGCGGATCCACGGCGGGGTATATACCCAGTTCCGTGATCTTACGGCTGAGGACAGTAGTCGCGTCGAGGTGCGAGAAGGTAGTCGCAGGCGCGGGGTCCGTAAGGTCGTCGGCCGGAACGTATACCGCCTGGACCGAGGTAATCGAGCCGTTCTTGGTCGAGGTGATGCGCTCCTGCATCTTACCCATTTCTGTTGCCAGCGTAGGCTGATAGCCTACAGCCGAGGGCATGCGCCCGAGAAGGGCTGACACCTCCGAACCCGCCTGGGTGAAACGGAAGATGTTGTCGATGAAGAACAGGATGTCGTGGGGGTCCTTAGGGTCAGGGCTGTCGCGGAACGATTCGGCGAGCGTCAGGCCGCTAAGCGCCACCGAGCTACGGGCTCCCGGGGGCTCGTTCATCTGGCCGAAGACCATGGCGACCTGGCTCTGGGCGAGCTGCTCACGGTCGACCTTGGTGAGGTCCCAATGGCCCTCTTCCATGGATTTATCGAAGTCCTTGCCATATTTGATGACGCCGGATTCGATCATCTCGCGCAGGAGGTCGTTACCCTCGCGGGTACGTTCTCCGACGCCGGCGAATACCGAGAATCCGTTGTGCTTCTTAGCGATGTTGTTTATGAGCTCCTTGATTAGAACCGTCTTACCGACGCCGGCGCCTCCGAAGAGGCCGATCTTACCGCCCTTGAGGTAGGGCTCCAGCAGGTCGATGACCTTGATACCGGTATATAGCACCTCGCGCGAGGTCTTCAGGTCCTCGAACTTCGGGGGCTCGCGGTGAATCGGCAGGCTGACGCTGCGGTCCATCTCGCCAAGGCCGTCGATGGCGGCTCCTGTGACATTCATCACGCGCCCGCGGATCTGTGCGCCGACCGGCATCGAGATCGACGAGCCGGTCGCCCTGACTTCCATCCCGCGCTTCAGGCCGTCTGTCGAGTCCATGGCGACGCACCTTACGGTATCCTCGCCTATGTGCTGCTGAACTTCGATAACGACCGTTACGCCGTCCGGGCGGACGGTGCTCATCGCTTCGTGAATAAGGGGCAGATCTTTAGGCGCTCCGGCCGCGAACTCGAAATGCACGTCCACAACCGGACCGACAATCTGCGAAATATGTCCTATCAGTTCTGACATATATATAGTGTTGTTATTATTTCTTTGTCGCTCAAACAGCCTGGTACTTTTCCTCTCAGTCGCTTCGCGACCCTAATCCGGGCAAATGTTCGGAAAAGCACCAGGCTGTTTTCGCTCTTTTCCAAAAATCATATAAAGATAATGAAAATAGTTGAGTATCTTTGACTGATATGAAAATAGGTGTACTAACAGCAATGGACAAGGAGTTCCGCCTTGTGTCGGAACTCGCCGGATCGGACCCGAACATAGTGGTCAGGGCCTCCGGAATAGGAAAAGTGAACGCTGCGGTGGCGGCGTACAGACTGATAGCCGAGGACAAGGTGGACGCGATAATCAACACCGGTTGCGCAGGGGGAGTGGATCCTACCGTGGCAATCGGAGATGTAGTTATAGGCAGCGCGTGTGCCTACCACGACGTCTGGTGCGGAGTCGAGAACGAAGCCGGCCAAATCCAGGGCCTGCCTGTACTCTTCGATGCTGAACCGGCACTGCTGCGCAAGGTGGCCGCCGAGTTTGGGGCGGACCCGAAGGTGCATATAGGCACTATCTGCACCGGCGACCAGTTCCTGGAGACTGCCGACGATGATGCGCGCGTGAAATCCGTCCGTCCGGACGCTCTCGCCTGCGACATGGAGGCTACAGCAATCGCCCAGGTATGCTACCTGAACGGGGATGTGCCTTTCATTGCATATAAAGTCATAAGCGACGTCCACTACGATTCCGACAAGGCGATCCAGATGTACGACAACTTTTGGAGCAACCTGGCCGAAGAATCTTTCGAAATCCTCAAACGACTCTTCAAAGTACTGGCTTAGCATATGCACGACTTTCCGCTGATATGGTTCCTGGTGGCGTTTGTTTCCTACACGGCGCTGCTGTTCCTTATCTCGCACCTTACCTCGCGAGGCGCGGGCAGCGGGTCGTTTTTCAGCGGCGACAAAAAGGCACCATGGCCGGTCGTGGCCTACGGAATGGTGGGCGCGTCGATATCCGGCGTCAGTTTCATCTCCGTGCCGGGAAACGTCTGGGTCCAGAATTTCTTCTATATGCCCATGGTCCTGGGCTTTGTCGTGGGGTACATCGTGATTGCGAAGGCCCTGCTGCCGATGTACTACCGTAAGAACCTCACCTCGATCTACACCTATCTGGGCGAGCGTTTTGGACGGCAGTCGGAGAAGACCGGTACGGTCGTGTTCATGGTCTCGAGGCTATTGGGCGCCGCCGTGCGCATATTCGTAGTGATACTGGTATTCCAGTCGTTCCTGCCGGGCTCATTCTTCGGCGGGCTCGGTGGTTTTGCCACCATTACGGCTGTGTTTCTCGCGCTGCTCTACCTTTATACTTACAAGGGCGGGGTCAAGACCATCATCTGGACCGATGTGCTGCAGACTACCTTCATGCTGCTGGCCGTTGGCTTAACGATTCATTTCATTTCGAAGGAAATGGCCCTCAGCGGTTCGGCCCTCATGGATAGGGCGCGTTCGTTTACGGCCTGGTTCGACTGGGACTGGAGCCATGGGACCAATGCCGTCAAGCAGTTCGTCAGCGGCATTTTTGTGACCATAGCCATGACCGGCCTGGACCAGTCCATGATGCAGAAGAATCTGGCCTGCAAGAACATAAAGGCTGCCCAGAAGAATATGTACACTACCGCTGGAATAATCGTCGCGGTGAACCTGTTCTTCCTCATGATGGGCGCGCTCCTGTGTGTGTATACCAACGGTCTCGGAGGGCTTGAGGGACTGGGGATCTCGAAAACGGACCAGATCTATCCGACCATCGCCAGCCGCTATTTCAGCGTGGGTGCCGGAGTAATCTTCCTCGTGGGCCTCATTTCAGCAGCTTATCCTTCGGCCGGTGCGGCCCTGACCTCGATTACCACTTCAGTTTGTGTGGACTTTTTGAAAACCGAAGATGCCCGGCTCAGGAAACGTATCCACGCTGGAGTTGCGGTGGCCTTCCTGGCCATTATCGTAGTTCTGTATGCGGTGAGCAACGACGCCGTAATTAATCTCGTATACAAGCTGGCCTCTTATACTTACGGTCCGCTGCTCGGCCTGTTCTTCTTCGGAATACTTACCAGGCGCAAACTGCGCGACGGAGCCGCTCCATGGGTGGCCCTGGCTGCGCCAGTGTTGTGTCTGTGCCTCAATATAGCGGGCAAGCGCTACCTTGGCTTCGACCTTGGCTTCAGCCTGCTCATAGTTAACGGCCTGCTGACCTTTGCCGGCCTCTGGATATTCGGTAAAAAGCAATGAAAGTAACTGAACAGCCTTCACACTTCGACGGTCTTGAGACCATGTCGACCCGCGACCTTCTCGAAGGAATCAACGCCGAGGACCGCACTATCGCAGATGTGGTTCGTTCGGTTATTCCGCAGGTGGAGTTGCTTGTCGACGGAATAGTGGAGCGTATGCGCCAGGGCGGACGCGTCTTCTACGCGGGCTCCGGCACAAGCGGTCGGCTGGGAGTGCTGGACTCATCGGAGATCCCGCCGACCTTCGGCGCGGAGCCCGGTCTCTTCATTGGCGTAATCTCCGGCGGCGACGGAGCTCTTCGGAGCTCTATTGAGGGCGCGGAAGACGACCCCTCCGGCGCATGGCGCGACCTCGCTCCATATAGCCCTCAGGCCATGGATACTCTTATCGGTATCGCGGCTTCAGGCAGCACGCCTTACGCCGTGGGCGCTATTAAGGAGGCACGCCGCCATGGCCTTTTGACTGCCTGCATTACCTGCAATCCGGGCGCCGTTGTGGCAGAGGAGGCGGAGATTCCGATAGTGGCCGTCGTGGGCCCGGAATTTGTGACTGGCAGTACGCGCATGAAAGCCGGGACCGCTACGAAGATGATACTGAACATGGTCTCGACTTCGGTTATGATACGTCTGGGCCATGTCCGGGGGAATAAGATGATAGACATGAAACTGGCCAACAACAAGCTCATGGACAGAGGTACGCGAATGCTGATGGAAGAGGCCGGAATAACTGACTACGAAAAAGCAAAAGAACTGCTGCTGAAATACGGCTCAGTGCGCTCGGCGGCAGATTCTCTCAAATAGATGGAAGAGAAGATAGTTATCCGAAACGCGACCGTCAACAACCTGAAGCATCTGACGGTAGAGATCCCGCGAGATAAAATCGTGGTGGTTACGGGCGTGTCCGGATCAGGAAAATCTTCTTTAGCATTTGATACTTTGTTCGCCGAAGGCCAGAGGCGCTTTGCCCAGAGCCTTTCCTCATATGCTCGCCAGTTCCTGGGGCGCATGAGCAAACCCGATGTGGAGTCTATCGAAGGGGTGCCTCCGGCAATTGCGATTGAGCAAAAGGTTACAGTAAAGAACCCGCGTTCGACGGTTGCTACTACTACCGAGATTTACGATTTCCTTCGTCTGATCTTTGCTCGTATTGGTAAGACCTACAGCCCTGTATCGGGCGGCCTGGTCCATGCCGATTCTGTCGCGGACGTTTTGAAATACCTCGACGAGGTCGATGGAGCAGTACTGATACTGGCGCCCATTCAGTGGGGAGAAGACTGGGTCTCGACTCTGCTGGGCCTTAAGGAAGACGGCTTCAGCCGACTTCTGGTGGGGGATGAGCCGGTAAAGATAGACGATGTCCTTCAGGGCGGCGTGCAGCCTGAGCGTGCGCGGCTGCTCGTAGACCGCTTCCGCGACCGCTCCGATCGCGCGCGCCTTATTTCGTCGGTAGGCGATGCATTCAAGGCCGGCGACGGTCAGATGTCCGTCTTGCCCGAAAACGGCTCCGAACGCGAGTTCTCCGACAGGTTCGAACTCGACGGAATCAAATTCCGCCGGCCAGACGAATTCCTGTTCAGTTTCAATAGTCCCCTCGGGGCCTGCCCCGTGTGCGGCGGACTCGGTAAGATAATCGGCATCAGCGAGGATCTGGTGATCCCCGATAAGACCAAGAGTATATACGACGGAGCCATCGCCTGTTGGCGCGGAGATAAGATGGTCTGGTTCAAAGACCATCTGGTGGAGGTCTCAGGCAAATACGGCATAGATATCTTCACCCCTTATCTGAAACTCGACGAGCGTTCTAAACGACTGATTTGGGAAGGCGATCCACCCAAACCGGGAGAGGATTACGATTCCGATCCCACCCGCCTTGTGGGAATAAACGAGTTCTTCGCTTGGGTTGAGACCCAACGCTACAAGATACAGTACAAGTACATGCTCAGTCGCTTCAGCGGTAAGACCGTCTGTACTGCCTGCCATGGCAGCCGACTCCGTCCGGAGGCTCTCTACGTTCGAGTGGCGGGCCAGACCATCCACGACCTTCTGTCGATGACGGTGGAGCAGAGCATAGCGTTCTTTGGGACCATAGATCTGGAAGAGACAGATCGCGAGATAGTCGCCGAGCCGCTGGCCGAGGTCATGAGCCGCCTCCAGTGCCTGGACGACGTTGGCCTTGGCTACCTGACGCTCAGCCGTGCTATGAACACCCTTTCGGGCGGTGAAAGCCAGAGGGTGAACCTGGTCACTGCACTAGGCAGTTCGCTGGTCGGCTCGATGTACATACTCGACGAGCCGTCCATAGGCCTTCACCCGCGCGATACCGAAAGGTTGATCGGCGTACTTAAGCGCCTCCGCGACCTCGGCAACTCCGTGATAGTGGTCGAACACGACGAGGATATAATCCGCGCAGCCGACGTCCTTATCGACATGGGCCCTCTTGCCGGTTCGCGCGGAGGCGAGATAGTCTTCGAAGGGAAGTACTCAGACTCGCTGCCCGAAGATGCGTTCAAACGTTCGCTGACGCTTCAATATCTAAGCGGCCGTAAGACTCGCTATATCAGGGAGAAACGGCCATGGACCTACAGCATCACGGTGAACGGCGCGATGGAGCATAACCTCAAGACCATCGACGTCCAGATTCCACTTTGTGTGCTGACCGTGGTGAGCGGAGTATCCGGTTCCGGTAAATCTACGCTCGTGGGAGATATCCTATATCCGGCCCTATACCGCCACATCAATGAAGCCGGCGATCCTCCCGGGGCATTCAAGGGCCTGAGTGGAAATCTAGACCGCATCTCGCGCGTGGAATACGTAGACCAAAACCCCATAGGAAGGAGTTCACGCTCAAATCCAGTGACCTACCTTAAGGTTTACGACCTCATACGAAAGCTCTTCTCCGACCAGCAGTACGCGAAGGTCAGCGGCTTCGGCCCGTCGTTCTTCTCGTTTAACCAGGAAGGCGGCAGATGCCCGGAATGCCAGGGAGAGGGAGTCGTTACTATCGAGATGCAGTTCATGTCGGATGTGACCATGGTTTGCGAGAGCTGCGGCGGAAAGCGCTTCAAACCGGAGATCTTGGAGGTTCGTTACCGCGAAAAGAATATCGACGATATCCTGAATATGAGCGTTTCGGAGGCGATTGAGTTCTTCAACGCGGGACCTGAGCCTGAAGCGAAGGAAATAGCGTTGAAGCTTCAGCCTTTGGTCGACGTGGGCCTTGAGTATCTCAAACTTGCTCAAAGCAGTTCGACCCTATCCGGAGGCGAGAGCCAGCGCATAAAACTTGCATACTTCCTCGCGATGAGCCGCGAACGCAGCGGTCGCGACAAGATACTGTTCATATTCGACGAGCCGACTACAGGCTTGCATTTCAGCGATGTAGAACGCCTCTTGAAGGCTTTCGATGCGCTACTGGAGCGCGGCCACAGCGTGCTGGTCGTCGAACACAACACCGACGTAATCAAAGCGGCCGACTGGGTGATAGACCTTGGACCGGACGCCGGAGATCGCGGAGGAGAGGTTGTTTTCGCCGGTACTCCCGAAAATCTCGCAAAAACAGATACCTTTACAGCAAAGTATATCAAATGATCGATGCAGTTATAATGTACGTCAACGGGGAAGACCCGAAGTGGCAGGAACAATATGCCGCTTTCGCCGGCCATGAACCGGCCAAGCGTTTCCGCGACTGGGGAATGCTCCCATGGCAGATACGCTCCATACGCCGCTTCCTACCCTGTGTGGATAAGATTTACCTGGTAGTAGCCCTGCCTAGCCAGGTCCCGGCCGAAGTCGCCTCGGAGGTGACGGTGATCCTCCACAAAGACATCATCCCCGAGCAACTTCTCCCTCTTTTCAACGCGGCATCGATCGAGATGTTCCTTCACCGTATCCCGGGCCTTAAGAACCGTTTCCTTTTCCTGAACGACGATCTAATCCCGCTGATGCCGGGCGGCGAGGAGGATTTCTTTGACGGAGACAATATCTGCAGAGGCTTCTCACGTCATATCCTTGCCCCGAATACTTTCAAGAGGACTGTCCGCAATTCAGACGCCCTCGCGCGCAAGGCCGCCGGCCTTAAGCCCTGTCCCGTTTTTATCCGGCCGCAGCATACCGTGGGCCCTCTTTTCAAGGATGTGTGCGAAGATCTCTATGCTAAATATGGCCAGGATATTGAAAATACCGTCACCCCTACCCGAAAAGACAATAATCTTTGTTATTACTTCTACCCGGACTATCTCTATCATGTAGGTAGGGTGAGGCATCAGCGCCTTTCCTGCAAGCATTTCTCGATGGGCGCGAAGACTCCCGCCCAGCTGGACGCCTTCCTTCAGGCTCCGGATTGCAAATGGATATGCATCAATGATGTAGAGATGAGCGAAGCCCGCCGCAAGGAATTCCTCGAAGTTATCGCAAAAGCAGCCGCAAGATGATAAAGGTCAGCATCATAGTCCCCGTCTACAAAGTGGGGAAGTACATAGAACAATGCGCCCGAAGCGTCCTGTCCCAAAGCTGGCCTTCGACCGAGTTCATTTTCGTCGACGACTGCAGCCCGGACGATAGCATTGAAAGGCTCGAAGCCTTAATCGACAAAGAGTTTTCGTCTTTGAAGGAGAGCGTCAAGATTATACGCAAGCCCGTCAACGAAGGTCTGCCCCAGGCCCGTAAAACAGGCCTTGCAGCTGCGACGGGGGATTATATCCTTCATGTCGATGCCGACGACTGGGTAGAAACGGATGCGGTCGAAAGGTTGGTCGGGAAGGCTGAAGAGACGGGTGCCGACGTAGTCTA
Organism: Bacteroidales bacterium; assembly: GCA_017617035.1. Classification (GTDB taxonomy): domain Bacteria; phylum Bacteroidota; class Bacteroidia; order Bacteroidales; family UBA932; genus Cryptobacteroides. Next base: position 33,364 of record JAFZWV010000007.1, read on the forward strand.
TTTCTATGCCTGGAAGGAGTTCGGAGACGGGCGCTCGAGGGTGATTACCGACAAAGAATTCGAGACTCCCCAGGATTTCGCGGACGCTATTCTGGTCCACGAAGCTCACCCCAGCGTGGTGCTCAAGTTCTGGCGTCGTTCGCTGTTCACCCCGGAAATCTTCTTCCCGCGCTACGGCCAGGCCGAGGACATGGTCCAGAGCCTTCAGCTGCTCGACCGCGCCACGAAAGCCGTCAGGCTGCCCGAACCGCTGTATCACTACCGTCGCTCGGATTCGCAGGCTATGAGCAGGGGAAAGCGTTCGCGCAAGAAGTCCCAGCAGCTGCGTAATTTCCTGGATCTGTATTTATTCTATAAAGATACGTTGGAGTCTTCGCCGATTAGGCGCTGCGCCGGAACTATCCTGCGTAAGGCTCGACGCTGGGCTTTCCTCTACGATTGGAGCGCCCGCAAGGAATACCCGGGTTTATTATAGCATCCACACTTCGCCACCATGCCCGACGCGTTCGCTTTCGGGCGGGGGCACTATGTAATCGGGCCCGTACATCTGGGTAAGATATGCATCGGTGTCCTCCGGTGCAGGGAAACTGCGGTCGCGCAGCTTCAAGGGCTTCAGGTGTTCGAAGAAATCCTTTGGATGGACATTTCGCGGAGTCCTGGATCCGAGAATGATTCCTATGCGGCTACATTCTTCGGGTTTGCAGCTGCGGGCCAGGCGGTTGCAGCGCTCCATCCACCAGTCCAGGCTATGGGACCATGCACTCAGAAGAAGCAGGGGGGAGCCCGACTTGCGGCTGCGGTACAGCAGACGTCTGTGGCAGTGGATGGCCTCTTTCATAAGGGCATGGTATTGCGCGGCATCGTCCGGTACGGGATCGAGAGCAAAGATGTCGACACTCACTCCGTAATGTGAAAGGAACTTGCGGCGGCTCGATTTTGCAAGGAATTTATCGGTGTGAGGATCGTGGACCTTAGCAACCCCCGAAACATAGAACACATCCTCTCGCCGGGTGTTAAAAATACACTCGTATTTTCCATTGTATGTCGCGACAAAGCGATCGAAGTCGTCGCGCGGCATTACTATATCGGCATCATCGTCCCATGGAATGAAATCGCCATAACGAATAGCTCCCAGGACTGTGCCGTACCCCATGGCCCAGTGTAGTCCGTTTTCGCGGCAGAAGTTGTCGATATCGCAGAGAATATCGAAAAGGATATCGTGGACTTTGTCTATGCCTATCTTTCTCATTATCTGGTCTTTACGGCAAGTTTATCGGGCCTTTCCACATTGCCGACAACCCCGGGCTGCGGATAAACGAAGGTTGGATCCGGTATTCGCCAGTTGATCCCATAGCGTGCTACCACAAATCCTTCAGCACTCTTTGTGATAGGGACCTCTATGCTGTCGAAAGGAACCATTTCCGTCTGTTTGGCGAACGGAACTTCGAATTCGACCACCCTGAGGCCACCATAGAGTTTGTTGGACTCCCTGAAATTGGCCGTTCCCTTGAAAGGGTAGAACATATAACCTTTGCAGCGATCGCCTTCGATGGGATCGAAGAAAAAGATATCGACATGCAGGCCGTGCCACTTCCATGTTTCCTCGCGGGCGAATTCGCCGCCGTCGACCAGGAAACAATGAGAATATGTAAAGCCGGCTTCCTCGAGGCAGCGGTGAAGGTTGTCAAGTCCACCAGTGATAGAGTCGCTCCAAACGCCGGTATCGATATCGTCGTCGTGCTTTATGAATCCCTTTTCGCGTATGGCTCCAAGCAGGGTGCCGTAAACGGGTGACCAGGGGATTCCCGCCTTGGACATGGCGTCCCTGAATGCCACCATCGCCGGGATACCGTAGCGCTTTCTGCGCCTGATGCGCCGGGGATTGGAGTAGATCTTTTTCCAGAATTGTGAGAGTGTCATTCCGAATAGTATTTGGCCATTTCCAGCCAGTTGTTGAGGCTTTCGCCCATTGCGGCTCCGCATGACTCGCGGTAGAGGGCCCATACGAACCAGTACCATGCAATCAGGGCGGAGTATATCAGGTAATGCTCCTCGAGGGCCGGAGTCCAGCTCTCCTGGAGGTATTCGCGTATGAAGGTGCGGGCGCGATCTCGCTCATACATTGCGTCGACTATGTAGTAGCCCACATCAATGCCCGGATCGGCGTAGCCGGAGTATTCCCAGTCGATAAGTACCACGTTTCCGTCGGGGAGCAGCATCCAGTTGTGTTTGTAGGTGTCGCCGTGGCAGAAACACTTACGGACTCCGTCGCCCACCGTCTTCTGGTAGAGGCGGCCGATACGGGATTTAAGCTCCAGGTAGGGAGCAAAGCAGCCGGGGGCTTTCTCTTCGAGCAGCTTTTCGATTTCGAGAGAGTCTTCCCATGGTCTCAGACCCCAGTCGAGCACTACCGGAGCGTCATGGAGCTGCCTGAGAACAGCCAGAATACGGGCGGAATCTTCGTCGGATGCATAGTCTGGCTCGCGGAATTCGGGGACGAACCAGCTTATTTTCCAGCCTTCGCGCTCATCCATGTAGATGTAGGTGGGGTCTATCCCGAGTTCTTTGGCCTTTTCCAAAGAGGCCTTTTCGTGGGTTCTGTCGATTATCTTGTCTGTCCCGTCGCCGGGGTGGCGATAGATGTAGTCTTTGCCGTCTACGCAGAAGATAAAGGAGGTGTTGGTAAGACCCTCGCTGATCTTGCGGAAGTCGGTAATGTCTGCGTCTGTGCAGTTAAAGACCTTCTTGATGTTTTCTATGATGCGGCTTCGCGAGTCGGCCATATAGTCGCTGTCGAAGGCGCGCAGTTCTTCGAAATAATCGAATTCGTAGATCGTTCCAGTGGGGTAGGCCTTGAAGTAGAATGGAGGAAGAACGGGCAGATAGTCGCGCACGAGCCACTCCCAGTATGATTGGCTGTACTTACCATCGGTGTCGGCCCTGGCTATCAAGATGAACTTGCGGGCGAATTCGGCGGTCCAGAATGAATGGCCGAGCAGTATTTTTCCCTTCTTGCGGCCTTTGTCCATGCGGGTTATGCGTCCGCTACGATCTGTCGAAACGAACATCTCCTTGGAGGCATAATCCACTTCCTCGCCTGCGTAGAAGCTGTGCTCCTCTTCGCTGCGGAAAGGATTCTCGGCGAAATAATCGTCACACGAGCAGATGTAGGCGTCTTCAAGGTATTCGGCAGCGCACAAAAGGCTGTCTATGTTGTTAGTTACATTGTAGCGGGGATTGTCAATCAGGCGCACGCCATACTTGGGGGCCAGATAGTCGAACATCTCCTTCTTGTAGCCGAGTACGACGGTAATATCATCGATTCCCGCTTCCCTGAGTTGCTCGATCTGCCTGTCAATGAGGCACTGTCCGTTTACTGAGAACAGGCCCTTGGGCTGCTCGAGCGAAAGGGGAACAAAGCGGGTGGCCGCACCGGCCGCGAGGATTACAGCGTGACGGACTTTGGTCATCAGAACTTGTTTTTAGAGCCAAGGCCGCGGCAGACCGCCTTCAGAACGCCTTCCTTGGCGCTCTCGTAAGGCTTACCGGCGAGAATGAGCTGTTCTACCTTGAGGTTGATGATTTCCTCTGCAGGTATCTCGTAAGGATCGGCGCTCAGGATGACCATGTCGGCTATCTTGCCCTTTTCTAGCGAGCCGCGTTCCTTCTCGTCGAAGCTGATGTAGTAGCCGTTGTAGGTGGCCATGCGAAGGGCTTGCTGGATGCTGACGCGCTCAGAGACGTTGGGGTTGCATACGCAGCGCTCAAGCCATACGATAGGATTGGGAGAGGTGCAGGGCGCATCGGAACCCAGGCCGACGACTATGCCATTGTCGACGAAGGTCTTTACGGGGTTGAGGCGCGAGCAGCGCTCCTTGCCCATAATGCTCTCCAGGTACTCGTCCGGTTCCTGCTTCCAGCCTATGAAGGCGCTCTGTATGGGCATGGCGATGTGGTACTCGCTGCATATCTTCAGGCCAGCTTCGGTAGGCAGGCAGTCATGGATGATGGCGTGGCGATGGTCTTTACGGGGGAAGTCGTCGAGGGCGGCCTTGAGGCAGCGGGTGGCCTGATCGAAAGCTTTGTCGCCTATGGCGTGCATTTCGATCTGCAGCCCAGCGCGGTTGGCCGCCTTGCAGAACTCCGTAACCGTCTCGTCGGAGTAGTAGAGAACTCCGTCGGAGCCGTCGGCGTAGGGCTCGTTCATGGCGGCGTCCATGGAGCCGAAACATCCGTCGAGCGCGCATTTGAAGCAGCCGCCGATTCGGGGGAGCTTTCGCGATGTCGCGACCTTCACGTCCATGGACTGGGGGAATACCCTGACCTGGAAGCCGTTTTTCAGGCTCTTTGCAAAGATCTTCTCGGTAGTTATGTCGAGGTCGCCGACGAAGCCTACGCCGCTGACGGTATGGACCATGCCAATTCCCATCGCGGCTTCCCAGTCGGCTGCTTTTTGCATATTGGAGAAAAGGTCGATGACGCTGAGGCTGCCGGTGATGTAGTCGGACACCTTGAAGAAGGCTTCCTGGTTCATCTCGCCCGTGTCGGGATGGTAGCCGCGCAGGTTGCGTACCTGCTTGTCTATTTTAGCCAAAAGTTTACTGTTGACTATGCAGGCATGGCCGTCGTACTTGACGACCATTATTTCCTTATCAGGACAGACCTTGTCGAGTTCTTCGCGACTAATCAGACGGCGTTCCTTGACGGAATAAGGGGAGGCTCCAAAGGCGATAAGGGTCTTGGCCTTACCGCTTTTTGCGTAGAAGTCCGCAACCATCCCGGCTATCTGGACATTGGACTCTGCGTCCATTACGTTGAGACCGGCGTTGAAGATGGAGAAGGATGCGAAATGCTGGTGGGTATCGACGAAGGAGGGGATAAGAGCCTTTGACCCGAGGTCGATACATTCGGCCTCAGCGTACTCCTTGGGAAGGGTTTTACCGACGTAGGCTATGCGCCCGCCGTCTTCGACCAGATATTTTGCAACGCTGTCCTTACTGTCTACCGTAAGGATGTGTCCTTTGTAAACTTTCATCGCGTGTAGTGTTTGTAGGAAGGATCGATGGCGCAGAGTTCCTGGAAGGAGTCAATCTCCACTATATCGCCCTTCTGGCATTCGTGAATTCTAACCTTATAATTGTCTTTCTTAAGTACTAACGGGACGAACTCGTAGAAGACATTCCTGCCGCCCGGCTCGTTCCAGACGAGTTCTATGTCGCGGCGAAGCTGGTCGCAGTCTTCGGGAGTCCAATAGGATATACCATAGCAGTTGAAGCACTCTGAGCCGCCTTTTCGGTAGTCGGTCGCATAGCCTTCGCGCTCGCTCAGGCACCAGTCGTCGGTTTCGCGGGCGAATGAACCCAGATAATCAGTTCCGGCGTGCCACTTCCTGATTACGTCGGGATTTGCTATAAGCAGATCGGCCTCACAGATGTAACAACCGCCTTCTATTAGTTTGAGCGCCGCATGGGCGGAAGAGATGCTGTTGGTCTTGTCGTAAAGGTCGTTGTCGATGAACTTCAGATTGGGGTATTGGTCGAGCAGTTCGTCGAAACATTCTTTCTTGTAACCGCGGACTATGGTAATATCTTCGATACCTGCATCAAACAGGGCGTCGAGTATGGAGTCGATGATTCGTACGCCGTTAACCTTGACAAGGGGTTTAGGCCTGTCGAGGGTCACGGGAACCATTCGCGAGCCGAAGCCCGCTGCCAGTATTATTGCTTTTTTCGCTTCGAAGGTCATACCCAGAAATGCCCGTTCTCTTTTTCAATAACAACCTCCGGGCTGTTGTCTTTCAGCAATTCATAAATCTTGGCCGCAAAGAAGGTGTCGTGGAGCGCAAGTCCGTAGTTGTAACTTATTATACGCTCGTTATCGTTCTCACGGCCCGGGTCTTTCCCTTCAATTACCTCCTGAAGCTCCGCGTAATGACGGTATTGATTGAAGTATTTCCAACTTCTTAGGGGTTCGGTGTCGTCGCCGAAGACCTTATCGAAGACGGGATCGCAATTCTGGAAACCACGGACATGGACAGGGATAAGGGTGCAACCTGGCTTAAAGCAATTCTCATCCTCGCATAGGAGACCATCGGCATCGGTGATGCAGGAGAAAATTACATCGGATTTCGCGAACATCTCGGGAATGTTTTCATACGTATAAAACTCAACATTACCGTAGTTCTTGAAGCGATCGATAAATAGCTCTGCCTGATCTTTATAGCGCTTGAGAAGAACGATATGCTTAATTTCCGGCTCGGAGTCAAGTAAGCAAAGGAGTGTGGCGCGGGCGGTGTTCCCCAGGCCGACGAAACAGTAGGTAAGCTCGCCGCTCTTTCGAAGGGTTTGGGCCGCTAAGGTGGCGGTGGCACCGGTGCGCATGGCTGTGATCCAATCACAGTCCATTAATGCAAGCAATTCACCGTTGGATGCCTTGTATAGCAGAAGATCGCTGCCAAGGGCGGGTACGGCGCCTTTTATCCTATGGACCATCTTGAGTCCGACCCTGTCGTAAGCGGCGGGCAAGAGGCAGGGCATTGCCGTATAAAAGTCGAAGCCCTTGGGATGAACGCTTATTTTAGCGGGAACCTGAGAATCTTTCTTGATCGAGAACGATTCTTTCACCCATTCCACACAGGTGGCGGGAGAGATACCCAGTGCCTTGATACTGCTTTGCGAAATAATCTTCATAGAACCGTGTTGAATCCAACAAATGTAGGAAAAAATTTGCGTATATTTGTTTGATATGAGTACAATAGCGGTTGTCATAGCAGGCGGCGTCGGTTTCCGTATGGGGCTCGACATCCCCAAGCAGTTTGTAGAGGTGGAGGGCAAGCCTGTTCTCTTTTACACCCTGGAGGGATTCCAAAAACACCCCATGGTCGATGAAATCGTTCTTGTCTGCATCGACGGCTGGCAGGAAGACGTCAGGCGCTGGGCTGAACTATACGGGATAACCAAACTTTCAGAGATTGTAACAGGAGGGGAGACCGTCCAGGAATCCATACGCAACGGTGTATTCTCCCTTGAAGGCCGCTGCCAACCGGAAGATACAATCGTAATCCACGACGGTATTCGCCCGCTCGTAGATCCAACTGTACTCACAGACGTGGTTGAGAAGTGCAGGGAGTTCGGCAACGCCGTGACTTCTTTGCCCTACAACGAGCAGATTTTCCTGGTTGACACGCAAGATGCATCGACTACGTCAGAGTACATCCCGCGCGAAACTCTTCGCCGTGTTTCCACTCCCCAGGCCTATAGCTTTGACCTTATCGACAAAGCATATCACGACGCCTTCGAAAAAGAGATTGGAATCTACGGCTCGTCATATACCAATACTATGATGGTTGACCTTGGCGTAAAGCTCCATTTCGCCAAGGGCTCGGACAAAAACATAAAACTGACGACCCCCGGGGATCTGGAGTGGTTCAAGGTTTATATTAAGCAAAACCAGTAATGAAAGCATACGATCATCCCTTATATCTGTCTGATGTAGAGGATATTGCTCGCCTCGACCTGCCGTGGGAAAAGCTCTCCGGCAAGACCGTTTTGCTCAGCGGCGGAACCGGCCTGATAGGCAGTTGCCTCGTCGATGTCCTTATGAAGCGCAACTCCATAGAGAATCTTGGCTGTAAGGTTGTGGTTCTCGGCCGAAACGAGGCTCGCGCATGCGAGCGCTTCCTGGCTTATAAGGACAATCCTTTTCTGCAGTTCGTAAAGCAGGATATCAACCTGCCTTTCGCCCTCCCCATTAAGGCCGACTATGTCATCCATCTGGCATCTAATACGCACCCGGTGGCTTATGCGAGCGAGCCTGTCCAGACTATTATGACCAACATAATCGGTCTGCAGAATATGCTTGAGCTGGCCCGCACTTGCGGGGCCGAACGTTTCGCGTTTGCCTCCTCCAATGAGATTTACGGCGAGAACAGGGGAGATGTAGAGTTGTTTGATGAGAAGTACTGCGGTTACATAGATTCCAACACCCTGCGGGCAGGCTACCCGGAGAGCAAGCGCTGCGGCGAGGCGCTCTGCCAGGCCTATGTCCGCCAGTACGGCCTGGATGTCGTTATTCCGCGCTTCACTCGCTCATACGGTCCGACATTGCTCGATTCAGATACTAAAGCGTTGTCTCAGTTCCTTCGTAACGCCGTTCGCGGAGAGGACATAATCCTTAAGAGCGAGGGCATGCAGCATTACTCCTATACTTACGTGGCCGACGCCGTCAGCGGCCTGCTCTACGTCCTGCTTTTGGGCGCCTCGGGCGAGGCCTACAACATCGCGGACGTCTCCAGCGACATAATCCTGCGCGACCTCGCGGCCGAGCTGGCGTCGATTGCTGGGACTAAGGTGGTATTCGATCTTCCGGACGCGACCGAGGCCGCCGGCTTCAGCAAAGCGACCAAGGCCCGCCTATCTTCGGCCAAACTCCAGAGTCTCGGCTGGAAGTGTCGCTACCCGATCAAGGTCGGCCTGCACCATACGGTCGAAGCGCTAATTCAACAGGAATAGTTTCACCCCTCGATATGGGATGCAGGGCGAGGCTCAGAGTCTGGGTCTCGCCTTCGATTTCATATTGCATGAATAGCGTAGTTGCCGGATTACCCGGATTTGGATCCGGCAGGTCGTTGGGGTAGCAAAAGAGCCTGGTCCCTGGGTATTGGGTATACAGGCCAATGTCGCACGGCAGATAGACGGCTCGGGAGCTGGAAGGGTCCTTCACCGCGAAACCATACTGCTTGAAGATACCGGCTTCGCCATTGATGCTCTCCAGCCACACCCGCGGGTTCTCGGCGAGCGTGTCGCCTTCATAGTAATTGGTTACGCCCGCTATGATTATGGTACACAGCAGGGGAGTAAGGCGAACGCGGGCCGGCTCGCCTGGCACTAGCGAGCCCATACCGCTCATCAGGGGCGCAGTTGGGTCGTCATCGGAGAACCTGAAAACCAGTGCGTCAAGCGAATCGAAGTGCTTCAGAGCGTCGGAGTTGAAGGTGCCGGGCGCATTAGCGACCATGGCCACGGTCTTTGGCAGCGAGTCCGGCAGGCTTAAAGTGGCGTCGGCGCCTTCGGCCCGCACATGGGCCACCAGATCCTTAAGTCCGTCGGGATTGTAGATGAAGATATCCAGGCTCCGGATAGGATAATCGGCCAGGGCAATTAATCTACACTCAATTAGCGTAGAGTCCTGCTTCACTACGGGTACCGGTTCCGGCGACGGGGTGTCAATCTCCGCTTTACCCCCTATACTACGACAAGCTCCCGCCAGAAGCGGGAGCATTGTCATCAGTAGTATTTTGAGCTTTTCCATTAACCTCCGAAGTTGTCGAAGAGGATGCTCTCGGGTGCTACACCGAGCGAGTCGAGAAGGTCGCACACACACTTTGTCATCATAGGCGGACCGCACATGAAGTACTTGATGTCCTCCGGGGCTTCGTGGTCCTTGAGGTAAGTCTCGTTCATCACGTTGTGGACAAAGCCTGCGGTGTACTTGACGCCTGCTGCATCGGCTGCCGGATCCGGACGGTCGAGGGCGAGGTGGAAGTGGAAGTTCGGGAAGTCGCGTTCGATTTCCGCGAAATCTTCAAGATAGAAAGCCTCTACGAGCGCACGTGCGCCATAGAAGAAGTGGACCTCACGCTTTGTCTTGAGGGTCTTGAAGAGGTGCATGATGTGGGAGCGCAGAGGAGCCATACCGGCGCCGCCGCCGACGAAGATGTATTCCATGTCGTCCGGGTCGTCCTTCGGGAGGAGGAACTCGCCGTAAGGGCCGCTGATCCATACCTTGTCGCCCGGCTTGCGGGAGAAGACGTAGGTCGATGCAATTCCCGGAGGAACGCCAGGGACGAACTTGAACACGCCCTTGGGCTGAGTCCTGTCGAACGGAGGAGTTGCGATACGGACATTGAGCTTGATGACGTCCTTCTCGGCCGGATATGAGGCCATGGAGTAAGCCCTGATAGTAGGAACGGTATTCTTGAACTTCAGGGAAGTAATGCCGTATTTCTCCCAATCGCCCTTGTAGATGTCGGCAACTCCCATATCGGAGAAGTCAGCCTCGTACTCGGGGATATCGATCTGGATGTACTCGCCGCTCTTGAAGTCGATGTGTTCGCCTTCGGGCAGACGTACGGTAAACTCTTTGATGAAGGTAGCGACGTTCTCGTTGGAGATGACTTCGCACTCGAGCTTCTTGACGCTCAGGGCGCTTTCGTCCATCTTGACCTTGAGGTTGTCCTTTACCTTGACCTGGCAACCAAGCCTCCAGCCTTCCTTGATCTGTTTACGATTGAAGAAGCCTACTTCGGTAGGGAGGATTTCTCCGCCGCCTTCTTCAACTATGATCTTGCACTGTCCGCAGTTGGCTTTTCCGCCGCAAGCGGAAGGCAGGAAGATGCCTCCCTCGGCGAGGGTGCCCATAAGGTTTCCGCCGGGAGTCGCTTCGAGAACTTTCTTGCCGTCGTTGATATCAATCTGAACCTTACCCTTCGGGGTAATGGCAGCTTTGATGATGAGGAGAATTGCCACCAGGATGAGGATGACAATCACCATCAGCACCATTGCAGAAATAAGTGTATTGTTCATATGTCCTATCCTTTTAGAGTGAAATTCCCATAAAGGCCATGAAGGCGATGCCCATCAGGCCGACAGTCATAAAGGTGATACCCGTTCCCTTGAGGGCAGCGGGGACGTTGCTGTACGACATCTTCTCGCGGATAGCTGCAAGAGCTACAATAGCGAGATACCAGCCTATACCCGATCCAAGGGCGTAAACTGCAGATTCGCCTACATTTGCGAACTCCCTCTGCTGCATGAAGAGCGATCCTCCGAGGATTGCGCAGTTGACGGCGATGAGCGGGAGGTAGATTCCCAGCGAGCTGTAGAGGCTCGGGAGGAATTTCTCCACTATCATCTCCACTACCTGGGTGATGGCCGCGATAACGGCGATGAAGAGGATGAAGCTCAGGAAGCTGAGGTCTACGCTTGCGAAACTCTCTCCAAGCCAGCTCAGGGCTCCGGGAAGGAGGACGAACTTGTTGAGGAGATAGTTGACGGGAAGGGTGATGAGGAGCACGAAGATGACCGCGATGCCGAGGCCGTTGGCCGTCTTTACATTCTTTGATACCGCCAGGTATGAACACATACCGAGGAAGTATGCAAAGATCATATTGTCAACAAAGATTGACTTTACGAATAAGCTTAAATATTCCATAATTCCTTAGTTGTGTTATTACTTTTCCTGGATGGATTTGTCGATGCTTCTGTGGACCCAGATGATGCATCCGATAAGGATGAGGGCCATAGGAGGGAGTATCATCAGGCCGTTGTTCGTGTAACCGATAGCCGACAGAACCGGAATTCCGAAGAGGGTTCCGCTTCCGAGGAGCTCGCGGAAGAACGCGACGATGATGAGGATGAGACCATAGCCGACGCCGTTGGCGACACCGTCAAGGAATGAAGGCCATACTTTGTTTCCAAGGGCGAAAGCCTCGATACGGCCCATCACGATACAGTTCGTAATGATAAGGCCGATGTAAACCGAGAGCTGCTTGTCGATTGCGTATGCGAAAGCCTTCAGGACCTGGTCCACGAGGATAACCATCATTGCCACCACAACGAGCTGGATGATGATACGAACGCGGTTCGGGATGGTCTTTCTGAGAAGCGAGCAGATGAGGCTGGACACACCCGTAACGATGATTACGGAGAGGGCCATTACGCAGGCGCCCTTGAGCTCGACTGTAACTGCGAGCGAAGAGCAGATACCGAGAATCAAGACGGTAATCGGATTACCCTTGAGTATCGGATTGAGGATAGTTTCTTTCAGATTTGCCATGGTTTATTCCTCCTCTGCTTTGTTAAGATAGTTCTTGTAAGCGTCGATCCATGTGTTGATAGCCTCGTCGAGGCCTTTGCTGGTCATGGTCGCGCCGGAGATGGCATCGATCGCATTGGCTTTCCCTTCCGGAGCGCCGCCCTTCACGATACTGAAGGTCTTGTCGTCGGAGAAGTCGAGTTTCTTTCCTTCGAACTGGGCGCGGAAGCCGGGATCGTCCTTAATCTTGCCGCCGAGGCCGGGGGTCTCGGATGCATGGTCGAAGTAAGCTCCGACTATATTAAGACCGGTCTTGTCTACAGCGATATAGCCCCATACCGGACCCCAGAGGCCTGCTCCGTAAATCGGGAGGACAGAGGTTCCGTTCTTGAAGATATAGACTGGAATAGAGTATTCGGTTTCGTCTTTGACGCCGTAGTTCTGGGCCTTGAGGTCGGATGTTCCGTAGATGGCTGCATCGGCTGTGTTGAGCTCGCCGACTTTTGCGCCGGTGGCATCAACCAGGATAGCACTGGCTACGTTTTCCTTATAGAAGGCGAGAATCGCGTCGTTGGACGAATCGTCGAAGTCGAACTGGGCCGCCTTGAGAATCTGGCCGATTGTTTCGGCCTTTTCGTTGGCGTCCTGCATTGGCTTAAGCGCCTGCGAGGCGAAAGCGAGGATGGCCGCCACCAATACACAAACTATAGTTGTGTAGATGACCGTATAGACATTGCTGTTTGTGTTCATACTTAGTCCTCCTTATGCTTTTGCGATTTTGTTTCTCTTGCCGGTGTGGACCGAAGTGACGCAGTGGTCGATGAGCGGGGCGAAGGTGTTGCCCAGCAGAATCGCGAGCATCATACCCTCGGCATAGCCGGGGTTGAAGAGCCTGATGATTACACAGAGTGCACCGACCAGGAAGCCGTAAATCCACTTGCCCGCCTCGGTCTGAGCGGAGGTAACGGGGTCGGTGGCCATGAACACGGCACCAAAGGCGAAGCCTCCCATCACGAGATGGTAGAAGCAGGGGAGATCCGACAGGCCTGCGAGGTTAGCAAGGCCTGCTACTGCGAGAAGGCCAAGAACTTCGCTGACCATGATCTTCCAGCTTGCAACGCCCGTCCAGAGAAGGATGGCAGCACCGAGAAGAATCGCGATTACCGAAGTTTCACCTACTGAGCCGGGGATGCCGCCCCAGAACATGGTCCAGAAGCTGGTTCCATACTGGGCGGTAGTGTTGATAAGACCGTCCATGCCGCCGTCTGCTACAAGCGCGAGCGGGGTTGCGCCAGTGAATCCGTCTACCGTCTCTGCACCCCTCAGGCTGATCCAGGTCGAAGAACCTGACATCTGGCTGGGGTAGGAGAAGAAGAGGAATGCACGGGTGAGAAGAGCAGGATTCCAGATGTTCATACCGGTTCCTCCGAAGACTTCCTTGCCGAAGATGACCGCGAACGCAACTGCGACAGCGAGCATCCAGAGCGGAACGTCTACAGGGACGATGAGCGGGATGAAGAAGCCCGAGACGAGGTAGCCCTCGTTGACTTCCTCGCCCCTTATCTGGGCCGAAGCGAATTCTATCGCGAGACCCACTGCGTAGGCCACCACGAACAGAGGCAATACCTTGAGGAATCCGTACCAGAACTCCTGAAGGATATTCATATCCAAGCCGGTAGCGAGCGAGTGCTGGAAACCGACGTTCCACATGCCGAAGATTGCGGCCGGAACAGCCGAAATCACGGCGATTATCATGATGCGCTTGAGATCGACTGCGTCGCGGACGTGGGCACCTTTCTTCGCCACCGTTCCGGGCACTGCGAGGAATGTCTCAAAAGCATCGACAGTTGAGTGCAGCCAATAGAGTTTGCCGCCTTTTTCGAAAATCTTGTTCATACTTTTAAGCCATTTCTTTAAGCATCAGGTCGATACCCTGAGCAATGATATCCTGGATATAGTTCTTCGAAGGATCCACGAACTCGCAGACTGCGAGATCTTCGGGGAGCACTTCATAGATGCCGAATTTCTCCATCTTCTCGATATCTCCTGCGAGGCAGGCCTTGATTAGGTAGAGAGGATAGATGTCCATCGGAAGAACCTTTGCATAATACTGATCGCTCATGACGAAGGCGCGCGGACCGCCATGGAGATTGGTATCCATATCGTACTTGCGCCAGGGAGTGAGCCAGCTGAAGTAGCAGTGGTCCGTACTGTACTGCTTCCAACGAAGGGGCATGGCCCAGCCGAACGGTTCGGGCTCGGTGCCTTCCTTGATGAGGGTTACAGTGTTGTCGAAGTAGCCCAGATAGCCTTCAACTCCGACCGTCTTGCCGCTGAGGACATCGCCGCTGACTATGCGGACGATATCTTCGTTGGTGCTGTAGAAGGCCTTGAGTGCGGTCATCGGAGTTCCCGGGAGGGCGCTGACATAGGCCGGCTGAATCGCCATGGGGCCGCTGACTGCTACCATCCTGCGGACGTCGTACCTGCCCTTAAGGAAGAGCTTTCCGACTGCTGCGAGGCCCTGCAGGCTGATAGTCCAGACCGTCTCATCTTTGTGGATGGGACTGATGTGGCTGATCTGTACGCCTACGTTTCCGGCGGGGCACTTGCCCTCGAAGAAATGCTTGGTCGCATTGAGTCTTGCGAGAGGGGAGTTCTCGTAAGTCTTCGCATTGAAGCTTACGTGGACCTCGGCGATTTTCGCGAGGGCGTCGATACCGGCCTGGATAGCGGGAATCTCGCCTTCGAACGCGAAATCGGCATCGGCTGCGCCCGGGGTTGAGTTGAACGCCGACACGAAGATGGCCTTAGGGGTCAGTGCGGGGTCGGCGATGATGCCGTAGGGGCGCTGGACGAGCCAGGGCCACAGACCGCTCTGGAGGAGAGCCTTCTTGACATCCTCCGCTTCCGCGGGGAGCTTAGCCTCGAAGGGGGCATACTTCTGTTCGGGATCGGTTTGGATCAGTACTGCGAGAAGTTTTCTCTTCTCGCCCCTGACAATCGCCTTCACAGTACCGCTTGCGGGTGCCGTGATGAGAATGTCAGGGTTTTTCTTGTCTGAGAAGACGGGGGAACCGGCCAGAACGGCGTCTCCCTCCTTAACGAGCAGACGCGGCAGAAGTCCCTTGAAATCAGAGGGCTGAACCGCAACTACATCGCTCAGCAATGTCTTACTCAGGCGTTTCTCTGCACTTCCCGTGATGGGAAGCTCGAGACCCTTTTTCAAAACGATTGTTTTGGACATTGTGAATATAGTTTGAATTGAATTTCAATTGACCCACGAAGATACGGAAAAAATTCCGTATTTTCGTGGTAGATATGGAAAACAATGTGAGTGCAATACTGGAGGGACTCAACCCCGCTCAACAAGATGCGGTGAAGGCTACGGAGGGTCCGGTTCTAATAGTGGCGGGAGCAGGTTCCGGAAAGACCAGAGTGCTCACGAGCCGGGTCGCGTATCTGCTGGCCGGCGGAGTCGAACCCTCGAGGATTCTCGCCCTCACATTTACCAAGAAAGCAGCAGGAGAAATGAAGGAGCGCATCGCCCTCATGGTAGGGGAGAAGCGCGCCCGTAAAGTCGTAATGGGAACCTTCCATTCCGTGTTCGTCCGCTTCTTGAGAAAATATGCCGAGTTCCTCGGTTACCCCCAGCAGTTCACCATTTACGATACTTCTGATTCCACCTCCGCAATCAAGGTCTGCCTGAAGGAGCTTAAACTGGATCAGGACAAGAACTACAAGCCCAAGGACGTCCTTGCCCGCATTTCAAATGCCAAGAATAACCTGGTGACCTGGGAGAGTTACAACTCCCGTCCGGAGCTGGTCCAGGCCGACCGTCGCGCCCAGCGCGCGCGATTGGGCGAGCTCTATAAGCTCTACCAGCAGAAACTTAAAGCCTCCGGAGTGATGGACTTCGACGATATTCTGGTCAACATGAATATCTTGCTTAGGGATAATCCTGAAGCACTCAAGGATCTCGCCTCGAGTTTCTATTATATAATGGTAGACGAGTATCAGGACACCAACTTCGCCCAGTATATTATCCTTCGTAAACTCGCTTCGCAGTACCATAATATTTGCGTCGTCGGAGACGATTCCCAGTCTATCTACGCTTTCCGCGGCGCCAAGATAGAGAACATCCTCAATTTCAAGAAAGACTATCCGGATTGCAAGATAGTCCGTCTGGAGCGCAATTACCGTTCGACCCGCACCATCGTCGAAGCCGCCAACAGCGTTATCGCCCATAACGAAGGCCGCATCCCGAAGGAATGCTATTCTGAAGGCGAGCGCGGCGAGAAGATACGCGTGCTCGACTGCATGACAGACGCAGAAGAATCGGCCCTCGTAGTGCAGGAAATAGTCAACCGCATGCGTACGGACCATGCCGAGTATCGCGATTTTGCAATCCTTTATCGTACAAACGCCCAGTCGCGCTCTCTCGAAGAGTGTCTGCGCCGTCGCAATATACCTTATATGATATATTCGGGCAATTCGTTCTTCGAGCGCGCCGAAGTAAAAGACTTGATGGCCTATTTCAAACTGTCCGTCAACCCATACGACGACGAGAGTTTCAAACGGGCCGTTAACAAACCCGCCAGGGGAATAGGGGATACTACGATAAGCGCATTGGAGACTTTCGCCCGTCAGAAAGGAATCAGTCTCTTTCAGGCCGTTTATTCCGAAGATCTGGTCGCGGTGCTCCGCGAGGCGGCGACCAAAAAGCTGCGCGAGTTTTGCGCGATGATAGACAAGTTCGCTGTAGCTGCGCAGCGCGAAGAGGCCGCCGCCCTCGCCAAACGCATCGCCGACGAATCAGGAATCTATCCTTTCTATAAAGCGGATACCAGCGTTGAGGGTATGTCCCGCACCGCCAATGTCGAAGAACTCATAAGCTCTGTAGCCGCCTATGTCGACGAACTTGTCGAAGAAGCTGAAAACAACGGCGACGAAGTTCCTGTTGTGACCTTGGGTGAATACCTGGAGAACGTCTCGCTCCTCTCCAATGTCGATGTCGCAGAAGACGAAGACGATTCCAATAGAGTGGCCTTGATGACGGTCCACTCCGCCAAGGGCCTCGAGTTCCCTTATGTGATGATTGTGGGCCTTGAAGAGAACCTGTTCCCGTCCTCGAACATGGTATTCAGCGCCCAGGATCTCGAAGAAGAAAGGCGACTGTTCTACGTCGCCCTCACCCGCGCCAAGAAAGACGTCGTTCTCGCATATGCCCATGACCGTTTCCGCAACGGCCGCCACGAAAGCAACAGTGTCTCGCGCTTCGTCCGCGAAATCGACCCGAAATACCTGGCAAATCCCATTAAGCCCGAATTCGACATCCTTACCGGCCGCTCAAAGCCGTCCTTCGGAGGTTTTGGCTCACGCTTCGGTTCTCCTTACGGCGCATCCTCGCGTCCGGTCACAGTTCCTAAAAAGCCAACGCCGACTCCTGTCGCGACTCCGGTGCGTACTCCCCAGCCCTCAAAACCGGCTGTCCAGTACGCCGACTTCGAACCGGTCCACATGACCGAACTCTACGAGGGAGAAAGAATCGAGCACAACCGCTTCGGTCCAGGAAAGATCATTTCCATAACCGGCGTCGTCCCCGAACTCAAAGCCGAAGTCGAATTCGACCACTACGGCCGCAAAACCCTCCTCCTAAAATACGCTAAAATGCGTCCGGAGCAGAAATAATCGAAAAATCTATTGCTCTTAATACTATATTAATTATATTTGCATCAGCTTCATGAAAGTTAGAGGGCACTACGGTGCACTTCATTGCAGGGGACCTTTCGGTACCCCTGTATTTTTATGGGTAGATTTGAAGAACACCTGTGCCGTCGTAAACCCAGATCTCCGTTATGTATGAGTTGATATTCTGTCTTAACCTTATAGAACGCAGAATCTGTCTGATAGGAACGCCACCCCTCCCATCTATTATTACTCTGTCTGATTGCCTGAGGCCATGTGAGAGCATGTTAGACAGCTTTCGTTTATTCCACGGACGGGAATAACTCTCATATTCATAAAAGGCATCATCTATCAAAAGGTCCGGGCACTTTCGCTCATACCTTGTTCCCATAAGGCGCCCGAAAATAGTTTGATACGATTCCGAACGAAAATGAACTGGATGTGGAATCAGCACGACACAACCTATTCTTGCGAAGCACGTGGCAATCGTAAGAAGATCTTTGGTTTCTGCTTTAGAGAAATCGAGCTCTTTTGATAGCCACACCTCTCCGGCGGCTTCAGTCTTTAAGTATAAGTATAGGGATTCTTTTGAAGTTCTCATAACTGTCCAGGTTTGGTTCAAAGGTAATACAAATAAACGAAAATACCTCCGGTGAATATGCCGGAGGTATGTACTTGGTGGTATCGCGGCGCGCGAATTATTTCACCGTGATTCCTTTGGCCATGGTGTACATGTCGGGGAGGTCTTCGCAGAAGATAGTATTGGGTTCTTTGTACATCTTTACGAAGTCGGCGGCTGTCTTGCAGCCGTCCCAGACAGAGTAGAAGTGTGTATCGCTGTCGTTGGCGCCGACATATTTGTTACGCCAGGTGACGAGCAGCGAAACCTTGCGGCCTGTCATAGGCGCACTGATGTTCTCGGTCCAATATTTACTGTTTTTCGGCTCGCCCTCGACACCTGTCTCGGTTACTCCGCATGGCTTTTTCTTATTCTGCGAAATACGCGACAGCGTCTTCAGGTTGGAAGTGAACACCAGGTTGTTGATGCCCTGATAGCAGTCCATTCCGAGGAAATCCACGAACTTGTCACCCGGCCAGCGGCGAAGGTATTCAGACTCGCTTTGCTGGCTGTCGATCTGAGGAGAAATTGCATAGATTACATTATGGACGCCCTTCGTATCGCGAAGATAAGTAACCGTCCATCTCCATAGATCTATGTATTCCTGCTCGGTCGTACATTTTGATCCCCACCAGCTCCATGTATGGTTGTGTTCGTGGTAAGGACGCAGGATGATAGGGATGGTCTTTCCATCGGAACCTTTCAGATTCTTAATGATGTCGGCCAGACGGTCCATCCACACCTTGTAGGTGGTCTGGACTGCGCTGCCGTCTTTCAGAATCTCCTTGACGACCTCGTCAGACGTATTGTCCCACGCTCCTCCGACCTTGTAATGCTCGGCACCGGGGACGTTGAAGCGCAGCGGGTTGTCGAGGTGGAGGCACACTATCGTGACCATGCCCATATCGTAGGCCTGTTTGACGCTCCTTAGCTTCCATCCGTTGGTTTGCGGATCGGCGTTGTAGCGGTCGTCGATGAGTTCGGCGAAATCAACGCCCAGCACAGCCGGATAGTCGCCGCATACTTCTTTGGTATCCGAGCGTCCCTCTGTACCTATCCACTTTCTTCCGCACCATAGGTCGTCGTGGTGACCGAACATGAAGCCCTGCTCCTTAATGGCCCACAGGTTCGAGTATAGGGCCTTTGTTTCCGGGGTTGCGTCCGGGTCGACGAGGGTCAGTTCGTCAGACTCGTTACCGGTGTAGTCGTTTTCGTCCTTTCCGGGAAGAGTGATGTCGGTGCAGCCCATGAGCAGGGCTGCACCAAGCATCAAAGTCAGCAGTTTATTTTTCATTACTGTTTTTCAAATACCATTGCGTAGTAGTAAGGATGGAAGAGGAATCTGTCTATATCCTTATACTGCATGGCGTCGGTGTATACAGGGGTAGATCCGGTGAAAGGAGTCATCTGGAAGGCGATGGCGATGCAGCCGTTAGGGATGGTCAGAGATTCGTACTTTCCTGCGGTGTCGTGATTCTCCACACTCTGGGCGCCAGGGCCGAACACCATACCGTAGACAGTCGTAGCATTCTGAGTGATGGTGATAACCATAGTCTCGGTATTAAGAGAGAATGTGCTCTCGCCGTGGGGCAGAATGCCGTAGTTGTAGGAGAGGTCGACGACGTGGCCGCCGTAGTTGTTGTTATTGTCCTTGTAGGTGTAGTCCCAATATGCGCCGTCGGCTCCAGGGCCATAGTTGAGAGTGCCGGTAGTGCCGTTGATGGTGATAGCAAGGGTATTGTCATACTCCTTGTTGGCATTGCTAGTGCCGTTGGTGCTGTTGTAATCGGTCCAATCCCAAGGCTTGCTCTTGATATCTACGAAACCGTTGGCATAGAGGCCGCCATAAAGGTTCAGCGACTTGACTTTGTAGTCTCCCGCAAATGCTGCAAGGCCTTCGCCGGGATCAGGTCCTGGACCAGGGCCGGGACCCGGATCGTCGGGAATCTCAACGATGGTCACATCTCCCTCGTCGCCAATAACCTTGGACTCGGCAGGAATCTCATCAACCTTCTTGATCTGGAGGAAGAAGAAGCGGGGAGCGATGACGAACTTGAGGTAGTCTGTATAGAGCATGGGCTCAAGATATGCCTTGTTCTCTTCGTTCCAGGTGGTGTCGCCGTTTACGACGAAGGCGAGGCACTGATTCTCAACTACAACCTGCTTGTTCTTGGCGGGATCAGAGAAGGTCATGCAAATCTCGATATTGCTGTCGAAGATAGCGCAAACATGCTCGGTGCCATCTGCAGCCTTGAAGGTGATGGTTCCGGCGGCGTAGTCCTTCTTCCATGTGCTCTCGCCAATGGGGATTACGCGGTAGAAGCCGTGGAGATCGAGATCCTGGCCTTCCTTTTCCTTGTTCTGGGCACCGTCTAGCAGGCAGTTCCAGTGCTTTCCGTCGACACCGCCATAGTTGATGCATGTACCTTCGGTAGTTCCGTCATCGTTGACCTTGGTGCACTTGACTTCCAGATAGTTGTCGTAGTTAGCTGCAGGACCATATCCGAGTGCAGTCCATTTAGTCCAGCACCAGGATTTCTCCTCAGGGGAAGCAAGAAGAAGAACACCCCAGCCCCAAACATCGGCGCTGGTTGCATCGCCAAGACCGCCGAGGATGGAGGAGCCTGTAATCGCGTAGCAACCCTCAAAACTCTCGGTGAAGGTGGTCATATTGAGAGTGTAGACGCGGGTGTCTCCGGCTTCAGCCGTTACAGTGATTGTAGGCGCTGCTGCGGTAAGGTCGATTTTGTCGCCTTTGCTTACGCTGCAAGTCGCGCCGTAAGATACTGTTAGTGTGGTAATTTCGACCTGACTGAAATCTGCGACTATAGCGGTCGAGAGTTGGAACTCGACTGTTCCTGTTTCAGCATCAACGGGGGTAATGGTCGCTTCGCCAATCTGGCCTTCAAATTCAATTGCAAGAAGTGTTCTTTCGTGGCTACCGGTCTTGCCGTTATCTTTTCCGCCGCCTCCTGGTTGCTCCTCGGGATTACAGGCGAAAATCATGGCAAACGCTGCCAGAACAGCTGTGAATCTAAAAAGTTTCATAATAAGTGTTATTTAATGGTTAATCGATATACGGGTTGAGGTCGGTCTCGAGTGAAGGGATAGGGTAGAAGACCATGTCTTCGGCTGTGAGTCCCTGCTCGGTCGCGGCTGTAATGTCTGTGTGGAGTTTGTTGAGGCGCCTAAGATCATAGCAGCCCTTGCCCTCGAACGCGAGTTCATAGACGCGTTCGTGGCGAACCGCATTCCTGAACTGGGTGATGTTCAGTCCAGCGGCCAGGTCGGCCAGTCCAGCCCTGTTCCTGATGGCATTCACCAGAGCATAGGCCTTAGCGGTAGGGCCCGCGGCTTCCGCATAAGTGAGTGCGATCTCCGAGTAGCGAATGAGGAAAGGCTTGGTAGAAGTCTTGTCTCCCACGAAATCGGGATCGATGAACTTGCGGCAGAAAGGATAAGATAGGCTCTTGCCCGAATCTCCGCCGAAAATCGCGACCCCGGCGGCATTGTAGACGGTGTCGCAGAAGAGCCAGTCGTGGCGAAGATCACCGGCCTCGAAACTGTCGTAGAATGCTTTCTGGGTGCCGTATTCGCTCCAGCCGTCGTGGGTGGGGATGAACTTTCCGGTATCTCCCTGTTTCAAATAAACAGTGCCTCCTGCTATATAAGGGATGTACATTTTCGAAATCTTGGAGTACTGACCTTCAGTCTCGCCCGTGCGGTCCATGCTCATGATGAAGATGTGTTCAGGGCCGGTTGGTTTCTCGACATCATAGATGTCCATCAGGTTCGGGTCAAGGCCGTAAGTGGTCTGGGCGGGATCGTCAACTACATGGCCGGCATACTCGACAGCCTTTGCGTAGTACTTGTCTACATCGAAAGTCATGTCGGCGTATTGCGGCACTCCGCTTTCCTTGGCAGACGCCAGATACAGATACGAGATAGCGGCCAGGGAATAGGCAGCAACCTTGTCCGTACGGCCGGTAACCGGAGTGGAATAGATCTTGGTTAGTTTGATAGCTTCGTCGAGGTCGCTGAAAATCTGGTTCCAGACTTCGTCGAGAGTCTTAGCGGCACCGACGGTGGTGTCTTCCAGCTTCTTCACGGTAGTCAGATGCATGGGCACCCGTCCGAAGTTCCTGGTCAGATTGAAGTATGAGTAAGCCCTCATAAAGTATGCTTCGCCCACATACTGGTTCCTGATGTCGGCATCCAGGTCCTTCATCGCGCCTACATTTTCGATAACCGCATTTGCGCGATTAATGGTAATGTAGGAGTAGTGATAGAAGTTGTAGAGGGTAGTATTCGTCTTGAAAGTTGACGGTTTCCAGCCGTCCAACTCCTTGGTGGAGGTCTTTGCGTCGCCCTTCGGATACATCACGTCTGTATTCATGTCCCCGAGGAACACGATGGCGCGCGAGTATTCGATATAGTTGATGGCATCGTAGATATAGTTGGTGGCGGCGAGGGCATCGGCGTCGGTCTTGTAGAAGTTGTTCTCTGAGTAGAATCCGTAAGGATATTCATCCAGGGAACATGCGCACATCGTCATCGATGCGAGCGCGACAAGTATGATATTACGTGTTTTCATCGCTTTCTAGAAATTAAAGTCAAGACCGAAGGTAAGTTTGCGAAGGCGGGGATATCCGCCGCTATAGAGTCCGAGTGCACTGACTTCGGGATCGTAGCCGGTGAACTTGGTGAAAGTGTAGAGATTGTCCGCCGAGAAGTACAGGCGCAGGGTCCTGCCGTAGTCCTTCTTGGAGAGCGGAATCTTGTAGCCCAAAGTCAGGGTCTGGATACGGACGAACGAGCCGTCTTCTATCCACCAGCTTGAGAAGCGGGTCTGGCGCGTATCGGAAAGCTTTGGATAGTCGTTGGTTGGGTTGTCGGGCGTCCAGCGCAGAGGCATGTTGTTGGGCTGGTCGAAGCGTTTTGTGTTGATAACGTCGTTGCCGAAAACGCCGTTGAAGAAGACACTGAAATCCAAATTCTTCCAGGTCGCATTTAGCGAGAGGGAAGCGAGGAAATCGGGGTTAGGATCTCCGATGATGCAGCGGTCGTCTTCGTTGACAATATCCAGCATGTCACCGTTGTAGATGTCTACGTACTTGAATTCTCCTGGCTGGGCATCGTCGCCGCTGAGGCCTGCGCCAAGTCCTTCCGAGAGGCTCTGGATGATTCCGTCAGTCACATAGCCGTAGAAAACATACATAGGATAACCGACTGCGAGGATATTTGTAAACCCGCGGTATTTCTCGGAAGAGTTGCCGTAGAACTCATATTTCATACCGGTGCGGACATCGGTGTTCAGGCCGGCCTCCAGAGCATTTCCAAGGCTGAGAACTTCGTTACGGTTCTTCGAGAAAATCATGGTTGCGCCCACATTCCAATCGCGGTCGCGATAGATAGTTCCGTCGATCGTAATTTCTATACCGGTGTTTAGGATTTCACCGTCGTTGACCCACATCTTGTCGTAACCGGATGAAGGGGCGATGTTGCGCTGGCGAAGCAGATCAGAGGTGTGTTTATAGTACCAGTCGAAAGTGAGTCCGAGGCGCTCGTCGAAGAAACTTCCGTCGAAACCGAGGTCGAGTTGAGAGGTGGTCTCCCACTTAAGACCGGTGTTCGGAATGCCGCTCCAAATGGCGTAGATTCCACCGTCTCCGGTAGTTCCCGACTTGTAGCCGGGGCCGATGGCTGTAGTCCAGCTACCGTTGTAGTAATATTTGTGGTTACCGTAACGGCTAAGCGTCTGGTATGCCGAGATACCCTGATTACCGGATATACCGTAGGAGGCCCTGAGTTTCATAAGGTTGATGGCCTTGATGTCCTTGAGCCAGTCTTCTTCGCTCATCTTCCAGCTGAGTGCTCCTGAAGGGAAGAACGCCCATTTGTTGTCGGCGCCGAACTTCGAAGAACCGTCGGCACGGGCAGTGAAGGTGGCGAGGTATTTGCCGGCGAGAGTGTAGTTGAAGCGGAACAGTCCCGAGATGAGTTTTGTAGCATACAGGCTGTTCTGAATCTGGTATTTCTCGGGATCTCCGGAAAGGAGGTTTTCGTTGCCGAGGGATTCGTTTACGAAGCCTACTGCTGCAAGGTCGCTGGTGCGGGACTCGTAACTCTCGTATGAGTAACCGGCCATCGCCGTTATGTGATGAATGCCGAATTCCTTGTCGAAGGTGGTGTAGGTCTCGACTACGAGGTTGTCGTCCCTCCAGTTCTGGATAGCTCCGAAACCGTTGTAGAACACACCCCTTTCAGTGTATTTCTTGGGGTAGTAGTAGTCGCTGATGGTCTCGCCGTGTTTGTAGTTGACCTGTGCGGTGATGTCCAGCCACTCCCAAGGGCGGTAGTCGGCGGCCACGTAGGTGATAAGGTCGAGTCCGCTCTTGTCCTGCTTACGGAATTTGGTAAGGGCGAGAGGGTGGTAGTAGTCCTGGACGCTGTACTGCCAGTATTCGCCGTTCTCGTCGTAGACGGGGAAGATGGGGTTACGGTTGTACGACAGGCCGTTGTTGTTGTGGCGCTTGTTCTGGGTCACGTTGGCGCTGGCCTTCATCCTGAAGTTGTCGAAGACTTTGTGGTCAACGGCGAAGTTGGCTCCGTACTTGGTGTAGGTGTCTTCGATATACATACCGTTGTCGCGGTAGTAGTTGGCCGAGGCCGTGAACATGGTCCTGTCGTTGCTGCTCTGGATCTTGACTGTAGTATTGTCCGAGATCGGGGCTTTGTTGAAGACTATGTCGTCCCAGCGGGTGTTGGTAGTCCAGGTGGTCTGCAGTTCTTCGATGGAAGGGTAGTAGACGCCGTTGGCGTTGACCGCTCCGACGTAGAGCTGGGTGAGGCCGGAGTTGGCGCGGCTTTCATTGCTGAGCATGGCCATGAGGACGGGGTCCCTCCAGAGGTGGAGCGGCTGGGTGAACTGCGAGAGCGTCGTCTGCTGGCGCACGCTGATGCGGTTCTTGGTTCCCTGGGCCTTGCGGGTAGTGATGAGGATGACGCCGTTGGCGCCTCGCGAACCGTAGATTGCCGATGCCGATGCGTCCTTGAGGACCTCCATGGAGATGATGTCCTGCGGGTTGATCTGGCTCAGGGCGCCCGCTTCACCGTAAGGGAAGCCGTCGATTACGACGAGAGGGGAGTTGGAGCCGTTTAGCGAGGAGTTACCGCGTATGCGGACGGTCGATGACGCGCCCGGATCCTGAGATGCGTTGGTTACCTGCACGCCGGCTACACGGCCCTGGAGCAGGGCGTCGACCGAGTTCGCAGGCACGTCGGTAATTTTCTCGGCCTTGACGGAGGCCACGGAGCCCGTGAGGTCGCTCTTCTTGACCGTACCATAACCGACGACCACCGTTTCCTCCAGAAGCACGCTGTCTTCTTCGAGGATGAAGTCGATAACCGCACGGCCGCCGACCTTTACCGTCTGCCCCTTGTATCCGAGGATGTCGACGGTGATACTGGCAGATGCGGGGACTCCTCTGAGCTCGTAGCGGCCGTCCTGGTCGGTTATGGCACCGTTGGAGCCGCCGTCTACGAATACCGCAGCGCCCGGAAGGGGATAGCCGGTGGCATCCTTGACCGTTCCGCTGACGGTGAGGTTCTGCGCGTTTAGGCTTACCGCTCCGGCGAGGAGGATAAGCAGCGTCGCAAACGTCTTTATCAGTCTCATAATGTTATAATTTTTTCCTGGTTGGGAAGTATGTTAAGTCCTATGTGTCTGTATGTTTTGTGGTCTCCTAGAATTA
This sequence comes from Bacteroidales bacterium, assembly GCA_017617035.1. Lineage (GTDB taxonomy): Bacteria > Bacteroidota > Bacteroidia > Bacteroidales > UBA932 > Cryptobacteroides. The sequence continues at coordinate 59,239 of JAFZWV010000007.1, forward strand.
CCGAGAAAGTAGTGATGGGTTTGTCGGTAGGGTTGAAGATGTAGACGAACACCTTCTTGCCGCAGCGTACTGCATAGCCGTCGCCTCCTGCGACCTTGACCTCGAGAGGCTCGAAAGAGCCGCCGCCGGCCTGAAGCATCTGTTCGCTGAGAGCGCGCACTTCTCCTATCTTAAGGTCGGTGCCGCGCGAGTCGAACCATTCCCACCACCAGCTCATGGGGACGATGGGCGTAGAGTTGAAAAGGCCGTAGTACATGGCGCGTGTGAAGTCCATGTCCAGCCCGTCGGCTATGTCTTCGAAATTCTTGTACCAGTCCCATTCATAGCCTGACTCGCCGATTACGTAAGGCTTGCCGAATTCGCGTTCATAGCGGAGGATGGTCTGCGGAATGGAGGCCGTACCTTTATATATATGTTTCTGGTTGAAGTCGATATCCGGTACGCTGTTCAGGCCTTCTATGTCGCGATGGGAGATCGAGGTCGTAATCATATGGGAGTGTGCGTCGATCTCGCGGAGGTATGCGGCCATCTCGACGTGCCAGGCGGCGATGTCGGCGGCTGGTATCGGGTTCTTCGGGTCGGCGAACTGGATATTGTCCACCTCGTTGAAGAATTCCCATGCGGCGATTGCGGGACTATAACCCCAGCGGGCTATGATATAGCGCAGGCGGTTGCGGTAGCGGGCCTTAGCTTCTTCGGAAGTAAAGAATTCGGCGTCGGCGGGGACGTCTCCCTGGCCCATGCAGAGCATGATCTTGATGTCAAGACTGTCTGAAAGCTCGATGACATGGTCGAGTCTGGCGACGGCGCTGGGATTGAAATAATCGTCTGAAGCCTCGTAGCGAGGATTGTTGAAGTCGTCCTGTCTATCGATAGGGAAGTTCCAGCTGCACATCCACATTCGGGTGAAGTTGCCTCCACGTTCGCGTAGTTTAGGGAGCATTACGTCGTAGTTGTAGACGTCTGCCTGCTGGTGCAGTTCACTAAGGTGTGGATTGTCGTCTTCGGTGCGCGACTCCCAGCAGAGGTTTTCGCCTATTCCGCGGAAAGGAGTTCCGTCGTCGTATTGGAAGGACCAGTTGTCGCGCGGGCGAAGGAAGCCCCTGCTGGTTCCTTGTGTGACGTTGAGGGGTAGCCTCATGAAATCGGAGACGAATTCTCCGCCTTCGCTATAGACGAAATGAAGTCTGTAGGTGCCTTCCTGGGAAGGTGTAAAGCGGGCTGTCCAGAGGGAGTCGGCGCCGGAGTAGAAGCAGGGCAGGAGCCCGCGGCCTCCGTTTGGGGCGACGATCTCCAGATCGACGGCCGCCTGTTCCTGGAGATATGCGTTTTCCCATGTTCCGCCGGATATCCGTATCGAATACTCGGCCTTTTCGTACTGCGACACCTGTGACGGGCCGCTTATGCCTACAATAATTGCGGCTAAGACTGCTAACATATTACTTGCACCATTTATCCAGCCAGTCGTAGAACTCGCGATGCCAGAACAGTGAGTTCTGCGGCTGGAGTATCCAGTGATTCTCTTCAGGGAAGATGAGAAGTTTGCTGGGCACACCCATCATCTGGGCGGCGTTGAAGGCGGCCATACCCTGGGTGTAGGGGATGCGGAAGTCCATCATGCCGTGGATGCAGAGGATAGGGGTATGCCACTTGAGGATATTGCTCTGGGGATCCTTGCTGTAGTGGTTGATGGACTTGGGGGTCTTGGCGTAAGGGGCGCCGGCCTGCTGCATTCCGCCGAAGTAAATACCGTCGCCGGCGGGGCCCATCTTACCGGGCTGATAGTCGTATTCGGTAAGTCCGCCGTTGTCCCAGTTGGCGAACCACATTTCTTCGGTGGTGAACCACAGGGCCTTTTCGTCGAAGATTCCGGCGTGGGCGATGAAGCAGTCGTAGAGGTCTCCATGGAGCCCCTCGAGCATGTATGCGGAGAAGCCGCCGTAGGAGGCGCCGACGCAGGCGAGCTTGCCCACATAGGGCTTGGACTTAATCCAGCGGCCTGCGCTGAGGTAATCCTGCATGTTGAGGCCCGGGTAGTCGCCGCTGATCTGCTCTTTCCAAGGCTGGCCGAAGGCCGTAGTTCCACGGCGGTTGGGCATCATTACGATATAGCCCTGCTGGGCCATCAGGCGGTAACACCAGCGGTAGCTCCAATCCTGGGAGTTGGTCCCCTGAGGACCTCCGAGCACGATTTCAACTGCGGGGTAGACCTTGGAGGGGTCGAAATGAGGCGGGTAGAGAACCCAGCACTGCATGTCCTGATTGTCGATGGTCTTTACTATGACGCTCTCGGATGTGGGCTCGTCGAGCTGGTCGAGGATGTGTTTGTTTTCGGTAGTAATCTGCTTAAAGCCGTCGGCATTGACCGCGACAAGCTCGACAGGGAAGTTCAGACAATAATAGCTGGTAAGCAGGGTTCCGTCCGGGGTTTCGGCGAACGGGCTGAAGAAATCGTAGTTCCAGCCGTCTTTGGTGAGCTGAGTGGCGCGCCCCTCGAGATCCATGCGGAAAATCTTGCCGGTCCCTTCGGTTAATGAACTGAAATACAGCGACTTGCTATCTTCGGCCCAAACGATGCCGGAGGCGTCGTACTTAAAGTTGCCGGTAAGCTCTGAGATATTTTTGACTATTACTCCGGAAGCCTGACCTTCGTCGGTAGTGGGGTATTCGATCTCTGCAACCAGTATTCTCTGCTTGTCGGCTTCATAGCCATCGCGGGCCATGGATATCCAGGCAAGACGGCTGCCGTCGGGGCTCCATACGGGATCTGTATCGTAACCGCCGTCGACCTTAACGGGAGTGGTCTCTCCGGTAAGTATGTCATAGACATAGATGCCGCAGTTGGTGGAGAAAGCGTATTCCTTGCCAGTTTTCTTGCGGCAACTGTACGCGATATGGCGGCCGTTCGGGGCCCAATCGAGCTGCTCCGCTCCGCCGAAAGGCTCGGTAGGGAGCTCGAACGGCTCGCTTCCCAGAAGGTCTATGCTATTTTCGGGAGTGATTTTGCCATTTCCGAGAGTCGAGACATAAGTTCTAGGGGTTTCGGTTACCCAGTGATCCCAGTGTCTGTACATAAGGTCGGTGGCTACATAGGCCTGGGCCTTGTCCAGAGCGGGATCGGAGTCTTTAGGGCTCTTAACCGGGCCGGGTATAGTAGATATATATAGTATCTGGTTCTGGTCGGGCGAAAGTTTGAATTCGCTGATGCCGGCAGGGACTTCTGAAAGCTGGTACTTGGCTCCGAGCTTCTTTCCTCCGAAGGAGGCGGCCCAAAGCTGGCCGTCCTGAAGGAAGAAGATGGTCTTACCGTCCTTGCTCCAGCGGGCGTTGCTCACGCTCTTTGCGTAGCGGGTCAACTGCACGCGGTTGCGGCCGTCGGGGTCGCACACGAAAAGGTTGCGGCAGCTGCGGTTCCGCTCGATTGAAGTATAGCTTACGCCGTACAGGATGTGTTTTCCGTCGGGGGAGAGCTGGGGATCGCTCAGACGGCCCAGCGAGATAAGAACCTCCGGAGTCATGACTCCATCGGCCACTTCTATCTGAGACTGAGGGATGTAGCCTGATTCTGTCTTATTGGGTTTCATATTCTTACCAAAGAAGGCCGAGGCACCGTAGCCTACGAAAAAGCAGACGGCGACTATTAGGAATAGTTTCAGAAATTTTTTCATAACGCTCACTAATATACGAATAATTCTTCGAAGGGTCGCGGCTTTTTCTTATATTTGTAAAGTATGGGAGAGCTTGCGAACGATATTATGTATCTGAAAGGGGTCGGGCCCAAAAGGGCCGAACTCCTTAAGCGCGAGCTGGGTCTGGAGACCATCGGAGACCTTATACGCCTGTATCCTTTCCGCTATATAGACCGCAGTTCCATTCAGCCTATTTCCTCAATAAATCAAGACGTCGCGTCGGTTCAGGTCCAGGCGCGGGTGGTAAGCCGCACGCTTTACGGGCCTTCCGCCTCGATAGTGCCGACAGACGGCGAGAAGATACATTTCAACGCGGCAAAGCGTCTGAGCGTGATAGTGGAAGACGGTTCCGGCCGTATGGAGATGGTCTTCTTCAAGGGCATCAGGTGGAATTACGAAAGGATGGCTCCCGGTCAGACCTTTATATTCTTTGGTAAACCATCTGAATTCAACGGCCGTTACAACATGGTCCATCCGGAGGTTGATGTTCCCCAGGAAGGGAACATGTCTCAGGGTGCGCTTACTGGCGTTTATCCAAGTACGGAAAAACTCAAGACTGCCGGCATAACCGGTAAGGTCATGTGCAAGATGCAGAGCGCGGCGCTCGCCCTCTGCCTGCCGGAGATTACCGAGACCCTTCCGGAATACGTGATGGGCGAGCTGGGGCTCTGCAGCCTTCAGTACGCGCTGAAGAACATCCACTTCCCGTCGGATACCTACGCCCTTCAGAAGGCGACACGCAGGCTCAAGTTCGAAGAACTGTTCCTTCTGCAACTCAGCCTCCTCAAACAAAAGTACATACGCTCGCGCGCGGAAAACGGTATCGTCATGCCCAAGGTCGGGCTGGACTTCAACGCCTGTTTCAAGGCTTTGCCCTACCAGTTGACCGGCGCGCAGCAGCGGGTGATAAAGGAGATACGAGCGGACATGATGTCAGGTCACCAGATGAATCGTCTGCTACAGGGCGATGTCGGCTCGGGAAAGACTCTGGTGGCGGTCCTGAGTTGCCTTCTGGCGATAGACAACGGTTACCAGACCTGCATCATGGCCCCGACCGAGGTGCTGTCCCAACAGCACTATGCCAATATTAGCAGGTACTTGGCGAACACTTCCGTCAAGTGCGCCCTCCTTACAGGCTCCACCGGGACCAAGGCCCGCCGTGAGATCCACGCCGGACTCGAAGATGGCTCGATAGGCCTGCTTGTCGGTACCCATGCCCTTATCGAGGACGACGTGGTCTTCAAGAATCTGGGTCTGGCCGTGATCGATGAGCAGCACCGTTTTGGAGTTGATCAACGAGCTAAGCTATGGGCCAAGGGCCCCGAGGGCTTTATGCCTCACGTGCTGGTTATGACTGCGACGCCTATTCCGAGGACGCTCGCGATGACAGTCTACGGAGATCTCGATGTCTCGGTGATAGACGAGATGCCGCCCGGAAGAAAGCCGGTCCGTACGACCCTCCATACTCCGACTAAGATGCCGGCGGTGTACAACTTCATGCGCGCCGAGATTGCCAAGGGGCGGCAGGTATTCGTGGTTTACCCCATGATCTTCGAGAACGAAAAGCTCGACCTCAGCAACCTGGAGCGCGGCTATGAAGACATAATGCGCGAGTTCCCGCTGCCTCAGTACAAGACGGCCATGGTCCATGGCCAACAGGCCAATGACGTCAAGAACTTCAATATGGAGGCCTTTGCGGCCGGCAGGGCAGACATCCTGGTTTCGACGACCGTCATCGAGGTCGGCGTCGACGTGCCCAACGCGTCCGTGATGGTCATCATGAGCGCCGAACGTTTCGGCCTCTCGCAGCTTCATCAGCTGCGCGGCCGCGTCGGGCGTGGCGCCGCCGACTCCCACTGCATCTTGATACGCGACCTCAAGACCTCGAAGGAATCGCTTGCGCGCCTCGAACTGATGTGCCGCACCGAAAACGGCTTCGAAATAGCGGAGGAGGATATGAAAATGAGGGGCCCTGGAGACCTTGAGGGTACCATGCAAAGCGGCCTTCCTATCTCGCTTAATATAGCATCGCTGGCCAGGGACGGTCTTATTCTCGGCGAGGCCCGCGCCTATGCCCAGAAAGTCCTGAAAGAAGACCCCTCGCTGAGCGACCCCAAAAACGCCCGTTTGGTCCTGGAACTCCGTAAGGAGAAATACCGGGTCCATGACTACAGCAAGATCTCGTAAAGGGCGGATTGTCAAAAATAATTCGTATCTTTGGGCGCTTAACTTTGAATACAAAATTTTATCCGATATGAAGAAAATCTTTACAGCCATCATTTGCATGCTGATCTCGCTTTCGGCCTTCGCCCAGAGCGCAAATATGCTTGCAATGGCCCGTGCAGAATTAGCCAAGCGCGGTCTTGAAGAGACTGAAGTCCGCATGAGACTTATGGAAGAAGGCATCGATGTCGACAGAATCCCGCCGACCGAGTATGCCCACTACCAGAGCAGGGTGATGGATATCATCAACAAAATGCAGGCTGAGAAGGCCGCGGCACAATCCGCAGCCGTTCAGGTAGCTCCCTCTGCTAGCGCAGCCGAGACTGCTGAAGGAACGAATGTTATCGCTACTGCCGCCGCCCAGGCCGACACCCCCAACGATTTTCCTCAGACTACCCTCGGGGAGGCCGCCGCTGAGGAGGCCCTCGAGACAGCTCTCAAAGAGAATCATGTCTCAACTACCGCCGGAGACGACATTTATGGCCATTCCCTCTTTACGGGTACTTCCATGGATGTGTTCCGTACTACAGACGGTGCCCAGGCCCCTGATACCTACATCCTCGGAGAAGGCGACGAAGTCCACATCTCTATCTTCGGCTCATCGCAGACCGAGATTCATCAGAGGATTGCCGCCGACGGCTCCATCCAGCCTACCGGCTCGTCAAAGATTTTCCTCAAGGGCATGACCCTGGCCCAGGGTAGGCAGGCCATTACCGCAAAGCTGGCCCAGCACTATTCCTTCCGCAAGGACCAGATCGCCGTTACCATTACCACCGCCCGTACCGTTATGGTCAATATCTACGGTGAGGTTGGCGTACAGGGCGGTTTCACCATCAGTGCCCTCAATAACGCATTCAACGCCCTGGCAGCTGCGGGCGGCCCTACCGCTATGGGTTCCCTCCGTAACATCCAGCGTTCCCGCGCAGGTAAGACTGAGAGTCTCGACCTCTACAAGTTCATGACCGGCGAGGGTGGCAAAGTCCAGTTTGACGTCCAGAACAACGACGTCCTGTTCGTCCCGGTTGTCACCAAGATAGTCAAGATCGAAGGCGCCGTCAGGCGCCCGATGCGCTACGAACTTGTCGAAGGCGAGACCCTGAAGGATGTAATCCAGTATGCAGGCGGCCTTACCGACAATGCATACCCCAACTTTGTACAGATTGAGCGCAGGGAGAACGGCGAGATGAAATTCATCGAGTACGACCTCGCGAAGATAGTTGACGGAAAACAGAAAGCCGAGCTCACAAGCGGCGATATCATTCGCATCAAGTCCGCCTCCCGTCCGATGGAGAACTACGTTTCTATCGGAGGCGATGTTTACTACGGAGGCCGTTTCGATTTCGAGAAGAACAACAGCCTGCAGGCCCTTATCGAGAAGGCTGAGCCCAGGTTCACCGCAAGGCGCGACTTCGTGTTCGTGGAGCGTACCTATGAAGATGAGACCGTCGAGGTCCTTACCGTTCCGTTCCCTGGAGAGGAGGGCAATCCTGACTTCAAGCTTATGGCTCGCGACCAGATCCGTATTCTCCAGCAGGCTCAGTTCCAGGACAAGGGCTCGATCACCGTTACTGGCGATGTTCGCAACCCCTTTACCCGTGAGTTTGGTCTCAATGACCAGATGACCCTCGCTCAGGCTATAGAATACGCCGAGGGCGCACGCTACACTGCCCGTAAAGACTATGTCTTCGTGGAGCGCACAAGACCCGATGAGACCGTCGAGGTTCTTACCATCCCGTTCCCCGGAGAGAATGGCAATCCCGACTTCCAACTGCAGGCGAGAGACGTCGTTCGCGTTCTGACCCTGTCCAGCTACCGCGACACTGAGAATATCAGCGTAAGCGGCCAAGTCCGTAAACCGTTTACCAAGACCTTTGGGCTCAACGACAGAATGACCGTCGCCCAGGCTATCGAATATGCCGGTGGTCTGAAGCCTACAGTATATCCCGTAGCTTACATCTTCCGTAAGGATATCACCAACCCTTCGAAGATGCAGTACATCTCTGTTTCGCTCGAGAATGATGGAGAGACCCTCCTTCAGCCTGGCGATGAGCTCAGGGTTTATGACAATACGACCTACACCAATGTCGGCGCACTTACCGTAAGCGGTGCCGTGAAGACCCCCGTAAGGATTACCTTCGATTCTTCCGTAGGCGTCCACGACCTCCTCACCATGGCTGGCGGCTTCACAGTCGGTGCCGCATACGACATGGTCCAGGTTTTCCGCCTGAATATCAGTAAGAAAGACGAAGTTACCTTCGATGTCGTGACCCTTACCGTGGATGAGGATTACTATCCTACCAACAAGAACTTCCAACTCCAGCCTTACGACCACATCGTGGTCCGTATGACCCCGAACTTCACCCCAGGCCGTACCGTTGAAATCAACGGTCGCGTCAAGTATCCCGGTGTTTATGTGATAGAAGACGGCCGTACTACCCTCAGCAAAATCATCAGGCAGGCCGGCGGTCTTCTCGACGACGCTTCGCCTTATTGCACCTTGTTCCGTACCTTCAACGGCAGAGGCAATATCGGAATCAACCTTAATGACGTGAAGAAGATTCACCTGAACAAGAATTGGGACGACCCTATCGTCATGGACGGTGATGTGGTGAACATCGTACGCGCTGAAAACGTAGTCGTGATCCGCGAGCTCGGAACCCGTATGGCCCAGTACATTCCTGAAGACTTCTCCTCCACCCAGAAGACCCTGGTGTATCATGGAGGCTACAACGCCAAGTGGTACATTGACAATTATGCCGGAGGCCTTATCAAGACTGCAGACAAGAAGAGCGTTACCGTAACCCTTCCCAACTACCAGACAGTAGGAACCAAGTCCTTCCTTGGCATTCCTTTCTATCCCAAGGTGGAACCCGGTAGTACCATCACCGTTATGATCGACCAGGAGAAGAAGGCAGAAATCGAGAAACCTAAGGAGAAGACAAAAGTCGACTGGGATCAGGTTGCAGCAAGGACTCTGTCATCCCTCACATCGGTTGTCTCGCTCATCCTCCTCATAGAAAGACTTAACTAGACCTATGGACGAAAACAAGAACTACAACGCACCCGTTGAAGAGGAAGAGGGTGGAATAGACATAATGGCTTTGGTGCGCAGCCTATGGGCTGGCCGTAAGACCATTATCATTATTACCTCCGTATTCATTGTCCTCGGCCTTATAGCAGCGATTACTATGAAGCGCACTTACTCGATCAGCACCACCATGGTGCCTCAGGTAAGTTCGCGTTCCAACTCGTCGCTCTCCAGCCTGGCATCCCTTGCAGGATTCGATCTCGGAACCGCCACTATGGGCAACTCCGACCTCTCTCCGCTTATTTATCCCCAGATAGTAAGCAGCGTGCCTTTCCGCAAGGAGCTTCTTTATACTCCGGTCCACTACGAAAAGGTGGATACCGCGGTGAGTATGTACACCTACTATAAGGACATAGTCAAACCTTCGGTTTTCTCATATGTGCTTAAGTATACTATAGGTCTTCCCGGCGTTATACTGGGGGCTATACGTAAACCGCAACCGGATCTCGTTCTTCCTACAGCGGCAGGGGATAGTACTCCCAAGCCTATCCTTTTGACGAAAGACGAGGAGAAGTTCATGAAAATGCTCTCCCAGTCAGTAACTCTCGCTGTCGATAAAAAGGAAGGTTACATAACCCTCACCGTTAATGGCATCGAGCCCATTCAGACCGCTGAGCTTGCTATGGCAGCCCAGCAACTCCTCCAGAGTGAAGTAACACGCTTCCGTACGGAGAAGGCTCAGGACAATCTGGATTACATTCAGGCCCGCTACGATGAGATCAAGGCTGAAACAGAATCGCTGCAGAGCCAGCGCGCAGCAGTGCGCGACCGCTCGCAGCAGATGAATACCGCCAGGGGCCGTATCGAGCAGGAAAGGATTGATTCCAAGTATGCCGTTGCCAGCAATATCTACGCTGAGATGGCAAAACAGCTTGAGCAGGCCAAGATGCAGGTTAAGAGGGACACTCCCATTCTTACGGTCGTACAGCCCGTTACCGTTCCCGTCAAGCCTTCAAACAGCCGTATGAAGACCCTCATCATCTGGACCTTCCTCGGTTTTGTTCTGGCATGCGGCTGGGTGATCGGAAAGGGCTACCTTCCGAAACTCAAGGAGATGTTTACTGAGAAGAAAGACTAATAATCCAGCTTGGTATAAGTCTTATCGTTGAAAGTAAGGCTGCTTCCGGCAAGGGAGCAGCTTTTTTCTTCCTCTCCATCGAGCGTCATCTTAAGGGCGCCGTCTGCAAGTGAATAAGAACCGTATTGGGCTCCGAAGACGTATTGATTGATTTTGACGGTACTAATATTGCCAGTCCACGCGCCGGAGATACGGGTGAAACTATCCTTCCCGTTAAAGATGATCACATAAGGGATCTCTCCGGCCTCTTTAAAGTACCAGACGCTTCCCTTGAGATCAGACGTTCCTTCTTCCTCTAATGGACTGCAATTCAGTAGAGCTGCGTAAGAGCCTATGGTAAGCAGTTGCTTGTAGAGTATGGCCGTATTATCTGCAATATCCAAAAAATGGCCAGCCTGGGTACATGTGAGGGCATTTGCGGACCAGACTTGCTTGGGGTCACCCTCTTTCTCTGAGATGTTGCTGCAGGTAATATTTGCACACTTCCCGTCTGCGTAAAAATAACCTATCCTGAGGTTGTTGTTTTCCGTGACGGCCCAGATGCTTCCCGTAAGGGACTGATAGGACTGGGGCGATAGTTTCGTAAAGTTGTGGTGGGTGGAGGAATGCTTGAGGTTGGAGTATGTGCGTACCACCTTATATTCGGAGCCACCTGCATTGATTACTACTGAGTGGCCATCGGCGGTATATGTCCCGTGGGCGGTCTGGCTCAGATTCCTTGCAGACGAGTACTGGAGAATGCTGGCTGTAGTCTCATCGTGGAAGCAAAGCCATGTGGTGGTATTCTCAACCAGTATTTCCCAAACAGTTCCGGGAAGTTGAACATAAAGGGTATCCTTGGCGCAGGAGCACATCCCAAGGGCCGCAATCAATATGCAGAGGTATTTTCTCATTATCCAATAAAGCTGGCGAAATAGCCGGGGAAGAATACGTTGGTGATAAGATAGCCGATTATAGTCGACACGAACACACTGATAAGTCCCGGCATCATGAAGCTATGGTTCAGCAGGTACTTGCCGATAACTGTCGTTCCACTTCGGTCGAAATTAACCGTAGCGATATCAGACGGGTAGTTGGGGATGAAGAAGTAGCCATACACGCTTGGAAGCACACCCAGAAGCACCGGGCCGGCAATTCCGAGCTGATAGGCTAGCGGGAGCATCGCTACTACGACCGCGCCCTGGCTGTTGATAAGAACGCTCACGAGGAAGAAAACGAATGCTATCGACCAAGGGTATGCGGTAACCAGATCTGTAAGCATGCTCTTCATCTGGTCAAGATAATTGCCAAAATAGGTGTCGGCAAGCCAGGCGATACCGTAGATTGCGATAACGGCTACCATACCAGATTTCCATACAGAACCGGAGACGGTATTCGGAAGGTTGACCTTGCAGAAGATAATGTTGAGGGCTGCGGCACACAGCATTATGATCTGGATGCAGAGATTCATCTTCGGGAGGTTGATCGTCTTTGCGAGGGCTACGCCGTCTATCTTGATCATCTGGCAGAAAGCGAAACAGACGATGACAAGAAGAGCACCGAGGAAGATAAAGACCGAGGCCTTGGCTTCTTTGGTGATTTCTTTGTCGAGGGTGGTCGCCGTATTGCCATACATGTATTTGTGGATCTTGGGATCCGCTAATCTCTTTTGGAACTCAGGATCTTTGTCCAGATCCTTACCTCTGCGCCAGGAGGCGAAAGACGCGCAGATAATACCGCACAGACACGCCGGGATGGTAACCATAAGGACCTGAGGGATGCTTACCATGTAGCCGTTGGCATTGGAGATAGTTACGAAAGCAACCACTGCTGCGGCGATAGGCGAGCATGTAATACCAACCTGCGAAGCAATCGACGAGACGCCGCAGGGCCTTTCGGGCCTGATGTTTTTCTTGAGCGCGATATCGCAGATAATCGGCATTATCGTGTACACGACGTGTCCGGTTCCTACGAGAACGGTGAGGAAGAATGTTACAAGCGGTCCCAGGAAGGTGATTCTATTAGGATGCCTTCGAAGTATCTTTTCCGCAACCTGTATCATCCAGTCCATACCGCCCGAAGCCTGGAGAGTTCCGGCGCAGGTCACTGCTGCGATTATGATGTAGATAACATCAGTCGGAGGGGTTCCGGGTTTCAGGCCGAATCCGAATACGAGAATTGCGAGGCCGATACCGGAAATCGCGCCGAGTGCGAGGGACCCGTAACGCGAACCGACGTAAAGTGCTGCAAGGACTATCAGCAGCTCGATGATCATTGTAACAGTCATTCCCGAAAGCGTTTAGTCTTGTAAAGATAGTGTTTTTTTACACAAAAAGCCGCACCCGGAATCGGGCGCGGCTTTAAAATCGGTAGAAGGACGTTAGTCGAGCTTCGGGCCGGCCTTGACGAGGGCCTTTCCTGCGGCGTTTGTCTCGTACTTCTTGAAGTTCTTGATAAAGCGGGCTGCGAGGTCCTTGGCCTTTACTTCCCACTCCTCGGCCTTTGCGTAGGTGTCGCGAGGATCGAGGATTCCGGTGTCGACTCCCTCAAGCTTGGTAGGGACTTCGAAATCGAAGAAAGGAATCTTCTTGGTCGGGGCCTTATCGATGGAGCCATTGAGAATGGCGTCGATGATTCCGCGGGTATCCTTAATCGAGATACGCTTTCCTGTTCCGTTCCAGCCGGTATTGACGAGGTAAGCCTTAGCGCCACTCTTCTTCATCTTCTTTACGAGCTCCTCTGCATACTTGGTAGGATGGAGCTCAAGGAATGCCTGGCCGAAGCAGGCGGAGAAGGTAGGAGTAGGCTCGGTAATTCCTCGCTCGGTACCTGCGAGCTTAGCGGTAAAGCCGCTCAGGAAGTAGTACTTGGTCTGTTCGGGAGTAAGGATGGAAACCGGAGGAAGAACTCCGAATGCATCTGCCGACAGGAAGATAACCTGCTTTGCTGCAGGACCCTGGCTCTCCGGACGGACTATCTTCTCGATGTGATAGATAGGGTAGGAGACGCGGGTGTTCTCGGTAACGCTCTTGTCGTTGAAGTCGATCTTACCTTCTTTGTCGACGGTTACGTTCTCGAGGAGGGCGTCGCGACGGATAGCGTTGTAGATATCGGGCTCGGACTCTTTGTCGAGTTTGATAACCTTAGCGTAGCAGCCGCCTTCGAAGTTGAACACGCCCTTGTTGTCCCAGCCGTGTTCGTCGTCGCCGATGAGAAGACGCTTAGGATCGGTCGAGAGGGTAGTCTTGCCGGTTCCGGAAAGACCGAAGAAGATAGCGGTGTTTTCGCCGTTCATATCTGTATTGGCAGAGCAGTGCATAGCTGCGA
>JAFZWV010000008.1 GCA_017617035.1 Bacteroidales bacterium
TATGTCCATGGCCCTAAGGCAGCAGCGCACTCAGCTCGCCGTGATCCTTTTCGGCCTGCTGGCTCTTCTGGCTCTCGGCGCCGTTGCGATGCTGCTAGCCCGCCGCCTCCGCGCTTCCCGTCGTGAGCAGGCCGAGACGGGCGCTGTCCTGGAGGAGACGCTGCAGGAACTGCAGCAGTCCCGCCCGGACGTGCCGCAACTCTCGGCCCGCGAAAAAGAAATCTTGGATCTCCTCTCGAAGGGCTACACTGCGCCGGACATCGCTCAGGCCCTCGGTCTGAGCCACGAAACCATCCGTTGGTATCGCAAAAAACTCATCGCCAAGCTCGACGTCTCCAACACCGCCGAACTCATTTCAATTGCAAAGGAATCCGGGCTGATTTAAGGGCTATACCATGACTGGTATCCCAACTTGCGTCCCGCCTGTCACGAAAAAAGGGCGAATTTGTGTCAGGTGTCCCTGTTGACGTCCCGCCTGTCACAGTTGGCGTGTACAAGCCCCCACTAATCTGCGTGGAGAGTATGCCGTAAGAGAGTCGTCAGACAAAAACAGAAAAAAGAGGTATCTTTGTATAGCTATGTCAAAAACCGGATTCAACAAACACGATATTGCGCGTGATGCCTGCCAGCTATTTGGGGCGCAGGCGCGACAGGGATATGACTGGTGGTGGCATTCTTTCACAGGATATGATGCCGAGACCGGAGCCGCAAAACCTTTTTTCATTGAGTTTTTCCTTTGCAATCCCGACTTGGGAGGATATGAACCTATATTTGGACAGATTCCCGGAAAGCCGCAAAAGCCATCTTATTTAATGGTGAAAGCCGGATCGTGGGGAGAAGATGCTGCGCAACTACACCGCTTCTGGGGTTGGAAGAGAATCAAACTTGAGTGGGGCGTCCCCTTCAGCGTCCTCGCCGGAGATTGTTTCCTTACCGAGGACCGCACATATGGCACAGTTAAAGTAGAGGGCTCCACTAATCATCCTGAATGGATGTGCGACGACGGCGAGATGTCGTGGAATCTCAAAATCAATAAGATAACTGCCTTCAACGTGGGTTTCGGAGCGGATGAGTTATTCCGCCATGCCGAAGCTTTTGAAATGTTCTGGCATGCGGAGGGAATGAAGTCCGAATATGAGGGCGAAGTCATTTGGAACGGCCGCAAGTATCTGGTTAGGCCGGAAGATTGTAACGGCTACGCGGATAAGAACTGGGGCAAAAATTTCACCTCACCATGGGTGTGGTTATCATCGTGCAATCTTACAAGTGAACTAACGGGTAAACGACTGACAGACAGCGTGTTCGATATTGGCGGCGGAAGGCCGAAAGTAGGCCCTGTCGCACTTCCCAGGAAGCTCCTTTCAGCATTCTGGTATGAGGGCAAACCATACGAGTTCAATTTCTCGAAAGCATGGACTAGAGTCCATACTGAATTTGACTGCCGCGAGACCGAAGATCAGATTGTCTGGCACGTCGAACAGCGTAGCAATTCGGGAAAGATGATTACCGACGTTACCTGCCAGAAGAAGGATATGCTATTGGTGAACTACGAGTCTCCGGACGGAGCGCGCCGCCACAGGCGTCTCTGGAACGGGGGCAACGGAGTTGGCACCGTTCAACTCTACGACCGCCGCGGCGCGCTCGTCGACCGCATCCACGCCGAAAACATCGGCTGCGAGTACGGCGAGTACGTGGATCAGTAATCTATTTCACAAAGAAACAGGGCGTGGCCGGGGACGGTCTCGCCGGCGAGGCAGCGGTCGCGCGATTCGAGCAGCGCTGCCATCGAGTCCGGCGAGCGCTTGCCCCGGCCGACCTCGATAAGGGTGCCGACAATGGCGCGGACCATTCCGCGCAGGAACCTGTCGGCTGCGATGTGGAAAGTCCAGTGGGTATCATCGTCCTTAACCCATCGCGCTTCGACTATAGTACATACGGAAGTTTTGTTGTCGCTGCCGGTTTTCTCGAAAGAAGAAAAGTCGTGTGTACCCAGCAACAGCGATGCAGCCTTGTTCATCGCATCGAAATCCAGTCCGGGATAGCCGCAGTGCCAGGAAAACGGCGCGGCAAACGGATCCTTCACCCTGTGTATATGATAGATGTATTTGCGGCGGCGGGCGTCGAACCTTGCGTGGAAATCATCAGCGACTTCTTCTATAGAAGACACCGACACGGAGGGGGGTAGTATGGCATTTAATTTGTAGCATACATCGGCCGTATCGAATTGCCTGTTGCAGTCGAAATGAGCGACATAATTGATAGCGTTCACCCCAGTGTCGGTGCGTCCTGCACCAGTCACGCTTATCGGCTCCCCCAAAAGGGTGCCGAGCGCGTTTTGCAGCGTTTCCTGAACGCTGGGTGCGCCGCGCTGCATCTGCCAGCCGCAGAAGTCCGCTCCTAAATACGACAAGGTGATTTTATACCGCATGGTTTGCAAATTTAAGATTTTTATATGGAAAGTGTAAACATCAAAGAACTCAACGAGAAGATCCAGAAAGAGAGCGCTTTTGTAGACCTCCTTTCGCTCGAAATGGGTAAGGTGATAGTCGGTCAGAAACACCTTGTGGAGAATCTCGAAATCGCCCTTCTTGCAAACGGCCACATCCTTCTCGAAGGTGTCCCTGGCCTCGCTAAGACCCTCGCAATCAGTACTTTAGCCAAAGCCGTCAGCGCCCAGTTCTCACGCATCCAGTTCACCCCGGACCTCCTTCCGGCGGATGTTACGGGAACCCTCATCTACAGCCAGAAAAAAGAAACTTTCGAGGTCCACAAAGGCCCCGTCTTCGCAAACTTCGTTCTGGCAGATGAAATCAACCGTGCTCCGGCAAAAGTCCAGTCGGCCCTTCTCGAAGCCATGCAGGAGAGGCAGGTTACCCTCGGCGAGCAGACCTATAAGCTCCCCGAACCCTTCCTCGTAATGGCTACCCAGAACCCTATCGAGCAGGAGGGAACCTATCCTCTTCCCGAGGCCCAGGTCGACCGTTTCATGCTCAAGGTAAAGGTTGACTATCCCAAGAAGGAAGAAGAGCGCCTAATCATCCGCATGAACAATACAGGCGAATTCCCTAAGCCCAATCCCGTCGTAACTCCCGAGGATATCATCAGGGCCCGCGAGGTTGTCCGTGAGGTTTACATGGATGAAAAGATCGAAAGGTACATAGTCGACATAGTCTATGCGACCAGAAAACCGGAAGACTACAATCTCCCGAACCTCAAGAATATAATCGGATACGGCGCCTCTCCGAGGGCGAGCATCAGCCTCGCGGCGGCAGCGAAGGCGTATGCCTTCATCAAGCGCCGCGGCTATGTGATCCCCGAGGACGTCCGCGCCGTATGCCCGGAAGTGCTCAGACACAGAATAGGCCTTACTTACGAAGCCGAAGCAGAAAACGTGACTTCAGAAGAGATTATCGACCAGGTTATCAATGCAGTCATCGTCCCGTAGTGCGACAGACCTCCTGAGGAAGGTCCGCAAGATCGAAATCAAGACCCGTGCGCTCTCGCACCAGATCTTCGCCGGCGAATACCACTCCGCCTTCAAGGGCCGTGGTATGGCCTTCAGCGAAGTGCGCGAGTATCGCTGGGGCGATGATGTGAGGTCTATGGACTGGAATGTGACAGCGCGACTTCGCCAGCCTTACATCAAGGTCTTCGAAGAGGAGCGCGAGCTGACAGTCGTCCTTCTGGTCGATGTCAGCCGAAGCGGCCTGTTCGGAACGAAGGGGGACACGAAACGCGAGCGCATAGCGGAAATCGCGGCGGTCCTGAGCTTCAGCGCCATCCTCAACAACGATAAGGTCGGCGCCCTGTTCTTCTCCGACAAGGTCGAGAAGTTCATCCCGCCCAAGAAAGGCCGTTCGCACCTCCTGCACATCATAAGGGAGATGCTCGAACTCCAGCCGACTTCCGACGGGACCGACATCGGTGCGGCGCTCGAATTCCTTACCAACGCGATAAAGAAAAAGTGCACGGCGTTCGTTCTCAGTGACATGATCGATGTCGACGCCGACGGCAACCCGCGCTACGAAGAGGCTCTCAAGGTGGCGGTGAACCGCCATGACATATCGGTAATCAAGGTCCATGACCCCCGCGAGGAAAAACTCGTGCCAGTGGGCCTGGTCCACATTAAAGACAGCGAGACCGGCCGCGGCTCATGGGTCAACACCGACAACCCCAAGGTCCGCGAGGCCTACGCGAAATGGTTTGCAGACTTGAGCGCGAAAGAAAAGAAACTGCTCAACAGATATAAAGTCGACTCGGTCGATATCGCGACTGACGGCGACTATGTAAAAGGATTGATGGGACTGTTCAGATGATGTTGACCATACTCATACTAAGTGCGCTACTCAGCATAACGCCCGCCGGACAGGCCTTCCTGAGGCCTCTCCAGCAGAGGGATTCGGTACTTATTGCAGACCAGTTCCAGTACGGCTTCAGGCTAGAGGATACGAAAGATGTCGAAGGCCTTACCCTCCGGGACTTCTCCCAGATATGCAACGACACACTGGTTCTCGTAAGGGGATGGCAGACAGATACCGTAAGCACCAAAAAGCAGCTTAAAGCGGGCCGTATCGATGTAGAATGGTGGATAACGGTAGCGCCCTTCGTAGAGGGTAAGTACGAGTTCCCCGATATCTACGTAATCAAACACACAGTCGAGAGTTCGGACACCCTTTGCTTTAAGGCTCCCGACATTCTGGAGGTTAAGACCATGCCGGTCGACACCGCTACATTCGTGCCCCACGACATAAAGGGCCAGATCACCTATCCTGTAACCCTGAAGGAGGTGCTGCCTTACATGGGAGGAGTCGCAGCTGGATTGTGGATTATCACGGCCATCATAGTTGTAATTGTCGCTGTAAGCAAGCGCAAGAAGATAGAAGAAGAGCGCAAGGATCCGCCTCATATCGTGGCCCTGCGCGAACTTGATAAATACCGCTCAGACAAGTATTGGGCGCCCGATAAACAGAAGATATTCTATTCTGGCATCACCGGCGCCGTGAAGGAATACATCGACAGGCGTTTCGAAATAGACGCGCCTGAGATGACTACTGTCGAACTGTTCGAGGCCCTGAAGGACCGCAGCGAACTGACTCCCGAACTCTACGAAAAACTTAAGGGACTGTTCGAGACGGCGGACTTTGTGAAATTTGCCAAGTATGTGGCGGACGATACTCAGAACGCCGAGGCGCTGCCTTTGTGCGTAAGGTTCGTCACTACTACCTATCAGGCGGAAATTGAGGAGGAGGCTCAGGAAAAGGATGTTCTTTGAGTATCCATACCTGCTTTGGCTGCTGGCAATACCCGCGCTGCTCATAATCCTATATATTTATAGGGAGGCAAGCGGAAGAACTCCGCACCTGCGCGTGAGTGCGGCTGCGCCCTGGAAGGCCGGTGGCGCAAGCGTGCTGGCGGTCGTGCGCCATCTCCCGTTCGCCTTTCGCGCGTTAGCGCTTACCATGCTCGTGGTTGCGATTGCCCGCCCGCGTTCGAGCACCCAGGTCGAGAAGACGGACACCGAGGGAATCGACATCGTCCTCGCAATGGACGTGTCGACCAGTATGCTCGCGCAGGACTTCACGCCCAACCGCCTCGGCGCCGCCAAGGACATCGCGATCGAGTTCATCGCCCAGCGCCCGAGCGACCGCATGGGCATCGTCGTGTTCGCGGGCGAGAGCTACACCCAGTGCCCGCTGACTACCGACCGCGCCACTCTCATCAACCTCATGAAGGAGGTGCAGACCGACCTCATCGAAGACGGCACCGCGATTGGCAACGGCCTCGCGACCGCCGTGGCCCGAATGGCCGACTCCGACGCCAAGAGCCGGGTGATTATCCTGCTCACGGACGGCGTCAACAACCGCGGCGAGATCGCCCCGCTTACGGCCGCTGAGATTGCGAAAACCTACGGCGTGAGGGTGTATACGATAGGCGTGGGCGCCAACGGAATGGCCCCGTACCCGGTCATCACCCCATGGGGCATGGAGACCCGCAAGATGCAGGTCGAGATTGACGAAGACCTGCTGCGCAATATCGCGGACAAGACCGGCGGCCGCTATTTCCGCGCCACCGACAATACCAAACTCGCCGAGATTTACGGCGAGATAAACCGCATGGAGAAGGCAAAGACTACTGTCGAGTCGTTCCCCGTGTATCAGGAGCTATTCGGGAAGTTCGGCCTGATTGCCCTGATCTGCTTGCTGGCCGAACTGGTTATAAGGCTTTTGCTTAGGAGGATGCCATGATACTATTTGCTCAACATCAGTATTTGTGGCTCCTGCTGCTGGTGCCCGTTATTCCGCTGGTTTACGCGGTGCTTAAGTCGCTGCGTCGCAGGCGCATACGCCGTTTCGGCGACGAGAAGATGGTGCGAGACCTTATGCCGCACTACAGCTCCGCCAAGGGCTGGGTTCGCATCGTCTTGTTTACCCTGGCCTTTATGTTCTTTGTCATCGGTCTTGCCAGGCCGCAGATAGGCGCCAAGCTCAGCGAGCGCAAGATAAAGGGCGCCGAGATCATGATATGCCTCGACGTTTCGAACTCCATGCTCGCGGAGGACTACTCTCCTAATAGGCTCGAGCGTGCGAAGATGGCTATTTCGGCTATCGTGGACAAGCTCCGCGACGACCGCATTGGCCTGATTATCTTCGCGGGCAGTTCATTCGTGCAACTACCGGTCACTACCGACTATGTCTCGGCCAAGATGTTCCTGAGCTCTATCGACGCGGGCTCCATCCCCGTTCAGGGAACGGCAATAGGCGATGCAATCCACACCGCCATGAAGAGCTTCAGCGCCCAAAGCGAAAAGAGCCGCGTGATTATCCTTATCACGGACGGCGAGAACCACGAAGACGACGCAGTCGCGGCCGCGAAGGAAGCGGGGGAGAGCGGCATTCGAATCTATACCATAGGCGTAGGCTCTACCCATGGCCAGCCTATTCCCATAGACGGCCAGCTCCTTACCGATAAGGACGGCAACATTGTGGTATCCAAGCTCGACGAGACGGTCCTGCGCAAGGTTGCGGCCGCGAGCGGCGGAGCCTATGTCCATGCCGGCAACGATGAATTTGGCCTCAATCCCATAGTCGACGATATCCGCCGTATGGAGGGGGAAGAGTTCTCGTCGGTTGTTTTTGAGGAATACGACGAGCAGTACATGTATTTCTTCGCACTGGCGTTGCTGCTTCTCGTTATCGAAATATTGGTGGGCGAACGTAAGCCCGACAGAAAGATGTTTGACTGATGCGTAAGGTTATATATATATGTATGGCGCTTCTGGTCGCGCTTCCGCTCTCTGCCCAGACTGACAAGAGGGAAGTGCGGCGCGGCAACCGCAAGTTCGGCAAACAGAATTACAAGGAGGCCGAACTTGACTATCGCCGCGCCCTGGTGAAGGATTCGACATCCTTCGCAGCTACCTACGATCTGGCATCGGCGTTGTACAAACAGAAAGATTACGACGGAGCCGGCGCTGTGCTGGCCCGCCGCAAAGAGGCTCCCCCGGAGACTGCCGATGGCGCCAAATACTACTTCAACGCAGGCGACATAGCCCTGCAGAAGAAAGATTATGATACTGCGATGAAGGACTTCCAGCAGGCGCTTATGATTACTCCCGACGATCTTGAGGCGAAGGAAAATTATCTCTACGCCAAGGCTATGAAGGAGAATCAGGAGCAACAGCAGAATCAAGACCAGCAGAATAAGGATCAGAAAGATCAGGACGAGGGCGATAATAAAGATCAGCAGCCCAAGGAACAGCCTCAGGATCAGCAGGACCAGCAGCAACAGCCTCAGGAGCAGAAGATATCGCCCCAGCAGGCCCAGCAGATGCTCCAGGCTATCCAGGCTAAGGAAAAGGAGACTCAGGAGAAGGTGGAAAAGGCCAAGGCCCTGCAGGCAAAAACCCGTCAGAAGGAGAAGAATTGGTAATGAAAAAGATAATTGCAGTTATAAGTTTACTGTTGGCGGCCTCGGCTGCAGCTCTTGCGCAGATAAGCGTTCAGGTGCCGTCTGCCGTAGCGATGGACGAGCAGTTCAACCTCACGTTCGTGGTGGAGGGCAACAAGCCTTCGTCATTCGACTGGCAGTGCCCGGCCGATTTCCAGCTTGTGTGGGGCCCTCAGACGGGAACAAGCAGCCAGTTGTCCATAGTAAACGGAAAGACGACCAAATCAACCCAGACGTCCTATACCTATGTCCTGATGCCCCGTAAAGAGGGTACCTTCCAACTCCCTGCCGCTACGGCAAAGATCGGCAATAAGACGGTTACTTCCTCTTCTCCTACCGTCAAAGTCGTCAAGAGCGGCGCTGCTGCGGCGACTTCGAATCCCAATCAGCAGAACGCATATTCCGTCTCGGGAGAGGACCTATTCATGAGACTGGAGGTCAGCAATCGAAACGTAGTGCTCGGCGAGCCCTTTACGGCTACTATCAGGCTCTATCAGAGGGTGAATATCGGGGGTTACGAAGATTTCAGGGTGCCGTCGTTTGACGGATTCTGGAGCCAGGTCGTAGCCGCCCCTCAGGAAATTCAGTTCCGTAGGGAAACCCTCGGAGACCAGATCTATAATGTCGCTACGATTCGCAGCTATACTCTGATTCCCCAGCAGAGCGGCGATCTGGTGATAGACCCGGCCGAGCTTGTCTGCGTGCTGCGCGTACGCAACCGTTCGGCGGCGGGCAGCCTTTTCGACAGCTTCTTCCAGGACGACTACAGCACCATACGTAAGAGAGTCGCGACCAAGGCGACCACTATCCATGTCAACCCGCTGCCTCAGCCCCAGCCGGAGTCGTTCTGCGGGGGCGTGGGTAAGTTCTCGATTAAGACCATGGTCGGGCGCGACTCGCTCGCGACCCACGAAGCATCTTCGCTGGTCGTGACGATTAACGGCAAGGGTAACCTGGCGCTTGTGCAGGCCCCTAAGGTGAACTTCCCTCCGGATTTCGAGTCCTACGACGTGAAGACTTCCGATAAAGACGGCTCCAAGGTCTTCGAATATCCTTTTATCCCTCGTCACTACGGCGATTTCGTAATCCCGCCGGTCGAGTTCAGCTACTACGATATCTCCGCCGGTCATTATGTGACCGTCAGCGGGGAACATATTCCTATCAAGGTGTCACGTTCGGAGTCTGATCTTCAGCCCACAGGAGGTGCTTCGCAGGTGTTCTCCGGAGTCGCGGGCAGGGACGTTCGTAATCTGGGCACAGATATCAGATACATAGCTACCGGAGATCCGGGTCTGCAGAAAGCAGGTTTCTTCTTCGTTTGCTCTACGCCCTTCTTTATTATTCTGGCTGTTTTGGTCCTGGGAGCTTTGGCTTTATGGCTCGGTCTGAGGAAGATGGCGGCCCGCAGGGCCGACGTCGCCGGCGAGCGCAAGCGCGGCGCATCGAAGATGGCGCGCACGCGCCTTGCCCGGGCCGGCGCCTTCCTGAAAGACAATCTCTACACTGCGTTCTATGAGGAGCTGCACCGCGCCCTTCTGGGTTTCGTGGCGGACAAGTTCGGCATAGAGGCCTCGGAACAGGATAAAGACACTATAACTGCGCGTCTTGAAGAGGTTGGAGTCGCCAAGGCGGATATCAAAGAGTTCATAGGCCTGCTCGATGCCTGCGAGTTCGCCCGCTATGCGCCCGACGCAGGCTTCGAGGCCATGGAAGCACATTATAAATCAGCATTGGAGGTGATTTCAGCTATAGATGAGTCAGTGAAGAAGAAGCGCTCGCCTCGCGGCGCTGCCGCCCTGCTCGCGCTGCTGCTGATTCCTTCTGTCATTTCGAGCGCAGCCTCTTCCTCTGTCATTCCGAGCGCAGCCTCTTCCTCTGTCATTCCGAGCGAAGCGAAGGAATCTCTGTGGACCGAAGGCGTCGAAGCCTACGCTTCCGGCGACTGGTCCGCAGCCCGCGAAGCCTGGTCTGCAATTGTTGCGGAGGGGCAGGAGAGTGCTGCTCTCTACACCAACCTGGGCTCAGCCTATTTCAAAGAAGGCGACCTCTCCCACGCGATTCTTTACTACGAGAAGGCGCTTAAATGCGATCCTTCGTATGACGATGCCAAGTACAATCTGGAGTTTGCCCAAACCTTCCTCAAAGACCGTATCGAGACCGTTCCGGAGTTCTTTGTGGTCGGTTGGATACGGGCGCTCCGCTGCAGCCTCGGCAGCAACGTTTGGGCCGCCGTGTTCCTCGTGCTGCTCGCCTTCGCCCTCGGCCTGCTGCTTCTCTTCCTGCTCGGCCGCAGCTCCGCCGCCCGCAAGACCGGTTTCTTCACCGGGTTGGCCGCGTTACTTCTTGCGCTGATGTGTCTGGGATTCTCTTTGAGATTGCGTTCAGATTATTCTGCGAAATCATCCGCGATAGTGGTTTCTCCGGTTGTCGTTGTTCGCAGTGCGCCTGACAACAATTCCGGTACAGACCTGTTTATACTCCATGAAGGGACAAAAGTCAAAGTACTGGATTCCGTGGGCTCCTGGAACAATATTGAGCTCTCCGACGGACGCCAGGGATGGATTGTGGAAAAAGAAATCGAAATAATTTGACAATTAATTTTTTATAGCTATCTTTGTGGCTCGAAACAGTAGTGTATTTTTTGAATAGAAATAGTTAACAAAATCTATAACACTTATGAAAATTAAAGCTTTTCTTTTCGCAGCTCTCCTGCTCGTAGGCGCATCCGCATTCGCACAGGAGGCAACTGAGGCTGGATCAGATAAGGGACCTACCGATTCCTTTATCTCGAACTCCTTCAAGGACAACTGGTTCATTGGTGGCGGTATCGGTTGGAACCACTCCGCTAATGGATTCAGGAGCCTTTTCCAGGGTCAGTGGATGACCGTCGGCGGCGGTATCGCGGCTGACTTCAACTTCGGTAAGTGGCTCGATCCTATGTGGGGAATCCGCGCCGGCTTCAACGGTGTTCTTAACAGCCCTAACGTTGGAACAGGTGACGAATATCCGTTCCTTTTCGTTCACGGTGACGTAATGTGGAATGTTACCAACCAGACTAAGGGATACATCGCTGATCGCAAGTATCAGTTCATCCCTTACCTTTCCGCTGGTGCTTACCTCCCCTTCAAGTATACTGATGGCAGTGGAGATAAGAATCACTTTGATTTCGGCGTAGGTCTTGGCTTCCTTAACAAGCTCGCTCTTAGTGAAAGGCTTGACCTCGACATCGATCTCCTCGGAATTATCATCAAGGATGCAACTCTCGTTAGAAATTACCACAACGCGAGTGGTATCTCCCTCCTCGGAATCGCTACCGTAGGTGTTTCCTACAAGCTCGGCGACCAGCCCGGTTGGCAGACCAAGGCAGATGCCCTTATGCCCGCAACCGTAGCAGCAGCTGAGGCAGCAGCAGCTCTCGCAGCCGTACAGGCAGAGAAAGAGCAGCTCGCAGCTGAGAAGGAAGAGGCTGAGGCAGCTCAGGAAGAGGCAGCTAAGGAGAACGAGGCACTCAAGGAGGAACTCGCATCCAACGCAGCTCAGAACGAAGCTATCGTCAAGAACCTCATGGAGACCCCTGCAGTCGTCTACTTCGAGATCGGCCAGGCCACCCTCTCCGTCAAGGAACTTGAGCACTTCGATCGCATCGTGAAGACTATGCTTTCTCAGACCAGCGATATCCAGTTCACCGTTACCGGTCTTACCGATCACAACACTGGTTCCGCACGTCGCAACAAGCAGCTCCAGAAGCAGCGCGCCAACTACATCCAGAAGCTTCTCACCGACAAGTACGGTCTGAACAAGGATCAGTTCGAAATCATCATCGACGAAAGCGCTCAGAACCGCTTCACGACCATCGAGCTCAACCGTGCCGTCATCATCGAGTCTGCAAAAGCAGCCGAGGCAGAGGAAGCTCCCGCAGAAGAGCCTGCAGAGTAATTAACATTACTTCATACGAAAAGGCTGACCAGAAATGGCCAGCCTTTTTTTGTATGATTGGTGGAAGCAATTGCTCCTCAGAGCCGCTATCGCTTAACGCCGCTGCGCGGCTGGAAGCGACCCTAGTCCGGGAAAATGCGGCTCTGAGGGGCAATCGCTTCCGATACCACGAAAGTGCTTCCTCCGATATAGATTGTTGTATCAGGGGTGGATAGAGTCAGGGCGAGGCGGACGGCGTCCGCGACTGAGGGGGCGGTTTGGAGATGTAAGTCGGGACGGAGCGCGGCGAGGCGCTGGTGAAGGATGTCGACCGGCATCGAGCGAGGGGAGTCGGGGGCGCAGAGGATGTAGCGTGCGCCGAATGGCATCAGCGGGGCGATATCGTCAAGTGCCTTGTCGGCCATTATGCCGTAGACGATGATTAGGTCGGGCATCTTTTCGAGCTGGCGGAAGTTCTGCGCAAGCGCCGGGGGGTTGTGCCCGATGTCGCAGATGACGGTCGGGCGCGTCCGCAGAACTTCCCAGCGGCCGCGCAGGCCGGTAATCGCGGCGGTGTGCCTAATTGCTTCGAGATCAGGCTCTATGCCGAGCACCCGAAGCGCGGCGATGGCCGTCCGGACATTCGCATCCTGATACTCTCCCCGAAGGTCCATTCCGTCAATATGGACCGGTTCAACCAGTTCGTCGGCGAAATATAGTTTAGCTCCGACTTTCGAGGCGTGCCTGATAAATACAGAATCAGTTTCGGTATCGTGTCCCCATACCAATGCGGGAACTCCGGGCTTAAAGATTCCAGCTTTCTCGTATGCAATTTCGGCTCTTGTGTCGCCCAACATCGAGCAATGGTCAAGACCGATACTCGTAACCACCGACAATTCCGGCGTTATAACATTCGTACTGTCAAGTCTTCCTCCAAGTCCTACCTCTATCACAGCTACGTCAACCTTCTCCTTCTCAAACCACCAGAACGCCATCCCCGTCGTAATCTCGAAAAACGACAACTCCTCAGTCTCCTTCTCGTATTTCTCCAAAAACTCAATTACATCGTCTTTGGAGATTTCTCGACTTCGCTCGAAATGACAATCGTTATCGGTCGGATGGGGGCTCTCCGACCCGTCTATGACTTTAATGCGTTCACGAAAATCGACGAGGTGTGGGGAAGTGTAGAGGCCGACTCGGAGTCCGCGGGAGGCGAGGACGGCGGCGAGCATGGAACTGACCGAGCCTTTTCCGTTGGTTCCGGCTACATGGATGCAACGAAAAGACTTCCAGGGATGGCCGAGAGTAGCGTCGAAGGCGAGCATCCCATCGATTCCGGCTTTATAGGCACGGCCACTGAAGCCGTTAACCTGGACGCTGGGATGTCGCTCGAAAATCTCTTCTATCTTCTTTTCGTATTGCATACAACTCAAAAATAACTAATTTTACACGAATTTAGTATGAATAAGCTATTCGATTCCCGTTTTATCATCGACGGCGTGACCGAAGAACTCACTCCGGCCCAGATGCTCGGGCGCAACAGGCCCCCTCTGGACGGTGAGCCCATTATCGATGAGACCGTCGATCCGGCAATTCTGTCCTACGACTTCGACGAAGGAAAGATCTCGAGCTACCTCAAGGCAGTGAAGAAGACCAAGCGCGAGCTGCAGTTCCCCTTCGCGGCCCAGTATGCCCGTGCTTGCCTGGCCGGTGTGCTCACCGATGCGATCTGGTCGGCAGGCCACTTCATCCTCCCTGAGCTTTCGGTCGATGCCTCATGGCGCTGGCGCGAGATGGGAATCGGCAGCATGTCCGCCCTCTACGAGAGCGTGCGTGCGGTTAGCGAGTATGCCGACGTCCTGGACATAGGCTTCAGTGGCGTCGAATGCGAAGACGGTGATCCGGCAATCGCGATGAAAGTGCCCCAGGCTGCCGGCCGTGCCATCCCAGCGACCCTCAATCCCGACCCCGAAAGCTGGATCGTCTACGTCCCCTTCGACACGGAAGAATACCGCCTCGGAGGCTCGCTGCTTGCCCAGGCCCTCGGCATCAAGGGCGGAGCATGCCCGCAGGTCGACAACCCGGACTACCTGATGGACTGCTACGAGGTCGTCCGTGAGCTTGTGGAAGACCGCATCGCGATAAGCGGCATCACGGTCGGCGACGGCGGACTCATGACCGCGCTGGACAACATAACCTACGAGGGCGTGGGGGCCCAGCTCGACCTCTCGGACCTGCTGCGCGCATACCCCGGATCAGACGTGGTGCGACTGCTCTTCGGTGAAGTACCAGGAGTCATTTTCCAGATACGCGACGACGACTTCGACTACCTCGACGCCGAATTCATACTTCAGGACGTAATGTACTTCCCGCTCGGCCATCCGACAAAGACAAAACAGATAAAACTGACCTGGAGTCAAAAGCCCGCAATAGGCAGCATCCTTGAATCGCTGGTCCGCTGAGTATTTGGTTTTAAACCAAATAATTTGTAAATTCGTCCGCCTTTTTTGAAATACTGTTGAAGGATGTGCCACCCAAAAGCGGCATTTTCCCGGACTAGGGTCGCGAAGCGATTGACGCTTTTGGATGGCACATCCTTCAACCTTCAATGCAGAAACTAAAACAACAACAAGATATACTAAAACACTATGGCAGAAACAAAAAAGAGAGTCTATCGTTTTGGTGGTAAGACCGCCGAAGGCGATGGCGCTATGAGAGAGCTCCTTGGTGGAAAGGGAGCTAACCTTGCTGAGATGAGCAGGCTCGGAATGCCTGTTCCCGCAGGTTTCACCATCACTACAGAATGCTGTGCAGAGTACTATGCCCTTGGTGGCGGTTACTCCGAGGAGCTTAAGGCAGAAGTTGCCGAGGCTCTTGCAGCGACCGAGAAACTTATGGGCATGAAGTTCGGCGATCCTAAAAACCCGCTTCTTGTCAGCTGCCGCTCGGGCGCACGCAGCTCGATGCCCGGTATGATGGATACCATCCTCAATATCGGTCTTTGCTCCGCAACTATCCCCGGCCTCATCGAGAAGACCGGCAACCCTCGTTTCGTCTACGACGCATACCGCCGTCTTATCATGATGTACTCCGACGTCGTCATGGAGAAGGCAGAAGGTATTGAGCCTGAAGATGGCCAGGGAATCCGCCAGCAGCTCGACCGTATGATGGCCGACCTCAAGGAGAAGAAGGGCTACAAACTCGATACTGACATCACCGCAGAAGAACTCAAGGAACTTGCTGAGGCCTTCAAGGTCCGCATCAAGGAAGTCCTTGGCGTAGAATTCCCTGACGACGCAAAGGCCCAGCTTTGGGGCTCGATCGGCGGTGTCTTCAAGAGCTGGAACGGAAAGCGTGCTATTGCATACCGCCGCATCGAGAAGATTCCTGATGATTGGGGAACCGCAGTCAACGTCCAGTCCATGGTATTTGGAAACATGGGTGCAACTTCCGCAACGGGTGTGGCATTTAGCCGTAACCCTGCCAACGGAGACAACAAGTTCTACGGCGAGTGGCTCATCAACGCCCAGGGCGAGGATGTGGTTGCCGGTATCCGTACCCCCAACCCTCTTAACGAGGCTACCAAGACCGACCATAACAAGCATCTCGAGAGCCTTGAAAAGGCCATGCCCGAGGTTTATGCAGAGCTCGACGGCATCCGCAAGCGTCTGGAGGATCACTTCCACGACATGCAGGACATCGAGTTCACTATCCAGGACAAGCACCTCTACATGCTCCAGTGCCGTATCGGTAAGCGTACCGGTATCGCTGCCCTTCAGATGGCTATGGACATGCTCGACGAGGGCATGATCGATGAGAAGACCGCCGTCATGCGCGTCTCTCCCGTCCAGCTCGACGAAATCCTTCATCCTATCCTCGATCCCGCATCCGAGAAGAAGGCTGCCGTTATCGCGAAGGGTCTGCCCGCATCTCCCGGTGGAGCAGTGGGAACCATCGTATTCACCAGCGAGGCCGCCATGGCCGCTGCCGCAAAGAAGAAGCCGGTTATCCTCATCCGTGAGGAGACCTCTCCCGAGGACATCGAGGGTATGCGCGCTTCCGCAGGTATCCTTACCACCCGCGGCGGTATGACCTCACACGCTGCGCTCGTCGCACGCGGCTGGGGTAAGTGCTGCATCGTGGGCTGCGAGGCCATGAAGATCGACTTCGAGAACAAGACCGTCAGCTTCGAAGGCAACAACGGCGTTTACAAGGAAGGCGATTGGCTCTCTCTGAACGGCGCAAAGGGCGCTGTCTATGCAGCTAAGATCGACACTATGGACGCATCGGAGAACCCTCTGTTCATCCGCTTCATGAATATCGTCGACAAATATCGTCGCCTCGGTATCCGCACCAACGCAGATACTCCGGAGGACGCAATGCGCGCTGTCAGCTTTGGCGCTGAGGGTATCGGCCTCTTCCGTATCGAGCACATGTTCTACGGAAAGAACAGCGAGACCCCTCTCGCAAAGCTCCGCAAGATGATCATGTGCGAGACCGAGGAAGAGCGCGTCGCCGCTCTCGCCGAGCTCGAGCCGTTCATCAAGGCTTCTGTCAAGGCTACCCTCAAGATCATGGACGGTAAACCGGTTGTGTTCCGTCTCCTTGACCCGCCTCTGCATGAGTTCGTTCCGAAGTCCGAGGACAAGAGGGCTGAGCTCGCAAAGGATCTCGGCATCAGCGTCGACGAGGTCGACAAGCGTGGCGAGAGCCTCCACGAAGTGAACCCTATGATGGGTCACCGCGGAGTCCGTCTCCATGTTACCTATCCTCTTATCGCTGAGACCCAGTACAGGGCTATCTTCACTGCAACCGCAGAGCTTAAGGCAGAAGGTCTGAACCCGAAGCCCGAGATCATGATCCCTGTTACCGTTTCCGCTCGTGAGCTTGAGTTCCAGAAGAGCCACTGCGAGAAGATCCGTCTCGAGGTCGAGGCCAAGACCCGCCAGGAGATCGATTACCACTTCGGCACTATGATCGAGATCCCTCGTGCTGCCCTTACCGCAGACCGTATGGCTCGTACCGCTGAGTTCTTCAGCTTCGGTACCAACGACCTCACCCAGATGACCTTCGGTTTCAGCCGTGACGACGTAGGAACCTTCATGGGCGACTACCTTGGAAACAAGATCCTCGACAACGACCCGTTCCAGACTATCGATGTCAAGGGCGTTGGCAAGCTCGTTGAGTACGGTATCACTGCCGGACGCAGCAAGCGCCAGGGCCTCATGTGCGGTGTCTGCGGCGAGCATGGCGGCGATCCCGATTCGATCAACTTCTTTAATAGGATCGGTCTGGATTACGTCAGCTGCTCTCCGTTCCGTGTGCCTATCGCTCGCCTCGCTGCAGCTCAGGCTGCAATTAAGCAGAACGACTAATTTGTGCGTGGATGGTAACCTCCTGATACACAGTTAAATAATGAAATTAGGTCTCTCGTTTTCGAGAGACCTAATTTTTATAATTACCTGATTAATAGAGACTTATCTTCCACGCCTCAGCCGCCAGTGCCAGAGGACGACTCCGACGCTGACGGAAACGTTTAGGGAGTGTTTGGTTCCGAATTGGGGAATTTCCAAAGAAAAATCAGCGGCATCGACAACGCTCTGCTGGACACCGTCAACTTCGTTGCCGAAGATGAAGGCGTAGCGCGCGCCGGGCTCGGGGGAGAAGTCGGCCAGCGAGCGGGACCCTACGGTCTGCTCGACCGCGACGACCGTGAACCCCTCCGAGCGGAGGCGTGCTACTAGTCCGAGGGCATCGTCGACGTGCTCCCAGGGGACACTGTCTTCCGCTCCGAGGGCGGATTTGTGGATTTCCGCCGAGGGCGGGCAGGCGCAGATGCCGCACAGCCAGACTTTGTCCGCCTTGAAGGCGTCGGCTGTCCGGAGGGCGCTGCCTACGTTATGCGCGCTCCTTATATTATCCAGCACAATGACCATCCCGGATTCAGGAAGAACCTTGTACTGCTCGGGACTTACACGCCCCATTTCGCTGCTCAGAAGTTTTCTGTCTTTCATGATTGATGATGGCAAATTTAATGATTATCTTTGTGTTAATATGAAACAGGACAAACAAATCTTCGACCTCATTGAGAATGAGCGCGAGCGTCAGGCCGGCGGGCTGGAACTGATTGCATCTGAGAATTATGTAAGCGAGCAGGTGCTCCGCGCCATGGGCTCAGTCTGTACAAATAAATACGCCGAAGGCTATCCCGGACACCGTTATTACGGCGGCTGCGAGGTGGTAGACAAGATCGAGCAGCTGGCAATCGACCGTCTGAAAGCGCTGTATGGCGCCTGCTGGGCCAACGTCCAGCCTCATTCTGGTGCGCAGGCGAACATGGCCGTGACCATGGCCGTTCTCAATCCGGGCGATACCTTCATGGGCCTGGACCTTAGCTGCGGCGGACACCTTACGCATGGCTCGCCCGTGAACGCGTCGGGCCTCCTGTACCACGCCGTGCCCTATGGCCTCGACCCGAAGACCGGCCTGATCGATTATGACAGGATGGAAGAGCTCGCCCGCGAGTGCAAGCCGAAGCTCATTATCGGCGGCGCTTCCGCGTACTCGCGCGAATGGGATTACGAACGCATGCGCGCGATAGCCGACGAAGTTGGCGCGATTCTCTGGGTCGACATGGCCCATACCGCCGGACTGATTGCAGCCGGCCTGCTTAAGAATCCGGTTCGCTATGCGCATATAGTGACGAGCACGACCCACAAAACGCTTCGCGGTCCGCGCGGCGGTATTATCCTCATGGGCCAGGACTTCCCGGACCCGCAGGGGCGCCGCACTCCGAAGGGCGAGGTGAAGATGATGAGCGCCGTGCTCAATTCCATGGTCTTCCCGGGCGTCCAGGGCGGTCCGCTCGAGCATGTCATCGCCGCGAAGGCTGTCGCGTTCTACGAGGCGCTGCAGCCCGAGTTCGCGGTGTACCAGATGCAGGTGAAGGCAAACGCTGCCGCCATGGCCGAGGCTTTCCTCGCACGTGGCTACAAGCTCGTCAGCGGCGGAACCGATAACCATCTCATGCTCATAGACCTGCGCTCGAAGTTCCCCGGACTCAACGGAAAGGTGGCGGAGCGCGAGTTGGTCGCGGCCGATATCACCGTCAATAAGAACATGGTCCCGGACGATACCCGCAGCCCGTTCCTGACTTCGGGCCTGCGTATCGGTACGCCGGCTATCACAACCCGCGGTTTCAAGGAAGATGATATGCCGAAGATTGTCGCGCTGATTGATGAAGTCCTGACCTCATGCGCAACATGGGTTGACCCCCAGGCCAAGGCCTCGGATCCCATCCTTGCCCCCAAGCACCTCGAGCTGCTTAAACTTGTCCGCGCCGAGGTTGCTAAACTCACTGCCGATAAACCCTTATTTGCGTATTAATCGCAGACATCACCCCTCAGCGGAACTCCAGTCGCTTCCCGTGTCTCTGACATTTTGTCAATGGCACGGGGATTGACGTATTTACAGTCAGAAAACAACTAAAATCTATCATATCATGATCAAACCACTTGCAGACAGAGTCGTGATCGAGCCGAAAGAGGCTGAGACCAAGACCGCTTCGGGTATTTATATTCCCGACACAGCTAAAGAGAAACCCCAGCAGGGCACGGTAGTCGCAGCCGGTCCTGGAAAGAAGGACGAACCGATGGAAGTTAAAGTCGGCGATGTCGTTCTCTACGGTAAGTATTCAGGTACTGAGGTAACCGTCGACGACAAGAAATACCTCATCGTGAAACAGTCTGACATTTTAGCTACTCTGTAATTATGGCAAAGGAAATCAAATTCGATGTGGACGTACGCGCTTCGATGAAGGAAGGTGCGGACGCACTTGCAAATGCAGTTAAGGTTACACTCGGACCGAAAGGCCGTAATGTAGTTATCGATAAGAAATTCGGCGCTCCTCAGGTTACCAAGGACGGCGTAACTGTCGCGAAGGAAATCGAGCTTGAGGACAAGTTCCAGAATATGGGCGCACAGATGGTCAAGGAAGTTGCGTCCAAGACCAACGAGCAGGCCGGCGACGGTACTACCACCGCTACCGTGCTCGCCCAGGCCATCATCAACGTGGGCATCAAGAACGTGACCGCGGGCGCAAACCCTATGGACCTGAAGAAGGGCATCGACAAGGCGGTCGACGCCGTTGTCGCTGAACTTAAGAAACACAGCCAGCCGGTAGGCGACGACTACTCGAAGATCGAGCAGGTCGGAACCGTTTCGGCAAACAACGACTCCCATATCGGCAAGCTCATCGCCGACGCCATGTCCAAGGTCGGAACCGACGGCGTGATTACCGTCGAGGAGGCCAAGGGCACTGAGACCGAGGTGAAGGTGGTCGAGGGCATGCAGTTCGACAGGGGCTACATCTCCCCGTACTTCATGACCGACCCCGACAAGATGGAGGCAGTGCTCGATCACCCCGCCATCCTGCTTACCGACAAGAAGATCTCAAACATTCAGGATATCATGCCTGTGCTCGAACCCGTAGCGCGTGAGGGAAGGGAACTGCTCATCATCGCTGAGGACGTTGACGGCACTGCGCTTACGACCCTGGTCATGAACAGGCTCCGCGGATCTCTCAAGGTCGCAGCCGTCAAGGCACCGGGCTTTGGCGACCGTCGCAAGGAAATGCTCCAGGACATCGCTATCCTCACCGGCGCTGCCGTGATCAGTGAGGAGAAGGGCTTCACCTTCGAGAACATGACCCCCGACATGCTTGGCCATGCCGAAAAGGTCACCATCACCAAGGAGAATACTACCGTCGTTGGCGGTGCCGGCTCTAAGGAAGATATCGCCGCCAGGGCCGAAATGATACGCAAGCAGATCGACCTCACTACCTCCGAGTACGACAAGGAGAAGCTCAAAGAGCGTCTCGGTAAGCTCGCCGGCGGTGTAGCAGTGCTCTACGTGGGCGCTACCACCGAAGTTGAGATGAAGGAGAAGAAGGACCGCGTCGAGGATGCACTCAACGCTACCCGCGCTGCAGTCGAGGAGGGTTACCTCCCGGGCGGCGGTGTGGCCTACATCCGTGCCGCTTCCGTGCTCGCCGGCCTGACCGGAGACAATGAAGACGAGACCACCGGTATACACATCATCGCCAAGGCTATCGAAGAGCCTCTGCGTCAAATCGCAGCCAACGCGGGCGAAGACGGATCCGTTATTATTAATAAGGTACGCGAGGGGAAAGACGACTTCGGCTATAATGCGCGCACCGGCGAATTCGTCAAACTGTTCGAGGCAGGCGTTATCGATCCGACCAAGGTCGCACGTGTTGCCCTGGAGAACGCTGCTTCCGTAGCAGGAATGTTCCTTACCACAGAGTGTGGAATTGTCGACATTCCAGAGCCCGCAGCCGCCGCTCCTGCTATGCCTGCAGGCGGAATGATGTAATTTTTCAAATTTTTTAAAAAATAATTTGGAAATTCAATTTTAGTTACTACCTTTGCAATCCCGCTTGAGAGAGAGCGGGATTTTTTACACTCTGATCGGGGCGCGAGCCCCGAA
>JAFZWV010000001.1 GCA_017617035.1 Bacteroidales bacterium
CTTAGCATTTCAAAAACCTGACAAGGTGATAATGCTCGAAGGCACTGACACCGTCGGTCGTTTCGAGTTCCGCCCTCTTGAGCCGGGCTACGGACAGACCATCGGCAACGCCCTTCGCCGCATCCTTCTCGCTTCTTTGGAGGGATTCGCCATCAGTCAGATCAGGATCTCCGGCGTTCAGCAGGAGTTCCAGACCATCCCCGGCGTGATCGAGGGTATGCAGGACATCATCCTCAACCTCAAGCAGGTCCGCTTCAAGAGAATGGTCGAAAGCGTCGACACTGAAACGGTGAATATCGTCATCAGCGGCAAGCCCGAGTTTACCGCAGAGGACATCTCCAAGGGATTGTCTTCTTTCGTGGTGTTGAATCCTGAACAGCACATCTGCTCTCTTGAGCCTTCTGTAAAGCTCGAAATCGCTATCGTTATTACCAAGGGTCGCGGTTTTGTTCCCGCAGACGAACTCAGAGACGACAACGCTCCCATCGGTACTATCCCCGTAGACGCTATCTACACTCCTATCCGCAAGGTCAACTGGACAGTTGAGAACTGGCGTGTGGAGCAGAAGACCGACTACGAGAAGCTCAACCTCGAGGTTGTGACCGACGGCAGCATCTCGCCTGATGCCGCTCTCCAGGACGCAGCAAACATCCTTATCTACCACTTCAAGCTGTTCACCGACGACAAGAAGGTGTCTCTCGACACCCTTGTAGAGTCCGACAGCAAGGAGCTTGACGAAGAGAGCCTGCATATCAGGCACCTCCTCATGACCAAGCTCTCCGACGTGGGTCTTTCCGTTAGAGCTTTCAACTGCCTCAAGGCTGCTGATATCGATACCTTCGCAGACCTCGTATCCTACTCGAGGAGCGAACTTATGAGATTCCGCAACTTCGGCCGCAAGTCGCTCAATGAGATCGACGTTCTCGTAGAACAGAACCACCTCTCATTCGGAATGGATGTTACCAAGTACAATATTGAACCCAAGAAAAAGAACGTATAACGATGAGACACAATAGATCTATCAACCATCTCGGACGTCAGGCCGGCCATCGCAAGGCTCTCCTTGCGAACCTCGCATCGTCGCTCATCCTGAAGAAGAGGATCACTACAACCGTAGCTAAGGCTAAGGCTCTCAAGAGCTATGTCGAGCCCCTCATCACCAAGAGCAAAGACGACAGCACCCACAGCCGTCGTGTTGTGTTCAGCTACCTGAAGGATAAGGCAGCCGTTGCGGAGCTCTTCCGCACCGTCGCTCCCAAGATCGCAGACCGTCCCGGTGGATACACCCGCGTACTTCACCTCGGTTTCCGTCAGGGAGATGCAGCCGAAATGGCTCTTATCGAACTCGTAGACTTCAACGAGGCCGCTCTTGCAACTGCTCCTAAGGCAGCCGCCAAGAAGACCACCCGTCGCAGCACCAAGAAGGCTGAGGCCAAGGCCGAGGAGGCTCCTGTAGAGGCTCCCGCCGAGGCAGCCGCCGAAGAGCCCAAAGCTGAGTAATTCGGAGGCATAGCCCACAAAAATGGACTTCTGTCAGGCAGGAGTCCATTTTTTTTGTACCTTTGAGGAAGATAACACTAAAACGATGAAGAATCCATCATTCGTTTACGCCTTGTCGTTCCTGCTCCTTCTGGCTGCCGGATGCGACGAGAAAAAAGGCAGCACCGTACCTCCATGGCCATGGCAAGATCCAGCTCCGGCCGATACGGTAGCGCAGTCGGATACGTCCGGGACGGTCGATCCCATCGACCCCGTCGGCCCTTCCGCCCCGGAGTGGGCGGATGTAACTGCCGAATATGGCAAGCTGCCCGCATATGTAAAGATTCTTAAGGCCCCCGCAAAGCTGCAGGACCAGAACGCCGTGGCCTTTATCGCCGATGTCGACCTCTCGCAGACCTCCTTCCATGTCTGGGGAATCAAGGACATCGGAACCCAGGGGACTACCGATTCGTTCAAGACGCCCGGCCAGGTCTATTCGGACAAGGGTAGCCCGGCGGTGGTGATCAACGGCGGCTTCTTCTTCTCCGACGGCGGGAAACGCTATGCCGCCAGCCTTGCCGCCAACAACGGCGATCTGCTCTCGACCAATATCAATTATGCGTCGCAGGACTGGGTCTCGATCTACTACCCGACCCGCGCCGTGTTCCTTGAGCACTCCGACGGCAGCTTCGAGGCGGCATGGTCGTACTACAAGAGCCTTAGCGAACACTGGATCTACCAGGAGCCGGCCGAGAATCTCTGGTCCGACAGGCCGCTGAAGACCCCGAGCGCCACCTTCCCCGTGAAGGGAGTGGCTTACGAGGCGGTCAACGGCATCGGCGGCGGCCCCGTGCTGCTCAAGGGCGGC
Organism: Bacteroidales bacterium; assembly: GCA_017617035.1. Taxonomy (GTDB): domain Bacteria; phylum Bacteroidota; class Bacteroidia; order Bacteroidales; family UBA932; genus Cryptobacteroides. The sequence goes on from JAFZWV010000001.1 coordinate 2,348, forward strand.
GAGATCAAGAACACCTACCGCTTCGAGTTGTTCGACGGTTCGAGTGGCATCGGCTGTACCGAGCGTCACCCCAGAACCGCAATAGGCATCACATCGGACAAGCACCTCGTACTGTTCGTATGCGAGGGCAGGAACATGACCCCGGACGTACCCGGATTCACCACGGCCGAGGTGGCCCGTATCCTCAAGGACTACGGCTGCACGGACGCCATCAACCTCGACGGCGGCGGCTCCTCAATGATGCTGGCCGGCGGCAGGGAACTCATCAAGTCTTCCGACGGGAAACAGCGTTCGGTCGCAAGTTGCGTTTACATCAATTAACCACTTAATAACCAAAAACATTATGAAAAAAGTATTAATGGCGCTTTGCGCTTTAGCATTTGTCTTCGGATGCCAGGAGCCGGAGGTTACTCCGGACAAGCCTGACGGACCCGACGGCCCCACTGGAAAGGGTGAGTTTACTCTGACCTCAAATGCGGCCGTTACGATAGACCAGGCCGGTGGAGAAGTAAAGGTTGAATTCACATCTACCGTCGACTGGGCTGCATCCCTGGACGTAGAATCTTCCGTCGCTACCCTTAATGTCAAGTCCGGCTCGGCCGAAGACACCTTCGTCAAGGTAACCGTCAAGGCTTTTGAGGAGAAGAACTCAAGCCGCGAGATCAAGCTTACCCTCAAGCCCGAAGGCCTCGACAATGTTGTCGTGACCATTACCCAGAACGGCGAGTTCGTCCCGTTCTTCGAAGTAAGTGAAAGCCAACTTGAGATCGGCCCCGCCGGCGGACAGGTTTCCTTCACTATTTCAACCAACACCGAATTCAATGTTAAGACTTATGATGAATTCGAAGAGTGGGCTGCGTTCACTCTCAATGAAACCACCGGTACATTCACCGTTCAGGCCAACCCTGAGTTCGATGCACGCGAGGCCTATGTGAAGTTCACTGTTCCTGCAATCCAGGTTCCTATCCTTGATGACGAAGGAAAAGAAACAGGCGAGACCGAGGATATGCCCGTAAGAGTTTACCTGTCTCAGAAGGGTAAAGTCAGCCTCGACTGGATCTTCACCATTCCCGACGATATCGTCGCGGGTTCGACCAACTACTCGGTGGCGATCTATAATAGCGCTTTGCTGCTCTGCAACGGTTCCGCACTCTTTATGGTTAATCCTGCTGATGGAACAGTATTGGGCGAAGTTCCCATGGAAACCGACGGCCATACTATTAAGTGTATTACCACCGATGATGCAGGCAACCTCCTGATTCTTCTCGACGGTATGTACACCGAAGGTATGTATGTCATCGTAATGCCTAGTTCTGATCAGAACCAGCAGAAGACTCTGCTTTACTATCCCAACCCTTACTATGGATATGGTCTGAACAACATCAAGGCTAAGGGTGATGTCTACGGTCAGGCGGTTGTTACTACCTTTGGAGGCGGTGCTCCCAACTACGGTGGAAAGAACGTCTGCCTCTACTGGAACGTGGGCTCCGGCTCTGCCGCATGGGAGAAGAACGGCGAAGGCGTTTATATCTCAAAGCCTACGGGCGACATCGCTCCCGAACATCTCGCTTCGCACACCTGCTGGGATTCCTTCCGTTGTATCTTCGCTCCTGTAGGACCGCGCGTTTCCGACGGCTTCATGTTCGGAGGATATGACGGACAGTACAAGCTCTTGTTCTACAACGGCTCGTCATGGAGCCCTGTAATGGATCCTGGTTATACCTGGGAAAGCGGAATCACCAGCTACGCGTCCATCGATTGGGGCGGCGAGGTTTACAGCATTGCCCTCGGTATGTCTTACTTCCCTTGCTGGGATATTGCTTCCGACCTCTGGTTTATGAAAGGTAACGGAGCAAGCGTAGAGACTGCCGCAAAAATACCTGTCCCGATTCTTACCACGGAAGGACTCGATGCCGATTCCTCTATCTTCGCTTACACGCCTCAGGCTAGCGACGTCGCGCTCCATGTCGAAGAAGGCAATCTTGCAGCCTACATCATCGACGGTTCACTCAAGGTCTTCGGAAAGGTGACCTTCAGCAAGTAACCCATAAACCCATAGTAAAAAAAGGCGACCCGATCGGGCCGCCTTTTTTTAACTGCGCCAGAAGATTTTCCGTCGGGTGAACAGGCAGGTAAGGGCTACCATCAGACAGACGATAATGACTCCGCGAAGGAAACCCAGCAGGGGATTGCCGACGGTCAGCTGATCGAAGGCGCTGAAACCAACCAGGTAAAGCAAGGGCATAATGACAAAGCCCGTAACCGTATATGCTACCATGGGGTTCTGGCCTATCATCGTAAGGTTGAGGCTGAGCGGACGCCGGCTTTCGCACCACAGAAGGAAAGCGGTCATCAGACACGCGAGACCGGCGGTGGAGAGCATGTAACTGATGTTTGCATGGTCTTTTGTGATCCCGCCGTCGATGGGATCGAACACGATGCCGAACTGCAAGCAGGCAAAGCCTATGCGCATGATTATCGACCATGCCGACTTGTCCTCGCGCGTGAGCCACATAGCCAGGGCACCGAGGATGAAGACCGCGATCAGGAGTATCCAGATGTGGCGCGTGAAAAAGCCCCACAGCGAGAGCGGGGTCATCAGGAAACACAGCCCGGCGGCGATGACGGTCTTGCTGTCGGCGGGGGACTCGCAAACCGCGGACGGGCCTGCTTCGGAGGCCGCCATCAGGATATCGCCTATGACGGTGCCGATCAGAACGACCAGCAGGTACTGTACGTATGACCAGCGGAAAAGCCAGTCTATCCAGTCGGGAAAGGCCAGCACATCGAGGGCGTGAGTATGCCAGTTAACCTCCTTGGTGATAAAGACCACGGCGAGGATAACCAACCTCCAAGCGAGCCTGCCGCGAGTAAGCAGCCAGGCAAAGCCTCCCAGCAGCGCCACCAGCGACAGCACCATGATGATAATGTCGATGTGGTGCAGCTCGAGCGCCGCGCCGAAGACAAACCGCTCCACAAACAGCATCGCGATGATAATAAAGACCCCGGCGAGATTGATTGTCATTCCGAGCGAAGTCGAGGAATTTCTGGCTGGGACGCGCCATAGCGCCAAAAATAAGCCGCACCAAATACCGAATCTCAGCAGGCAGGCGCTCCAGCTATGGTAGTCCGCTACAAGGCCGGCGTTGCCGAGCACCAGGCCGAAGGCCGCGAGTGTAAGCCAGCGCCGGACGAGCCCGAGCGAGATGCGCCCAAGGCTCTCACCCCTGCGGAGCCTGGCGCCCAGCGCGAAGGGGATGGCTACGCCCATCGAAAACAGGAACCATGGAAATACCAGGTCCACCCAGGTAATGCCCTTGACCGCGAAATTGAAGGCATAGGTGGGCGGGGGACACTGGCAGTGGAACATCCATGCCGGAAGCCCCGCGCCCCAACCTATCGCGGAGGCCATGATCATCATGACGATGGCGATTCCGCGAAGGGCGTCGATGGAAGCTATGCGCTTGTTCATTTCCTGCCTTTGCTCTTCCAGTAGCGCTCGATTTCCTCGAGGGTCATGCCGGTAGTCTCAGGCATGAGCTTCCACATGATGAGCATGTACGGCACGCACATGACGGCGAACATGAGGAAGGTGCCGGCCGGGGTAAGGTTCGCAAGGAACCACGGCGTAAGCTGGCCGATGAGGTAGGTTCCCACCCAGAGCGCCATGCCTGCGATACTCATCGCAAGGCCGCGTACGCGGTTGGGATACATCTCCGAAAGGATGACGAACACCACCGCGCTGATCGAGATGGCGGTCGAGAAGACGTAGAGCAGGAAGAAGGCAAGCAAGAAGCCGTTCCCAAGGCCGAGGGCCGCTCCCTTGAAGAAGTAGAGCGCGATAGCGAGGAGGCAGACGATCATGGAGCTTACACCCCAGTAGACCAGCTGTTTGCGGCCTACCTTGTCGATTATGATTGTGGCGATGATGGTCGTCAAGAAGTTCACGGCGCCTACGAGCACGGTCGAGAGCAGCGAGACGTCTCCGGTCATGCCGGCGTCTTCGAAGATCTTCGGACCATAGTAGAGGACGGCGTTCACGCCCATGAACTGGCCGAGTATGGCGATGGCGCAGCCGATAAGGACGGCGCGGAAGATGCCGGGCTCGAAGATTTCCTTCCAGTTGGCCTTGACCTCGCTGCCGATGGCCTCGAGAGTCTCTCCGGCCTGCTTGGAGGCCTCTTCTTCGGTGATGTAGATCTTCTGGAGGATAGCCGAAGCCTCGGGGCCGCGGCCCTTGACGAGCAGCCAGCGCGGGCTCTCAGGGATGAAGAAGATCACCACCAGGAAGATGATGTCGGGTATAAGGTTGCAGCCCAGCATGCCCCTCCAGTACTCGGAGTTGAACATGTTGGTCATCAGCGAGCCGCTTACGCTTTCGTCGACATTTTTATAGATAATAAAGTTGACGAGGTAGGCGAGCAGGAAGCCGAGGGTGATCATCAGCTGATAAAGGGCTACCAGGGTTCCACGCTTGCTGGCGACAGCAACTTCCGAAATATACATGGGGGAGACTATCGACACTACGCCGATACCGAAGCCGCCGAACATGCGGAATACGACGAGCTGCGAGAAGTTCCCGGCTACAGCGCAGCCGAAGGCCGAGATGCTGAACATCAGGGCGGCTATGAGCATGGTCCTTTTACGGCCTATTCCGTCGGAAAGCATACCTGCGACCAAAACACCGATGATCGAGCCGATAAGGGCGCAGCCTACGTACCAGCCTTCCTGAATGGTGTTGAGGGCGAACTGGGTAGTAACCGCCTTGGTCGTTCCGGAAATAACCGCCGTGTCGTAACCGAACAGGATGCCGCCGATGGCGGCGACGACTGCCAGGAATACGACGTATCCCATGTTTACGTTTTCAGTTTTAGTAGCCATAGTTATCTAATGTTAAAGTATTCTTTGTAACGGTCGTAAAGGTGTCCTGCTTGGAGGTAGGCCGACTGAGGGCTAAGGAAGTGCGAGAACTCGAAGGTGATAGCCTTGTCATAGCCGCAGCGAGCCGCTGCCTCCAGTTTGAGGCGCAGTTTGTCGAACTTGATCGGGAGGAATTTGATCGGCATGTCACGGTCGAAGGTCTCGGCGTTGGTCCAGCACTGCATTCCGTAGCGGTCTGCAAGCTTTTTGTTTACAGAGAAGAAGGCGTCGAGTTCGTCGTAGTCGATGTGGCCGTCCTGGAAGGCGACTGCGTCTACCACTTCGTGGATGCCCGAGAATATCTCATCCCACTCTTTTTCGTGCTGCTGCACGCTTACGGCCTGCTCCTTTGTCAGATTGCCGCCTGCTGCATCCACTGCTTTCTTGCCGTCGATCCAAGGGGAAATGAAGGTGGGAAGGCCGCCGCTTACGTCCTTACACATCTTACCCATGGTGTAGAAGCAGTCGACCGCGCCCTTTGTTGCGCGTGAGATTTCGGTGGAGATGTACCAGCCCTGGAAGCTCTTGTGGTGACCATAGTTCTTCCAGACTTCGTCGATAACGAATTTGTTGACCTCGGTTTCGTACATCATATCGCCGGTGTCCCAATAGCGACCAGAATCATACAGACCGAAGTAGAACTTCATCCCGTGTTTGTCGGCAAGGGTAAGGAAGAGCTCCAGAAGGTCCATCGAAGGCATATAGCAGCCCTTCTTCATGAGGTATTCGCTCGGCCACGTGATGAATTTGCGGTAGCCGCTTCGGATCATAATTACAGTATCGATGCCGATAGCCTTCATGTTGAGGAAATCCTGGTCCCACTCTACAGGGCCCCAGTTCTGGTGGGGGATGTCATGGGATATCTCATCGAGGAAAGTGCCGGTGATCCTGAGCCCCTGATTTTTGGGTACAATGAGCCACGTTCCACGGTCTGCGCCTTCGATTGCGGGTGCTTCCGAGCAGCCCGACAGGAGCGGCGCCGCGGCGGCGGCCGCCGTCGCTGCTGCAGCCGTCTTGAGGAAAGTTCTTCTGTCTGTCATATGGGTTAGTATTGGTTTCAGTTTGTACAAATGTACAGAAAATATATGTTTTTTAGTATCTTTGGGTATTGAACCACATTACTAACCTAAGACACTCAATGAAACCAAGGCGTTTGCTCCTAATTGCATTGATGCTGCCGCTGTCGGTCATTACGGCTTTCGCGCAGCACATCGTGCAGGGCAAAGTAACTGACTCTCAAGGGGAACCCATCCCAGGAGCTTCGGTTTTCGTGTCCGGCACACAAAACGGCGTAATCACCGATTTCGACGGTCTCTACAGGATTGAGGCGGCTCCCAACGCAACTCTCGAATTCGCATTCCTCGGAATGAAGACCCAAACCGTCGCGATCAACGGCCGTAAAACAATCAACGTAACACTCGAAGACGACTCCACCGTTCTGAATGAAGTTGTGGTGGTCGGTTACGGAACCCAACAGAAGGCCTCGCTGACCAATGCGGTCTCGACTGTAAAGGGCGCTGAACTGCTCAAAGCTCCGGCCGTGGGCGTAGCGACCGCGGTCGGAACCCGCGTTGCGGGTGTCGTCGCTCTCCAGGAGAGCGGCCAGCCAGGCGCCGATGCCGCCTCGCTGCTCGTCCGCGGTCAGGGCGCCATCTGCATAGTCGACGGAGTCCCGCGCGACCTCAACGAAATCGAGCCCAACGAAATCGAGAGCATATCGGTCCTTAAGGACGCTACCTCCGCCGCGATGTACGGTCTGAACTCCAGCGCCGTCATTCTCGTCACGACTAAGAGGGGAGATGTCCAGAAGACCCGTATCTCCTACAACGGCGAGTTCGGTATCAGCCAGAATACGAACATGCTCCGCCTGCTCAACGGCCCCGAGTATGCCTACTGGTACAACAAGGCCTACGAGCTCGATTGCGACGCTTTCGACACAGAATTCACTCCCGTCTTTACCGCGCAGCACGTCCAGTGGATGCAGGAAGGTACCCATGGCTGGGGAAATACAGACTGGTATTCCAAGACCTTCGGGACAGGAACAACCCAGCACCACAACATAAGTGCTACCGGTGGTAACGAAAAGGTGAAGTTCTTCACTTCCCTCGGTTACTATGACCAGGAAGGTAACGTGAATAACTTCTGGTACCAGCGTTACAACCTCCGCTCAAATGTCGACGCGAAGATAACCGACGACCTGACCTTCGGAATGAATGTCGCCGCCCGTCTGGAGCAGCGCCACCGTCCGGGTTTCTCCGCAGATCCGGGCGATTGGTCTAACATTCCCCAGCAGGCCGTCCGCGCTCTCCCGTACGTCCCCGAGACCTACGAAATCAGGGGCACGGTCTACCCAGTATCGACCAGGACCGCATCGTCGTGGGTCAACCCTCTGGCTGCATCCGAGGAAACCGGCCGTCAGGACACCCGTTACACTTACCTCCAGAGCGACATGTCCCTTAAGTACGACGTCCCGTTCGTCAAGGGGCTTTCGCTTAAGGAAATGGTCTCGTTCGACGCAGCGTTCCAATTCGGAAAGCAACTGGCGACTCCTTACTACACTGCAGTTCTTACCTTGCCCACGGCGGGTGTGACAGACCTCAGTTACTCCCTCTCGAACGATGCCCGCGGAACCACCATCTCCCAGACGGAGGGAGGCGCGTGGAGCTGGAACATTAACACCCAAACCAGCATTGACTACGACGGCGAATTCGGAGGCCATAAGATCCATGCCCTCGCCCTTCTCGAGACCCGGGAGAACCGTTCCCATGCCTTTGGCGCTACCGGTTACGGCCTCGACTTCGTCCAGCAGGACGAACTAAACTACGTCACCAACCAGACCGGCGACGGCTCTGAGAAGATCCCTGCTATCAGCGGCTACAGCGGTCACACAAGAGTCGCTGGTTATGCCGCCCGTGTGAACTATTCCTACAAAGACAAATACCTCCTCGAGGCCTCCTTCCGTTACGACGGATCCTATGTATTCGAAGGCAAGAGCGGCGCCCGCTGGGTTGCCCTCCCCGGCGTCTCGGCAGGTTGGGCCATTAACAAGGAAGACTGGTTCGATGTAAACGGTATTGACCTCCTGAAACTTCGCGCCAGCATTGGTAAGACCGCGAACTCCAATGTGGCTGCTTACCAGTACATGGACCTCGTTTCGCTCAGCAAGAAACAGGTCGTGTTCGGCGGCGCCAGCGAGAGTATGGTCTACGCTTCGACCCTCGGTAACCCAAATCTGACATGGGCCAAGGTCCTCAACTACGATGTGGGTATTGACTTCGAAGCATGGAAGGGCCTTCTCGGCTTGGAGTTCGACGTGTTCTACAAATATGAGTACGACATCCTCTCCGGAGTTACCGGTTCCTATGCGCCTTCGCGCGGAGGTTACTACTACTCCTATGGCAACGAAAACAAGAGGGATTACAAGGGCTTCGACCTTACCCTGCGCCACAACAACTATATAGGCGACCTGAACTACGGGGCCAAGGTCATCCTTACCTACGCATATCGCCGCTGGCTCTACTATGCCGGCGATTCAGATAACACTCCGGATTACCTGAAGCTTACCGGCAAGGAAGTCGGCGCACAGCAGGGCTTTATCGCCCTTGGCCTGTTCCGCACCGACTCCGAGGCCGCCAACTCAGCGACTATCCCCGGAAAGTCGGTTGCCGCCGGATACATCAAGTATCTCGACCGCAACGGCGACGGTAAGATTACCTACGAGCAGGACCGCGGCTATGTGGCCGGCAGCCCTTATCCGAGGGTCCAGGGCTCGATCAACCTCTTCGCTTCGTGGAAGGGTATTGACATCGACATGCTCTGGCAGGGCGCCACGGGCCGTACCGTCTCGCTCACCGGCGTCTATACCGCAACGGGTTCGGAAGGAATCATGGACAACACCTTCCTTACCAAACCTTTCTACCACGGAGGAAACTCTCCTCTATTCCTGCTTGAGAACTCATGGCTGCCCGAGAACAAAGACGGAGAATTCCCGCGTCCTTCGATCACACCCCTGAGTTCCAATAACGCTTTCTCATCCACCTTCTGGTATCGCGACGGCTCGTATCTGCGCCTCAAGACCCTCCAGATAGGATATACCGTCCCTCAGGCTGTAAACAGGTTCCTCGGAGTGACTGCCCTTCGCTTCTATCTGCAGGGCTCGAACCTCCTTACCTTCAGCGGCCTTACCAAGTACAACATCGACCCTGAGCAGCCTGGTGTCAACAACGGTTACTACCCGCAGCAGAAGACCTACCAGCTCGGTGTTAAAATCACTTTCTAAGGAGGACAGGATATGAAAAGATATATTGTAATAATTATCGCGACCCTCGCTCTCATCTCTTGCAACGAGTGGCTCGACGGGACCGAAAACAATACCTACCTTACCGACGAACTTGTGTGGAGAGACGCTGAATCGGCCAATCTCTATGTAAACGGTTTTTATACCTATATCCACAAATATGGTCAGTTCGGAGACTACCAGTTCGGCGGCAGTATGACCGAGAGCCTCACCGACGCTTTCAAGTACGGTTCGATGTCGCTCGGCCACAAAGCCGGTCATCCAAATGACTACGTCGTGAACCCTGAAGCCATCACTACCGCAGGCTGTCTGTGGGGCATCTGGGGAACTGCCTACGAGAACATCCGCAGGATCAACGGTTTCCTCGACTCCATGCACAAGTTCTCCAAACTGCCGGCCGAGACCAACCTCGAACTCGAGGCCCAGGCCCGCTTCTTCCGCGGATTTGTTTACTTCCAGCTTGCAAAGCGTCACCCTAAAGGTGTCATCCTTTACGACACCCTGCCTACAGGAAACGACAAGGCTCTCAGCTCCGGCGAAGAAACCTGGCAGTTCATATACGACGACCTTAAGTTCGCCGCAGAGAACCTTCCGGCAGAGTGGAAGTCTGCAGACAACGGCCGTGTGACCAAGTACGCCGCTTATGCGATGCTGTCCCGCGCCATGCTCTATGCCGAGCGCTGGAACGACGTGATAGCTGCCGCAGACTCGGTTATCAACTCGGGTCGCTATGGTCTTATGGATGCCTACAAGGATTCGTGGAAAGGCGGCAACAAGGAGAGCATACTTGAGTTCAGGTACAACGTCTCCGGCCCTAACCACTCCTTCGATCAGGACTATGTCCCGCTTTGCGACGGCTATGACTACGGCGCCCTCGGCACCCCTACTCAGGAGATGGTCGAGAGCTACGAGCGCTACGACGGCACCGACTTCAACTGGTCCGGCTACCACGACGGAACCGTTACGGCCCGCCCGAACTACGAGTCGCTCGAACCTCGCTTCGCCGCGACTGTCATCTACAACGGATGTACATGGAAAGAAAAGACCATGGACTGCTCGGTCGGCGGAACCAATGGCAAGTACGTCGAATATGGCACCGTCCCGTATTCCTACGGTATGACGACTACCGGCTACTTCCTCCGCAAGATGGTGGATGAAACGCATACTGACCTCCAGGGCGTGAAGAGTACCCAGACCTGGGTCGAGATCCGCTATGCCGAGGTCCTGCTCAACAAGGCCGAGGCCCTCTACAAGTCCGGCGCGACCGCATACCAGGCCCCGATGAACGAGGTTCGTGCGCGCGTCTCCCTCCCGAAGAAGAACGATACCGGCGATGCATGGTGGAACGCCTACCGCCGCGAGCGCAAGGTGGAGCTTGCCTACGAAGGCCACTATTTCTGGGACCTTCGCCGTTGGAAGGTCGCTCACACCGAGCTTACGGGTTACCGTGTCCACGGCTTCAAGATCGAGGGTGGCGCATTCAACTACATCACCTGCGACCTTAAGGACCGCCGCTTCTTCTCGAAACTCTATTGCCTGCCCGTCCCCGACGCGGAACTCAGGGACAACAAGCTGGCCCAGCAGTATGACGAATGGAAATAAGCACTATGAAAAAGATACTCTACATAATAATTGCGATTGCGGCGGCTATGCTGAGTTCCTGCCAGGAGCCTGAAGATCTGGTTCCCGCCCAGGCCCGCAACGGTATCAACAGCGTTACCGCTTATTTCCTCTACGACGACCGTGAGGAAAACGAGTTCGGCAGCGAGATCGACTACGAAAACGGTATTATCACCATCGTATTCCCCTACACCTATCCGGCCAATACTGAGTCTCATCTTGAGATGGATGACCTCAAGAAGGTGAAGGTTGTCGCTGAACTCGACGACAATGTAGTGGTCGACCCGCCGCTCCTAATCATGGATCTTACCCGCGACGACAACTATATCACGGTTACCGACCAGCGAAAGCAGAAGAAGACCTATCATATCGTAGCTGAGATACGCAAGAGCAATCTCTGCCAGATACTGAAGTTCGAACTTCCGTCGATCAATGTAGCCGGCGTTATCAATGAGGGCGCAAAGACAATCTCGCTGATTTACGATTCCGATATTCCAGCGATGAAGGCGGAAGCTAAGCTTTCATTTGGAGCGTCCTTTACTGGAACAGACCCGACCAAGACAGCCGTCGCCTACCCTGTAAGCACCCCGGTTAGCCTGACGGTTGTCGCACAGGACGGCGTTACTACTGCTACCTACACTGTCTCCATCTCTACCCCGGATATCCTCGATAAGGGCATGCGCTACGGCAGCGAAAAGATGCTCTGGCACGTCAATCTCGCCACTTTGGGTATAGGCAACACCTTGCTCACGGGAGGTATGGCGGTTGTGGGTGATAAAATTGTTCTCAATACCCGCGACGAAGATATGGTAGTGCTGAACGCTGAGACCGGCGCCAAGGTAGGCACCATAGCCCTTGACTTCAAGGGTAATCTGGCGAATTTCTACTGCACGGCGGACAATAACGACAACATACTGATAAGTAATTTTGTCGCAAAGGGTTCTTCCGACAAACTGACGGTTTATCGTCTTAAAGGAATTGGCGGTGCCCCGACCAAATATATCGAATTCGATTCCGGCGGACTGTCTGTCGGGCGAAAGATATCCGTCATCGGGTCTTTGGATTCAGATGCGATTATAACCGCACCTATTTATCAGGAAGGAACTGAATTCTACCGTTGGACAGTGACAGGCGGCGTGCTTGATCCCACTCCCGCCCATGTCGTAATGGCTGATGAAAACATAGCCGCCTGGAACTATGCGTGCGATATTATTTACTCAAGCCCAACAGATGTAACTTCCGACTATTTTGTTGCCAGCTACTCTGCCATTACGGGTGGAGACCGAAATCACCTGTGGATGGACGGCAAGACGAATAAAATAAAGTATATGAGTCCGAATTACAGCGGTAACTGGGTGCCTAATGCAGTGGATTACATTGTGTTCAATGGTGCTTCATTTATTGTCTGTAATACCGTGAACGCAGCTTCCTGGGGAGCGGATGATGTGATCTATCTCTATGATTTGAGTAAGAATAATCTTGACGAAACGGCATGGCAGTGTGAGAAGGGCGTATATGGTTCCTTCGCGACAAACAGCCTGGTCAATGCCAACTATACCGGCGACGTGGCCCTTCGCCTCTCCAACGACGGGTACTATATGTACATCTACTTCATGTTCTCGGGAGGCCAGATCGCAAAGGTTCAGTTCGACTGCCTGAATATGTAATATGAAGAAAGCTACAATAATCATTTCGCTGCTGGCCGCATTCTTGTTTGTTTTTGCGGCCTGCGGCGACGATGGCCACACCTCGTTCAAGACCCCGGAGTGGGACTTGTCGGGCCTGACCGACGACCCTGCCGGGCCGGAAAATCCGACAGATACTTCCGGTACGGTAGACCCCGTCACTCCTCCGACCCCGACCAAACCCTTCTACATCTGGGTCGACGCGGCGGCCAATTTCCCCGACTTCGCCAATTCGAAGGACAACATCAGGCGCGACCTGCAGCTGGCCAAGGACACCGGCTTTACCGATGTGGTGGTCGACGTCCGTCCGACTACCGGCGACATCCTGTTCAGCTCGAGCGTCGGAACCCCGGTTGCATGGCTGGGGGCATGGGTTACCGGCGGTTACAAGAAATTCGAGCGCACTGCCAGCTGGGACTACCTCCAGGCCTTCATAGATGCCGGCCATGAACTTGGTTTGCGCGTACATGCCGCTATCAACACCATGGTGGGCGGCAACAAGACCAGCCTCGGCCAACAGGGCATGCTGTATCGCGACTCTTCAAAGAAGAGCTGGGCGACTTATTATAACCTCCAGTCCGGAATCACGAATGCGGTAGATGCGGGCCAGAATACCCTCTTCTACAACCCGGCCCATCCAGATGTGAGGGCCTACCTCCTTCAGCTCATAAAGGACCTTGCATCGTATAAGGACCTGGACGGAATCATCCTCGACCGCTGCCGCTACACCGGACTTGAGACTGACTTTTCCGAGGTCTCAAAGACCCAGTTTATGGAGTATATCGGGGTCGTGACTCTGGAGTGGCCCTCAGATGTCCTTCCCGCGGGTGCGACTTACTCCAACCAGCCTTCGAGCAAGCCCAAGTACTATAAGAAGTGGCTCGAATGGCGCGCCAAGGTCATCCACGATTTCGTAGAGCAGGCCCACGACATAGCCCATGCGCAGAACGCGAACATCAAGTTCGGTGTTTATGTAGGCGGATGGTATAGCCAGTACTACGATGTCGGCGTGAACTGGGCAAGCCCCAGCTACAATACGGCGGCTTACTACAGCGACTGGGCGTCATCTGACTATAAGAAATACGGTTTTGCCGACCATTGCGACCATATGCTGATAGGCGCTTATGCCAACCCGGGCAATGTCTATGGATCCAGTGAATGGACCATGCAGGGCTTCTGCCGACTTGCAAAGCAAAAAATCGGCACCGCATGCCCTATAGTGGCTGGCGGCCCCGACGTTGGAAACTGGGATTCAGACGACAAGTACACCCAGGATCAGGAGAACCAGGCAATAACTAACTCTGTGAAAGCATGTTACGACGCCTGCGACGGTTACTTCCTCTTCGATATGGTCCATCTTAAAAAGGCGGATCAGTGGAGATACGCAAAGGCCGGAATTGACCAGGCCCTTGGCAAACAATAATGTATTGAAGAATTATACCTTGGGTATTAAAATATTTTACTAACTTTACAGCCGATACGGAAAAATTCATACTAACCTTATAACATTTTATTAACCAACAAACAATCCATGAAAAAAATTTTGTTAGCAGTACTTGGAGCAGCTGTCCTTATGGTCGGTTGTACCAAGGAGCTTGAGACGATGGTTAAAGACATCAACACCAGGCTCGAAACACTCGAAGATCAGGTTGCGGCCAACAAGAAAGCCATTGAAAAGCTTCAGTCCGGAGCCGTTATTGAAAAGGTCGAAGAGCTGACAGATCACTCTGGTTGGACCATCTACCTGACCGGAAACGATGCGCCCCTTGTTATCTACAATGGTAAGGACGGAAAGAACGGAACCAATGGTACCAACGGTTCCAACGGTAAGGACGGTAAAGACGGAAAGGATGGAAAAGACGGCGTTGACGGCGATTCCTTCTTTGAGAGCGTCGAGATTGTGGGCGAAGAGGTTGTCTTCACCCTCGTCGGCGGCCAGACTATCGTGGTCCCTTATGCCAAGGCCTTCAGAATCGTTCTTGCGAAGAGCTTCGATGTGGTCCCGGGTGTCAACAAGATCCCTTACACCCTCGAGAACGCTACCGAGGAAGCTACCGTCACCGCTGATGCCTACTATCCTTATTGGGCAACAGTCGACGAGGAAGGCAAGACCATCGATGTCGAAGCACCGGATCCGTTCGTAAGAGGCTATGTTATGGTCTTCGCACAGGATGTCCAGAACCGCTCATCGATCAAGCGCATCGACTTCGTAGAGAAGCCTTACGCAATTGTAACTGATGCAGAAGAGGTTGCAATCGCTGGTGGAGATATCGAGGTTCCTGTTGTTTCCAACACAGCAATTGAGATTCTCGACGAAACTGAGGACTGGCTCTCCTACAAGGAGACGAAGGCTACCAACTACACCGTAGTTCTCGTAGCTGAGGCCAACACCGGCGCAGCCCGTTCTTCTTCCGTGAAGGTCGTCCGTGCAAGCGACAAGCTTGTTCTTCAGACCATCACCATCGCCCAGAAGGCAGCCCCTGCAGTTGTCCTCAACGGAACTCAGGAGTTCACCACTATCCAGGCGGCTCTTACCGCAGCTGAGGCCCTCACCGAGGGTACCGCAAGCATCGTTCTCGGCGACTATCCTTTCGCTGAGGCAGTGAAGATCGACGGCGCTAAGATTGCTGTTCCTGTCGTTATCGACGGTAAGGGTCTTGCAACCCTCACTGGTGGTATCGAGACCTTCAAGAATGCTACTACCATCAAGAACATGACCATCATCCCTGCGGAAGGCAACAAAGCTACCCTTGGCGGCGCTTATGCCAACTCCAACTACGACTCGGCTATCCATATCACCGAGGCAGGTTATGGTGTTGTCATTGACGGTGTAACCTTCAACAATACCCTTGCCAACGCTACCTCGGTTTATATTGCAAACCAGGGCACATCTGCAGTTAAGGATGTTGTTAAGAACTGTAAGTTCGGCGGTGAAGGCCAGCGCGCAATGCAGGTCTACGGCGGTCCTATCGATATCCTCGACAACGAGTTCACAGCAGCTTACAGCTATGTAATGCGCGTCGGTAGCCTTGCTCCCGCAACTGTCATTGCAGGCAATAAGTTCAACTGCACCTCTACTGCAGCAGTCAATGTCCACAGCAGCCTTGCTGCAGGTGCAACCATCACCTTCGGCGACGGAGTCGTAGATACCAACGAGTATGGTGCCGGCATCGCCAATATCGTCAACGGCGGTACTTCCAATGCTATCACTATCGCTCCTGCAGCTTATGCTACTCTCCCTGTTGTCAACAGCGCAGTCAAGTTCAACGGTCTGCCTTATGCAACTCTCCAGGCAGCTGTCGACGCAGCTAAGGCTCTCACCTCCGGAACCGCAGAAATCAAGGTTCAGGCTGGTGCAACCCTTGTTGAGGAAGTCAAGATCACTGGATTCACTGTTCCTGTAGTTATCGACGGTGGCGACCAGAGCACAACTCTCGTTGGTTCCTTCGAGCTCAAGGGCGTGAAGGCTACAATCAAGAACTTCACTATTAACACTACTGAAACTTCCACCACCACCATGGGTGAGACCGACTGGTACACCAACACCCACACCACAGGTATTGAAATCGACGGCGGCGGCTTCGGCGTCCTCGTTGAGAACGTCACCATCAATGTCGGTGTCGACGATGGTACAGGTGTTTGGATTGGTACAGCAAAGGGCGCAGAGCGTGATGTATTCCGCAATGTGACCATCAATGGTACCGATTCAAGGGGCCGCAAGATGCAGATTTACAACACTATCGCAGAGGTCTCCAACTGTACTTTCAACGGAAGCTACAGCTACGGTATCCGTATCGGCTATGGCCCGAACGATGTTATCCTCAAGGGCAACAGATTCAACTCTGCAGGAAAGAGCGGCGAAGCACAGGCTATCCAGACTTACGGCATGGCCAACTCCAAGCTCACCTTCGGCGACGGCCTTAAGAACGACAACACTCAGGACGGCTCATTCCGCAGCCTCCTCGGCTCGAACAGCCAGTGGCTCTTCAGCAACAACGGCAACCACTTCGCACCTGATATCGAGTATGCAGACGCCGTAACAACCTTCGACCTCCGCATCATCGATCAGCTTGGCCGTGTATGGGCTAAGTGGCACGCAGAGGATAATACCTGGGACGACGCAATCTGCGATCCTGCAGCCAACAACTGGGACCGTCACGCAGCAGTTCTCGGCAGGTACTTCTACGTTCCTTCAGCACATAAGGTAGACACCAAGATCGCAGTCTTCGATGTCCTCACCGGAGAGCATGTCTACACCATTACCGAAGGACTTGATGCAAGCAAGGGTCTGTTCAAGGTATGCTCCATCGCAAAACTTGGCGAGGCTGTCTATGTGAGCTCGATGTCCAACAGTGGTGATCTTGCTATCTACAAGCTCACCGACAAGGTCGGCGGTTACTACACCAAGGCTACCCTCGCACAGGCTATCGCTGTTCCTACTGGCGAGCGTTTCGGCGATGATATGAATTCTGTCGGAGACGACACTGAAGGATCACTCATCTTTGTCTCCTATTCAACTGCCGGAGCAAATGCTGACTGCACCCGTACCATCTGGGAGATTCCTGTCATCAACGGCGTAGTCAGTGACACACCTATTACGGCTCCTAGGGGCGTAACAGCTGCCGGTAACTATATTGGTAGTCTCTACATCTATGAGTACACCGGAAGCGCCCTCGGCCAGATCTTCAAGGGTGCTCCTTGGTCTTACAACGGAACCGGCGGCGAGCGCCACGGTCTCTACTACTCCAATGTCGGTCAGGCCGGTTACATTGCATGGACATGGGGTCTCGATCCTTACGGAGTCGCTATCCCTGCTCTTGAGTCCAATGTTCAGTCTCCTAAGTTCCTCACCGTTAACGGACAGAAGTACTTCATGTATGTCTCTGCTCCTACCAAGCAGGGCTACCTCCGTCTTGTTCCTATCAGCGGTTCGAACTACAAGGCTGGCTTCGAGGCTCTTCCTAAGGACCTCACCGAGCTCGACGCTGTTTCTACCGTCTACACTCTGGTTGTCCAGGGTAACAAGACTGGCACTGGCCCTACCGGAACCAACGGTACCGGCTTCTGCGATTGGACTGTTATCGATGGCAAGACCTATGTCATCGCCGGTGCAACCGAGAACGGCTGGAGCTGCTTCGTATTCAACGAGTAAGATTTAACTCTCTAATAATTAAGGCGGAACCCGAAAGTTCCGCCTTTTTTTGTTAACTTTGAGAAATAACTATAATTCGAATATGAAGAGAATCGTTTTTGCTGCAGTGGCGGTCCTTTGCGCGATAGCGTGTACGCAGAAAGTTGATGTTCTGGTAGTGGGCGGCGGTGCGTCCGGTACTGCGGCCGGTGTTCAGGCTGCGCGAATGGGCGCGCGTACGATGATAGTGGAGGAGACGCCATGGCTGGGAGGCATGCTTACTTCGGCCGGAGTGTCGGCTATCGACGGAAACTACCGCCTGCGCGGCGGCATCTTCCGCGAGTTCACCGACGCCGTAGCCGAGCATTATGGCGGCTACGATTCCCTCAAGACCGGCTGGGTCAGCCATATTCAGTTCGAGCCCAGGGTCGGAGAAGCAATACTCGAAGACATGGCCGCGGCCGAGCGCAAACTCCAGGTCGTCAAAGGCCTGGTGTTCGTCCATGCCCATAAACTTGACCATGGCTGGGATGTCTGCTTCGACGACCCCGACGGCGAGCGCGTGACGATTCGCTGCAAGGTGCTGATCGACGGCACTGAGCTCGGCGATGTCGCGAAAGCCTGCGGAGTCGCGTACCATATCGGCTTCGACCCGCGCAGCTACACCGGCGAGGAGATGGCCCTGGAGGAGGGCAACGACATCGTCCAGGATATGACCATGGTCATGACCATCAAGGACTACGGCCCGGACGCCGACATGACTATCCCGCGCCCCGAGGGCTACGACCAGAGCATGTTCGTGAACTGCTGTAAGAACCCGCTCAACGATGCTTCAATCTCGAAGGGCCAGCCGCTTTGGTCGCCCGAGATGATGCTCTCCTACGGTCTGTTGCCTGGCGGCGAGATGATGATCAACTGGCCGGTTGAGGCGAACGACTTCTACGCCAACATCATCGATATGACGCGCGAGCAGCGGGATTCGGTTATTGCCGTGGCCAAGCAGCGGACGCTCGGCTTCCTGTATTTCTTGCAGACTGGTCTGGGCATGAAGAACCTTGGCCTTGCCCCCGAGTATCCGTCGGAAGACGGCCTTGCGCTCTTCCCGTACTATCGCGAGAGCCGCCGCATCGAAGGCGAGCACCTGTTTACCCTGGACGAGGCCCGCGAACGCTATTCGACCAATGCATACCGTACCGGCATCGCGGTGGGGGACTATCCGGTCGACCACCATCACCATGCCCACCCGTCATGGGAGTCGCTGCCGAAGATGATATTCGCGCCCATCCCTTCGTTCACCCTGTCTCTGGGATCGCTGATTCCGCTGAAGGTTGAGGACCTGGTTGTTGCGGAGAAGTCAATCAGCGTGACTAATCTTATTAACGGCTCGACCCGCCTGCAGCCCGTCGTCGTCGAAATCGGCCAGGCAGCCGGAGTGCTGGCCGCACTTGCGGTTAAGCGTCGCTGCCCGGTGCGTTCGGTCGACGTGCGTTCGGTTCAGAAGGAGCTGCTCGCCGCGGGCGCCTACCTGCAGCCCTGGCTCGACCTTAAACCTGGAGAAGAAGGCTTCGAAGCAATTCAAAGAGTCTCCTCTACCGGCATTCTCCGCGGCGAGGGCCGCAATGTCGGCTGGTCCAACGAATCTTGGCTCCACACTTCGGATCCTCTTCGCTGGAACGAACTCGACCTGGGCGAGTACTACGACTGTTGTGTCGTCGACTCCTCCGACCCCGTCACTCTGGGCGAATTCTATGAATTGCTCGCCGGTCTCGGTGCGAAGATCCCAGACGATGTCATTCCGAGCGAAGCGAAGGAATCTTCTATCTCCCGCCTCGACGCCGCGATCCTGATCGATAAATACCTCGATCCTTTCTCCAGGCCGGTAGACTTCAACGGAAATCTCCTTTAATAACCCCCGCTCACCCGCTAAGCGTGCACACTCTCCTTAAATCAGGAGGGAGTATGAGCAAAAAAGGCCAAAAATGAACATACCCCCCGGTTTTTGCCGGGGGGTATGCACGTTTTCGGTTCAACCGAATCTATTTTTTCATATGTCTTTTGATGTGCGGGAGCAGCCACTCGGCGTAGCGCATCATGCCGAGGTCGGTGAAGTGCGTGTTTTCGACGAAAGCTTCGTTGTCGTCTCCGACCATATCATCAGACTTGACGTACCAGATCTTTTTCTCTCCCTGCTTCTTTAGCTTCTTAAACAGAGCTCTTTGCGCGGCGTTTTTCTTGTCGACTTCTCCCCTTATGAAACTGTCCCACTCATAATGTGCGAAGTGAGGATCTTCAAGGAACAGTATCGGCACATCCGGATGTGCGTCGCGCACTATCCTGAAGAACTTCTCTCCTTCCTCGCCGGCGATCAGGTAATCCCAGGCGTTTGGAACGTAATCGAATACTATTAATGCGGGGTCCTCGACCGAGGCTATCAGTTCCGCTATCTCATAATCGAGCAGAGCGTTTCCGCTGAAGCCCAGGTTGATTACCTCGCGGTTCAGTCTGCGGGAAATGATGCTGGTGTGGCACATTCCAGGCCTGTTGGCGCATCCGCCCTGAAGGATAGACGTGCCGTACATCACAATCGGCCTTTCGTGCTTAGGGCTGTCGACCGCCGGCTGCTCGACCACTGCCGTGGAATCGACTCCGATCTCAAGAGAGGTAATCCCATCGTACAGAGGCAGATATAGCATGTACTCGCGCCACTCGGGGGTCATGTTTGCGACGATTCGGTCGGTTGTAGTTTTCCCGTCGATCTTCGGCTTACCGGCTCCCATGAAACGCCATTCGTTTTTCGCGGTAAGCGTGTAGAGGTCAACGCCGCGTGTGCCGATCAGGGTCTGGTGGTTCATGTGGTTGCCGAACTTCGCGGTCCAGCGGCACCAGATCGCCGTGCTGTTGGAGCGGAACCTTATATACAATCCCGCGCTGTTGCGGCCAAGATACCAGACGGCGTCGCGCGAACGACCTTCGAACTCGGCAGGCAGGCGCTCGTAGCGCTCTTTTGTGTCATGACGGGCCTTGCCGTAGAGGGGTAATTCGTCGGCGTTGGTCCAGACTTGGGCCTTAACCGGAAGTGCGGCTGCCAACAGCAGAGCAGCCATAGCGAAGATTCTACTTGAATTCATAGGACTTCATGGGGAGATCCCAGTTCATGAGGGTTGAGATGAACGGAGCCACGACGCTCGCGACCTTGCGGTTGCCGCTGTAGTTGGGGTGCCATGCCGCTCCGAGGTCGGTGTCGTCGTAGCGGAAGCAGCCTTTCATGATGGGCACGACCTGGATATTCTTGAGCCCGCTGCGCTCCACGGCCGCATAGACATAGTCGTCCATCAGCTCGTCGCAGGGCGAGGCCATGCAAATGATGGGGACTTCGGGACCATGGAAAGCGCGCACCTTCTCGAGCAGCACTTTGTAGTTCTCGCACCATGCCGCCAGGCTCGGCTGTTTCCCGACCGAGAAGTCGTTGGTCCCAAGGTAGATGACGACCAGGTCCGGCTGGTAAGTCGGAGTCCATGCATCCTTCTTGAGCCCGTCGAAGGTCTGGCTATAACGCACGACCATGTTCTCGGTGGCATCGAAGTCGCCGTAATTGCGTACGATTCCACGGCCGCTGTGGCTGATATGCACGGTCTCAGCATCGAACAAACGACCGAGAATTGCGGCGTAAGTGCGGGCGGGATTCTCCTCGGAAATGAGGAACGGGCCGTCGTGGTGGAGGGCTTCCATGCCGTAGCCGCAGGTGTAGGAGTCGCCGATAAACTCGATGAGACGCCTCTTCGGAGCGGGTGCCTCGTCGAACTTGCCTTCGGTATAGAGTTCAGTAAGAGTAAAAGCGCCAAATTCTCCCTCCGTACGCTTCTGAAGGATAACGGTGTGTTCGGCGGCCTTTTTAGTGTCCACTAAAGTGATCAGGGTATCAGACCAAATCTTCAGGACGCGGTCCTCGATAGGACCCTGCTCGGAATCCACCCAAAGATTGAAATACTCGGTCTGGTTCGCCGAGCATACCATCTTGAGAGACTTGCCCTTAAACTTGAGCCTGACGGTAGTGGCGCTCCAGTCGAAACTGACGGAACCGTCTTCCTGGACTTCGGTACGTCCGATATAAGAAATCTTCGAGTCGGAGCCCTTGATAGTCTCGGCTCCGCAAAGAATGCAGCTCAACAGCGCTGCCGCTATAAGAAGAGTCTTTTTCATATCTACAAATGTACCAAAAAAGTATCAGACTTTATCTATAAGATTCGCCGCCTCGGAGTAGGTTATCCCGCAAGCTCTGGCCGCTTGAGTGAGATCCGCGCTGAAACGGTATCTGATCTGTCTAAGACACTCGGTTTGCTCATCTCGTGTTAGTTCTGAAAACGAGTTTTTTTGAAACAGGCTTCGAAGAAGTTCCGGGAGAGCTTTGAAAATGGTTTGATCTGTAAAAGCGGGGAGATTATACTCCGAGGAAAGTCTTTTTTTTGCTTTGGAAGAGTTGCGGATGAAATAATCCATTCTTTGTGGAGACCTGAAACGTTGTTCTACCGAAGCTGTTTTTACATAGTTATCGGGGAGAATAAAACTTCTATCTCCAATAATCCAATTACCGGGCAGAGACTCGGCAGAATGAAGTATTTTTCTTAAAGACCGCTTTGAGTAATCGCTCAGGCAACTTCCTTGGGATTTTACTGGTTTAAAATACACATTGCCGGATCCCCACGGGTATTGGCTGGGATGGAGGCAGATGCCGGCAACGACACAGTTCATAAGAACATATGCTAGAGCTCGTTCGAGGTTTTCTCCCTCAAGTGGAATCAACTCCACATCCAAATCATTTTCGTTTAGCAGTTGCTTAATACCATACTTGAGTTGGTAATAATGAGAGTACCGGCGCTTCAAGTCATTCACAAATCTAACAGCGTCCTCTTTCTCGCCATATAAGACGAAGTGGACATGGTTCGACATTAAGATGAAAGCAAGGATAAATACTCCATTATGAATAAATGCTTCAATCGCCACATAATTCATCCCTACCGTAAAATCGTCATCATCACGGAACCATAAAGCATCCTCGAGGTGTTCCGTCGAGTTTTTTCTCTTTTTGTCCCGTCCTCACGGCATAAGTTTATTCACCTTAGCGTGCATACCCACATCAAAAAACAGGGGAGTATGCGCGAAAAAGGACAAAAACGCTCATACTCCCCTTAAAAATGAGGAGGGTATGCACGCAGGAGTGGGAACCGATCGGAGCGATGGCTGGCTGTGCGCTGAAAACAGAAAAAAATACGTAAATTAGAGGACTAAACTGCAGAGACCGATGAAGATACTGAAACTAACCCTGATTTTAGTGCTGGCCGCGGGACTAACTGCGTGCGGTACTAAAGATGAACGCCAGGCGGCAGCCCTTGCCGGCAGAGTGATGGGCAAGCAGGCCAAGTCGATAGTTTTTGAGCAGATTAAAAGCGATACTGATGTCTATGAACTCAGTCAGAAAGGCTCAAAGATTCTCATCAAAGGTAACAACGCCAACTCGATGGCGGTCGGTCTCAACAGATATCTTCAGGAGTATTGCCTTACTAACGTCAGCTGGTACGATTTTAATCCAATCGAAATACCCGAATTCCTCCCGGAAATACCAGTGCCAGTAAAGGCGACAGCCGAGGTCCCCGACAGATTCTTCCTCAACTACTGCACCTTCGGCTACACTATGCCGTGGTGGAAGTGGAACCAGTGGGAGCGCTTCATCGACTGGATGGCCCTCAACGGAGTGAATATGCCCCTTGCTATCACCGGTCAGGAGGCTGTATGGCAGAAGGTCTGGCGCAAGTATGGACTTACAGACGAGCAGATCAGGGCATATTTCGTGGGTCCGGCCCATCTGCCATGGCAGAGGATGTGTAACCTCGACCGTTGGCAGGGTCCGCTCCCGCAGAGCTGGATCGACGGCCAGGCGAAGCTCCAGAAGAAGATCCTTAAGCGGGAGCGGGCCCTGAACATGACGCCCGTGCTGCCCGCCTTCGCCGGACACGTTCCAGCTGAACTCGCTGAAGTCACCCCCGAAAAGATCGACACTTTCCGCGTCAGCTATTGGGGCGGCTTTGCGAACAAGTACCGTTGCACTTTCCTCAGCCCGATGGACCCCATCTACGCCAGAATCCAGAAGGACTTCCTGCAGGAGCAGACGAAGATGTACGGCACCGACCATATCTATGGAGTCGATCCGTTCAACGAAGTCGACGCCCCGTTCTGGGATCCCGAGACCCTGGCGAAGATTTCGAAGGGAATTTTCGATTCCATGACCGCGGTTGATCCGGATGCAGTCTGGCTCCAGATGGGCTGGCTCTTTTGGGCTGACCAGCAGCATTGGACAGACGAAAATATCAAATCGTATCTGACCGCCGTGCCCCAGGGTAGGATGATAATACTCGACTACTTCTGCGACGCGACTCAGATCTGGAAGCGCACCGAGAGCTTCTACGGCCAGCCGTTCATCTGGTGCTATCTGGGTAACTTCGGTGGCATGACCGGCATCGAAGGAGACTTCCACCAGAACGCCGAGTGGCTCGCCGAGACCAAGGCCAACGCCGGCCCCGGTTTCGTGGGCCTGGGCTCTACCCTTGAGGGCTTCGGAGTCAACGAGGCGGTATATGAGCATGTCCTCCAGCAGGCCTGGAGCAACGCCATGCCCGTAGACCAGTATATCGACAACGTCGCCGACAGGCATCTTGGCCGCCAGGACGAAGCGTTCCGCCAATATTGGCACCTCTATGCCGACAAAGTCAGCGTGACCCATTCAAAGACCTCCAGTTCGAGCATAATCTGCGCTCATCCCAACCTGGAGGGCTTCTGGCACTGGACGACCCTCTTCAACAGGGGGTATGATATCAAAGATCTGGAAGCGGCATTGGAAATACTCGAGACGGTTGAGGGCTCCTCAAACTACTTTGGGTACGACCTCGCCAATGCCCGCCGTCAGGTTATAGACAATAAAGCCCTCGAAGTTCGCGACCGTTTTGCGAAAGCATACAAGCAGGGCAACAGGGCTGAAATGGTTAATGCCTCCGAAGAGTTCCTTAAACTTTGCGACGAATTGGTAAGCGTCCTGAAAACGCGTCCTGAATTTTCCCTCTGTGACTGGATTCGCGACGCCCGCAGCTGGGGCGAGAACCCGCCAGAGAAGGACTACTTCGAGATGAACGCCCGTACGCTCATCAGTGTCTGGGGCGACTCCTTCCACCTCTCGGACTACGCAAACCGCGACTGGGACGGCCTTGTCGAGACTTATTATAAAGTCCGCTGGAGAATGTTCTTCGACGCGGTCCTGGCGGCCTTCGACGCCGGGGAGCCGTTTGTCAACCCGAAGAGCACGGGCTATGTCGGGACTTCCGCCCAGGGCAGCGCCGAGGGCGTCGAAGGCCGCGCCCTCCAGTTCGACAGGGATATTTGGGATTTTGAATGCCATTGGGCACACATCAGATAAAGTATGAAGAAGACCATCATAGCGGCGCTTACAATCGCCATCATCGCTTCCTGCACACAACCGGCAACCAACACAGTCGCATCTCCCGACGGAAGCCTCAAAGTGACAGTCGACGCCGTCGACGGCAACCTCTGCTACAACGTAGTCAAGGACAACGATACTATCATCAGGAACTCCCGTCTAGGCTTCGAACTCATGGGCGGGAATGTCCTCGGCACCCATACCGAAGTGCTCAGCATTGAGCGTTCCAGCGCCAATACCGAATGGGAAACCGTTTGGGGTGAGCAGCGCGTCATCAAAGACAAGCATAATGCTGCCGTGTTCCATACGGCATGGCTCGACATTGAAGTAAAGGTCTTCGACGACGGCTTCGGCTTCCGCTACATCTTCCCGGAGAGCCTTGGAATCATTTCCATCAGGAACGAACTCACTGAGTTCTGCTTCGCAAGCGAGGACCACACCGCATGGTGGCTGCCCGAGAGTGTTCCTTATTATGAGTCTTATGGCAACCATACCGCATTCGACGAGATAGACTGCGCCCACACCCCGTTCACCATCACAGGCGCCGACGGCCGCTTCTACACCATCCACGAAGCCGCGGTTTTGGATTTCGCCAAGATGAATCTGATCCCGGAGAGCAAGAGTGCTCTGAAAGCCGACCTGGTGAAATGGTCTGACGGTACAGCCGTATATGTCAGCGACACCCGTGTATCTCCATGGCGCACAATAATTGTCTCCGGCACTACCGGCGGTCTGATTGAGTCCCGCCTGATGCTCAACCTCAACGAGCCCTGCAAGATAGAAGACACCTCATGGATCAAGCCCGGTAAGTACGTCGGCATCTGGTGGATACTGCATAAGTTCCTTTACACCTGGTACTACGACGCCAATAACCCCGAGGGCCATGGCGCTACAACCGAGCGCACCAAGCGTTATATAGATTTCGCGGCCGATAACAACTTCAGCGGCGTGTTGGTCGAGGGCTGGAACCTCGGTTGGAACGGCGATTGGATGGCCAACAGTGGTGGCTTCAGCTTTACAAAGGCTTATCCGGACTACGATTTCGACGGCATCATGAAATACGCCGCCTCGAAGGGCGTCCAGATGATAATCCACAACGAGACCGGCGCAAATACCGAGAACTATTTCGCCCAGATCGACGATGCCTACGCGCTCTACCAGAGCTACGGCATGCACTACGTCAAGACGGGCAACGTCAACGTCCTGATGGACGGCAAGGAAGCCCATGACGGTCAGTACGGCGTTAATAAGCTCCATGAAATAGTCGAGAAGGCTGCCCAGTACCAGATCTGCATCGACGAACATGAACCGTGCATCCCTTCGGGCGTCTGCCGCACATGGCCCAACCTCATGACCGGCGAGGCCATCCGCGGCCAGGAGCACGACGCATGGGAGGTCGACGGCGGAAACACCCCGGAGCATACGACCGTGGCCCCGTTCCTTCGCGGCCTCGCCGGCCCCATGGACTTTACCTTCGGCACCTTCGATTTCAGCAACCCTGCCAACCCGCAGTGCCGCACACGCACTACCATAGCGAAGCAGCTCGCTGAATACGTAGTGATTTACAGTCCGCTCCAGATGGCCAACGACGACCCTGCGGCCTACGAAGGGGTTAAGGCTTTCGATTTCATACGCGACGTCCCGACCGACTGGGAGCAGACCAAGGTTCTCGACGCGGTCATCGGCGACTACATCGTCACGGCACGCCAGGAGCGCGGCGGCAGCGACTGGTTCCTCGGAGCGATTACCGACGAAAACGCGCGCTCACTCCGCGTGCCGCTGAGCTTCCTCGGAAAGGGCAAGTGGCTCGCCCAGATCTATGCCGACGCAGCCGATGCTTCCTATGAGGATAACCCTACGGCGGTCGATTACTCTGAAAGGGAAGTCAGCGCCAAAGACGTGCTCGAACTCAAACTCGCCACTTCCGGCGGTACGGCAATAAGATTCATTAAGAAATGAGAAAACTTATAACGCTCATAGCCCTCTTCTCGCTCGCGACCTTCAGTCTCACAGCGAGGGATTTCCTGCTCAAATCGCCGGACGGCTCTATAGAACTGATCTTCTCCGACAGCGGATCCCTCAGTTGGAGCGTCAATAGGAATGGGGCGACCATTCTGGAGCCCAGTGTCATCGACATCAATATCAACAGTCTTAACAAGCAAGCCGGCGAGTCGTTCCGTGAGGTGAAGTATTCCGTCATCAACGACATCATCACCGCCACCGTACCGACCAAGTACCGCTGGATACAGGACTGCTGCAACCAGATGACAGTCGACTATGGAGACGGACTGAGCCTTATTTTCAGGGCTTATGACAATGGCGTAGCATACCGATTCTATCTTCGCTACAGCGACGGTTTTGAGGTGACAAGCGAGACTTCTGAGTGGAAGCTTCCAGCCGGCTCGAAAGCTTACTGGGCAAACGAAAAGAATCCCGATTACATCACTCACGCAGAGGCTTTCTTCAAGGAGAGAGTTATAGAAGAAATTGGCTACGATACCTACTGCTATCTTCCCGTAAGCATTAAAACTCCCGACGGACTCAGGCTGGTTATAACCGAGTCCGACCTCGTAGACTATCCCAACATGATGCTTCGCGCAGGCGAGGGTAGTACACTCAAGGCTGAATTCCCCCACATCATAGATGAATACGAGATGCGCACCGACCGCGATGTGACCGTCACTAAACTGGCCGATTGCATAGCACGCTGCGAAGGAGTACGCTATTGTCCATGGCGCATACTCTGCATCGGAGATGATAGGGAATTGCTGGAGAACACTCTCGCATGGCAGCTTGGAGGCGATGAAACCTATGGAGACTGGAGTTGGCTGAAGCCCGGTAAGATCAGCTGGGAATGGTGGTCGGCTATCAATGTCTTTGGCGTAGACTTCAAGGCGGGGGTCAATACTGACACCTACAAGTATTTCATTGATTTCGCGGCTCAGTACGGCCTCGAATATATTCTGCTCGACGAAGGTTGGTCGGCTTCGACACTCAACATAGTTGAGGCCCAGCCGGACCTCAATCTTCAGGAACTCATCGATTACGGAAAGTCGAAGGGCGTAGGCGTGGTGCTGTGGACCCTGTGGACTCCAATGATGAAAGACCTTGAGCACATCCTCGACGTCTATGCTGAATGGGGCGTCTCGGGAATCAAGATAGACTTCATGCAGATGCAGGATCAGAATATGGTGCGCTTCTACGAGCGTGTCGCAAGCGAATGTGCGAAGCGTCATCTCCTTGTTGACTACCATGGCGCCTATAAGCCCGCAGGCCTGCATCGCAGGTATCCCAACGCCATGACCTTTGAGGGCGTCCATGGCATGGAGCATGACAAGGACTCGGCCGATATCTCGCCCGACCACGACATGGTCCTGCCGTTTACCCGCATGGTCGCCGGCCCGATGGATTACACTCCTGGAGCCGTTAACAATGCGACAAAAGATGATTACAATCCGCTGTGGTATCACCCCATGAGTCAGGGAACCCGAAGCCATCAGGTCGCGCTTTTCGTTGCATACGAGAGCCCTCTGATGATGCTTTGCGATACACCGTCTAAGTATTATCAGGCCCCGGAATACGTAGAATATCTTGCGAAGATTCCTACAGTCTGGGAGCAGACGGTGGCGCAGGAAGCCGAGGCAGGGGAGTATCTGCTCATCTCGCGCAAGACTTCCGATGGCCGCTGGTATTCAGCCGGCCTTACCAACTGGAGTGGACGTGAGCTTACTCTCGACACCACCTTCCTTGGAGAAGGACAGTGGGAAGCGAAAATCCACCGCGACGGCGTGAATGCCGACACATGGGCGGAGGATTATAAGATAGAAACTGTGACCATTACTGCCGGAGACGAACTCCCGGTGATAATGGCCAAGGGCGGCGGATGGGTCGCCGAATTCATTAAAAAGTGATGAAAAAAATATTTTTCGGTCTTTTTGCGCTGCTTCTGAGCGCCCAACTCTACGCTTCGTCGTATGTCGTCTCCGGCCATGTTTTTGACCAGAGCGGCAGGCCAATCGCAGACGTTAAGGTAACCGACGGCTATAAATTCGTCAGAACCGACGCGCAGGGCGCTTATGAAATAGATGTCCACGACGATGCTACCTTCGTTTATGTGACCATCCCGGCCGGATACGAGACTCCCGAGTGGCACGGTGCGCCTCTGTTCTACCACGAACTCGACCGTAAGGGTTCTACCCAGTCCGTCGATTTCAACCTTGTTAAGACGGGAGTCGACGAGACCAGACATATGTTCATGGTCTGGGCCGACGTCCAAGTCTATGAGGAGGAAGAGATAGAGTATGTAAAGGTCGCGGCGGCGGACGCGGCGCAGGTTGCCGAAGAAGCTGGGATTCCCGCTTTCGGAGTCTCCTGCGGCGACATCACCGGCGACTGGTGGAGCGGCATGTCAGTCGACATCCAGAAAGCTACCGCCGAGGCCGGCTTCCCGTTCTTCACACTAATGGGAAACCATGACTACAAGGGCGACGCGAAGACCAACGAAGACTCCAAGAGGCTCTACACCGACCTGTTCGGACCGACCTATTATTCCTTCGACAAGGGCCAGGTCCACTACATAGTGATGGACGACGTTTTCAACTATAGCCGCCACTACGTAGGTTACATCGAGAAGCATCAGCTTGAGTGGATCAAGCGCGATCTGGAAGATGTGCCGGCCGGTAATCTGGTAGTCGTGTTCTCCCACATCCCTACCTACAGCTCGCAGGCCATGGAGCAGAACTGGCAGGGTGAGACTATGAACAACATAGTCACCAACCGCCAGGCCCTATACGACATCCTAAAGCCTTACAACGCCCATATCTGCTCGGCCCACAAACATTTCGCAGAGAACTACGAGATTGCGCCCGGCCTTATGGAGCACAACGCGGCGCCTCTGAGCGGCCTCTTCTGGCAGGCCCTTATCGCTGCCGACGGAGTGCCGTGGGGCTATTATGTCTACGAAGTCGACGGCCAGAACATCAAATGGTATTTCAAGGGTGTCGGACTTCCTAAGGACAAGCAGTTCAGCGCTTACCGTGTGGGCGAAGACCCCGAAAAGCCCGACTGCGTGGTAGCCAATGTGTGGAACTACGACAGCAAGTGGAAAGTCGAATGGAGTGAGAATGGAGTGCCGAAGGGCGAAATGGAACGCTACACCGGCCACGACCGCGCCATCATGAAAGACATCCATGACCGCTGCGAGAAGGAATACAAGTGGAAGTATCTCGGCCCCGCCAACTCCGTGCACCTTTTCTGCGCGAAGCCTTCGAGCCCTGACTCTTTTGTCGAGATAACCGTCACCGACGGTTTCGGCAACGTCTCGAAGTGGGACAACTCCCGCCTGATCTACAAGACCGACGTTTATTCGTGGAACTCTGAGACTGTGGTAGATGGCCTTACGACGGCCAAGGCCTACACTGCCCCCAGTCATCCCGAATATGGGACCTATACCGGCGCCAGCCGTCTGGAGACCTACCTCTACGACATGGCCGTTAACGAGCTCACGCTCAACAAGGAGAAGGACGGCACCTACCGCACGGGCCAGCTATGGGCGGGAGTGTGGACACGCGACATGAGCTACAGCGCGATTCTGTCGCTTGCCCATGTCGACCCCGACGGCATGAAAGCCTGCCTGCTCCGCAAGGTCGACCGTAAGAACCGCATCATCCAGGATACCGGCACCGGCGGATCATGGCCATGCTCCACCGACCGCGAGATCTGGGCCGCCGCCGCATGGGAGATCTACCTTGAGACCGGCAGCGAAGCCTGGCTCAGGCAGGTCTACCACATCATACGCCGCAGCCTCGACGCCGACAGGGTGGTCGCCTACAACCCGGCCACGGGCCTGTACCGCGGCGAGTCGTCGTTCATCGACTGGCGCGACCAGAGCTATCCGGAATGGATGCAGCCGGTCGACATCGCCCAGAGCGAGTGCCTTGGGACGAACGCCGTCTTCTACCGTGCGCTCGACGTGCTTGCCCGTATGGCCATGGTCATAGGCCACAAGAGCGACGCGAAGAAGTACGCCGCCCAGGCCGAAGCCCTGAAGGACGCCATCAACACCTACCTCTGGATGGAGGACAAGGGCTATTATGCCCAGTATATCTACGGCCGCAATTCCCGCGTCCTCAGCCCGCGCTGCGAGACCCTCGGCGAGAGCCTCTGCATCCTCTGGGGCATAGCGGACGACCACAAAGCGGCGGCGATCATGGAGAAGATGCCGCTCGCGCCTTACGGCCCGGTCATCTTCTCGCCGCAGATCGCCGCCCGCGGTTCCTACCACAACAACGCCGTTTGGCCGTTTGTCACCTCGTTCTACGGGGCGGCGGCCGCCAAGGCGGGAAACCGTGCTGCCTTGCTCCATGCACTCGGATCCAACGCGCGCGCGGCCGCCGTCTTCGGCTCCCACATGGAGAACCTGGTCGCCACCGACGGAACTACCCACACCGCCCTGGATTCCCCGCGCCAGCTGTGGAGCATAGCCGGCTACATCGGCCTCACCCGCACCGCCCTGCTGGGCATCAACTACGAGGCGGACGGCATTCATTTCGCGCCCGTCGTGCCCGCGTCCATGGAGGGAGCCCGCTCGCTCACCGGCCTGAAGTACCGCGGCATGACGCTCGACGTCAACGTCATAGGCGAAGGCTCAATCATCAAGAGCTTCAAGCTCGACGGCGAGCCGGCCGAACCGTTCGTGCCCAACACGCTTACGGGTGAGCACAGCATAGAGATTGTCATGGTCAGCGACTATTACGCCGCCGCCGACAAGGTGACCATCCTGCCCGTTCAGTTCGATATCGACTACCCGCGCGTAAGTCTGTCTGACGGCACTCTCGCTTGGAACGCTGTTGAGGGAGCTGCCAGCTACTCCGTCCTTTGCGACGGCGTTTCGGTGGCAGAGATTTCCGGCACCTCGTTCGACGTGAAGGAGCCCGGCGAGTATGTGGTTATTGCCAGCACCATAGGCGGAACACACTCGTTCATGAGCGAGCCCATAAGGGTTGGTTTGAAAGAGGTCCCTCCGATCAAGTGTGAGGCCACACTTGGAAGCAGGCGAGGCTCCCAACTTAAGGTAGTCCTTATCGCTCCCGTGACCGGAACGTATTGGGTTGATTTCAGCTACTCCAACGGCAACGGTGACCTCACCACACATCAGAAGTGTGCGACCCGTGCGCTCTACATCGACGGAAAGAGGGTAGACTCTATCGTGATGCCTCAGAGGGGAACGGATTGGAGCGAGGTTGGCTGGACCAACAGCGTCAAGGTTGATCTGACCTCAGGAGAGCATTCGATTGAGCTCAGATACATCGAAGAAAACGTAAATATGGACATCGACACCGATTCGGCTGTTGTCCGCGAACTTAGATTATCATACAAAAACAAATAGCACTATGAAGGTCATTATCAAACAGTCTAGCAAGGAGGGCTCCCTCTGGGCGGCCCACCACATCGCAGCGAAGATCAACGAGAAGAAGGCCCGCACTTCCGAGCCCTTCGTTATCGGCCTTTGCACCGGTTCAACCCCCATCGAGACCTACGCGGAACTTATCCGTATGGTCAAGGCGGGAGAGGTCTCCTTCAAGAACGTTATCTCGTTCAATATGGACGAGTATGTCGGACTTCCGGAGAACCATCCCGAGAGCTACCATTCATTTATGCACAAGTACCTCTTCGACCAGATCGACGAGCCCGCTGAGAACATCCATATTCTGAATGGCAACGCTCCCGATCTCGATGCAGAGTGCGAGGCCTACGAGAAGGCTATCGCGGCTGCCGGTGGATTCGACCTCTTCCTCGGAGGAATAGGCGAAGACGGCCACATCGCCTTCAACGAGCCGTTCTCTCCGCTCCAGAGCCACACCCGCGTCGTGACTTTGACCGAAGACACCCGCATCGTCAACAGCCGCTTCTTCGGAGGCGACATGAATCTGGTTCCTAAGCAGGCCCTGTCGGTAGGTGTCGCTACCGTTACCGGAGCCCGCGAGGTTGTCATTTTGGCCTTCGGCCCAAAGAAAGCCCGCGCCATCCGCGACGCGGTCGAGGGACCTTACAGCCACATGTGTACCGTGTCTGCCCTCCAGACCCATGAAAACGGTATCATCGTTGCCGACGAGGCTTCGGTGGGCGAACTGAAAGTAAATTCCTATAAGTATTTCAAGGCTGTCGAGGCAGCTGAAAAACTCTAGTAGCGTTATGAAGAAGTTAGCTATTTGCCTTATGGCAATTCTGTGTGTTCTCCCTCTGTCTGCTCGTGGCAAGAGGCAGGTTGCAATAGTGGCGCACCGCGGATACTGGCAGTGCGAGGCGGGCGGCAATTCCCACAATTCAATTGCTTCGCTCAAGGCCGCCCAGGCCGGGAAGTTCTGGGGTAGCGAGTTCGACGTGAATATGACCAAAGACGGCGAGCTCATGGTTTTCCATGATGATGCTGTCGCAGGCATGAAGTTCATCGAGCATGACGCCGCCGAGTTCAAGGATGTCCGCCTTCCCAACGGCGAAAGGATCCCTACGCTGGACGAGTATCTGAAGCAGTTCTCAAAGAATAAGAAATGCCGTCTGGTGTTCGAACTTAAGTTCCATCCGGAGGAACTTGAAGAGCTTGCGGTCGATAAGAGTATCGCCGCGCTCAAGGCGCGTGGTCTGTTCGATCCCAAGCAGGTCATCTTCATCTCCTTCTCGATGAAGGAGTGTATGTACTTCGCCCAGAAGTGCCCTGGATTTATCGTTCAGTATCTTGGCTCAGATCCCGATCCTGATGTGACCTTCGCAAACGGAGTGAACGGTGTCGACACCTATTTCGGAACCCTTTATCAGAAGGCTGACTGGTATACCAAGGCCCGTTCCCACGGCATGAGCGTCAACGTCTGGACGGTCGACAAGAAAGAGGATATGCGCAAGATGATAGAGATGGGTGTTGACTACATCACCACCAACAGGCCGGAAGAGGCTCGCGCCCTCCTCAAGGAGATGAAAGTAAAAGAACTCAAAGCAGGTAAGAATTTTTAAATAAATGAAACACTTTTCACTACCTAAAGACGGTGGCCTGATTGAGAAAGGCCTCCCGAAAGATATTCTCCATAGCAAAGAAAGAATCTTTACAGAGATTCATGAGACTCCCTATGAGGCGAGCCAGAAAGTGGCTGACGAGGTGATTGCCGCAATCAACGCTTTCCAGCCCACTTCCGCAAAGCCCTTGTTCAAGCTTGGCCTCACTACCGGCAATTCCCCTCTGCCTCTCTACAACGACTTGGTGAGGGCTTTTGGAAAGGGTCAGGTTTCGTTCGCGAATGTAGAAGTGTTCTCGGTCGACGAGTACTATCCGGTTTCTCCGAATGAGGCTCAGAGCCGCAATCACCGCCTGCGTTCCGAGCTCCTTGACCACATCGACATCAAGAAAGAGAACATCCATATTCCCGACGGTACCGTTCCGGAGGAGAAGATTTCCGAGTACTGCGCCAAGTTCGACAAGGCTGCGCGCGGACTCGACCTTCTGGTTATCGGCGTCGGCGAGCAGGGCCAGGTCGGTTTCAACGAGTCCTGGACCGATCGCGGCAGCCGCACCCGTGTGGTGATGCTCCCTTATCAGTCTCGCAAGCGTCAGGCTTCGAACTTCAACGGAGATCTTGCCCATACTCCTACCCAGGCTATCACTATGGGCATCAGCACTATGATGTCTGCTTCGAAGGTTATCCTTATGGCATGGGGCGAAGATAAGGCCGCCATGGTCCAGAAGATAGTCGAGAAGAAGATCGATCCCGACTATCCGGCTTCGTTCTTCCAGATGCACGACAACGTGAAGCTCTATGTCGATGAGAACTCCGGAGCGGACCTCCTCAGGATGGTCGCCCCCTGGTGCATCGGCCCCTGTGAGTGGACTCCGAAGTTCATCCGCAAGGCTGTGATCTGGCTTTGCGATACCGTCCACAAGCCGATTCTGAAGCTCTCCCTGCAGGATTATCTCCAGAATTCCCTGGGCCAGCTCGTTGAGGCTTACGGTCCTTATTCCGATATCAACATCAAGGTCTTCAACGACCTTCAGCACACCATCTCTGGTTGGCCGGGCGGAAAGCCCAATGCCGACGACTCAACCCGTCCGGTGGCATCGAAGCCGTTCCCTAAGACCGTGCTCATTTTCTCGCCGCACCCCGACGACGACGTCATTTCGATGGGCGGTACATTCATCCGTCTGGCGCATCAGGGCCACAACGTCCATGTCGCCTATGAGACCTCCGGTAACGTTGCTGTCCACGACGACGTGGTCATCCAGCATATGGACGCCGCCCGCGAACTGGGCTTTGGCGACCGTGTCGACGAGGTGAAGAAGCTCGTGGCCTCGAAGGTCCCGGGCGAGCCGGAGCCGCGCGAACTGCTGAACATCAAGGCCGCTATCCGCCGTTCGGAGGCGAAGGGCGCCGTCCGTTCGTTCGGTCTTGACGACGAGACCCATGCACACTTCCTGAATCTGCCGTTCTATGAGTCCGGCGGCATCAAGAAACTGCCGCGCTCGCAGGCCGATGTCGACATCATCAAGGCTCTGCTGAACGAGCTGAAGCCCGACATGGTCTTTATGGCCGGCGACCTTGCCGACCCTCACGGTACGCACCGCGTCTGTACGGAGTGCGCCCTTGAGGCCATGGACCAGCTTAAGGAAGAGAAGGTCGGCTGGATTGCCGGCTGCCACGTCTGGCTCTACCGCGGCGCATGGATGGAGTGGGAGCTTGGCCGTGTCGATATGGCCGTTCCTCTGAGTCCGGACGAGGTAGTGGAGAAGAGGCATTCTATCTACCATCACCTCTCGCAGAAGGATATCGTTCCGTTCCCGGGAGATGACCCGCGCGAGTTCTGGCAGCGCGCCGAAGAGCGCACCGAAGGTACCGCCAAACACTACGACGCCCTCGGCATGGCCGAATACCAGGCCATCGAGGTCTTCCTGAAATTGTGGTAAATAGGTAGAGGACGCGAGGAAGGCAGTCTCCGGCGGAACTCCGGTCGCTTTGCTCCCTCGTACCCTTCCATCCTATCCTACGTCATCGCTTCCATTGTCATTTCGACCGAGCGTAGCGAGTGGAGAAATCTTGAGGTTTTGATTATTGTTTTTATGGCAGTGGACCTTTCGAAAATAAGACATGTTGCCTTAGATATGGATGGAACGATCTATCTAAGCAACACGAGATTTCCGTTTACGCTGGATTTTTTGAATGGGTTGACGGAGATGGGGATTACGTATTCGTTTTTGACGAATAATCCATCGAAGTCGCTTTCGGATTATATGGCGAAGTTGCGGGGGATGGAGATTCCTTGCAGCGAGGAGCAGATGTACACGACAACCATCGCAATGATAGATTATATCAAGGCGGAGTTTCCGTCGGCCCGCAGGCTGTTCTTGCTGGGGACTCCGTCGATGATCTCACAATTCGAGGAGGCGGGGTTTGTGTCGTGTGCAGATTCGCCGGATGATGTGCCGGATATAGTGGTGGCAGCGTTTGATATGACTCTGCAGTATTCGCGTCTGTGTCGCGCTGCATGGTGGGTGTCCCGTGGACTTCCGTATCTGGCCACTAATCCGGATCGCGTTTGTCCGACAGATCAGCCGACGGTTTTGGTAGACTGCGGGTCGATATGCAAGTGCATCGAGCATGCGACCGGAAGGAAGCCGGATAAGGTTTTGGGAAAACCGGATCCGGAGATGCTCGCTGGGATAGAGCGCCGGCTGGGCTTGGAGCCATCGCAGATCGCAATGGTCGGCGACCGCCTGTATACCGACATTGCGATGGCCCGTAACGCCGGCGCGGTGGGAGTACTGGTCCTTAGCGGCGAGTCGACTTTGGCTGATGTCGCGGCCGCTCCTTCGGAGTCTAAGCCCGACCTCGTCTGCCGCGACATCGCCGAATTCGGCGCCCTCCTCCGCTCCTCCCGTTCTTGATTTTTTCGACTTCTCCCCCCTTTTTTACGGGGAGAAGTCCAAAAATGGTTTCGGGGTGATTACAGATTGATAGTATATGAACAGTTTTGGTAATAATTTCAGAGTGACGGTGTTCGGGGAGTCCCACGGACCGGTGGTGGGGTGTGTGATTGATGGAGTGCCGGTGGGGATTGAACTGAGCGAAGGGGATTTCGCGGCGGACATCGCGCGGCGGGCGGCGGGTGCCGAAGGCACGACCCCGCGCCGCGAGCCCGACACGCCGCGCTTTCTGAGCGGAGTGTTCAACGGACACACGACAGGATCGCCTCTGACTATCGTTTTCGACAACACCAATACCCGCAGCGAGGATTACGCGCAGTTTGCGGCGACCCCGCGCCCTGGCCACGCGGACTTTGTCGCGGCCGTCAAGTTTGACGGCGCGAACGATCCGCGCGGCGGCGGCCACTTCGCTGGAAGACTGACGTTACCCATTGTAGCAGCCGGAGTTGTAGCTAAGAAGATGCTTGGAATGGAGATCTCTCCACTCGCTACGCTTGGTCAAGATGACAGTAAAAATGTCATTTCGAGCGAAGTCGAGAAATCTCAATCGTGCATTAAAGCAAGTATTGTCGCCATGGGCGGCAGTGCAGACAAGGCTGAATGGCCATCGCTTCTGGAAGCAGCTAAGAGGGAAGGCGATTCTCTCGGAGCGATTATCGAATGTTCGATAGAAGGCCTTCCAATTGGTTTGGGCGAGCCGTTCTGGGATAGTGTTGAGTCCATGATTTCTCATGCGGTTTTTGCCATACCTGGCGTTCGTGGGGTTGAATTCGGCGACGGATTCAAAGCTGCTGCGATGAAGGGTTCCGAACATAACGATCCGTTCGGTCCCGACGGTCCGGTGAAGAACGGCGCGGGCGGGGTGAACGGCGGCATTACCAACGGTGCGCCGGTCGTATTCCGTGTGGCCTTCAAGCCGACGTCCTCGGTCGCCCGCGCCCAGAAGACCTGGAACTATGAGACCGAGTCTGAAGAAACGCTGGAAATCAAAGGGCGCCACGATGTCTGCTTCGCCCTTCGCTGCCCGGTGATCGTCGAAGCCATGGCCTCGATCGTCCTGGCTGATCTCCTATACCGCTAAATTGGAGTTTAACCACAGGGTAGGCCGATTTTTGGCTTACCCTGTGCTATTTTACCACAGGGTGGACCCAAAAGTGCCGCACCCTGTGACCAACTGATTGAAAATTGTTACCTTTGTATTGGAATTAAGCAGAATAATCTATGAAACACGACGATTTGAATCTTTGGTGGACGTCACTTTCGGTGGCGCAGAAGGAAAGAGTGGCTAAGAAAGGCCTCTCAAAGTTTGCTGGCGAGAAAAAACCTACCGAGAACGAATATCAATATCCCGCTTGTACAATCTGGTGGAACAATCTGCCCGAAGAGCAGAAGACCTGGGTCCACGACCACTGCGTCAATAAACATGGCTATGTCCTGCAGGAGTGGGACGAAGCAAATCCCTACGGAGACTAATATGAAAATATTCAAACTGTTTGCAATGGCCGCATTGGCCGTGCTGGCTTTTTCGTGTGATAAACCCGAAGGCCCGAAAGAAGATCCCCAAAAAGAAGAACAACCCCCTGTAGAGAAGACTCTGGAGAGCATCGTAATATCTCCCGCTTCGAAAACACTTGAGGTGGGGGAGACAGTTACCCTTACTCTTACTCTCACTCCGGCCGATTTCTCGAAGGAAGGCCTCGCGTGGGACTCCGATAAGAAATCAGTTGCTACCGTCGCAAATGGAGTTGTGACTGCAGTAGCGAAGGGCGAGGCTAACATTACCGCAACACTTTCCGGAAAGACGGCTACCTGTAAGATTACTGTTACCAAGACCGAAACTCCTCCCGACGATGAGTGGGACGGCAAGACCTTTGTCGACCGTTCGGCGGAGTGGGGCCTGGCCTTTACCGACAAGGGTGGCTGGTGGGCATTCGAACTTCTAAGCTGCACCGCGCCTTATCACCTCATCAAGTATGCCCAGGAAGGCGACGACTGGTTTATACCGTATTCGGTATGCCATGATCCTATCGACATTGCCCGCGCATATCAGTTCTTCTGCGTCGACGTCGACGACTCATACCTCCAGGGCGCAGTCGTCTCGACTATCCCCGACCTTGAGGAGCTTTTATGGCCCGAAGATAATGGCGTAGCCACCGGTTACGTCTTCGGTTTCAACGACAAGAAGAAGTTCACCGGCGAATACGCAATCCTGAAATCCCATTCCTTCTAATTGAAAAGGCTACTTACAATACTATACGTTCTGCTCGCCCCGGCTCTGGTCGGGGCGCTGACGTCGTGTAGGCCGGCAGCGCAAAAGGAGATCGTCGTCTCCATCCCGGCCGATGGGCTATGGGACCGTTACCCGACCCCCGAGGCAGTTTGCGGATTGCTGGATACGATTGCATGGGCGGGCTTCAATTCGATTAAGGTGGACGTGAAGCCGGTCGTGGGCTACTGCGAGTTCGAGAGCTCCTACCTCGAGCCGATGCGGACGATGAAGACCCGGCCCCATGCCCATGAAAACTGGGACTACGCCGCCACCTTCCTGCGCGAGGGTCGCAAGCGCGGGCTGAAGGTCTCGCTGACCTGCGCGGTCTTCCCGCTGGGGGCATGGCAACTCGACGATGGCCCCGCGTTCCGCGACAGCACCAAGGACGGCTGGTTCTGCACCGAATACCTCCCCGACGGGCTCCATGACATCCGGGAGAGCCGCCGGCAGGGCGTGTTCTGCTTCATGAACCCGTCGCACCCCGAGGTCCATGACTTCGTGCTCGGCTACATCGAAGAGCTGCTCTCGAAATACAAGCCCGACGGCTTCCAGCTGGACTACTGCCGCTACAACAACATCAACTGCGATTTCTCCGACTACTCCCGCCGGGCGTTCGAGCAGTGGCTCGGCAGCGAGGTGGCAGCCTGGCCCATGGACATATTCACCTTCGCCTCCGATGACCCCAGCGACATCGTCCCCGGGCCGCTGTACAAGCAGTGGATCAAGTGGCGCGCGTCCGTGATTCAGGGCTACGTCCGCGAGGTGCGGGAGATCGTGGACCGCGTCTCGCCCAAGACCGCCCTGCGCTATTGGGGCGCCGGATGGTGGCATGCCCTCTACACGACCGGTCAGAACTGGTGCTCGCCATCGACCACTGAGCCCATGGATTACCCATGGGCGGCCGACGACTACGCCTCGACCGGCATAGCGGACCTTGTCGATTATTTCGAGCTGGGGACCTACCGCCCGCGTGTCCATGGCCCCGAAGACCCCGAGTCCATGGAGTTCGACCTCGCTCGCGCGCGCCGTCTCGTCGGCCCGGACAACATCGTCTATGGTTCATTCTCGGCCGGGTGCGACATTCCGGAGGCCTTCCGCTTCCTCTATGAGAATGCCGACGGCTTCTCGTTCTTCCCGGTCGATGCCCTGCGCAAAGACCCCTCCCTATGGGAGTTGTTTCGCGCAGTCATCGCCGATAGTCAATCCAAGTGATCTACTTTCGGACCCGGTTGTCGGAAAATTGAGGTTTTCTGGGGCTGTAAATCTTTTTCGGAGCGGCCACTTTCCTGGGATCCTCGACGGTGATGCTCACATCATCGACATTCAGCCAGAACATATCCGTGCAGTCGAAGTGACGGAAAGAGATATACACTAACTTGCCGTTGAATTGATCTGGAATACGGACCACATGCTTTTCCCAGTTGCGGGAGTCTATAGTCTCCGTAAGAACGTAGGACTCAGTAAGATTGCCTTGAGTAATCGTACCCTCTGTCAGTAATGTACAACCTTCGGTACTGGGTCCTTCTGTCGCATACTCGGAAATATAAACCGCATAGTGCTCTTTATCGTAACCGCCTGCGTCTTGATGTCCAAGCCAGCAGCAGAGGTAGTTTGAAGAGCCATTCAACTTAATTATGGGCGAGAAGAGCCAGTTATCTGGCGTTAGTACGCCGATTCCGTTAATGTATGAAGCGCTACTTACACAACCAACTCCCGAGTGTGGTGTGAAAGAGGAAATATTGACCGTATTCGTTTTTTGGATATGATACCATCCGTAACCGTCATTATCATTATCGATTACAGTCCAGTTGTCGAAAGTGAGGGTGTCTTCAAAATCCTCAAGATAAGGAACCGTTACAAATTCGATATCGGGCATCACCACCACATTCAGGGTGGCCGTTACTGTGCCAGCGGAGGCGGTAATGGTCGCATTACCTGCAGCCTGGGAATATACCCAGCCCTCCTGGTCGACTGTAGCGACCTCGGGGTTCAAGCTTTTCCATGTAACTGTCCTGTCGAGGGCGCTTCTCGGCCTTACGATTGCTGCAACCTGTGACATCTCTCCGACCATGAGCATCAGGCTTGGAGGAGAAAGGGTAATGCTTTCCACCGGCGGGCAAACCTTTACTTCGCAACTCGCGGACACATCGCCTATGGTAGCCGTAATAGTCGCGCTACCCGCCGCTACTGCCGTAACGAGTCCGTCTTCTACTGTCGCGATCTCAGTGTCGCTGGATTTCCAGGATATCGCCTTTTTGACACCCTCCGGACTTACTTTGGCGGTCAATGTCTTGGAGTCGCCGATCGAGAGGCTCAGAGAGTCTTCAGAAAGCTCTACTGCCAGTTGATCCTTGTCGCAGGAAACAAACAATGCGGCGCACAGCGCCATGATATACAACAACCTTTTCATATTGGGAAAAATTAAGAATACCAACTTTCTTCTACAAATATAGGAAAAATCGATAATGTGCCCCCCAGATACGAAAAAGGAGCGCCACAACGGTGCTCCTTTTTAGTGCCCAAAGCCGGAGTAAAGGTATCGGGGATTATCGTGAGTTGTTTTAAGTAACCGAATGAATTGATTCCCCGTTAGTTAAGTCATTGTGCGGTGTGGTGAAATAACTCCCGGAAAAGGTGACCGAAAGTGACCGAGAAAAAGTTGTATCTTTGTGTTTGATAAATCGGAATTTATCGGTGTAATACAAGCCCTGCATTCTTGATGGAGTGTCAGGGCTTTGCTGTTAAGAGGGAGCAAACTGCAGGAGAGGCAGGGAAGGAGCAAGCAAATTCTTTTAAGTTTATTAACCAAATTGTTAGAAAAATATTATCTTTGTAGGTGCAAAACACTACATCCAATGGGAAAGCATAAAGACAGCAAACGGGAAAACGTTCTTATTGCAGCCGA
>JAFZWV010000009.1 GCA_017617035.1 Bacteroidales bacterium
CAAAGAAACAGGTGAACTGACTTACACGCACGACAGTGTAAGACGTGCCTACACTCACCTGCATAGAGCCACATCACACATGTTTGAGTACATCGATGATCCCGAAGTCCCGAATAACACTAACGGATTGGAGTCCTTCTTTGGACATCTGAAAGACAACCTGAGAATACATCGCGGGATGTCTGTCGAGCACCGCAACAACTACATCAAGTGGTACCTCTTCTTTGCTAATGAAAAGAAGAAAAAGCGGTAAGCTTCACCAACCGCTTTTGTCCGAGTCACCAACCGTTTTTGTCCACATTACCTCAAGATACAGTATTGCATCACAGCAATCGATATTCTGGATTAAAAAACACCCCGCTTTTGCGAGGTGCTATGCTTGCCCCAGTCTTGCGCGGTCAGAGTTTACTCAAAAAGAGTGAGCCTTCCCGGGGCGGGGACTTTTGCGCGCAGTGAATAGCTCTCACATACCGCGTCTTACCAGACCAACGCAAAGGTAACCCTTTTTCATTAATCCGCAAATGGTTTTTATCAACTTACTGACTAAACATTAGAGATTCCTTCGCTGCGCTCGGAATGACAAAGAAGATGCTACTCCTGCCCTCGAGTGCGCGGTAGGACGGTGACCTTTTCCGCGAAGCGGGGAGAGATGCCCGGTCTCACCAACCGAAAATGTCCATTAAACCATAAATACAACACCCCTCCAACAGTGTGGAAGGGGTGAGGCGCGGTACGAGCCGCCCGAAGCGTAACACGTCCCTATTTCTAGCGCAAATATACGGGGATTTCTTGGATTTCCAAACGCAGAATTGATAATTGTTTCTCATCTCCTGCCCTCGAGTGCGCGGTAGGACGGTGACCTTTTCCGCGAAGCGGGGCGTCAGCCGCGACTGGAGTTCCGGCCGGGGCGACTGCTGACAGCGGGAATGCGGAAGATTCCGGATCGAGTCCGGACTAAAGCGGTTATTCGAACAGGGAGAAGAAAGGGCCGGAGACGGTGCGGGCGTCGGCGACGATCTTCTTGCAGACGGGGAGTATTTGGGCGGGATTGCCGTCAAGATAGAAGTCCTCGTCGAAGAGTTCTTCTTCGTAGTCGAAGAATTCGTAATGGATAGTTCCGTCTTCATCGATAGTTAAGACGTGGTCGCCCAGGTTGTCAGTGCTGCCCGAGATGGTGATAGCATTAGAATAGATGTGGTAGGATTGCAAGTGAAAAGTCCTGCGGGTTACCCAGTCGGGAGCATACTGAAGAATGATCATCACATCACCGTTGTCCATAAGGAGAACCGCGCCCTCGCATTCGTGAGTCTCAACGAATATTTCCTTATTGATAGGAATACTGTAGACTATGTTCTGCGCCTGCGCGAACAGAGGCAGGAGCGCCAAAAGCAGAAGGACCAGTAACTTTTTCATGGCAGATTGAAATAATTCCGACGACAAGATAAGAAATATTTGTCAGACACAAAATCGACAACGAAGGCAACGTAATCTACGAGGGGAAAGACGAGGACGGCAGACGAAGAACACAGATTCCTTCGCTGCGCTCGGAATGACAATACTATTTAGTATATTTGTTGAACACATAAGGTACGACTAAAACGATTTGACAATGAGACGACTATTAGCTCTGATTCTTCTATTCTCTTCTTGTTTTGCTTTTGGGCAGACCGCGATGTTCTCTTCTAGCGTCACGCTGGGTGATGGAGAGAGGTGTGTTATGCCCTTGTATTATGATAGTAATCCATGCGAAGAGCAGGAGACGGCTATTGCAGAAACATATTATCAGAAGTTGATGGATAATACGCTTCTGCGTGCACTCGGACTTGAAGAATATTCCAATACTCTTTCATGGTGTCTCAAGGAATCCATTTCCGACATCTATGACAGCAACAAAATCGAAGAGTACTTTTTCGTGTACCATGGATTAAGCGATTTCCTTCTCAAAATCGGTAGAAATGCCAAGGTCAGAAAGATCCTTTCGGACACAGCAATTGACCTCGTGTGTGACTTATGCAAATATTATCCGAAGGATTTCAAAGAGACTATACTTTGCAAGGTAAAAGAATGCAAAAACTTTGTCGATACCATATCCCGCCATTCATATGCGTCCAATTATGATCAATTGTATATCGATGGCAAGGCGTCGCCGGACGACGCTTATGGAATCAAAGGATTCATTATTAGAAGAGTACTGGACAATTCTGTTCCTGCTGACGAGTTTGCCCAGATACTAGACAAATTGTATTCCAGGGTTAACGGTGTCGACGTCAGCGCCAATAAAGACATCTTGAGGAGCGTCTACATCAATAATGAGCTTACTTACAATACGACTGTAAAAGGAAATTATTACAGCATAAACAAAACTGGCCTATCCATCAAGCCCTACTTCATGGATAGTCCTTGGTCGAGTCG
This sequence comes from Bacteroidales bacterium, assembly GCA_017617035.1. Lineage (GTDB taxonomy): Bacteria > Bacteroidota > Bacteroidia > Bacteroidales > UBA932 > Cryptobacteroides. Next base: position 2,413 of record JAFZWV010000009.1, read on the forward strand.
ATTCCAACACAATCTCGTTCAATGTTTCGTTGGAGATGATGGAGTATATTACAAGATTGTCGCTTACTCGGTTAATTATGATTACCGTGAACGCAATTACGTTATTAATCCCACGGACAATCTCATCATCATTGACAACCAAGGAAATATAATCTATCAAGAGATACCCCTGGACGAAGAAGAGGAATTTGAAGATTACGAAGAAGACTATTAGCCAATGTCCGCGACACTGGTCATCATAATCCTGACCGCGCTGGTTAGCGTCGTCTGCTTCTATAGTAGCGATTCATTCGGTGGGCTCATGTTTAACGCGTATGCGGTAAAACATGAAAAGCAGTGGCACCGGATGTTTACCTATGGGTTCGTGCATTCCGGGTGGGGTCATCTGTTTTTCAACATGCTTACGTTGTACTTCTTCGGAAGTGTCGTAGAGCAGTATTTCGCCGCCATTTGGGGAGATATGACAGGACTGGTGCTTTATCTTGCCTTGTACATGAGCGCGATTATCGTGTCCACGATAGGCGATTTCATCAAGTTCAGGAATGACCCGAACTACAATGCCGTAGGGGCATCAGGGGCGGTCTCGGCTATTCTGTTTGCAGCCATACTGTTCGAGCCGAAGATGGGAATATATATCTACTTGATTCCTTTCGCGATTCCCGGGTACATATTCGCTCCGCTCTATCTATTGTATTGCTGGTACATGGACAAGCGCGGCACCGACAACATCGGGCACTCAGCCCACTTCTGGGGAGCTTTATATGGTCTTATATTTCCACTGATCTGCCGCCCGGCAATCTTCGGCTACTTTCTCTCCCAACTCGGACTTTAAACAGGCCTGAGGACAACGCCTAATTGACTGATAGTCAAGACTTTCGAGTCTTGACTATATTGTTTTACGGTAGTATCTTTGCGCAAAAAACAATAATGTGCGAGAAGAATACGGAAAAGTGGTATGAATCGCAAAACGTGCTACTTAACTATGGAAACACTTTAAAAGATCACCCTTTGAGGGTGCTCTTCACGAATGTCATTAACGGCGAACTTGAGATCACAAAAGGAGATATTAAGACCATCGCATATAAAAATATCCCCAATATCGATTTCAATATCGAGAAGAACCACCTGGCATTGGACATACCCGGTTTCATATCCAATGCAACATACTTAGGGTGGGCTGAAACCGTACATGGCAAACACCCGGAAAGCGCGTTTTTTGCATACTATAGCAAACGGACACACTACGAATTCATATTATGCCTTAGAAAAATGAAGTCGACCGGCCGTTTCAAACCATATGCAATTATAAGCCGAATAGCATTTGAAATAGATATTGCCGGAAGAGAGATACACAAAGAAAAACCGGGTCAATAGTTTGCTGGCCCGATAACGGCGCTACTCTACTAATGACTCGGTCGTATCTGCAAATATAGTCAAAAGAATCAAAATCGCAAGGCTAGCCGGCGAAAAAGGCCTTGAGGGCCTCGGAGTGACGCCCCGGGATGATGATGTGGTGGTTGCCGATGGGGGCGGTGAGGAAGTAGTTCTGGATTAGCGCGGGGTCGTCGAGCTTGAGTTCGATCTGCGTGCGGCAGAGGTTGGGCTCGGAGAGGTTGCGCTCGATCATGGCCTCGGCGATAAAGATGCGACTCAGGTCGCCAGAGACTTTCAAAATTGTAACCGGCGAGGCCGGGATTTCACCTTTGATACCGACGCCTATGCCCGACTCGAAGTGGGTGTCGAGGGCGTAGCGGTCGACCATGTCCAGCGGAACCGTGCAGTGCGCGAAGACTACCTTACCGGTGGCGGAGTCCATGCGGGAGGGATTGGCCATGAAGCCGGTGGTGCCGGCCACGGCGTTCGCTATGACCATGGACAGCAGCGCGGGCACATCTCCCTCGCAGGAGGCCGGGATGCCGGCGGCGTTGAAGCGCGCGAGAGACAGGCAGCCCGTGTTGCCGAAGGCGGTCAGGAGGTCGAAGCAGCGGAGGGTGAAGCCGTCGAGATCGTGGGCTTTGACGATTGAGTCGAGGCCCCAGTGGATCTTCTGGGCGCCGGGGATGGCCTCGCAGACCTTTTCCGCACGGGCTTCCACCAGCTCGAAGGCCTGGTCTTCGGGGTCACGGTTCTCCGCCTTCTCGATCGCGGCCTTCACCTCGTCCATGGGGATGTCGATGAGTTCGAGGCCGAGGCGCTGTTTTACGGCCATGTAGTCGGCGGCGCTGGAAATCAGCCAGTCGGAGGGATGGCCAAGGACGCCGAGGCGCTTGCCCTGGAGGACCTGTTTGGCCTGTCTTGCGGCCGCGAGGGCATGGATCTTTTCGGTGAGGCCGGAGCCATGGAGGATCTCTCCGCTAAGGCCGTTCTGGTTCAGGTAGGACAGTATCTCCATCGACGCGGCCAGCGAGTTGCTCTTGCCGGAGGTCAGCAGGTAGAAGTGCTTGATGCCTTGCAGTTTGGGGAGTAGCTTCAGGAACACGCCCTCGGTGCCGCCGGTCCTGACGTAGATCAGGTCGAGCGTGTGGGTTCCGAAGTCGGCGTAGTCAGCGCCCTTCAGGTCATAGTCGCCGTCGGGGAAAACTTCTTTCAGAAATGATTTGGTAGAGGCGTCAATCGCCGCCGCGTCGTGCAGCGCCGAGGTCAGGGTGTAAACTGCAATGGTATTCATCGCTATGGTAAAAAGTCAGGATATCTCCCAGCGTAGGGAGATGTATCAAGTTTTTGGGATAAAGGTCATGCCGACCGCAGCGCAGCCGCCGTCGGTGTCGGGGCGGTCGCCGACCAGAGCGCAGCGGGCGGGGTCGGCGCCCAGACGCCCGCAGGCGGCGAGGAAGACGTCCGGGCAGGGTTTGAAGCCCCCGAGGGAGGGAGCGTCGAGCAGAGCGTCGAACATCGCCGGGTCGCCTCCGAGGGCTTCAAACTTCTCTCGGACGCAGCCGTAATCGGACAGTATTGCGATCTTGGAGCCCTGGGCCTTGAAGTCCTGGGCCATGGCGAGAATTGCGGGATCGATGGTATAGTGCTCCTTCAGGAAGCTTACCATCTTAGGCATGTACCACTCGTTGTACCAGGTGCGGACCTGGTCGGGAGTGTAGCGGGTGCCTTTTGCGATCTCGGTGAAAAGAGTATCGTATCCGGCAAGTCTTTTCGATGCGGAGAGCCGGCGGCGGGCCTTGCGCTCGCGCGCAAGCAGCCGCAGGCAGCCGGCCCGAAGGCCGGCCCATATGAACCGCCTCGTCATCCCCTTCTTGTTGTAGAGGGTGCCGTCGAGATCGAAAAAGACCGCCTCGTACATTAGCTTCTGATGCCTCCGAACTGGTTTACGAGGATGTCGCTGACTTCGGCTATTCTAGCCTGCAGCTCTTCCTGGGTGGTAGCTTCGCAGATGAATCTCAGATAAGGCTCGGTGTTGGAAGGCCTTACGTTGAACCACCATGTAGGGTACTCCAGACGGAATCCGTCGAAGTCCATGAACTTCTGGGGCTCGCCGAGAGTGCTGCGGAAGTGATCGCAAACGGCTTTCATGGCGCCGGCTTTGTCTTCAAGCCTGAAGTTGATCTCGCCGGAGTTCTCGTATCCAGCAATCTCTGCAATCTGCTGGCTGAAGGTCTTGCCTTCTTTCTTAAGGGCGGCGACTATGCGCAGGACTATCATCGAAGCGAGGAGTCCGCTGTCGGAGTAGAAGAAATCCTTGAAGTAGTAGTGGCCCGCTAGTTCGCCTCCCCAGAGGCCGTCGATCTCGCGGAGTTTCGGGGCGGCGAAGGCGCGGCCCACTCTCCATGTATGGACGTCGGCGTTGTATTTCTGAAGGTACTCGGCAACTGCCTTGGAGCTGCGGATTTCCTGGAGCACGAGCGGGTTCTTGGCGCCGCGCTCGTCGCAGAAGTACTTCGCCATCATGGCGATAACGAGGTCGGGAGCCACGAAGTCGCCCTTCTCATCGACGAACATCACGCGGTCTGCATCACCGTCGTAGATGACACCGATGTCGGCCTTGACCTTCTTGACGAGCTGCCTCAGAGGCTCCACGTTCTTAGCCACGAGCGGGTTGGGTTCGTGGTTCGGGAAACGGCCGTCGAGGGTATCGAACAGATAATGGGGCTTCTCGCCGTAGATTTCTTTTGCGAAGAGGTTCGACATGCCGTTCGAAAGGTCGAATGCGATGTTAAGGTCGCTGTAGTCGCCCTTGTACTTGAGCATGAAGTCGATATAGTCTTTGTGGATGTCCTTCTCGAAGACTTGTCCGCGCTTGGGAGCGATCGGGGTCTCGCGGCCCTCTTCTATCCACTCCTTGATCTGGCCAAGACCTGCGTCGTAGCCGACCGGAAGGGCGTTCTCGCGGGAGACCTTCATTCCGTTGTACTCGGCGGGGTTGTGGGATGCAGTGATCTGGACCGATGCGTTGAAGCCGTAGTTCGCGGTAGCGAAATAGACCATGGGCGTACTGCTAAGACCGATGTCGTAGACGTCGGCGCCTGCGTCGGTAATACCCTTGATGAGGTTGTCGTGGATCTCGTCGGAGGAGACGCGGCAGTCGCGGCCCACCAGGACCTTGTTCGTCTTCAGGAGTGAGGGCAGGAAATATCCCACCTTGTAGGCCGTTGTTTTGTCGAAATCGACTCCGTAGATACCGCGGATGTCGTATGCGTGAAATGCTCCCATTGTAGTGTTATTTGATTCGTGATTTGTAATGTGTCGATACTTTGCCCTTGGCGATTCCGATGAGCTTGCTCGATAGCATCTTGCGGCGTATGGGCGGGACGAGATCGGTGAACAGCACGCCGTCGAGATGGCTCAGCTCGTGCTGTATCATTCGGGCGCCGAATTTGTCGAAGGTCTCAGTGACTTTCTCCAGTTCTTCGTTGTAATACTCAACCGTAAGGGATTCGGGACGGACTACATCCGAATAAATCCCGGGGACGCTGAGACAGCCTTCGCTGTACTCGCATTTCTTTTCGGATTCGCCGACTATTACAGGGTTGATAAGTGTGCGTTTGAAGCCTTTCAGGTAGGGATAGGTCTCGGCAACTTCGTCGCCGTCGACGATAAGGACACGTTTCGAGACCCCAATCTGAGGAGCCGCGAGACCGCAGCCTTCGCTCACCTTCAATGTGTCCTTCAAATCCTGCACGAGGGCGGCAATGCCCTCTTTGTCGTTGAGATCAACCGGTTCGGCCTTCTTACGCAGAACCTCCGATCCGTAGAGATAAATAGGTTGTATCATTTCTTCCTGTCAAGATAACTTTGGAGTATGATTGCCGCGCTGATTTTGTCTACTTCCTTTTTGTCGCGCCTGCGGGATGCTTTCATCCCTCCGTCTATCATCGCGCGGTGGGCTAGAACTGACGTGAAGCGTTCGTCTTCCAGCTCAATCGGCACTCCGGGGAAAGCCTTGCGGAGCTTTTCGATGAATTTCTCGACCTCGGGAGCGGTCTGCGCCGGCTCGCCGTTTAGATTGAGCGGCCAGCCCACAACAAATGTTGTGATAGTCTCCGAGGCGGCGTATTTTTGGAGATATTCTATTATCTTTGCAGACGGCAATGTCTCCAGGGCAGAAGCGAATATCTGCAGGGGATCGCAGACGGCCAGGCCGGTGCGCGCGCTCCCGTAGTCTATTCCTATGATTCTGTCCATATTTGCACAAATTTAATCAAAAAAGAATGGGAAGACAAAATAAGATTAAACGCTACCGCCTTACTGTCACAAACGACGATACCCATGAGAAGGTGTACTCGTTCCTGGTGACCAGGGTGGGCTTTCTGGTGGCAGTGATTCTGTGTCTTTGCTCGCTGGTAGGCGGCATCTACGCGCTGGTGGTTTTCACCCCGCTGCGACACACAGTGCCCGGTTATCCGGATGCCAACTTCCGCCGCCAGGCCATCCAGAACGCCATCAAGATCGACTCGCTCGAGACAGCCATGACCCGCTGGCAGATGTATTCGGAGAACCTCTCCCGCGTGCTTGCCGGCGAGCAGACCCTGGTGCTGGACAGCATCATTAAGGACAATAGCGCCAGATATCTTCAGAGGGAGAACGAGAAGTACCTGAAGACCCGCGATTCAGTCCTCAGGGCCAAGGTCAACAAAGAGGAAGCCTTCGGCGTCTCGTCCGGTGCCCAGCGTCATCTTCCCATCGAAGGAGTTCACTTCTTCACTCCGCTTAAGGGTGTTATCAGCAACGGCTACGACATGGCCTCACACCAGGCTGTCGACATCACCGCCCCGAAGAACAGTACTATCAAGTCCATTCTGGACGGAACCGTCATTTATACCGGCTGGAGCGATGAAGCGGGCTACACCATCACCATCCAGCACGACGGCGACATCCTGTCGGTCTATAAACACAACAGCAAGCTTCTGAAGAAGCAGGGCGACCGAGTTACCGCAGGAACCCCCATCGCCCAGGTAGGAAACACCGGTTCGCTTACGACCGGAGCCCATCTCCATTTCGAGCTCTGGTACAAGGGCGAGGCGATTGACCCCACTAAGTACATCTCGTTCTAATGGCCGCCAAGCGCAGAATAGCAATACTCGGATCTACCGGTTCCATCGGAACCCAGGCGCTCGACGTCATCAGGCGCCACCGCGACCTGTTCGAAGTCCAGTTGATCAGCGCTTACAAGAGCGCAGACCTGCTTGAGGCCCAGGCGCGCGAGTTCGACGTGAACAATGTCGTCATCTGCGACGAGGGCCTTTATGCCGATCTGAATGCGCGACTGGCCGACACCGATTCGAAGGTCTTCGCGGGGGCAGAGAGCCTCTGCGAGCTCGTTCGCAGCGCGGATGTCGACATAGTAGTCGGGGCCATGGTCGGGTTCAGCGGACTTCGCCCCACTCTCGCGGCACTCGAGGCCGGGAAGGTCGTAGCCCTTGCCAACAAAGAGACGCTGGTTGCCGCCGGCTCGCTCGTGACTAAGACCATGCGCGAGCACCACGCCGTGATCCTGCCGGTCGACAGCGAGCATTCCGCAATCTTCCAGTGTCTGCTCGCCGCCCAGGGCAACGAGCTTAAGAAGATTCATCTCACGGCGTCCGGCGGCCCCTTCCGCACCTGGAGCCGCGAGAAGATAGCTGCGGCTACGGCCGCCGAGGCGCTCAAGCACCCCAACTGGGATATGGGCGCTAAGGTTACTATCGATTCCGCGACCATGATGAACAAGGGCTTCGAACTCATCGAGGCATGCTGGCTGTTCGACGTCCAGCCCGACATGGTCAATGTCGTAGTGCACCCGGAGTCGATTATCCACTCCATGGTCGAGTTCGAAGACGGGGCCATCATCGCCCAGATGGGCTGCCCCGACATGCGCGAGCCCATCGGTTTTGCGCTCTCCTTCCCTGCCAGATTGTCAGTCGGTAATAAAAAAGTTGACTTCGCGTCACTCGGAGCTTTACATTTCGAGGCGCCGGACATGGAGCGTTTCCCTAATCTTGGTCTGGCCCGCGAGGCCTTCAAGCGCGGTGGAAACATCCCCTGCGTGTTGAACGCAGCCAACGAAGTCGCCGTGCGCGCTTACCTCGAGGGACGAATTTCTTTCTACGGCATTACAGACCTTCTGGAGAAGTGTCTGAGCGGTGCGACTTTTGCAGCTGACCCGTCGGCCGGCGAGATCTTCGCGACACACGAAGAGACTCTTCGCCGCGCCAAAGAATTACTTTAGTTGTTATGGTCGCACTTTTTAAGGCTCTGCAAGTAATCCTTGCACTGTCCATCCTCATCATAGTCCACGAATTCGGCCACTTCCTGTTTGCGAAGCTATTCGGAATCAGGGTGGAGAAGTTCTACCTCTTCTTCGACGTTGGCGGCAAGGCCCTTGTGCGTTTCCGCATAGGTGAGACCGAGTTCGGTATCGGCTGGCTGCCCTTCGGCGGCTACTGCAAGATAGCCGGCATGGTCGACGAATCCGTCGACATGAACCAGCTCAAGCGCGATCCCCAGCCGTGGGAGTTCCGCACTAAGCCGGCATGGCAGCGGCTGTTCGTTCTCGCGGGCGGCGTGCTGTTCAACTTCATCTTCGCGGTCATCGGCTATAGCGTCATCTGCGGCATCTGGGGAACCGCCTACATCAGCAACAGCGAGTCGGCAATCTATCCCAACGAGCTGGCGCGCGAGATGGGCTTCAAGCCCGGCGACAAGATCCTGAAGCTCGACGACTATGTGCCCGAAGACTTCTCCATGCTCCAGGCTGACCTGGCGCGTCGCGAAGTCCGTTGCGCCACGATTTTGCGCGGTCAGGATACCGTCCGCCTCTATATCGACCAGTCGATGATAGGAGAAGTTCTGAACTCGCCGTACATGTTCGACCTGGCACTGCCGTTCGTGGTTGACTCGGTCGCTACTGCCGCCAACGCCGACGTGCTGGAGAAGGGCGATGTCGTCCTTCAGCTCGACGGTCGCGACACCCGCTTCCTTCAGGACGCGTCGCCCATCCTCGCCGAGCACGCCGGGCAGACTATAACCGCGACCGTGAGCAGGGCCGGCGTCTTAGCGGAGGTGCCGCTGCAGGTCGACACCGCCGGGCGCATTGGCATCATGCTCAATCCGCCCGTCGTCAAGCGCCAGAGCTACAGCGGCCTCTCCGCCATCCCCGCCGGCCTGCGCAAAACCGGCAGTACTATCAAAGGCTACGTCAGTGACCTTAAGATGGTCTTCAAGCCCTCGACCAAGGCTTATAAATCTGTAGGCAGTTTCATCGCCATCGGGCAGGTATTCCCTAAGACTTGGGACTGGTATCAGTTCCTGAATATTCTTGCGCTGCTTTCCATTATGCTCGGCGTTGTGAATTTGATACCTATACCCGGTCTCGACGGAGGACACATTCTATTTACTCTCTACGAGATGATCTCCGGCCGCAAGCCTTCCGACAAGTTCCTCTACATCATGCAGCTTATCGGAATGGTTCTGCTCTTCGCCCTGATGTTCCTCGCCTTCGGAAACGACATTATGCGACTCATTCGATAGTTTTACGTATATTGCAGGCATGAAAAATAGTTTATTCACCCTTATCGCATTGTTTGCAATCGTTGTCGGTTGCAAACCCGCCCCTACTCTGCTGCCCAACGTAAGCGGCAAGGCGGGCGAGGTGCTGTGCGTAATCGAGAAGGCCGACTGGGACGGCGCTTTAGGCGAATCTGTCCGCGGAGTTCTCGAAGACGAATATCCTTTCCTTCCGGTTAAGGAGTACCGCTACACGGTCACCCACGTCACCCATGCCGGCTTTGAAGCCGATATGTTCAGGGTCCACCGCAATATCGTATTCTTCGATATCAACGCTAAGAATAACTACCCCGGAACTCAGATCTTCCAGAACAAATGGGCCCAGCCGCAGTGCGTGCTTCTGGTCAGGGCGTCAAGCCAAGAGCAGGCCGACTCCGTCTTCAACGCAGACTCCCAGCTCATCATCGGCGCTATCGAGCAGGCCGAGCGCAACCGCGTCATCGCCAACACCCGCCGCTACGAAAACGCCGACGTCTACCCTAAGGTAGCGTCAGTCTTTGGCGGTTCTGTCCATGTCCCCTCTGGCTACAAACTTCGTAAGATTACCCATGACTTCGCCTGGATAGCATACGACAGGCAGCATGTCACTCAGGGCATCTTCGTTTATCGTCTCCCTGTCGAGGGCAACGATTTCGACAACGAGAAGATCATCGCCAGGCGCAACGCCGTCCTCAAGGCCAATGTCCCCGGCATGCTCGAAGGATCTTACATGATTACAGGCGAATACTGGAAGCCGCAGACCGCCTTCCTTAAGTACAAAGGTCAGAGCTTCGCAGAGACCCACGGCATGTGGGAAGTCGAGGGCGACTATATGGGAGGTCCATTTGTGGCACACTCCTTCTACTCCCCCGACGGCTCTGAAATCATAGTTGCAGAGGCCTGGGTATATGCTCCGAAATACAATAAGAGGCAGCTTCTGAGGCAGGTAGAATCGCTTCTTTATTCTTGGGAATGGAAGACTGAATAAAAATCTTGTATTCTCAAAAATTATTTCTATCTTTGCAGTCCTTTTGGTGGGTTCGTATAACGGCTAGTACTCAAGATTTTCATTCTTGCAATAGGAGTTCGATTCTCCTACCCACTACGAAAAAAATATAAAAAAGTACAATAATGGCAAACACAGCTTCAGCAGAAAAGGCCGCTCGTCAGGGCGAGAGGCGCAGATTGCATAACAAGTATTATGCAAAGACAACCAGGAACGCTATCCGCGATATCCGCAACACTAAGGACAAAGCAACAGCAGAGGCAAACGCCCCCGCAGTCTATGCAAAGATCGACAAACTCGCCAAGATTGGCGTGATCCACAAAAACAAGGCTGCTAACCTCAAGAGCGGAATTCAGGTCTACATCAACAAGCTCGAGAAGTAGCGCAGTTGGTAGCGCACTACGTTCGGGACGTAGGGGTCGGGCGTTCGAGTCGCCTCTTCTCGACACTAAAACGCGGGTTCATCCCCGCGTTTTTTTGTGTCGAGAAGAGGCTAAAGCCTACTTTGATTGAGGGGGCGTACCCCCTCAAACTCCCCTGCCTTGTTAAGCGTGTTGTGTATATCCCTCTGTATCAGCAACTTGCTGAAATTCGCCCCCTTAAATTCCGGGAGGCGATTTTCATTAACACCCTGATACTCAGATACTTACATTTCACGCTGCAGTTCCAGCACGGCCGCTGTTGCCACCTTCGGCCCTTCGGGCCCCTATGGTACACACGACACAATAATACACAGGTGGAGGGCAAAAAGGGCTTGACCTCGGAAAAAACCATTTATCGGCTGGAATAATGCCAAAATCCCGCCGGGGATAGGGGAAAAGTTAGAGTTTGCGGAGGGCGCGGGCGAGCTGGTCGGGGCAGGAGGTGCCGCGAGCCTTGCAGTCGATTCCGGAAAGGCGGTCGATAACGTCCCCGACCTTCATGCCCGCGCAGAGGCGGCCGATGCCCTGGGTGTTTCCGTGGCAGCCTTTCACATACTTTACACTGCGAATAATATCGCCCTCTGTTTCGATATCTATCTGCTCCGAGCAGACGACATCGCAAGTCTTGAAGGAGGTGCGCCTCACAGCCCCTTCGCGCGTATCACTTATAAGAGTAACGTCGAACATACCGGAACAAAAGTAAGAAAAAACAGTAAATTTGTGAATATGGAAGTCACCAACCTGCTGGACATAACAACTCGAGAAGAACTCTATCGTTGGTACACTCAGAATCACGAGACCGCGAAAGATTTCTGGATACGAGTGAACCGCTCCTCAACACCGACGCCCGAAGCTATCGGCTACATCGATGCTGTAGAGGTGGCTCTTTGCTTCGGTTGGATAGACAGCACCCAGAAGCGAATCGATGACGGGAAACCAGCCCAGCATTTCACACCTAGGCGCAAACGCAGCAACTGGTGCGAACGCAATCTCATCCGCTGTCGCAGACTGGTTGAAACAGGCGAAATGACTCCCGCCGGTCTCGCCGTCGCGCCCGACTTGGATCCCGCAAAGTTCGTCTATGAAAAATACTTCATAAAGGCCCTCAAAGCCGACAAACAAGCCTGGGCCAACTATCAGAACTTCCCGGAAAACTATCGCCGCATAAAAGCAGATGTCATCCAGCACTATTTCCGCACTGACCGCGCCGAATACGGCCAGAAAGTTCTGGACAAATTCGGCGAAGACTGCAAAACAGGCAAACTCCAACCCGGCTGGGACGACAACGGCCGCATTAAATAATATGAAACGATTACTTCTCTTAGCCGCACTTACTGCAAGCCTCACCGCGCAGGCTCAGAACATACTCGTCGGAACCTACACAGAAGGAACCGCAGCCGAAGGTGTATACCTATATTCATATAATCCGGAGACGGCCGAGGTGGAACTGAAATCTGTCGCAAAATCCGGCAACCCTTCTTTCGTCATAGCGACTGAAGACGGCGCTATGGCTTACTCCGTAAATGAGTTCAACGACGGCCGTCAGGGAGTAAGCGCCTATACGATAAAAGATCAACTCATACAAAAGGTAGACAGCCTCATTATTCCCAAGGATATGGTCGACGGCGAAGACCCCTGCAATCTTCTGCTTCTGGACAACGTCCTCATCACCACGAACTACACCGGCGGCTCGGTCACTGCCTTCCGCCTATCAGAGACCGGACGCTTCGGCGGCCTGGCGCAGTACTTCTCCTTTGCGATGGAGCGCATCAACAACTTCAACGGTCAGACCATAGCCGTCGATGTAGCCCATATGCACTGCGCACTTCTATCGCCCGACGGAAAGTATATGTTCGTAACCAATCTCGGCAATGACTGCATCCACAGATTCGAGCTCGGCGACGACGACAACCCGCTCAAGCGCAGTGAAATAGTCTGGAAAAACAACTCTCTCTTCAAAGTCGGCCCGCGCCATATGGTCTTCAGCGCCGACGGCCGCTATGCCTACCTCCTCGGCGAACTAGGCGACAGGCTCATAGTCTTCGCTTACCACGACGGACAGCTCACTCCCGTCCAATCGCTTGCCGCCTATACCGGACGCGGACACGGCAGCGCCGACATTCACCTCTCCCCCGACGGGCGCTTCCTTTACACCAGCCACCGTCTGAAGAAAGATGGTATCGCAATATTCAATGTGAATCAGATTAACGGCCAGGTCACCCCGGCAGGCTACCAGCCCACCGGCAAGCACCCCCGCAACTTCGCGATTTCCCCCGACGGCCGATACCTCCTGGTAGCCTGCCGCGACGACAACCGCATAGAAATCTACTCCATCGATAAAGAAACTGGCCTGCTCACCCTCACCGATAAGACCATCAACGTCCCCGCCCCGGTCTGCGTACAGTTCCTATAAGAACAACCCGAAGAGCAGATATCCCAGCCAGGCACAGACCCAGGCGACGGCGCACTGGAACACGATGACGAAGACGCCGGCGCGACGGCCGAGCTCACGGCGTATCGAGGCGATAGCCGCGACGCAGGGCGTGTAGAGCAGACAGAAGATCAGCATCGGCACGGCGGTAAGAGTGGTGAGAGCCGCGGTCACGCCCGTGAGCTCCATGGTCGCGACGACGCTCTCCTTAGCGAGGAAGCCCGAAATGAACGCGGTCACGATCCTCCAATCGCCAAGCCCAAGCGGGCTGAACAGCGGCGCGATCCAACCTGCGACAACCGCGAGCATCGAGGTGCCCGGATCATCGGCTACATAAGTCAGCCTGAAGTCAAACGACTGCAGGAACCAGATGACGATGGTCGCCAGGAAGATAACGGTAAACGCGCGCTCCACGAAGTCCTTGGTCTTGTCCCACAGCAGATGGCCGACGTTCTTGGCCTGCGGCAGACGATAGGTAGGCAGCTCCATTACGAACGGCGAAGGTTCATGGCCACGGCGAATCTTCTTCATCGCAAGCGCGACCAGCACACCCACCAGAATGCCAAGCACATAGAGCAGCGTCATCACCAGACCTGCGCGGCCCGGGAAGAACGCCGCTACAAAGAAACCGTAGATCGCGATCTTAGCCGAGCAGCTCATGAACGGAGTCAGCAGAATCGTCATCCTACGGTCGCGGGCCGAGGGCAGGGTACGCGCGGCCATGACACCGGGAACGGTGCAACCGAACGATATGAGCATGGGCACGATACTGCGGCCCGAAAGGCCTATCTTACGCAGCAGGCTGTCCGAGACGAACGCGATGCGGGCCATGTAGCCGCTGTCTTCGAGCAGCGACAGGAAGAAGAACAGCACCACGATCAGCGGCACGAACGACAGCACCGTTCCGACGCCGCCAAAGATCGCATCTCCGACCAACGACTGCACCGGCGGGGCTACGTTCATCGACGCCATCCATGCGGCCACCTTCTCGCCCAAGGCCGAGATGCCCGAATCGAGCAGGTCTTGGAGGCGTGCGCCTATCACATCGAACGTGAGCCAGAAGACCAGGCCAAGTATCGCGATGAACGCCGGGACAGCGGTCCACTTACCGGTAAGGACACGGTCGATGCGGTCCGAACGCTGGCGTTCCTTCGAGACGCTGGGCTTGCTGACCGTCTCCGCGCAGAGGCGGTGGATGAAGCTGTAGCGCATCTCGGCCATGGCTGCATGGCGGTCCATCCCGCGCTCCTCCTCCATCTGGAGGATGATGTGCTCGAGCGTCTCCAGCTCGTTTTCGGAGAGCTGCAGCTGCTTGAGGATGTCCGCGTCGCCTTCGACCAGACGGCTTGCTGCAAACCTGCGGGGGATGCCAGCCCTCTGGGCATGGTCCTCGATGAGGTGCATGATGCTATGCAGGCAACGGTGAACCGCTCCGCCATGGTCGTCCGGGCTGCAGAAGTCGAGCCTCGCGGGTGTCTCCTGGTACTTGGCGATATGGATTGCATGGTCCACGAGCTCGCCTATACCTTCGTTCTTCGCTGCGCTGATGGCAACTACCGGCAGGCCGAGGGCCTTCTCCATCTTGTTGATGCGAACGGAGCCGCCGTTGCCGCGAAGTTCATCCATCATATTGAGTGCGAGCACTACCGGCACGTCGAGCTCCATCAACTGGATAGTCAGATAGAGATTGCGCTCGATGTTGGTGGCGTCGACTATGTTTATTATGGCTTTAGGATGGTTTTTGATGATGAAATCGCGGGAAACGAGCTCCTCCTGAGTATAGGTCGACAGAGAGTAGATTCCGGGAAGGTCGGTGACGAAGGTGTCTTTGCGGCCTTTGATCTGGCCGTCTTTGCGGTCGACGGTCACTCCCGGGAAGTTGCCTACATGCTGATTAGACCCTGTAAGCTGGTTGAAGAGGGTGGTCTTGCCGGAGTTCTGCTGACCGGCAAGGGCGAAGGTGAGGATGGTTCCATCGGGCAGAGGATGTTCGTGCTCCTTCTGATGGTATTTACCTTCCTCGCCGAAGCCAGGGTGCTCGATTTCTTCGATCTTCGGGGTCTCGCCCGGCTGCGCCGCGGCGGGCGCCTCGGTCTGCCGCACCTCGATCTTGTCCGCCTCCGCTCCCCTGAGGGTGAGCGAGTAGCCCTGGACAAGAATCTCGAGCGGATCGCCCATCGGCGCCCGCTTGATCATCTTTACGGCAGTCCCGGGGATAATCCCCATATCCAGAAAATGCTGACGCAGAGTTCCCTCGCCGCCCACGGCCAGGACCTCTCCCCAGCAACCCAGCTTCAATTCTTTCAGAGTCATATTTTTCACGGTACAAAATTACCCCGACTTTTCAGTCGGGGCAATCCCTATATCTAGGTATTTTAGAGTTTGATGGCGATGATGGTGTCGATCGGGTCGATAATCGAGGGGACCATCACCCAGAAAGTCTTGCCGCGGAATTTGAAACGGATAATACCGTCGTCAGGGAGACCGGAGGGCTCAAGTATATGGATATACAGGTGATCCGAACTAAGGGTCGTAACGCCCCATGGCTGGGGAGCGAGGCCGGAGGCGCCGCATCCATTGACCGACTCGCCGTGGTCCCTCATCCACCGTCCGAGCTCCTTCAGGCGCTCCAGGGCCGGCTCCGGCAGCTCGCCCGACGCCATGGGCCCGATATTGAGCAGCAGGTTCGCATCCTTAGCGACCGAGCGCACCAGCAAGTCCACTATCTCTTTCAGACTCTTGTAGTTCGTGTCCCATTCGCAGTAGCCCCAGGATCCGTTCATGGTCTCACAGGTCTCCAGAGGGAGCAGCGATATCGGAGCACCGGCGCTGAAACCACCTAGGTTTTCGCCCGGAAGGTCGCGCTCGAACATCTGGAAGTCTTCGCCTTCGAGGGGTGCGCGATGATGGTTGTTGCCTATCAGACACGCAGAATCGACCGAATGGATCAGTTCATATATCTCCGAGAGTCGCCAGTCGAAGCCTTCGGGTTGGTCCCACATTCCGTCGAACCAGAAAGCGGCGGGGCCGTAGGCCAACAGCTCACGTATCTGGGCCTTTTCGAACTCCAGATAATGGTTATAGTCGGCAAGGCTGTCTGTCTTGGGTATGCCGTACTCGTAGCCCTTCGGATAGTCGGGGCGTATCCAGTCCAGCAGCGAATAATAGTAGTGCATCTTCATGCCCTTCGACTTTACCGCCTCGGTCAGTTCCCCAAGCACGTCACGACCGTATGGAGTGCCGTCAACTATGTTGAACGGGCTCTGGGCGGTCGCGAACATGGAGAAACCGTCGTGGTGGCGGGAAGTAAGAGTGACATAGCCGGCGCCGGCGTCGCTGAACGCCTCTGCCCAGGCCTCCGCGTCGAACTTCGACGGGCAGAAGCTTCCCGCCGCCGCCATGTAAACGGTTGAATCAAGCTGGGCATTCTGAAGATACCACTCTCCCTGGGCGAAAGAACTGTAGATTCCCCAGTGGAGGAAGATGCCGAGGCGCTTTTCGCTGAATTCGCGACGCGCCTCGAGATTACTCTCGGAAGGAGTATACTGCGCAGCAGCCCCGGCACAAACCAGGGCTGCAAGCATAGTCAGTATAAACTTTCTCATCTGAGCTTAGAAGCGGACGTAGGTCAGGAACCAGAACTCGTTGTAGCCGGGGGCATGGCCAGCGGCAGCGAAGACCTGATCTTCGTGGTGGCGATACTCGAGCTGGAAGTTAAGGTTTTTGTGGAGGCGGAAGTTGGCGCATACAGAGTACATGTCGTGAGCTGTTGCCGCATTGGCAGCTCCGCGATACTCGTCCCACTTTGCGTAGACCTTGAACCAGTCCCGTACGGGAACACCGACTGTAAGATAGAGAGCGTCTGCGGTCTGGTTTCCGTTCTGACGGGTCTCGGCGCCGACTGTTGCGGCGTACTCAGCCCTGACGGTCCAGTTGTCCTTGTCGTAGAAGACACCGGCGCTGACGCGCTCGCGAGCCCAGTTGCCACCAGTTCCGTCAATCCAGTTTCCTGCCCATCCGAACACACCTACCTTGAGGCCCTTGATGGGCTGGACCTGAAGGGTTCCGATAATGTCTTTCTTTTTATCCTTATCGTTGGCGTTGATACCCTGACCGTTCCACAGACCGAGCTGGTAGTGGAGGAGGGTATGCTGGTCGTCACCGATGGGGAGGAAGTCGCCCTGGATCTGTACGCCCAGGTCACGGCCGCCCATATTGGCTTCGCCGAGACGGTCGCCCATACCCGCGAATTTCTGGACGAGGAAGGAGTAGTCGCCTACACCTACGTCCCAGGGGTTCATAGGGTTCTCGAAGGTGAAGGCCCTCTTGAACTGACCCATCTTTACAGAGAAGGCTTTGTATTTCGCCCACTCAAGATAGAAGTCCTTGGTGTGGGGGTTGGCGCCATTGACCTGGAGCTGAAGCCTGTACTTGAAATCATCGAAAATAGTTCCGTCTGCGTAGAGACGAATGAGCCTGCAGGTAAATCCGGGGCCGCCGTTTGCGCCGTCTTTATCGGAGTATTTGTAACCGCCGATGATATAGCCGCCGACCTTAGGTCCTTTCTGGAAACCTGTCTGCTTGTAACCGTATTCGGGCTGGGCTTCCTGCTGGGCCTCCTGAGCGAAAGCAAACGAGCCAAGAAGAAGCGCTGCAGCAAAGAAAAATATCTTCTTCATATTAGAACGGGAAAATCTTAGTAAGCCAGAAGAAACCGAAGATGAAACCGACAACACCGATGACGATACCGACGCGGGCCATGTCCTTTGTCTCGACAAGACCGGTCGACGAAGCGATGGCGTTCGGAGGAGTCGAAATCGGGAAGAGCATAGCGATCGAGGCGCAGGTTGCGATGAAGATGATCATAGCCTGGGTGCCGCCGAAGGCCATAAATGAAGAGTGGCTGGCTGCTGCAGGATCTGCCATACCGGCTGCGACCACGATAAGAATCGGGATAAGCAGAGCCGCGGTGGCGGAGTTGCTGATGAAGTTAGAAAGGAAGTAGCAGACCAGACCGGCGATCACGATAACGAGAACGACGGACATCTGGCCGAACGGGATAGCCTCGATGAGAACCTTTGCAAGACCAGTATCCTGCAGAGCATATCCGAGGGCGAATCCACCGGCTACGAGCCAGAGGACATTCCAGTTGATTTCCTTGATTTCTTCCTTACCGAAGAGTCCTGTTGCGGTAAAGACTGCGAGCGGAACGAAAGCAACGATGTTGGAGTTGATTCCGGTCAGCTGCTCAGTTGCCCACAGAAGGATAGTTCCGATGAAGGTAATCCATACGAGAACGTATTTCCAATCCCTCTTCTTGTCGCTGGCGGGAATCTCGAGCTTGAGTTCCTTCGTCTTGAAGGGGAAGAAGAGCTGGAGGAGTATCCAGGCGACCACGAGCATGATCAGAACGTAGGGAATCATATGGACACACCACTCACCGAAGGTAACGTCGATACCGGCCTGCTCCAGATAACCCTTAGCGGTTGCGTTCGGAGGGGTTCCGATAGGGGTTCCGATACCACCAAGGTTGGCGGCCACAGGAATCGAGAGCGCAAGACCAATCTTACCCTTGTCGTCGACCGGGAGTTTCGAGAGCACCGGTGCAAGAAGCGTAAGCATCATTGCGGCGGTAGCGGTGTTCGACATAAACATCGAGAACACGGCGATGATAAGGAGGAAACCCAGAAGCACGAAACGAGGGTTCGTACCGAAGAGCTTGAGCAGCGCACGGGCGATGACAACATCAAGGCCATAGCGCTCAGCCATAATTGCGAGCACGAATCCGCCGAGGAAGAGCATGACGACAGGGTCGGCCATACTGGACATGATGCGGGCGGGCTTCATAAGAGTACCGAACTCAGGGTTGCAGAGGAAACCTATACCCTTTGTGGATACTGTCAAAAGCAATATTGTGATAACTAAAAGGGACGTAGTCCAGTTGGGGATGATTTCGAAGATCCACATCAGGGCTGCGAAAACAAACAGAGCGATGACACGCTGCTGCACTACAGTGAGGGCTGCGATTCCAAACCAGGAAACGGGCATCACCCACAGGAAGATTGTGACGATCAGCACTATAGGCAGAAGGACACAATATTTTACGTTAAATTTAGAGTTTGACATACACTATATAAGGTTATACACTATCAAATGATTCCCTGCTCGAGCATTGCGGTGGCTACTTTCATGAAGCCGGCGATATTTGCGCCCTTCACATAGTCGACCGAGCCGTCGGGCTGGGTTCCGTATTTGACACACTGCTCGTGGATGCTGTGCATGATCCAGTGGAGCTTTTCGTCCACTTCCTGGCCGCTCCAGCTGATGTGCTCGGCGTTCTGGGTCATTTCCAGACCGCTGGTCGCGACTCCGCCGGCGTTGACCGCCTTACCTGGAGCGAACAGCACGCCGTTGTGCTGGAAGTAGTGAATTGCACCGGGCTGGCAGCCCATGTTGCTGACCTCGCAGCAGCACCAGCAGCCGTTCTCGACGAGCTCGCGGGCGTCGTCTTCCGACAGCTCATTCTGGAATGCGCAAGGAAGTGCGATATCGCACGGAATACTCCAAGCCTTCTTTCCGGGATGGAAGACGCACTCATTCGGGAAACGGTCGACCATGTCCTGAGCGCGGTCGTGGTTCGAGGCGCGCATCACGAGCATGTAGTCTATCATTTCGGGGGTGATGCCGTTGTGGATCTCGACTGCTCCGTCGGGACCTGAGATCGTTACGACCTTGGCACCGAGTTCGACGGCCTTCTTCGCTGCGCCCCAGGCTACGTTGCCGAAGCCGGAGAGAGCGACTTTCTTGCCCTTGAGGTCCTTGCCAGCCTTCTCGAGGAGGTGCTGGGTGAAGTAGAGGGCGCCATAGCCGGTAGCTTCGGGCCTCAGGACGGAACCGCCCCAGGTTGAGCCCTTGCCGGTAAGGACGCCGGTATTGTACTCGCGTGCGAGTTTCTTGTACATGCCGTAGAGGTAGCCGATTTCGCGGCCGCCAACGCCCACATCGCCCGCAGGGATGTCCTGGTCAGGGCCGATGCACTGCCAGAGTTCGGTCATGAAGGCCTGGCAGAAGCGCATGATTTCGGCATCGCTCCTTCCGCGCGGATTGAAGTCCGAGCCGCCCTTGGCGCCGCCCATGGGCAGAGTTGTAAGAGCGTTCTTGAAGGTCTGCTCGAAGCCGAGGAATTTAAGCATGGAAGGGGTGACCGCTTTGTGGAAACGGAGACCGCCTTTGTAGGGACCGATGGCGCTGTTGAACTGGACGCGATAACCGGTATTGGTCTGAACCTGGCCTTCGTCGTCGATCCATGTAACGCGGAAAGTGAAGATGCGGTCGGGCTCGACCATCCTCTCCACTATCTTCGCCTGTTCGAATTCAGGGTGCTGGTTGTAGACTTCTTCTACCGATTCGAGCACTTCCTGAACAGCCTGCAAATACTCGTTCTCTCCAGGGTACTTGGCCTGGAGTTTCGCCATGATTTCGGATGTTTTCATAGGTTTTAGTTATTGTAGAGTTGAATTATTGCTGCTGCTGAGCCGCCATCTCCTGCTGGAGGGTCTCGAGGGTCCTGCCTTCCTTGATTCCGAGAGCCTTGCGGGCAAGCGGAGTGAGGTCGACGCTCTGTTTCTCGTCGATGTAGAGGACCTGTGAGAGGTCGAACACATAGACAAAACCTTCCTTCTTTGCGAGCTCCTCGACAGTGTCCATGGCCTTCTTCTGGATAGGGGCCATCAGAGACTGCTGCTGCTGAGCGAGCTCCTGCTGAACGGTCTGCTCGAAGCTCTGGATGCGCTGCTGGATTTCGGTGAGTTCCTTTTCCTTGGTCTCGCGGATAGCGGGAGTCCAGGTGCTGACTTTCTGCTGGTAGGCCTGGTACTTGGAGTTGAACTCCTCGACCATTGCCTGATAGGTTTCCTGTGCTTCCTGGCTGGAGGCCTGGATGGTGGCGCGGGCCTGGTCGGCTTCGGGCATGAGCTGAACGAGCTCGGAGAAGTTGACATGGGCGAACTTGGGCTGCGCCATAGCGGCGATGCTTACGAGAGCCGCGATTGCGATAACGAATGCTTTTTTCATATTGCTTGTCATTATTGATTATTCTAGAATTGTTGTCCGATTACGAAGTGGAACTGACTGCCGCCCTTGCTGGAACTGTCGAAGCCGTAGCCCCAGTCGACTCCGAGGAGACCGACCATCGGGAGGAAGACTCGGACGCCGACGCCGGCGGAGCGATAGATCTGGAACGGGTTGAAATCGCGTATGTCTGACCAGCAGTTACCACCCTCAAGGAAGCCGAGAACATAGATAGTGGAGGTCGGCTGGAGGATGACGGGGTAACGAAGCTCGACTGTAAACTTGTCGTAGACATTACCCGCATAAGCGTAACCGTTGGAGTTGTAGTTGGTGTTCTGATAAGGGGTCAGGGAGTAGTTTTCGTAACCGCGGAGGGATACGACTTCCGAACCATAGGTACTATAACCCGACATACCGTCGCCACCGACGAGGAAGCCCTCGAACGGGGAGTAACCCCAGTTGCGGTTGTAGTAGCCGAGATAGCCGAACTGCGCACGAGCCATCAGGACAAGGTCGCCTGCAAGCTTGATGTACTGCGAGGCCGACAGTTTCCATTTGTGGTACTCGATCCACCTAAAGCGGTTGTCGGAATTCCAGTTGGTGTAGTCGACATCCCTCCAGTCGCGCACCGCGAACTTGTTGCCTGCGTCGTCGTAGTCGAACTTCCTGAACAGGGAGTACGGAGGGGTAAGCGACAGGCTGGCCGAGAACTCCGAACCCTGGCGAGGATAGATCTGCTGGTCGGTAGAGTTCCTCATCAGGTTGATCGAGTAGCTCAGGTTGTTCGCCAGACCGTCGTCGAAGATGAAGTAACCGGAGTACCAGTTGGTAAGCTTATAGGTCTGCCAGCTGAGGCCGTTGTAAAGCACGAAGTAGGAATCAGGCCACTTGAGGCGGGTTCCTATCGAGGCGGATGCGCCGAAGACCTCCATCTGACGGTCGTGGCTCAGGATATTGAGCGCGAGGTAGGAGTTGGTCTGGCGGGTATAGTAGGCCGAGAGGCTGAGCGAGGTCGGTTTCTTGCCGAAGAGCCATGGCTCAGTGAAGCTGGCGGTAAGTGCGGTGTAATAGGTTCCGTTGGTCTGGAAGCGGAACGCGAGGCTCTGGGCATCTCCCAGCGGCACTGGCCTCCATGCTTCCTTGTCGAAGAAACGGTGAGTCGAGAAGTTGTTGAAGCTGACGCCGACTGTAGCCACGAAAGTATTGCCGCCCCAACCTCCGGAGAGTTCGAGCTGGCTCGAAGGCTTTTCGGTGACGTTGTAGACGACGTCGACGGTATTGTCACGCTGGTTCGGGAGGATGTTGTAGCCCGTTCCCTGCTGCATGATGGCTTCTGCGTCGAACTGGCCGAGCGAGGCGATTTCGCGGATTGAGCGCTCGAAATCGCTCTGGCTGAAGAGGTAGCCCGGGCGGGTGAAGACCTGGCGGCGGACGACCTTTTCGTTGGTGAGGTCGTTGCCGTTGATGATAATGTTGTTCAGGGTAGCCTGCTTACCTTCGGTAATGCGCAGCTCGACGTCGACCGAGTCGTTCTGGATATTGGTCTCGACCGGGGTGACCTGGAAGAAGAGGTAGCCGTTGTCGCGGTAGAGCTTCGAGATGTCGTAGTCTGTCTGCTTTCCTCCGCCGTAGAGCCTCTTTTCCATCGAAACGATGTCGTAGACGTCGCCTTTTTTTATGCCGAGTATGCCGTTAAGGACGTCGGTGGCGTAGACGGAGTTGCCCGTCCAGGTAACGTCGCGGAAGTAGTATTTGTCGCCCTCTTCGATATTGAGGTCGATGTTCATGCGCTTCTTGATCTTACCGTTTTTCTTGACGATGTCGACCATGTATAGGCTGTCGCTGACGATCCGTGCGTCGCGGTAACCGGCCTCTTTGAAGGCTTCGACGAGGAGTTTCTTATCGTTGGGGTACTCCTTCTCGTTGAATTTCTTGCTGCTGAAGAAGTTGTAGAACTTGTTGGACTTTGTCTTCTTCATCGAACGCGCAAGTTTGAAGTCCTTGACGTGTTCGTTTCCGTTGAAGTTGATGTCCTTGATCTTCACTTTGTCTCCCCTGTCGACCGCGAAGTTTACCCTGATGGCGTTCCTTACGACCGTGTCTTTCTGGACTTCGGCCTTTACGTCGCAAAGCAGGTAACCCTTTTCTGCGTAGTAGCGCTTGATGATGCCGATAGATGTACTCTCAACATACTGGGAGAACTCTCCGCCTCGGCGGATATGAAGCCTTTCCTGAAGCTCTTTCTTGTCGCTGGATTTTACTCCGGTGAAGCCCCAGCGCGAAATACGCGGACGCTCCTGGAGTTCAATCCTGAACCATACCGAGTCGCGGTTTTCGCTGAGGTGGTCTATATACAGACCTACATCTTCGAAGTAATTCTGAAGGGTGAGTTTCTTAAGAACCGAAGTAATGTCGTCTCCGGGAACGGTGATTTCCCTGCCGGCTACGAGACCGGACTGCTGGATAATCTGCTGGTCCGAAAAATAGGTGTTGCCTTCGACGGATACACCTCCGATTATGTATTTCTGGGGATGGGAGTAATCCACCTCTACCTGTGCGCGGGCAGTGACTGCCGCGGCTGCGCAGAAGATGATGGGTAACAGAATCCGGCCTAATCTCATACTTAAACTTTATTTCACTTTGCCGAAGCGGCGGTCGCGGCGGGAATACTCCTCAATTGCGGCCACGAGGCTATCCTTTCTAAAATCAGGCCAAAGTGTATCTGTGAATACGAATTCGGTATACGCTGTCTGCCAGAGCATGTAATTGCTGATGCGCTGCTCACCCGAAGTCCTGATAAGGAGCTCGGGATCGGGCACACCGGCGGTAACCAGGGCGTTGTCGATCGCTTCCATCGTGATCTCCTCAGGCTTGCAGGTTTCGGCGAGCTTTCGCGCGGCCTGCATGATGTCCCACTTTCCGCTGTAGCTCAGCATGATGAGCATGGTCGTATTGGGATTGTTCTCCGTCGCTTTTTCGAGCTTGGTTATCGCTTCGTCGAGCTCGGGGGCCAGGCGCGAGCGGTTACCCAGGACGCGGAAACGCACGCCGTTGTCCATGAGGGTATTGTACTCGTTGATCATACACTTGGCGAGCAGCGACATAAGGGCGGATACTTCTTCGCCCGGGCGGTTCCAGTTCTCTTCGGAGAAGGCGTAGAGCGAGAGGTATTTCACTCCGAGCTCGACACACTTTTCGGTGACGGCACGGACGCTCTTAACCCCTTCCATATGGCCCTGGACGCGTTCGAGGCCGCGCTGTTTAGCCCAGCGGCCGTTGCCGTCCATTATGATAGAGATATGCTGGGGAACGATCATTTAGCGGGAGTTGCGTACATCCTCGCCCCAGAATAGTTTGGAGCGGAGGGCGTCGATGAAACTTGATTTGCCGAAGGTTACGCGCCTGAGCGCAAACGGGGCGCAGCATACCTTGATGCTGGCTCCTGCTGGCAGGACGTAGTCCTTGTTGTCTACCGACAGGAGGACCGAGCGGTTTTTCCTGTCGATGGCGGTCATCTCGACCACGGAGTCTTTGGAGACCACTATCGGGCGGACATTGAGGTTGTGCGGCGCGATAGGCGCGATTATGAAAACCTCCACGTCCGGCGGGCAGATGGGGCCGCCGACACTTAGCGAGTAGGCGGTACTGCCGGTGCTGGTCGAAACCAGAAGACCGTCGCACCAGTAGGTCGGGAGGGCGGAGCCGTCCAGCTTCAGGTCCACGCCCAGGGTGCCTGCTCCGCTGCGGCGGAAGGCGACTTCGTTGAGCGCGTACGGGAAGATGTTGGGGGCCGGGGCGCCATCGACCGTAACCTCGAGCATCTCGCGGTCTTCGATTCTATAACGGCCCTCGAGTATGGGCTGGAGGACAGAGCCGAGCTCGGCGTCTGACAGGAAGCCCATCCGTCCGAGGTTTATACCGAGGATGGGGACGCCTGCCTGGCAGACTATGCGCGAGGCGGTCAGGAAGGTGCCGTCTCCGCCGAAGGCTATGAGCATGTCGGTATTGGGCTGAAGCCCTCCGGCTACGTCGTAGACTTCGGGGCCTGCGGCGGCGAGGTCCTCAAGGAAAGACCTTACTGCAGGGTCGGCCACCAGGCCTGATTTCTTTATGAAATATGCAATTTTCATTTGGAGCCTCAAATTTAGCATTTTTATTTGTATTTTTGCGCGTTTAGATGACAAGGCTTAGCGTAAATATCAACAAGATCGCGACCCTTCGCAACGCCCGCGGCGGAAATCTCCCGGACGTCGAGAAAGCGGCCGTTGATATCGAGCGCTTCGGGGCGGAAGGAATTACCGTCCATCCCCGTCCGGACGAGCGCCACATCCGCTATTCCGACGTCAGGCTCCTGCGCCCTCTGGTGAAGACTGAATTCAACATCGAAGGCAATCCGGAGCCCGCGTTCCGCGAGCTGGTGCTCGAAGTCGTTCCCGATCAAGTGACGCTTGTACCCGACGGCCACGACGCCATTACCTCGAATGCCGGTTGGAATGTCATCGAAAACAAAAAGTTTTTAACGGAGATGTGTGAGCTGTTCCACTCCAAGGGTATCAGGGTATCGATTTTCATCGATCCCGTTCCGGAGATGGCCCTGGCGGCGAAGGAATGCGGAGCGGACCGGGTTGAGCTGTATACTGCTGCTTATGCCCATGATTATGGTTGCGACCCCGCGAAGGCAATAGAACCCTATCTGGCTACCGCACGCGCAGCCCGCGACTGTGGATTGGGATTGAACGCCGGCCACGACCTCAGCCTCGGGAATCTGGCATATTTCGTGCAGACGATTCCCTGGACAGACGAAGTCTCGATAGGCCACGCCCTTATCAGCGACGCCCTCTACATGGGTCTCGAAAAGACAGTCGCAGAGTATCTCCGCCTTACACACGCAAACAAATAACACAGTATAGAAATGAAAAAAACACCTATCATCCTGAGCATCTGCGCCCTTGTGGTCGCTGCCGCAGCTCTCGTACTCAACATCGTTCCTTTCAACAAGGCCTCCAAGGCAGAAGCCGAAGCCGAGCAGGCAGAAGCCGCCGCAGTCAATATCGCTTACTTCTGTGTAGACGAAGTTGTCGCAGCTTACCAGATGGCTATCGACCTCAACGCTTCCTTCGAGAAGAAGGCCAAGAGCGTCAACGACGACCTCACCCGCCGCAACAACAAGCTCGAGAACGAGCAGAAGGAGCTTGCAGACAAACTCAACAAGGGTCTCGTCACCCGTTCGACCGCCGAGGTTCAGTACGGAAAGCTTCAGGAGAAAGTCGCTTCTTTCCAGCAGCTTCTCCAGCAGAAGAACAACGAACTCGCCGAGGAGCAGCAGGTTATCCTGAACAACATCGCCAACGCTGTGGGCGAATATGTAAAGAAGTACAATGAGGAGAAGGGCTACACCATGATCTTCTCCACCACCAGCGGACTTCTCAGCCAGCCCGTAGTTGATGCAGAGGCAGGCCTCAACATCACCGCCGACATCATTGAAGGCCTCAACGCCGAATACGCAGCATCCAAGAAAAAGTAAGTCGTGAGAAGACTCATCCTCATAGTCGCCCTGCTCGCAGGAATGCAGGTCGTGAGCGCCCAGGAGTACACCCAGGAGCCCGTGAAGGTTACCACCGACATGGTTCGCAAGGGTGACCACATGTTCTACGCCCACGTAGTCCTTGCGCGCCAGACCCTCTACTCTATCGGCAAGGCCTATGGGGTCTCCACCCTCGACATCATCGACGCGAATCCCAAGCTCGACCTCCACAACAAGCCGATTCACCCCGGCGACGTCCTGCTGATTCCCGTCAGATTCCCGGACCTCAAGCCCGCGGAGGATACGGTCGCTCAAGAGATCTCTCCACTCGCTCCGCTCGGTCGAGATGACAGTCTGGCTGTTTCGCCAAAGGATTCTATCGACGTGCTTCCGAAGGATTCTCTTGATGTCGTTCCGAAAGATTCCATTGATGTCATTTCGAGCGTAGCCGAAGGCGAAGTCGAGAAATCTCCCGAGGACACCCTAACCGGTCCGGTGCGTCCGCCGTTCGTTTACGACTATGTCGACAAGATCCATGTAGCGCTGCTGCTGCCACTGTCGGCCGATTCGGGCGCGAACCAGTACTACATGAACTTCTATTTCGGCGCGCTTCTGGCCGCACGCGACCTTGGTGCAGGCGGAGTCGATGTAGACTTGACCGTGGTCGATGTAACTTCGGCCAAGGACTTCGCGAAGGTCGGTAAGTTGCTGGAAACCAGCGATGTCATCCTCGGGCCGGTGAGCACGGCCGATATCACCCGCACTCTCCCGCTTCTGCCGGAAGGCAAGTTCATAGTCTCGCCCATGGACCCGAAAACCGAGGCGCTGGTCGCCGAGAGCCCCGTCATCCTGGCGGCCACTCCCGCCGCCACCCAGATCGACGACGCCGTGGCTTGGATGAAATCCAACATGGACCCGGCCGATTCGCTGATCGTGGTTAAGGAAGCCGGATACCAGATGAGCGCGAACGCGCAGTACATGGTCGAGCAGATCGACCTCCCGTCGATGTCGAAACACGTTCAGGTCTCCTACGCGCTTTCTGAGGGCATCAAGATGAACGAAGATTTCTTCGCACACCATACGCATCTGAAGGACACCGTTACATGGGTGGTCGCCGCTTCCGAGCACGACGTGTTTGTGGCGGACGTCATCCGCAACGTAGCGCTCCAGAATTTCATGGGCCACAACACCTATATCTATGGTCCCGCGAAGACGAAATCGCCCGAGATGGAGGAGATGTGCGGCGCACGTCTGCATCAGAGCGCGACCTACTTCATCGACTACGACGACCCCGCTGTCATCAGGTTCGTGAAGGACTTCCGCGCGCTGTTCCAGAACGAGCCCGACAACTTCGCTTTCCATGGCTACGATACCTTCAAGTATTTCGTGCTGGCGTGTGATAACTACGGGCGCAACTGGGAGCAGAAGCTCGACGAGTTCAAGATGTACGGTCTTCAGACCAGCTTCAAGTTCGTTTGGGATCCTTCGTCGGTAGGCGATGTGAATTCGGGACTGCGAAGGGTTGTCTACTCTCCAGGTTTCAAGGTAACTGTCCTTAAATGAGAAAGATATTAATTCTGGCGCCGGCTGTTTTGCTGGCGCTTTTCGCTTGTTCTTCGCCCGGGTCGCTGACCCGCTCGGAGAAGGCTTTGATTGCATCGTCGGATTCGCTGATGCATGTTTATACAGTAGACGATTCTACCGAGTTTATAGTGCTGCGCGGCGAGTCGGTCGATTTTTCCGACGCGGATTTGCAGAGTCCTCTGTTTGAGTCGCTGGTCGCGAAGATGAAGTACACGGTGCAGGACCCGTCGCAGGATGGAGTCGGAATCGCCGCTCCTCAGGTGGGCCTGAACCGCCGGCTGATCATTGTCTGCCGGCTCGACCTCCCGGGCGAGCCCTTTGTCGCGTATGCCAATCCTTATATTGATTCACTTTGGGGTCCTTCGGTTGTCGGCCGTGAGGGCTGCCTGTCCATCCCCGGACATCGCGGAAATGTCCCCCGCTCGGAATTTGCTTTGATTAGGTATACGGATCCTGTTTCTTTGTCGGTTTGCCGCGACACCGTCTCCGGTTATGTCGCCAGGATCTTCCAACACGAAATAGACCACCTGGAGGGCGTCTTGTATATCGACCGCACTGCCGACCTTTGGACCGTCTCCGAATAGCTTTTTGGACTTCTCCCCCCTCTTTTCCGGGGAGAAGTCGAAATTTTTCTGCGCTTAGTTTCGGATTGTAAGCTCGCTTTCTGCGTTTTTGGACTACTCCCCGTAAAAAAGGGGGGAGAAGTCCAAAAATGAGTTAGGCGCGGAGGAGGGTGTGGCTACTGGGAGAGGAGCGACTGGGCGTTGGCGAGGGCCTCGGGGGTGATCGTCGCGCCGGACAACAACCGGGCGATTTCGGTGACGCGGTCGGAGCCGCGAACTTCACGAATAGTTGAGACGGTGCGGCCGGACGCGTCGTCGCTCTTTTCGACGACGTAGTGGGCCGTGCCCTTCGCGGCGACCTGCGGGAGGTGCGTAATCGCGAAGACCTGCATGTCGCGGCCCATCTCGCAGATGAGGGCGCCCATTTTATGGGCCGCGCTGCCGGAGACGCCGGTGTCGATTTCGTCGAAGACCATGGTCGGCATGCCGGCATAGCGGGCCATCATGGCCTTGAGGCAGAGCATGATGCGCGAGATCTCGCCGCCGGATGCGCATTTCGCGAGGTCGACGGGCGCGGTCTTTCCGGTTGCGCTGAAGCAAAAGACCACGACATCGGTTCCAGTCGGTCCGGGCTTGCCTTCGCTTAGCTCGACCGTGAACATGGCCTTTTCCAATTCGAGGCCATGGATGGACGATTCGAGCGAGGCGGCAAGACGAGGAGCGGCGTCCAGGCGGGCTTTATGCAGACGGGCGCAGACGGAGTCGTAGGCCTTCGAGGCTGCCTCCAAGTCCGCCTCCAGCGCCGCGACCTTCTCTTCGAGCGAGCTGCCGTCGAAGAGTTCCTGATTATAGCGCTCGCGAATCTCTATCAACTCGCTTACCGAGCGGACATTATGCTTGCGCATGAGCTGCAGGAGCAGCGAGATGCGGTCTTCGACCTCGGCGAGCCTTTCCTGCGACAGGACTACGGACGAGCCGGTGGTCTCAATTTCGGAGCAAATGTCGTCGAGCTCGATGCGGGCTGAATCGAGGCGTGCCGAAAGTTCGGAGAGCGAAGGGACAAACCTGGCGGTCTTTTCGATGAGGCGCTGGGCCTCACGAAGGGCCGCCGAAAGGTTCACGGCCTCAGACGAATCGGCATCGAGCAGCGAGAGCGCCTCGGCGAGGTTGGTTTTGATCTCCTCGGCGTTGGCGAGCTGCTTCTGCTCCTCTTCGAGTTCTTCCATTTCGCCGTCACGCAAAGCGGCGCGGTCGAGCTGCTCCCACTGGCTGCGGGCATAGTCGCTGTCGGACTGCAGACGGCCGAGGCGCTCGCGGGCTTCGGCGAGTTCGGCGCGGACGGCCTGCAGGCGCTGCCAGCAGGCGGCCGCCTCCTCGCGGGGCCCGCCCAGCCCGGCGAAATTGTCCAGCAGCGACAGCTGGAACGCACGGCTGGTGAGCATGAGGCTCTGGTGCTGCGAATGAATGTCGACGAGCTGTCCGGCGATATCGGACAGGAGCTGAACCTGAACGGGCGAATCGTTGATAAACGAACGCGAACGGCCGGTTGAATGGACCACACGGCGAATCAGCAGACTGCCGTCTCCCCATTCGACATCAGCCTCGTCGAGAAGAGCCCTGATTTCGGGAGAGTCGTCGACTGTAAACTCCGCTTCAACCACGCAGCTGTCGGCGCCGGCCGAGATGATCGACGCGTCGGCCTTGGCGCCCGTAAGGAGCGACAAGGCACCCAGCAAGATTGACTTGCCGGCGCCGGTCTGGCCGGTAATGATCACAAGACCCTCCGGGAACGTGATGTCGAGAGAGTCTATGAGCACGTAGTTTCTGACGTGGAGGGAGCGGAGCATGGCCCGAAGGAATTAGTCTTCGAGACCGTCTTTTCCGGAAGCGGCGGTACGATAGTAAAGTTCGCCGCGCTTGAACTCCTCGATAGCGATGAGGTCCGGTTTCGGAAGGCGCTCGTAGTACTTGGAGATTTCGATCTGCTCCTTGTTCTCGAACACTTCTTCCATATTGTCACGCTCGTTGCGGAAATCCTCGAGCTTCTTTGTGATTTCTTTTTTCTCCTCGAGAGCGATCTGATTTGCCCTCTTCGAGAGGATGACTACTGTTTCGTAGAGGTTACCGGTAGGAGCCGCGAGTTCCTTGGTGTCGCGGGTTACGGTGTTGGTAGGTACTTCCCTGATATCCATAATAAAAAAGTTGTTTCTATTATGGATACAGTATCTGCGAAACGGAAAGTTTCAAATTATTTATTTCTGATTTTTTTGTAGAGTCCGTCCAGCTCTTTGCGGTGGGCAGATTCGGGATATTCCCCTATGAAGTTCAGATAGTCGTCGGCGAAGACCATATAGCGCTCTTTCTGCTTCTCAGGTACGCTCAGACGGGCATAGTGATATGAAGACATAGCGGCATAATAGAGGATTTCTTCCCTGTATGCGTTGTCGGAATCTTCTTTCAGAACATTTTTCAATGCGACACGGGCAGCCTTGTAGTCCTCCATCTTGTAGTAGAGTTTTGCGCTCTCATAGGCCTTTCTGTCGAGCCTGTCGGAGAGGTCGTCGAGCATCTTTTCGCAGATGGGCCTGTTGGCCGAACGGGGATGGGCGATGAGATACTCGCTGATGGCGGTAATTGCCGTGTAAGTAGGAGTCTGATCGAGCTCATAGCGGAGAGTCGAACGATAGAGGCAGTCTATGCGCAGGAACTCGGCGCTCTCGGTGAACTCGCTTGCGGGGAAATTCTCGATGAAATGTTTGAAGTTGGCCTCGGCCGAATAGAAATCTTTCTGGTTGTAGTTGCTAAGGCCCCAGTAGTACTGGACGGTGTCGTCACGCTCGGTTCCGGAAGTGAGCATAGAGAGCGATTCGAACAGTTGGGCTGCACGCTGATACTTGCCCTTATTGAAATAGTCGAAGGCGGCGGCGTACTTGTCGTCGGCCGATCCGCTCTCGAGAAGTTGTTCATACTGCGACTTGCAGCCGACGCCCAAAAGCGCCGCCGCCGCAAATGCTACAATCAGTAACCTATATTTCATTCTTCAAATATTTTTCTGCTTCAAGCGCGGCCCTGCATCCGTCGGCCGCGGCTGTAATCGCCTGCCTGAAATCCGTTCCGCGAACATCTCCAGCGACAAACACGCCCTTAACTGCGGTGCGAACACCGTCCGACACTATATAACCGTCGGCATCTGTTTCAAGCTGTCCGCCGAGCCACTCGGTATTCGGATGACGACCTATCGCGAGGAAAAAACCGTCGAGAGCAATATCAAAAACCTCGCCATTATGCTCGAAACGAGCGCCGGTAACACCAGAATCATCGCCCAAAATCTCCTTGGTAACCGTCTCGAAATGGACTGTGATATTCGGAGTTGCAAAAACACGGGCCTGGCTTGCCTGTGAAGCGCGTAAATACGGCTTGCGCACTATCATATGGACCTCGGAAGCCAGACCGCTGAGGTACATGGCCTCTTCGCAAGCGGTGTCTCCGCCGCCAACGACCGCGACGCGCCTGCCGCGGTAGAAGAAGCCGTCGCAGGTCGCACAGGCGGAGACGCCCATGCCCCTGAACTTCTTCTCTGACGGCAATCCCAAATACTTTGCACTCGCTCCAGTCGCCACGACGACAGTCTGCGCCTCAAGCTCAGTTCCGTCTTCCATCGCGAACTTCTTCGCCTTCAAATCGCAGCCAACTACTCTTCCGCGCATGAACTTAGCCCCGAGCTTCTCGGCCTGGGCCTTCATAGCGAACATCAGTTCATTGGCATCGACCCCGTCCTTGAAACCAGGATAGTTCTCCACCAAAGTAGTAGTGGTAAGCTGCCCGCCGGGCTCCGGACCCTCAATCACAACGGGGTCCATAGCCGCCCTGGCAGCGTAAATCGCCGCCGTGCAACCAGCCGGTCCTCCGCCTATAATCAGACATTTAATCATTGTTATTGCAAATATACAAATAATAAGCTTATGGTCTTTGGCCCCTATCGCTCGACGACGCTGCTCGTCTGGGAGCGACCCTAGTCCGGGCAAATGGGGCCAAAGGCCATAAGCTTATTATTCTATTAAATCACACAACAAAGTAGCCTGTGTGCAGTCTTTTACTCTAAGGCGAACATAGTCGCCTGCCTTATGAACCGAATCTGCCCAGACGCACATCTTATTCGAACCGGCGCGTCCGCAGAGTTCCAAAACATTCCTCTTCGAAGGCCCTTCGACCAGCACTTCCAGTTCGCGACCGATATCGCGCTTGTTGCTCTCGAGCGAAAGCCTGTTCTGCAACTCGATAATCTCGTTAAGGCGCCTCGTTTTCACCTCGAGCGACACATCGTCGGGATACTTGCGTGCGGCAAGGGTCCCCGGACGCTCCGAGTAATAGAACATGAACGCGGCGTCGAACCCCACCTTCTCGAAGAGGTCGAGAGTCATCTTATGATCATCCTCCGTCTCCGAGCAGAATCCCGCAATCACGTCGGTCGAAATCGCGCAATCGGGCATGATCTCGCGTATGCGGGCGACCCTCTCGAGGTACCACGCGACCGTGTAGCGGCGGCGCATCTTTTCGAGTATGCGGTCGGAGCCGGACTGGACCGGGAGGTGGATATGGTGGCAGATGTTGGGGTACCTGGCCATGGTCAGGAGCACCTCGTCGGAGATGTCCTGCGGGTTCGAGGTCGAGAAGCGTACGCGCATCGACGGGCTCACCTCCGCGACCATCCCGAGCAGCTGGGCGAACGTGGTACCCTCGAAGTTGTACGAGTCCACGTTCTGGCCGAGCAGCGTCACCTCTTTGTAGCCCTTCCGGGCACATTCGCAGGCCTCGCGCACGATCGAACGGGCGTCGCGGCTGCGCTCCACACCGCGGGTATACGGGACCACGCAATACGAGCAGACGTTGTTGCACCCGCGCATGATCGAGATGAAGGCGGACACGCCGTTGCGGTCGAGCCGGACGGGATTGATGTCGGCGTAGGTCTCCTCGCGCGAGAGGATGACGTCGATCTGAGGGTGGCCATCGGCGGCCGCTGCCAAAAGCTCGGGCAGACGGCGATATGCGTCCGGACCCGCGACCACGTCGACCTTTCCTCCGTTCAGGAGGTCTTCCTTCATGCGCTCGGCCATGCAGCCGAGGATTCCGACGATGACCGGGCGGGACCTGCGCTCCACGGCGAAACGGTCGATGCGGCCCAGTATCCTCTGCTCAGCGTTGTCGCGGATCGAGCAGGTATTTGCCATGATCACGTCGGCCTCTTCGATCGATTCCGTGCGCTCGTAGCCGGCCCTTCCGAGGATGGCGAAAACCACCTCCGTATCGGCCACGTTCATCTGGCAGCCGTAGGTTTCTATGTATACCTTTTTGTTCACGTTCGCAAAGATAGACAAAAAGTTAGTATCTTTGGGGACGTGAAGAAATTTGTACGCATACTGTTCGCGGCCGTTCTCGCCGTCGTAATTGCCGGCTGCTCCGACTCCCGCAATAAGTTCACCATCACGGGTGGCGAACTGGATTCGGTGCGTCTCAGCTCTCCGATTACCGCGGTTGTCAATGTCGACATCTCAAATCATTCTTATAAGGTGACGGTGAGCGATATCAGCGGCAAACTAAAGAGCAGTGGGACTCCCCTGCTGGACTTGAAGGCCGAAGATTTCACTATTCCGGCGAAGTCTGATTCGAGGATCTCGATACCGATTGAGGCCAGCCTTGAGCCGGGTGTTGGGCTGATCACCATAATGAGAACTCTTGGTGGCGGGAATTTTGAAGGAATGACCGTCGACCTTACTTTTACCGCTACAGGTTTCCTCGGTATTAAGAAAACCCAGACTTTGAATGATATCCCGGTTAAGGATATAATAGGATTGTTATGAAAAGATTAGTGTTGATAGCTATCGCTGCGCTTTGCTGCTTCTCCGCCTTCTCTCAGGTTAAGGAGCCGGCACCTCCGGCAGGCTATAAGTATATAGACTCCGTAATCTATACTCCGGTGCCGCGCATCAATGAGTCTCTTGCCGGGAAATCTATTTTCGAGGTTCTTCCCGGGAGGGTGAAGGTTCACCAGAGCACCGCGATCAGAAGTGCCGTTGCGTCACAAGTAGGAAAGAACAGAGCTCTGCAGACAGACGGCTTCCGCATCAGAATCTATTTCGACAACAAGCAGAACTCCCGCGAGGCTTCCACCGAGAGCGAGCAGCGCTTCCGCAGGCTCTTCCCCGGCTACAACACATACAGGACCTTCAAGAATCCCTTCTTCAAGGTTACCGTCGGAGATTTCAGGACCAGAGCCGATGCCCAGGTAGCTTTGCAACGCATCTCGAGGGTGTTCCCCGATGCCTTTATAGTCAAGGAGAAGATGAAGTTCCCGGTTATCTCGGACCAGGTCCGTGTGACGGTAGATACAGTCCGCATGCTGGTGCCGATAGAGCCGCCGAAACCCGCAGATGAATAAACAAGGTCTAGCGTTAACCCAGCAGCAGGTTCAGAAACTCTCGCCGCTGCAGATCCAGACCATCAAGCTAATCGAGCTTCCGGTCCAGGATCTGGAGCAGCGCGTTCGTCAGGAACTAGAGGAGAACCCCGTACTGGATGATACACCAGACCCCGATACGCCCGAACAGGAATCCAAAGAAATATCGCTAGATTCTCTGCAGGACGACTATATCCCCGATTACAAGACGCGAGTCAACAACTGGGGCAAGGATCCCAGGCCGGAGTACAATACCTTTTCGGTTAAGACGGGTTTCCGCGATTTCCTTCTCGATCAGCTTGGGTTCAGGAATCTGACCGCCCATGAGAAGGCCGTCGCGTCATTTATTATTGGTTCGCTCGACGACGACGGCTATCTGAGGCGCGACCTCGACTCGCTGGTCGACGACCTGGCCTTCCGCGCTAATATTGAAAGCTCACGCGAAGAAGTCGAAAAACTGCTGGCGATAATCCAGACTTTCGATCCGGCGGGAGTGGGCGCGCGTGACCTGCGGGAGTGTCTGCTTCTGCAGCTTCGCAGCGCAACCCAGACTCCCGAAACCGTCAACGCGCGCCGCATACTGGAAGAGTGCTTCACCGACTTTACCGGCAAGCATTTCTCCCGCATACTGTCTCGTTTGGGAATTACGGAAGACGATCTGAAGGCTGCCATGAAGCGCATCTCGCGCCTCAACCCTTCGCCCGGCGGACAGGTCGACGACTCGTACAACGATGTCGCGGAGCAGATTATCCCGGACTTCATCCTTAAGCTCGACGATGCCGGCGATGTAACCTTCGACATGCCACGTTTCAATATCCCCGAGCTGCGCGTGAATAAGAAATACGCCGACATGCTCGTGAAAGCGAGCGGAGGTTCCGACCGCGAGAAGAAGGAAGCGGCGGCTTTCGTCAAGGAGAAGCTGGACAGCGCGAAGTGGTTCGTAGAAGCCCTGAAGCAGAGGTACAATACCCTGTCGAAGACTATGCAGGCTCTTATCGATTACCAGCACGACTTCTTCATAAGCGGTGACGAACGCGACCTGCGTCCGATGATTCTGGAAGACATTGCGAAGATTACGGGCTTCGATATTTCGACCATCTCGCGAGTGGTGAACAGCAAGTACATCGACACCCCTTACGGAGTGTATCCTCTTAAGTATTTCTTCTCAGAGGGTCTGGTCAATAAGGCTGGCGAAGAGGTTTCTACGCGCGAGCTCAAGAAGGTGCTTCAAGAGATAGTCGACGCTGAAGACAAACACAAACCTCTGACCGATGAGCAGCTCGTCTCGGAGTTGGCTGCGAGGGGTTATATAGTCGCGCGCCGAACCATTGCCAAATACCGCGATCAGCTCGGAATTCCACTGGCGCGTCTGCGCAAAGAAATCTAATTTTTTTCTATCTTTGCCGGGATGAGTTCGCCGCAACCGCATACCTGGGAAGACGCCGAGGCTTTCAAGAAAGCACTGAAAGACAAAGGTCTTAAAGCTACCCGCCAGAGGGTGGCGGTCCATGAAATTATGATGGAGCTCGGCCACGCCAGCGCGGATCAGGTACGCGACGCCATCATCGAACGCGGTTCAGCCAAGGTTACTACCGCCTCGGTTTACAACATCCTCGCCCAGATGGCTTTCCTCGGAATATACTCACACCGTTTCAGCATAGGCGGAAAGATGTATTTCGATGTAGACCCCACCTGCCACCTCCACCTCTACGAACCTCTTACCGGCCAGTATTTCGACCTCCAGGACGAAGAACTCATGGAGTATATCGAGACCCGCTGCAAGAGGCGCCGCTTCAAAGGCTATAAAGTCGACGCAGTCGACATCCAGATAATCTGTCATCAATCACAGCCAAAGAAAAAATAATCGCTATGCAAGTCATCAACATCGGAGAGAAAAGTTCGGTTCTCAACAGTTTCGTCGCACAGCTTCGCGACAAGACCCTTCAGAAAGACAGCCTAAGGTTCCGCACGAACCTCGAGCGTCTCGGTCAGATCTTCGGATACGAGATAAGCAAGACCCTTGCTTCGAAGGAAAGGGATGTGGTGACTCCGCTAGGCACCGCACGCCTCAGCGTACCCGACGAGCAGGTTGTGGTCGCAACGATCATGCGCGCGGGTCTTCCGCTCCATGAAGGCATCCTCAGCTGCTTCGACGCTGCAGAGAACGCATTCGTGGCCGCATACCGAAAGTACGACAGCGCAGGTACTTTCCATATCCATACCGAGTACTGCACCTGCCCCGACCTTGTCGGAAAGACTGTGATTCTGGCCGATACTATGCTCGCGACCGGTTCTTCAATTGAAGTAGCATACGAGGTCCTTCTGAAAGAAGGCGGAAAGTTCGCGAAACTCCACCTCGTCTGCCCGTTCGCCAGCGTACAGGCTATTGATTATCTAAACAAAAAGATGCCGGAAAACACGACCCTCTGGGTTGCCGCCATCGACCCTGAACTGACCAGCCACTCCTATATCGTTCCTGGTCTGGGCGATGCCGGAGATCTCTGCTACGGTCCAAAACTCTAGAACAACACATAACAACTTAAACTATGAAAATCAAAGACCTTTCGACGAGCGAAAGGCCGCGGGAGCGGCTTCTTTCCTCTGGGCCACAGGCCCTTTCCAATGGTGAACTATTAGCGGTGCTGTTGCGCAATGGCACTTCATCTTGTAATGTGCTCGAGATGTCGCGCGGGTTGTTAGCTCAGTGCGGCGGAAAGCTCGTGAGACTTTCTCAGATGGACTTTAGCGAGCTTTCACGCGCGCCTGGGGTGGGGCCGGCGAAGGCGGCGGTCCTGCTGGCCGCCTTCGAACTGGGCCGGCGCTTCGCCGACGAACGCGCCGGCGCCCCCGGCCGCATCGTCACCGGCGCGCGCACTATATATGATATGATGGTTCCCTACCTGAAAGGCATAACCCATGAAGAATGCTGGGTGCTGCTTCTGGACAAGCGAATGAGAGTGTTCGCACGCGAGCGCCTCGGCTCCGGCACGGCGGACGAAGTGCTGATCGAGCCCCGCGAAGTCGTCCGCCTCGCAATGAGCCGCGGCGCCCGTTCCCTCATCCTTGTCCACAACCACCCCGCAGGTAATCCTGAACCCTCACCTGGCGATATCCGCCAGACCGAGGCGCTCGGCCGCACCGCTACCGCCTGCGGCCTCCGCCTCCTCGACCACATAATCGTCTCCGACGACGCCTTCTACAGCTTATCAGACGAAAAAATCTACAATGTTGGGGTTGGCGTTTAAAATGACTATATTTGTACACTTGAAATTTTTTTAACACTAAATAATCAAAACATGAAAAAATTACTCGCTGCGCTTATCGCAGGCGTCCTCTGCCTCGGAGTTTTCGCTAAGGAAGAGGAAAAAGAAATGAAGACCGGTTGGTCTTTCGGTGTACTTCCTACCGCAACCTATTCTGTTGACAATGGCTTCCAGGCAGGTGCTTTCGGTGATGTTTACTACTATGGAGATGGCAACACCTATCCTGATCCGCTCCACAAAATCAGCTGGGAAGGATCCTACTTCACCCACAGCCACCGTATGCGTCTTTACCTCGCCTACGACTCCAAGTATCTCATTCCCAACATGCGTGTGAATGCTTCCGTTACCTATATGAACGACCCTCTGTACAGTCTGTGGGGCTTCAACGGTGCGGCAGCCACCCAGGGAACAGAAAACTATTTTGGCGACAACCACGTATGGGGAAACAGGAATATGACTATTCCTACTTCTCTTACTGACCCTACTCTTTCCAACGTCAACTACTACGGCATGAGCCGCGAAATGCTCCGCATCCTCGCGAACTTCCAGGGCCGCCTCACCGACAACCTCAACTGGGCAGCCGGTGTGAACTTCTGGAAATGGAACCTTGGAGCAATGAAGGACAACGGAGTAGATATTGATGGCAACAAGAGGTTTTATAACACTTCTTCTACCCTGTACAACTTCCTCTGCAATTCCGGCGTTCTTACAGACGCTGAGAAAGACGGTGGCATCTCTCTGGAGTTCAACGCCGGTCTTGTCTATGATACCCGCGATATGGAGGCTGCTCCGAACAAGGGTATCTGGGCAGAGGCTTACCTCAACGGAAACTTCATCGGCACCCCTTACCTAAAGGCTTGCATGTATTTCCGTCACTACATCTCCATCCCTATCGACTTCACCCCTGCAGGCCGTCCCGTTTTCGCATACCGTCTTGCATGGCAGCACACTATCGCAGGTGAGACTCCGCTGTTCATGGTCCAGAACAACCCTCTGCTCGTCCAGCGCAACATGATCTCCGAGGGATTCGGATCCTCGAACACCATCCGTGGTCTTCGTGAGAACCGTATTCTTGCCGATGGTATGGCATGGGCCAACACCGAACTCCGCATCAAACTCGTGAAGTTCACCCTTGCAAATCAGTACTTCTACATCGCTGTGAACCCGTTCTTCGATGCAGGTATCATCACCAAGCCTTACAAGGCAGATGCTCTGGCCAAGATTGCAGACGCAGACGGAAAGATCTATGACCCTGTGTTCAACGGCCTTACCGGAACTACTACTCCTATCTACGACGCCTCTAAGGTTAAGACTCTTATCTACAGCGGCGGTGCTGGTCTGAAGATCGCTATGAACCAGAACTTCATCGTGTCTGCAGACTTTGCAAAGTGCTTCACCGAAGGTATGGACGCCGGTCTCTGGATTGGTATCGGTATCAACTATCAGTTCTAAAATATGAACACTAACGAAATTGTCGGACAATTCCGTCTCGAAGGCAAAGTCGCTGAGATCCGCCCCTTGGGCAGCGGTCTTATCAACGACACCTATCTGGTGAAGACCGAGGGTGACGCTCCGGACTATGTCCTTCAGCGCATCAACAACGCCATCTTCACCGATGTCGACCTGCTTCAGCACAACATCGAAGCCGTCACCGGCCATATCCGCCGCAAACTCGAAGCGGCAGGAGAAAAGGACATCGACAGGAAAGTCCTGCGTTTCCTCCCTCTCAAGGATAGCCCCAAGACCTACTGGACAGACGGCCAGACCTACTGGAGAATCTCGGTGTTTATCAAGGATTCGTTTACATACGATTCCGTGACCCCTAAGTACTCCGAGTTCGCAGGTGAGAACTTCGGCCGTTTCGAAGCCATGCTCGCCGACCTCAAAGAGCCCATAGGCGAGACTATCCCCGACTTCCACAACATGGAGCTGCGCGCACGCCAGCTCGAGGAAGCCGTCGCGGCCGACAAAGCCGGCAGGCTCAAGGATCCCGAGGTTCAGGCTATCCTGGCCGAGATCCGGGAACACGTCGATGAAATGTGCGCCGCGGAGCGCCTCCACCGCGAGGGTAAGCTCCCCAAGCGCATCTGCCATTGCGATACGAAGATCAGCAACATGCTCTTCGATGCCGACGGCCATGTCCTTTGCGTCATCGACCTCGACACAGTAATGCCGAGCTTCGTGTTCTCCGACTATGGCGATTTCCTGCGCACTGCAGCCAACACCGTAGCCGAGGACGATCCGGCTATCGACAAGGTCGCTTTCAGGCTCGACATTTTCGAAGCGTTCACCCGCGGCTATATCAAGGGCGCCGACTTCCTGCTCCCGATAGAGAAAGACAACCTCCCCTTCGGAGCTCTTCTCTTCCCCTTCATGCAGGCTGTCCGCTTCTTCGCCGACTATCTCAACGGCGACACCTATTATAAGATCCGTTATCCGGAGCACAACCTGGTTCGCACCCGCAACCAGATGGCCCTGTGGCGCAGCGCTCTGGCTAACATGGACCACATGAAGAAGTTTATAGCTCAGCTATGATCTCCGAAGGTCGCACGGACATGCTTCAGTTCCGCGCTGAGCCCATCCCCGACGTCGGCATAGGCCTGGTCGGGCTGGGCGTCCGCGGAACTGAAGCCGCCGAGCGGCTTCCCCATGTACCCGGCTGCCATCTGGCGGCCGTGTGCGATTCAAGCGCCAGGCTCGCAGAATCCGCCCACGAAATCCTTGGAGTCAAGGCATATTCGGGCGAAGAGGGGTACAAAGCTATCTGCGAAGACCCCGCCGTGGACCTGGTTTATGTCTGCACCGACTGGTACCACCACGTCCCCATCGCCCTCTATGCGATGGAGCACGGCAAACATGTAGCCGTGGAGGTTCCCTCCGCCCACACCCTTAAGGAATGCTGGGATCTGATCGAAACCTCCGAGCGTACCCGTCGCCACTGCACCATCCTCGAAAACTGCTGCTACGACAGCTTCGAACTTACGGCCCTCGAAATGGCGCGCCGCGGCGCGTTCGGTGAGCTTATCCACGCCGAGGGCTCATACCACCACAACCTGGAGGCCCGCTGGGGGCGCGACACCATGCGCTGGCGCCTCAAGCTCAACCGCGACTGCCGCGGCGACCTCTACCCCACCCATGGCATCGGCCCTGTCTGCCAGGCGCTCGGCATCCACCGTGGCGACCGACTGAAGACGCTGGTTTCCATGGACACCAACCCCTTCAACGGCCCGCGCTACCTCAAGGCCCATATGGGCGAAGACTGCCCGGGCTTCAAGAACGGCGACCAGACCATGACCATGATCCGAACCGAGATGGGCAAGACCATCCTGCTGCAGCACGACGTCATGACCCCGCGCCCCTACGACCGTGGGTATAAGCTGGTCGGCACCAACGGCTATGCGGCCAAGTACCCCGCCGAGACGGTCTGCCTTGGGAACTCGGATCCCGAGAAGGTCTACGCCGGCGCCGAGCTCGCTTCGCTGCTCGCCGACTATCGCAGCCCTATTCTCTCCCCCGAGTTAGAGGCCACATCGAAGAAGGTCGGCGGCCACGACGGCATGGACTATCTGATGGACTACCGCCTGATCTACTGCCTGAACCGCGGACTGCCGCTGGACATGGACGTATACGACCTCGCCGAATGGTGCTGCATCACCGAGCTCTCCCGCCTCTCGCTGGAGGCCGGCTCCCAGCCCGTCGAGGTCCCCGACTTCACCCGCGGGGCATGGCAGCGCCTCGAAGGGTTTACCTACGCTTTTTAGTACTTCCTTTATATGAAACTCCACGAAGAAGCCGCGCGTTGCCTCCTTTGTCATGACGCGCCATGTACCGCCGTTTGCGCCAAAGGCGACCCCGCCAGGGCCGTGCGCGCTATCCGTTTCGGCAATACAGAAATCGCAGGACGCTGGCTGGCCGATTGCTCCGATCAGGATCTGGAGCGCGCCGAGGCTGCCTGCATCCACTACGACCGTCCGATCAGGCTCCGCGAAATAGCTGCAGCGCTGCCCGCACCCCAAGCTGTTGCGCAGCCGTCTTTGGAGATCGACTTCTGCGGCATCCGCTGCGAGAACCCGTTCTTCCTGGCGTCGTCGGCCGTGTGTACGAACTATGAGATGGTTGCGCGCGCGTTCGAAGCCGGCTGGGCGGGCGTCTTCTACAAGACGATCTGCCTGCAGGAGATCCGCGAGGTGTCGCCGCGCTTCGATGCAGTCGGCAAGCCCTTCGCCGGCTTCCGCAACATGGAACAGCTCAGCGAGAACCCGGTCGAGGTCGACTTCGAGTACCTGAGCCGCCTGAAGAAGAACTACCCTTCGAAGATAGTCGTCGCCTCCATCATGGGCCAGAGCGAAGAGGACTGGATCAAGCTCGCGAAGATGGCCGAGGAAGCGGGTTGCGACGCCGTGGAGCTTAACTTCTCCTGCCCTCAGATGCGCGAGAGCGGTATGGGCAGCGATGTGGGCCAGGATCCTGAACTCGTGACCTTCTTCACCGCTTATGTCAAGAGAAACGTGTCTATCCCGGTCCTCGCGAAGATGACTCCGAACATAGCCCATATCTCGCAGCCGGCCATGGGCGCATATTTCGCCGGCGCCGACGCCATCTCCGCCATCAACACGATCAAGAGCGTCACGCTCGGCGATGGTTCGGAGGTCAGCGGCTTCCAGACCGGTTCCGGCTACTCCGGCCGCGCGGTCAAGCCTATCGCCTTGCGCCACATCCTGGCCATGGCCAAGAATCCGATGATGAAGAACATAGAGTTCAGCGGCATAGGCGGAATCGAGACATGGCGCGACGCACTCGAATTCATCCAGCTCGGCTGTGCCAACGTCCAGGTCTGCACCGCCGTTATGGAATACGGTTATCGGATTATCGACGATATGATCGCCGGTTTGCAGAATTATATGGCTGTTCGCGGAGTATCGTCTTTGTCTGAGCTGGTCGGCGAGCGGCTGCCCTTCTTTAAGTTGCCGTCTGATCTCGACCGTGAGACTGTCGTATATCCTTTGTTCGATAAGAACAAGTGTATCGGCTGCGGACGCTGCGTCATCTCCTGCGCCGATGGAGGACATCAGGCTCTTGAGTTTGATGCCGAGGCGCGTCGGCCCCGCCTACTCGGCGCGAAGTGCGTGGGCTGCCACCTCTGCCGCCTCGTCTGCCCCGCCGACGCGATCGGCCTCAGTAAACGCGTCCCCAAACGTAAATAAGAAAACACCGAGGGCGGCATCAGCCGCCGTTCCGTGGAAGCACAGGTCGGGGACATTATCGGCTTAACCTGTGGATAATTGTCACAGGTCAGCGTGTTTTTGGCCCCTACCTGTGGAATTAGTCTGGAATACTCCCCTCTTTGCACACGAAAAAAGGCCGCTTGAATAGCGGAAGGATTAATCACGGCAGGGGGTCTGGGGGGTACGCCCCACAGTCCCCTGGGGGTGCAGGGGGATGGTAGCCTGCCGGGCTCGCCCGGCAGAGCCCCACATCGCACACGAAAAAAGGCCGCTCGGATGAGCGGCCCGTTTCGGGTGCGATGTGGGGCTCGAACCCACGACAACCAGAACCACAATCTGGTGCTCTACCAACTGAACTAATCGCACCGTGTTAGAGAGGACTGCAAAGGTAGAGATATTTTTGGAAATTCCAAATATCTACGTCCTTACTTCTTGGGCTTGGGAACGGGCTTGATCGGTTTTGGATCGGCCTTCCTGCCAAGTTGCTCGACAGTCGCCGCGCCTTCTTCTGTGGTTTCTTTAACGCACTTAGCGGTTTCCTTCGCGCAGTTTTCTGCTTTGTGGCCTGCTTCGACTACTTCCTGAACGGCGTCCTTGGCTTCTTTAGCGCACTCGCCGGCT
Source organism: Bacteroidales bacterium (assembly GCA_017617035.1). Classification (GTDB taxonomy): domain Bacteria; phylum Bacteroidota; class Bacteroidia; order Bacteroidales; family UBA932; genus Cryptobacteroides. The sequence continues at coordinate 46,549 of JAFZWV010000009.1, forward strand.
TTCTGGGAGTGGTCGCATTTGCCGTTTACGGCGTCGGGGCAAGTTCCCTCGACGTGATGTCCGCAGCAGGGCTGTTCTACATTTTCTTTCTGGCAGGCGTCTTTCTGAACTTCCTGCGATTTTGCCGAGCGGCGCGGGCCGCACGCAGCCACGCACAATACTGCGATAGCGATAATTAAAACTTTCTTCATAATGGTACAAAGATACAAAAACCACAGGGTAACCGCAAAAATGCCTTACCCTGTGACTTTTTTCCACAGGGTAAGCCCAAAACACGCCTTCCCTGTGGAAAATGAAGCCGGAAAAGCATAAAAGGGGCCCAAGAAAGGATGCCCAATAAATAGTGCGAGAACCACCCGGTAAAAAAATGTAAAAAGTGGGAACAAAATGGAAAACATTTCGTATCTTTGTCCCACTTGCGTATAAGAATTATTTTATGATCACATTCATCGGCGAATATACCTCGAAAGTGGACGACAGGGGCAGGCTTGTGCTCCCGGCGCCCCTGAAGGGCTGCCTGCCTGTGGGTGGAGACATGAGATTCGTAGTGAAAAAGAGCATCTACGACGACTGTCTGGAGATGTACACTCTGGAAGAGTGGAACCGGCAGTCGGAGAAGATCAAAGACGGTCTCAACTTCTTCAACCCCAAGCATGTCCAGTTCTGGAGGGAGTATATGCGCGATCGTGATGTGGTCGAACCGGATTCGAAATTGGGTCGAATCTCAATCTCCCGGAACCTTCTTGACGCAATCGGTGTAAACAAAGAGGTCGTATTCTTTGGCATTGATTTCAAGATCGAGATTTGGGCGAAGGAGAAGTTCGACTCCTCACGTCTGTCTGACGAGAATTACATTGCCATAGCGGAAAGCCTTTCAAAATAAAGGCGAGGCGCTATGTCGGAGTACCACAATCCCGTTCTACTTAAGGAGAGCGTAGACGCCCTTGTAAAGGACGCCCGCGGGACCTATGCCGACGCCACCTTTGGTGGCGGGGGCCACAGCCGCGAGATTATGAGCCGCCTCTCTAAAGAAGGCCGCCTCATAGCTTTTGACCGCGACAAAGACGCCCAGCAGAATGCTATCGACGACCCGAGGTTTACACTCATCCACAACGACTTTAGATTTATTTACAATTACTCCCTGACGGAAACGGAAGGGGGATACGACGGCATCATGGCAGATCTGGGAGTGTCGTCGCATCAGTTCGATACGGCGGAAAGAGGTTTCTCGTTCCGCTATAACGCTCCGCTCGACATGCGAATGAATGTGCAGGGAACAACGACTGCAGCGGACATTGTCAATTCTTATACGCAAGAAGAATTGGAAAAGATTCTTAGGATTTACGGTGAAGTCGAAGACGCCCGTAAAGTCGCAAGGCTGATCACAACCTACCGCGCGACCAAGGCGATTGAAACTACCGAAGACCTGGACAATGCCATTGCAGCCGCCCTGCCTTCTTTCGCTGAGCACAAATTCCTCGCGAAGGTCTATCAGGCGCTACGTATCGAAGTGAATCAGGAAATGCGCTCGCTGGAGAAGTTCCTCGAAGGCGCGGCGCTCGCCCTGAAGCCGGGCGGACGACTGGTGGTAATCACCTATCATTCGCTCGAAGACCGCATGGTCAAAAACTACATTAAGGCCGGCAACATCGAAGGAGAAGTCGTCCGCGACGTCTTCGGGCGCAGCGAGACTCCCTTCGAGGCCGTAAACCGCAAACCCATCCTCCCCGCAGAGGATGAAATTGCAACGAACACCCGCGCCCGGAGCGCAAAACTCCGCGTCGCAGAAAAGAAAGAGATTTCTCCACGCGCTACGCTTGGTCGAAATGACAAATAGAATGGAAGCAGAGAGAAAATTCAAGTTTTCGGACATTGGGCAACTGTTGAAGAACAGCGTCAAGGCCATCTTCGAGGGAGAGTTTCTCCTCCGATTGAAGATCGGGCGCTACTTCATCAACATCGTTTTGGTGTTCGTGGTGATTACTCTCACCATCTGGATCAGCCTGCTCATTGACAACACACTTACGAAGGTCGAACGCGGAAAGAACGTGATTGCCGAACAGGAGTCTATCATTGCGATGCGCTCGTATGAGCTCTCCTCGCTCACACGCAGAAGCACCGCCGTGAAACACTTGGAGGAACTAGGCTCAGACCTTAAAGAGGCTGAAAAGCCGCCGATTATTTTGAAATAATTGGACTACTCCCCGTAAAAAAGGGGGGAGAAGTCAAAAAAGTATATGGCAGAAGAGACGAAACAGGAAACCAGGAAGAGGGACAGGATCAGCTACGCGCTGTACCTGTACTACCTGCTGATGCTGCTCGTGGGGATATTCCTCGCGGGACGCTTCCTGTATCTCAAGATCTTCTGGAGACCGGACGCCGAGATTGCCCGCAAGCTTACGCAGCCTATCATGCGCGTTGACTTGGAGCCCACGAGGGGCAGCATCCTGGCCGTCGACGGCAGACCTATAGCCATGTCCTATCCGCGCTACCAGCTCTACATCGATCCCAATGTCCGAAAGGGCGAGTTCGATCTTCTCAAGAAGGACGCCCGCGCCGACAGCCTTCAGGCATGGAAAGAGCGCGCGGCGGGGTTCGCCGAGGGTCTGGCCATAGTATTCCCCAACAGGACCGCGGACTACTTCCGCAAGCGCCTTTGGGACAAGCATGACTCCGGCAGCCGCTACCTCAAACTCGGCTGGCCCATCGAAAAGGAGCAGCTCGAATTCCTCAAGCAGTACCCCTTGATCAAGGAAGGCCGCTACAAGGGCGGAGTCTGGATAGAGAACGTCCCGACCAGACGCTACCCTTACGGTTCGCTCGCAAAGCGCACGATAGGCAGCGTCACCGAGAACCGCGACGGTAGCTACTACAGCGGCATCGACGGTAAGTTCAACTACGTGCTCCACGGCGAGCGCGGCCGCTACTACATGAAGAAGACCGACAACGGCTTCGTCCGCGACTACGACAGTACCTATGTAAAGGCGGTCGACGGCCTCGACATCCGCACCACCCTCAACATAGACTACCAGGACATCGCCGACAAGCTCCTCCGGAAGTACGTCGAGCCTGAAGAAGACCTCGAAGCGGCATGCTTCGTATTGATGGACGTCAAGACGGGCGCGATCAGGACCATGGTCAATCTCGCCAGGTCAGACGGCGGTACGGGCATGTTCGGAGAGAACGAGAACGTAGCGGTCATGCGCCGCGGCGAACCCGGTTCGGTCTTTAAGATCACGACCCTGATGACCTGCATCGAAGACGGCATCGTCACCTCGATAGACCAGACGGTCCCCGCCAGGGACGGCCTTGTCCAGGTCGACGGCTACCAGAAGCTCTACCCTGCCGACAAACACCTCAAGGACTATGCGGCGAAGTACCACACCTGGAACATCCCTCTGTGGTACTGCGTAAAGATATCCTCCAACAACGCCTTCCGCTACCTTGCGATCAAGAACTACAAAGACAAGCCGGAAGACTTCATCGCCAGGCTCCACTCCTACAACCTCGGCAAGTCGTTCGACTTCGACGTCTACGAGCCCATCACGACTCCGACTTTGAAGTTCCCCACAGACCCCAGTTGGTCCAAGACCGACCTCGGCCAAATGGGCATGGGTTACTCGGTTAGTGTAACTCCTATGCATATCCTGGCCTACTACAACGCCATCGCCAACGGAGGCAAGATGATGAAACCTTACCTGGTAGAGGACATAGAGAAGAATGGCAAGGTGGTCGAAAAGCTTGGCCCATCGGTACTCAACTCCAGCATCTGCAAACCGGAGACTGCGAAGATGGTTACCGAAGCCCTGTGCAACGTCACCGTCAACGACGACGACACGAAGATGAGGGGTACCGCATGGAGACTTTCCTTCATGGCAGACAAATGTAAGGTTGCCGGAAAGACTGGAACCGCCGACGTGTTCACGAACGGCAAATACGTCCAGGCAAACGGCGCGCGTAAGCAGCAAGGAACTTTTGTAGGCTTCTTCCCTGCCGAGGACCCGCAGTACTCGGTCATCTGCGTCGTCTTCTCGAAGATATCGAAGAAAGAATTCGCCGGAGGAGTCATACCCGCCAGCGTAGTAAGAGACTTTATAAAGGAAATATACAATATAGATCCATACTGGAATGAAACTGTCGAAGCTGCTCCAAGGTCTTAACGCCGAAATTCTCGCCGGCTCAGCCGCGACCGAGATAACGAGCGTCTGCTGTGACTCGCGCAAAGCCACTGCAGGCTCGCTGTTTATCGCCGTAAGCGGCACCGCCGTCGACGGTCGGGAGTTCGTGAAGGACGCGCTCGCCAAAGGCGCTGCGGCTGCGGTAGCGACCGACCGCGCCGGCCTGGCCGCTCTAGCCGACCGATTCTACGAGCACCCGTCGGGCCAGCTCAAACTCGTCGGCATCACCGGCACTAACGGCAAGACCACTACCGTGACCCTGCTTTACAACCTGTTCAGGGCCATGGGCTATGAGTGCGGACTGCTTTCGACCATCGCCAACTATGTAGGTTCCTATCGCGAGGAAGCAATCAATACCACGGCCGATCCCGTCACCATCAACTCTCTTATGCGCAAGATGGTCGACGCCGGCTGCGAATACTGTTTCATGGAGGTCAGCTCCATCGGTGTCGAGCAGCACAGAACCGACTGCCTCGACTTCAATGTCGGGATATTTTCGAACCTGACCCACGACCACCTCGACTACCACAAAACGGTGGCCGAGTACCTCCGCTGCAAGAAACTCTTCTTCGACAACCTGCCCAAGGGTTCGACCGCCATCACCAATATCGACGACAAACACGGAATGGTGATGGTCCAGAACACCAAGGCAAACATAGTGACATACTCCACCCGCAGCGGCGCGGACCACACCGCCAGAATCATGGAGCAGAGCATAGACGGCATGCTCCTGAAAATAGACGGAACCGAAGTGTGGACACGCCTGGTGGGTGAACACAACGCATACAACATTCTCGCTATCTACAGTGCGGCGCTTGCGCTCGGCTCGGACAAAGAGCAAACCCTTGTCGGGATAAGCAAGCTCCAATCGGCCCCCGGGCGTCTCGAGACGCTGCGCGGGCCACAGGGGAAAACGGTGGTTATTGACTACGCCCATACCCCTGATGCACTGGAGAATGTCCTCAAGACACTCCGTCAGGTTGAGCCGGGACGCGAGCTCGTCTGCCTGTTCGGCTGTGGCGGGGACCGCGACCGTACGAAGCGGCCCGAGATGGCTGCGATAGCGGAAAAGTATGCCGACAAGATCTTCGTGACTTCGGACAACAGCCGTTCGGAGAAGACCGAAGACATCATGGCTGAAATCTGCACGGGCTTTACGCCCAAGGGCAGGCTCAAGGCCATTTGTATTGCAGACAGGTCCGAGGCGATCAAAGCCGCCATCGCCATGTCCCAGAGCCCTTCGACCATCCTGCTCGCAGGCAAGGGCCACGAAACCTATCAGATTGAAGCTACTGGCAAAGTCCACTTCGACGAGCACGAAGTGGTAGCCGAAATATTCAAACAAATCTAAACCGATGCTGTACTACCTCTTTGAACTGTTAAAGAAATACGATATTCCCGGACAGGGACTGATGACCTACTTCTCGTTCAGGGCCATCCTCGCCAATGTCGTAGCCATCCTGGTCGCTTACTTCTTCGGAAAGCGAGTAATCAAGTGGCTCCAGCGCAAGCAGATTGGCGAGACCGTCAGGAACCTTGGCCTCGAAGGCCAGATGAGCAAGGCGGGCACCCCGACCATGGGCGGAGTCATCATAATCGTGGCCCTGCTGGTGGCGGTCCTGCTCGTGTGCGACCTGTCCAACGTCTATGTCCAGCTGCTCATCCTCACTACCGTGTGGTGTGGCGGCCTGGGCTTTGCCGACGACTACATCAAGGTCTTCAAGCACGACAAGAACGGTCTTAGCGAAGGCAAGAAACTCATCGGCCAGTTCATCCTGGGTATCATCATCGCAGGCACGGTATGCTTCAGCCCGAACATCGTCGTCCGCCAGGAAGTCGAGCAGGTCGCAACAGAGCAGACCATCGAGGACGGCACCCCTACGGGTACTGTCGACCATGGCCGTTATGTCAGCGAAGACGTCATCAAGAGCACCAAGACCACCATCCCGTTCGTGAAGAGCCATGAGTTCGACTACAAGTACCTCATCCCCTTCAAGGGCGCGTTCGGCTGGTACTGCCGCTGGGCCCTGTATGCCCTGGTGATTATCTTCATCATCCTGGCATGCTCGAACGGTGCCAACCTTACCGACGGCATGGACGGCCTGTCGGCAGGCACATCGGCTATAGTCGGAGTGGTCATAGGTATACTCGCATGGCTGGGCGGCAACGTCATCGATGCGGGCTACCTCAACATCATGTACATACCGGGCTCAGGCGAGACGGCCGTGTTCATGGCGGCTTTCGTCGGCGCGCTCGTGGGCTTCCTCTGGTTCAACACCTTCCCCGCCCAGGTGTTCATGGGCGATACGGGAAGTCTGATGATAGGTGGAGTTATCGGCGTAAGCGCAGTGCTCATCCGAAAAGAACTGCTTCTGCCCATCCTCTGCGGCATCTTCCTTATGGAAAGCCTTTCGGTTATACTCCAGAGGGGGCATTTCAGATATACTAAACGCAAGTACGGAGAGGGCCGCAGGCTGTTCCTGATGGCTCCGCTCCATCACCATTTCCAGAAGCAGAGCATACCCGAGCCGCGCATTGTAGTGCGTTTCTGGCTCGTCGGTATCGTTCTGGCTGTTGGCACTCTGGCTCTCTTAAAGATAAGGTAGGGATATGGGAAGAATCGTTGTACTCGGAGGAGCTGAAAGCGGTGTAGGCGCCGCGGTCCTCGCAAAAGTCAAGGGATTTGAGGTCTTTCTTTCCGACAACGGAAAGTTGAAAGACGAATACAAGGCGCTGCTGGACAACTGGCAGGTCGCCTATGAAGAAGGCGGCCATACCCCGGAGAAAATCCTGAATGCCGACGAGGTCGTCAAGAGCCCCGGCATCCCGGAGACAGTGCCCATGGTCAAGGCCCTTCGCGAAAAGGGCATCCATGTCGTATCAGAGATCGAATTCGCGGCCCGTTACGACAACGCGAAGAAGATTTGCATCACCGGCTCGAACGGTAAGACCACTACCACCTCTATCATATATTATCTATTGAAAGAGGCGGGCCTCAACGTTGGTCTGGGCGGCAACATCGGAAAGAGCTACGCCCTTCAGGTTGCAACCGAGCAGCACGACTACTACGTTCTGGAAATAAGCAGTTTCCAGCTCGACGGCTGCTACGACTTCAGGCCGGACATCGCGATCATCACCAACATCACTCCCGACCATCTCGACCGCTACGACTACAATATGGAGAACTACGTGCGCTCGAAGTTCCGCATCACGCGCAACCTCAGGCCCGAAGACTGCTTCATATTCGACTCGGACGACAAGATTACGATCGACCATCTTAGCAAGATAGTCCTTCAGGCCAGGATGCTGCCCATGTCGCAGACCCACGAAGTCGAGCAGGGTGCATACCTCGAAGGCCAGAAGATAGTGATGCGCTACGGCGACGACGAAAGCGAGATTTATCTCAGCGAACTCGCCCTCGGCGGAAAGCACAATATCTACAACTCGATGGCGGCCGCCCTTGCAGCCAAGGCCGCGGGTATAAGGAACGATGTCATCAGGAAGAGCCTTAAGACCTTCCAGCCCATCGAGCACAGACTCGAGCCGGTTCTGGAAGTCAAAGATGTGCTCTACATCAACGATAGCAAGGCGACCAACGTAGACGCTGCGTGGTATGCGCTGGACTGCCAGACAAAGCCTGTGGTCTGGATAGTCGGCGGCACCGACAAGGGCAACGACTACGAAGTCCTTAAACCTCTCGTCAAGGAGAAGGTCAGGGCTATCGTCTGCATGGGCATAGACAACAAGAAATTCCACGAAGCCTTCGAGGAGATAGTCGGCGCCGATAAGATGGTCGACACCCTTTCGGCAGAAGAGGCAGTGAAGGCATCAGCAGCGTTTGCGGAGGCGGGAGATGTCGTTCTCCTGAGCCCCTGCTGCGCGAGCTTCGATCTGTTCACCTGCTACGAAGACCGTGGAGAAAAGTTCAAGGACGCTGTAAGGAATCTGTAGTATGAGCGGCAAGGGAAAGAAAGTCTGGAACTTCATTGAGAATTTCGCCGGCGATAAGGTGGTGTTGATCATCGTACTGATGCTCATCCTTTTCTCTATCGTGTGCATCTTCTCAAGTTCCTCACGTCTTATCACCGCTAATACCGACAGAATAGACATAGTCAAGGACCACTTGTTCATAGTAGCTCTTGGACTGGCCTTCATCTTTATCTGTTACCAGATACGCAGCATTGAGTTCTTCCGTAAGGTATCCAGCCTGGGCTTTTTCGTAGCTTTCGGTTTCCTGTTCCTGCTAGTGATAGGAGGAGTAGGCAATTTCATCACGGCTCCGGAAATCAACGGCGCGGTCCGCTTCCTTAAAGTGAAGGGAATCCAGGTCCATGTCTTCGAGATCGCGAAGGTGGCGATGATCATGTACATCGCATGGGCGGTTGACGCACTGAAACGCGACAATTTCAAGCTGCTCGACAAACTCTCCGAACTCGACCACATGCACTGGGTAAAGAATAGATTGACAAAAAAGATAATCTTCCTTTACCTTCCTGCTATCATAGTCATGCTGATGGTTATGAAGGGCTCCAACACCGCCGCCCTCATGATAGGCCTGGTGATGATACTCACCATCGCTATCGGTACTGGCGAAATCAAGGAGATTTTCATAGCCGGCGCCGCTGCGGTGATGCTATTCGTAGCCGCTTTCGGCATGTATAGCATTACGAAGAATTCCGAGCATGTAATGTTCCAGCGTATTGGCCTGTTCGCTACTCGTCTGGGCCACCACAACTATGTAAAGGAATACCACGAAGCGGCGAACGATCTGGCCGCAAGGCAGAAGGCCCTCGACAAACTCCGCCAGCCCTACAGCGCGAAGATCGCGATTCAGCAGGGCGGCTTCATCGGAAAGGGCCCGGGCCAGAGCACACAGCGTTACGTAGTACCCGATATGTCGGAGGACTACATGTTCAGTTTCATTCTTGAAGAGTATGGCTGGCTGGGAGGCATGGCTGTTATGATCCTGTATATATCGCTCATTGCGCGAGGGGTGCTGATAGTGAAAAACTGCGGCACCAACCTCTTTGCAAAATGTGCGGTGATGGGACTTGTGCTGCTGATTTCCGGCCAGGCTATGATTCATATCATAGTGAATGCCGACGTTGGACTGCTGACCGGGCAGACCCTGCCCCTTTTAAGCCATGGTGCGTCGGCGTTCATATGCTTCTGCATAGCATTCGGAATCATACTTTCCATCAGCCGTATCTCGAACCGCAAGATAGAAACGGAGACGAAGAAGGCGACGCCGCTTATCGATCTCCACGACACGGTAGAAGCATCACTTGCCGACCTCGATTCGTTCGACAGCGGCGAATACGATACTATTGAAGAAACCGACGAAAACGAAGATTTTTATGACACAATATAGGAAACTTCGGGTTATTATCAGCGGAGGCGGAACCGGGGGCCACATCTTCCCCGCCATCTCCATCGCGAACCGTTTCAAGGAAGTAAACCCTGAGACGGAGATCCTCTTTGTGGGGGCAAACGGCAAGATGGAAATGGAAAAAGTCCCCGCTGCAGGCTACAAGATAGTAGGCCTTCCCATCTGCGGTCTTCAGCGTCGTCTTACGCTGAAAAACATCTGGAACGACATCCAGGTGCCCTTCAAGATTGTGGTTAGCAATGCCCGGGCGCGCAAACTCGTAAAGAGTTTCAAGCCCGACATAGCTGTCGGAGTGGGCGGCTACGCCAGCGCTCCCCTGCTCTTCGCGGCGACACGCCTCGGCGTGCCCTCGCTCATCCAGGAGCAGAACGGCTTCGCCGGCCTTACCAACAAGATGCTGGGCGACAAAGTCGGATGCATCTGCGTGGCATACGAAGGGATGGAGAAGTTCTTCCCCGCCGACAAGATAGTGATGACAGGAAATCCTATACGTTCTGTCATCAAAAAGGCGACACCCGAGATGAGGGCTGAAGCTCTGAAGCACTACGGGCTCGATTCGAAGCGTAAACAATTGCTTGTCATCGGCGGAAGCCTTGGATGCGGCACCCTCAACAGGTGCATGAAAAAATGGATAGAGGCTGGCTGCCCTGGCGGCGAAGATGTCGAGGTGATATGGCAGTGCGGCAAGTACTACGAGCCGGATGTCAAGGCATTCATGGAAGGACGCGAGCTTCCGCATATCCACTGGAGCGCGTTCATCGACAGGATGGACCTCGCATACGCGGCGGCCGACCTTATCGTTTCGCGCTCGGGTGCATCGAGCGTCTCGGAGATATGCGTGGCCGGCAAGCCGTGCATTTTCGTCCCGTCGCCGAATGTGGCCGAAGACCATCAGACCCATAACGCCATGGCGCTGGTACGCAAGGACGCCGGGCTTATAGTGAAGGATGCGGAGGCCGGGGCCGAGCTTATGCCGCTCGCGATGGAAGTCATCCACGACGAGGGCAGGCTCGAGGCCGTAGGAGCGAACGCCGAGGCAATGGCACTGCCGAACGCGGCCGCGATTATAGTAGACGAAGCTTACAATTTGGTATGAAAAAAGTTTACTTCATAGGTATCGGTGGCATAGGCATGAGCGCCCTTGCCCGTTGGTTCAAGTTCAAAGGTTACGCGGTGGCCGGATATGACAAGACCCCCAGCGACCTGACCCGTGAGCTTGAGGCCGAGGGCATCCCCGTCCATTACGAGGACAAGCCGGAGCTCATCCCTACCGATATCGAGAACACGCTGGTAGTGTACACGCCCGCCATCCCCGACGATCTGGGCGAGCTGCAGGCTGTACGCGCAGGCGGCTACAATGTCGTGAAACGCTCGCAGATCCTGGGCGAGATCACGGCCGGGCAGAAGTGCCTTGCGGTAGCCGGCACCCATGGAAAGACCACGACCTCGACCCTGGTCGCGCATATCCTCACCGACAGCGGCGAGGGCTGCTCGGCCTTCCTGGGCGGTGTGTCGCGCAACTATGGGACGAACATGCTGATGAGCCACAACCCTGTAGCGGTGGCCGAGGCGGACGAATTCGACCGGTCGTTCCTGAGGCTGCACCCAGCGATAGCGGCGATTACAGCGATGGACGCCGACCATCTCGACATATATGGCGACCTGGCCCATGTCCAGGAGGCCTACCGCCAGTTCGCGTCGCAGGTCAGCGAGGTGCTGGTCTACAAGCTCGGGCTGCCGCTCGCGCCGGACGTAACTTCCGCCCGCATGCTGACTTACGCGTTTGACGATGAGCGCGCGGACTTCCATGCCGCCAACCTGAGGCTCGGGGCCGACGGCCATTATACCTTCGACCTGGTGCATCCCGACGGGGTCATCCGGGACATCCGCACCGGCACGCTTGGCGCGCTGAATGTCGAGAACGCGGTCGCGGCGGCGGCGATTTGCCTTTGCCATGGAACCGAGCCGGACGCTATCCGCAAGGCCATCGGCAGCTATCTGGGGGCCCATCGCAGGCTCGAGGAGCATGTCAACACGCCGGGGCTTACTTTCTTGGATGACTATGCCCATCATCCGGCGGAGCTCGAGGCGTCGATCCGGACTATCAAGACCATCTTCCCGGGGCGCAAGTTCACGGCGGTGTTCCAGCCCCACCTTTATACTCGCACGCGCGATTTCGCGCCCGAGTTCGCACGCGCGTTGAGTCTGTGCGACGAGGTGGTGCTGCTCGATATCTACCCCGCCCGCGAGGAACCGATTCCTGGGGTGACGTCGGAGATTATTTATAATGCTGTAACCGCGCCTTCGAAGGTTTTGCTGGGCTACGGCGAGCTTTGCGACTGGGTCGCTGGCCATGATGTCAACGTTCTCGTTACTTTCGGTGCGGGAAATATTGACAGGCTGGTCGAGCCTATCGCCGAAATATTGAGGAAACGCTTATGAAAAAGGCCGCTTCGATCATAATGACCGTGCTGTTCTTCCTGGTGTTCTTCGCCGGGATGGGGGTGCTGCTTTATGTGTCGAAGGCGGAGCGCCATGGCATCTCCTGCAAGGAGCTGCAGGTGAGCGTGCCCGGGCCGCATCAGTTCGTAAGCGAAGACGAAGCGCGCTACTGGATAGATACTTTCTATGGTATCTATGTCGGGCAGAGGCTGGAGGATGTCGGGTTGGAGAGCATAGAGAAGATGCTGGAGACCAAGCCCGCCGTCCGCAAGGCCGAAGTGTGGATTACCGACGACGGTGTGCTGCATGCTCTCGTCTTGCAGCGCGACCCCGTGTTGCGCTTCGACTACAAGGGCAACGGCTATTACACCGACCATGAAGGGAATATCTTCCCTCTGAGCGGCGACTATGTAGCCGATGTGCCGGTGATTTCATGCGATCCAAAACTGGGCTTCGACTCGGAGTGGCTCGCTAAGGCTATCGCTCTGGTGCGCAAGATTTCGGGCAGCAGCGTATGGAGCAAACGCATCGAGGGTTATGCGGTCGACCGCAACGGAGACTTCGTCCTCCTTGGAGATGGGCTAAAGATAGTGTATGGAGATTTCGAAGAGAGTGCCCGTAAGTTTGCGGCGATGGAGAAGTATTATTCAGGGATAGCTCCTCTCCATGCAAGCGATCCCTATCATTCAGTGAACGTAAAATACAAAGGTCAAATAATATGCAGGAAAGATTTATAGCGGCAGTAGACCTGGGAGCGTCGAAGATTTCGCTCACAGTTTGCAACGTCGTGGACGGCGTTGCCCAGGTCCTCCATTACCGCGAGGCGGAGTCCAGGGGAATCCGGCGCGGTACTATCTTCAACCCCAAGCAGGTATGCGAGCCCCTCGGCAGGCTCATCCGCGAGGCCGAGGAAGCGCTCGACATCAACATCCACGAAGTGGTGACCGCTTACCCGCGCTGGAAAGTATCGACCGACTCGGTCGATGAAAGCTGCCAGCGCAGCGAGCCCGAGAGCTTCATCTCCGAGGAAGAGGTGACCGCCCTCAAGGACAGCGCCCTCACCAAGTTCAGCGCCCACATCAAATCCGGCACCGAGATCTACGGCGCGGTAGCCCAGTCGTACTCGACCGAGGACCTCTTCCAGGCCGCCGAAGCCGATGTGATCGGTGTAACCGGAAGCAAGTTCGAGGGCATGTACAAGGTGTTCACCGGCGCCCAGAAGCCCGTAGCCAATATCGACAAGGTGATGAACGAGCTGGGTATCGCTTCGTACAAGTTCTTCGTCGCCGAAGCGGTCGCCGAGACCGTTTTGACCAGCGATGAGAAAGAGCATGGCGTCGCGCTGGTAGAGATAGGTGCCGGAGTGACTTCCGTCAGCGTGTACCATCGCGGAGTTCTGCGCTTCTTCGATTCGTTCCCGTTCGGAGGCAACTCAGTGACGAGCGACATCCACCTCGAGTGCGGTATCCAGGAGACTCTTGCCGAAAACATCAAGCTCGGGTTCGGTTCCTGCATGCCGGACCGCCTGCAGTCGCTCGGCGAGAAGATAATCCAGATCCACGACAAGCGCACTGGCGAAACCCAGCAGCTTCCCGTTAAATATCTGGCCGAAATAATTGGCAGCCGCATGAGGGAGATCCTGAACTCTGCGCTGTTCCTTATCGGAAAGAGCGGCTATGCCGACAGCCTGCGCGGCGGAATCGTCCTTACGGGCGGCGGCGCCGAGCTTCTGAGCGCGAGCGCCCTGATGACCGAGCTGTCGGGCCTGCCTGCCCGCGTGGGGTTCCCCCACGTCACGGGCATCAGCACCGACGGTTGCCCGGAAATCTGCTCGCTCGCGGGAGTTTCTCAGCTTGCGATGATCGCTCTTTGTCGCGATCGAGAGTATATCAACTGCGCGATTCTGAAGGAACTCGACGTTCAGCCTGAAGAGCCGGTTGCCGAACCGGAACCGGAGCCTACTGATACGGTCTTTGAACCGGAGCCGGAACAGCCCGAACAGCCTTCGAAACCTGCTCAGCCCTCAAGCCCGAAGAAAGAGCGTAAGCCCGGCTTGTTCAGAAGGCTTACCGACGGACTTACCGAGGTTACCGGCAATCTTTTCGATGAGAATATTGATAAAGTAAAAGAGGAGGACAAGTAAAATGCCTGAAGATAATATCATCATTGCCCCCAAGGACTGGCCTACGGCCGACAGCATTATAAAGGTGCTCGGAGTGGGCGGCGGCGGTTGCAACGCAGTCGATTATATGTACAACAGGCAGATCCAGGGCTGCAGCTTCGTCGTGTGCAATACCGACGCCCAGGCCCTCGGCCGCTGCAGTGTTCCCCTCAAAATCCAGCTCGGCCTCGGGCTCGGCGCCGGCACCAACCCTACCAAGGGACGCAATGCCGCCCTCGAGAGCCAGGACGAGATAGCCCAGAAGATACTCGACCCGAATACGAAGATGCTCTTCATCACCGCCGGAATGGGCGGTGGCACGGGCACAGGCGCGACCCCGGTCATCGCGAAGATGGCGAAGGACCAGGGCATCCTGACCGTTGGTGTGGTCACTCTCCCCTTCCGCAACGAGGGTCGCGAGGTGCTTGCCCGCGCCATCGACGGTATCCATGAGCTCGAGAAGAACGTCGACAGCCTTATTATCATCAATAACGAGAAACTGTATCAGTACTTCGGCGACGAGCTCATCCAGGACGCTTTCCCCAAGGCAGACGAGGTTCTCGCTACCGCAGTGCGCAGCATTATCGAGATCATCAAGAAGCCCGGCTACATCAACGTCGACTTCGAAGATGTCCAGACCATGATGCGCGGAAGCGGCATGGCCCTTATGGGCTGCGGCACCGGCAGCGGTCCCGACAGGATCAACCAGGCTGTCAAGGAAGCATTCGAATCCCCGCTACTTAACGACTATGACTTGAAGACCGCGAAAAACGTTTTGGTAAACATCACTGCCGGAAAGAACGAGCAGGGTCTTAAGATGAACCAGCTCGACGAAATCAACAAGAAGATTGCTGAGTACACCGGCGGAGGAAACAACTTCAAGCATGGTCTTATCTGGGACGAGGATCCCTCTATCGGAGATACCATCCACATCACTGCGATTGCGACCGGTTTCAAGCTGGGAGCCATCCTCGGACCGGACATTGACCTCGGCAGCATTATCGCCATCGACAGCGACTATGTCTACGACAAGTCGTCCGGCGCGAAGGGCGAGGCCCAGGACGTCGTCGACAACAGGCGTGTCGGATTCAGCACTACAGTTAAACCCAAGTTCGACTTCAATCCCGAGGTCGTGCCCGCTCTTATTACCGAGAACGAGCAGGCTATCAGGGATCTTGAGGAGAAGGCGGCTATCAGGAGGATACAGCAATGAAAAGGACAAGAGTAAGATTCGCTCCTTCCCCTACCGGTCCGCTCCATATGGGCGGAGTTCGTACGGCATTATATAACTATTTGTATGCTAAACAGCATGGTGGAGACTTTATTCTTCGTATTGAGGACACCGACTCGCAGAGGTTTGTCCCCGGTGCAGAAGAGTATATCATCGAGGCCCTGAACTGGTGCGGAATAGTGCCGGACGAGGGTGTTGCAGATGGTAAGATTGTTTCCGAGAAGTCTTCACGTCATCCACATGCGCCGTACAGGCAGTCTGAGCGCAGGGCCATCTATCGTGCATACGCAGAGGAACTGGTCTCCAAGGGCTGGGCTTACTATGCCTTCGATTCTTCCGAGGAGCTTGCGGCTCGTCGTGCTGAGGCAGAGGCTAAGGGACAGACTTTCATTTATAATTATGAGACGCGCGTCGGGCTGCGGAATTCGCTGACTTTGCCGTCTGATGAAGTTGCCCGCTTGCTCGCTGAGACTTCCGACTGGACCGTGCGCTTCAAGATGCCGTGCGACCGTGTCGTAGAGATGGACGACCTTATCCGTGGCCATGTCGAAGTCAATACCGCGACCCTCGACGACAAGGTGCTTTGGAAGAAGGCCGACGAACTGCCGACTTATCACCTGGCCAACATCGTCGACGACCACCTGATGGAGATCACCGAGGTCATCCGCGGCGAGGAGTGGCTGCCGTCATTGCCTCTGCATTATCTGCTATATGAGGCTTTCGGCTGGGAGAGGCCACAGTTTGCACATCTGCCGCTGCTGCTGAAGCCCGTCGGCAATGGTAAGTTGTCGAAGCGCGACGGCGACAAGATGGGATTCCCCGTGTTCCCGTTGAACTGGGTGAATTCCGACGGCGAGACCTATCGCGGATACCGTGAAGACGGGTATTTCCCGGAGGCTTTTGTTAATCTTTTAGCATTTTTGGGCTGGAACCCTGGCGATGAGAGGGAGATTCTTTCCATGTCCGAGCTGATTGAGGCGTTCTCGCTGGAGCATGTCAGCAAGAGCGGAGCGAAGTTCAACCCGGAGAAGGCGAAGTGGTACAATAAGGAGTATCTTAGGATGAAGTCGGATGAGGAGTTGGCTTCGCTGTATGAACCTATTTTGGCAGCACATGGGGTTTCTGCTGCTCACGATTATGTAGTTAAGGTAGTCAGCGTCATTAAGGACCGTGCGACATTCGTTGCGGATCTTTGGACTGCGGCGCCTTATCTGTTCGTTGCTCCGACTGAATATGTCGAGAAGGATCTTGCGAAGTTCGGTCAGCGCGAATTCTACGATATGGCTTTGGAGGCCATTGAGTCCGGACGTGATCTCGAGGAGTTTATTAGGGAGCGCGAATGGCCCATGGGTAAGGTAATGAACTGCATCAGGCTTGCCCTGACCGGTTCCGGCTCCGGCCTCGGAATCCATGAAATTATCTCATGCATCGGGATAGATGAAGCAGTTCGCCGCGTCCGGGCGCTCGGAGCACTTATTAATTGATCATTTTTGGACTTCTCCCCCCCTTTTCGGAGGGGAGAAGTCCAAAAACGCAACGAGCGGAATTACAATTTGTAAGTTGCCGAGAAAAAATTTCGACTTCTCCCCGTAAAACAGGGGGGAGAAGTCCAAAAAAATATAAACATTATGAAAATTGGTATTTGCAGCGACCACGCTGGGGTCGAGTACAAGGCTAAATTGATCAAGTACCTGCAGGGTCGCGGAATTGAAGTCGTCAATTTCGGAACAGACTCTACCGAGAGCATGGACTATACCGACGTAGCTCATCCGCTGGCATCGGCTGTCGAGAACGGATCCGTGGATCTTGGCATTGCGCTTTGCGGAACCGGTAACGGAATGGCCATCACCCTGAACAAGCATCAGGGAGTGCGCGCCGGACTGGCATGGGGCACGGCGATCGGTAAGCTGGTCAAGCAGCACAACAATGCGAACGTGCTGGTAATGCCGGCGCGCTTCATTTCTTATAGGATGTGCGTTGCTATAGTACGCGCTTGGCTCGACACTCCGTTTGAGGGCGGCCGTCACCAGAGGCGTATCGACAAAATTCCAGTGCGTTGAGTTTCACACGCGACATAGAAGATTATCCCGACGGGATCGTTCTTCCTATCGATAAGCCGTATCGCTGGACTTCGGCGGATGTTATCCGTAAGATCAAGTATGCGGCGATAAGGCATTTTGGGAAGAAGATTCTGAAAGTCGGACACGCCGGCACATTGGATCCGCTTGCGACGGGGCTGCTGCTGGTGTGTATCGGCCCGGCCACGCGGCGGGCCGAGGAGCTTCAGCGCTCCCGCAAGCGGTACCTGGCCGGCGTGTCCTTCGGCGCGACGACCCCCTCTTATGATCTGGAGAAACCCATAGACCGCGAATATCCTCTCGACGGTGTCAGCGAAGAATCCGTTCGCGCAATACTACCTTCATTCTTAGGAGAACAGGAGCAGATCGCTCCCCTGTTCAGCGCAAAATCAGTAGACGGAAAACGAGTCTACGAGACTGCGCGCAAATTATATAAGCAAGGTCTTCCCGTAGAAGCCGAAGGCATACTTCAGGCAAATAGCATCACCATTTACGATATTAAACTCGTTGGCTTTGGTAATAATCAGTACGAGATTTCTCCATGCGCTTCGCTTAGTCGAAATGACACACCTTTTGTCATTTCGAGCGAGTGCAACGAGTCGAGAAATCTCTTTATCGATGACGGTAAAGGGCGAATCCGAGTGGCGGATATCAGCGGATATCAGCTTCCGACAGCTATGATTGATGTCGAATGCTCAAAGGGCACTTATATCCGCGCCCTGGCCCGCGACCTCGGAGAGGCGCTGGGCTCCGGCGCCTTCCTTTCTTCTTTAAGGCGCACCTTCAACGGCGGTTTCACCATCGACCAGGCCCTCACCCTCGACCAAGCTCTCGAACTTTTGGATTAACCTATTTGCAGCGGAATTCGAAGGTTCCGGCGCCGACAAGATCGGGATGCGCGATGCGGAAGGATTTCTGCGAGCGCTTTCCGAGTCTCATTGTAGAAATATACCCTTTACCCTTCTTAGTGATTACCAGCTGGTCGCGGCCCGCGCAAAGCGCCGGGTCGAGTTTGATGGTAATCTTATCAAATGAAGGTGCAGTAAGAGTATACGACGGTTCGCCGGGACAGTCGGGATAGAAACCCATCATCGAGAATACCGCCCAGGCGGACATGGTTCCGCAATCATCGTTTCCGGGAATGCCGTCTGGCTCGGTGGAATAGATCTCCTTCAAAATCTTTGCGACCTGTTTCTGCGTTCTCCATTCCTGGCCCTTGAAGTAACTGAACAGATATGGATATGCGATATCCGGTTCATTGGCCGGATCGTACAGACCTTTATCAAATACATTCTGCAACTTCGCTACGAACCTTCCGTCGCCGCCCATCAGTTCCGCCAGACCCTTCACATCGTGGGGCACATAGAAAGTATAATTCCATGCTGAACCTTCGTGGAAACCGGGAGCATTGGAAAAATCTGCTCCATCAGCAGGGTCAAATGGTGTGAGGAACGATCCATCCTTTTCAAGGGGACGGAGAGTTCCGCTAGTTCTGCTGTAGTATGATTTGTAGCGGAGAGCGCGCTCGCGGAAGAGGCGGGCGTTGTCGGCGTAGCCGAGGTCCTCGCTCAGCAGCGCGAGCGCGTAATCGGCGATGTAATACTCCAAAGCATGCGACACCGAATTGTCGCCCGAATTATCGCCCGCGTAGAATCCCAGCGGGATATAGCCCTTCTCAATATAAGGGTCGATGTCCGGTCGCATGAGGTTGTCGGCGCCGGGGGTAGTGGCGGACTTGATCATGGCCTCGTATGCGGCGGCGATATCGAACTCGCGCAGGCCCTTGAGCCATGTGTCCGTGATGACAGGGATGGCGGGGTCGCCCTCCATGGTAAAGGTCTCGCGCCCGAACAGTTCCCATTTCGGCAGCCAACCTGATTCTTTGTAGCATGAGACCATGGACCGGACCATGTCTATCTGCTTCTCAGGGTAGACCAGCGTCATGAGCTGATGGAGGTTGCGATAGGTGTCCCAGAGCGAGAAGACGGTGTAGCGGAGGTGGCCCGCTTCGACATGGCCAATGCCGTCGGACTCCATCATCGGGTACTCGCCGTTCGCGTCGCTCAGCACGGAAGGGTGGATGAGGGTGTGGTAGAGGGCGGTATAGAAGACCTGACGGTCGCGCTCGCTGCCACCTTCGACCTTGATGCGGCCAAGATGGTCCTCCCACGTCTGAGCCGCGTCCGCTTTTATCTCGTCGAAGCCCTTGCCAGCCTGCTCGAGTTCGAGGTTCTCGCGGGCGTTTGCGGCGCTGACGAAGGAGATGCCAACCCGGACGGTGATCTGCTCGCCTTCGGCCAGCTCGTCGAAACTGAACCAGTAGCCAAGGTCGTCGCCGCCCATCTCGCGGCCGTATTTAGTGTAGATTTTATACTTCCCGCTGTCGGGAGTCCACTCCGCCTCGACGCCCTTCATCTCGCGCTGTTTCTTCCAAAAACCCTGGCTGGAAGGGGTGCGGTCGACTTTTAGATAGAAGTAGATCGGGAAAACCGCTTGGGGGTTGTAGCAGAAGGTGCCCTGGAGACGGCAACCCTCGATTTCTGTCGCGCTGATTTTACGGACCCAGGCGCCGGTTTCGTTGGAAAGGCCTTCGCCTAGGTTTATCAATATATTGGCCTGTTCGGTTGAATTGTAAGTAAAGCGCTCGATTGCACTGCGCAGGGTTGCGGAGGCCTCGCCCTTGATGCCGTATTTGTCGAGAGTCGCAGTGTAGTAGCCGGGGTGGGCTTCTTCTGCGGAGTATTTACTACCATAATTGTGATAGTCTACGTCGAGATCTCCTGTCGTAGGCATCACCAGAATCGATCCGACCTCAGGGCAGCCGACTCCGCTGAGATTGACGTGCGAAAAACCGGTGAAGAAGCAATTGTCGCGGGTATAGGGTGTTGACCACCAGCGGCTGTCTTTGTCGTATTTATTGTCCTCAGACCCCATCACATTGAAGGGTGATACGCTCACCATTCCGTTCGGGCATACAGCTCCGGGATTTGTCGCACCGAAATTGGTGGTGCCGACAAAAGGATTGACGTATGAAGTCAGAGGCTCGGCGCTTGCCGCAAAGCTCAGCGCCAGATATGCTGCAAAGAGTGTTATTAATCGCTTCATGAGGTCAAATTTAGCGAAAAACCCACGGCCTTGCAAATCGGACAGATTTAAGTGACTGTGATGTCAATTGGGTGGGTCGGGAAAAAGTGTTATATTTGGATATGAAACGAACTGTAATATTCTTACTCCTTACTATAATACTCGCAGGTTGTACGCACGGACCGGTGTATATGAATCCAAAGTTCTCGCCGGAAGAGCGTACGGAGGACCTCATTAAAAGGATGACCATTCAGGAGAAAATAGGGCAACTGCTCTGCCCTCTCGGCTGGCCTATGTATGAAAAAACAGAAGAAGGAGTGAGTTACAGTGATGAGTATGTGAAGTTCATTCAGGAGCAGCATGGCGGTATGCTTTGGGCGACTTTCAGGGCTGATCCGTGGACGAAGAAAACTTTGGAGAACGGTCTGACTCCCCGCGAAGCTGCTGAGGCTTACAATGCCCTGCAGCATTATGCGATGGATTCTACTCGCCTTGGTATTCCGATTATTCTTGCCGAAGAGGCCCCGCATGGCCACATGGCAATAGGAACAACTGTTTTCCCTACAAGCATAGGTCTTGCGGCAAGTTGGGATAAAGACCTTCTGGAGGAAGTGGGGCGCAGTATAGCCGAGGAGCTCTGCGCGGTGGGCGCGCGGATCGGCTACGGCCCGGTCATAGACCTGGCCCGCGAGCCGCGCTGGTCCCGCGTAGAGGAAACTTACGGCGAGGACGTGTATCTCACTACCGAGATGGCTAAGGGTATGGTCCGCGGAACCTCTCCCAAACACAACGGCTGGGATAAAGGCGTAGTTTCAACATTGAAACATTTCGTCGCATATGGCATTCCTCAGGGTGGACATAACGGTAATCCTTCATACGTAGGCGAGCGCGATCTTCGCGAAAACTTCCTTCCCGCCTTCCATGGCGCTATCGATGAAGGAGCCCTGTCTGTAATGACCTCATACAACTCTATCGACGGAGTCCCGAGCACAGCAAATAAAAAACTTCTTACAGACATCCTGAAAGCAGAATGGGGTTTCCAGGGTTTCGTCGTTTCCGATCTGGTAAGTATTGACGGCCTGGCAGGAGATCACCACATCGCCGCCGATCTCGAAGATGCTGCTATAAAAGCCCTGACTGCCGGTTGCGACGTAGATCTTGGTGCAAATTGCTACCCCTATCTCTACGATTGCAAGGCTCTCGACCGCGCAGTTCGCAGAGTGCTTCTTCTCAAATTTAAACTCGGGCTTTTCGATAATCCATATATCGATCCCGCACAAACAGAAGTTGTCCGCAATGAAAAGCACACTGAAGTAGCACTGCAAGCCGCCCGCGAAGGAGTCGTCCTCCTCGAAAACGACGGAATTCTTCCTCTCAGCAAAAACGCAAAGATAGCTGTCATCGGTCCCAACGCCGACGTCCAGTATAACCAGCTCGGTGACTATACCGCACCTCAACCTGAGGAGAATATCATCACTCCCCTCGAAGGCATCAGAGCCAAGGCCAGCAATGTATCATATGTAAAAGGCTGCGCAATCAGGGATACCGAAAAAGACAACATAAAAGAAGCGGTAAGGGCAGCTAAACAAGCCGACGTCGCGGTAGTTTTCGTCGGCGGGTCCAGCGCCCGCGACTTCGGTACGAAGTACAAGGAAACGGGCGCCGCCATCACCGACGAAAACAGTGTCAGCGACATGGAGGCAGGCGAAGGCTTCGACCGCGCGACTCTCGAACTTCTCGGCCTTCAGGACAAGCTCCTTAAAGAACTCAAAAAGACAGGCAAACCCCTTGTAGTAGTCTATATTGAAGGAAGACCTCTCGACAAGGCCTGGGCGAAAGAAAACGCCAACGCCCTCCTGACCCAGTTCTATCCGGGCCAGGCCGGCGGGGAGGCGATAGCCGAGGTCCTTTTCGGGGAGTACAACCCCGCCGGCCGCCTCCCGGTCTCAGTGCCAAGAAGTGCCGGACAGTTACCCGTCTACTATAACAAACCCTTCCCCAAGGGCCACGATTATATCGAGATGCCCTCCGATCCGCTCTACGCTTTCGGATATGGCCTTAGCTATACGACTTTCTCGTATGATCGAATCACCAGCGCAGAAGACGGCCGCAAAGTCAGTGTCACCATCACCAACACCGGCTCGCGCGACGGCGACGAAGTCATGCAACTCTACATCACAGACCCTCTGGCCTCTACCGTCCGTCCGCGCCTCCAGCTTCGCGGCTTCGAGCGCGTGAACCTCAAGGCCGGCGAAACCAGGACCGTGGACTTCGAACTCACCGACGACGCTTTTGCCCTCTACAACCTCGACATGAGGCGCGTAATCGAACCGGGCGAATTCATAATCCAAGCTGGTCCAAGCTCCGACAACCTCCCTCTCAAGCAAACAATTACCCTCAAATGAGAAAAGCATACCTCCTCGCGGCAGCGAGCCTGATAGCCCTGGCCGCCTGCACCAAAACCGAATCCCTTACCGATAAAGTCGACCCCATGATAGGCAGCGGTGGCCATGGCCATGTCTTCGTAGGCGCAAGCGTCCCGCGCGGCATGGTTCAGCTCGGCCCCCAGCAAATCAAGGACGAATGGGACTGGTGCTCGGGCTACCATATCTCGGACACCCTGATCATCGGCTTCTCGCACACTCACCTTTCGGGCACTGGCATAGGCGATCTGGGCGACGTCCTGATGCTTCCCTTCGACCCCTCAAAGCCCCTGCGCACCAAGGGCTGGGTCATCCAGAAGCAGAAGGAAATCGGCCATATCTACGCGCACATCGACCACAGCCTCGAGCAGGTACGCCCCGGCTTCTACGCCCTTGAACTGCCCGACTACGGGGTCAAAGCACGCCTTACGGCGACCGAACGTGTAGGCCTCCACGAATACACCTTCACCGCCGACGAGTCCGCGATCCTGCTCGACCTCGCGACCGGCATAGGCTGGGACCGCTGCACCGACCGCAGCATTACCAGGCTTGACGACACCCACATCGAGGGCTTCCGCCGTTCGAGCGGCTGGGCCAAGGACCATACATGGTACTTCGCTGCCGAATTCAGCGAGCCCATCGACCGCATCGGCGAAGATCAGCTTCTTAACGACGGCAAGGTCCAGGTACTGCTGTTCGACACCCGCCGCACCAAGAAAATCCTCGTCAAGGTAGCGCTCTCGCCCGTGAGCTGCGAGGGAGCATGGCTCAACATGCGCGAAGAGCTGCCCGGCTGGGATTTCGACCGCACGGCCAAGGCCGCTGACGCAAAATGGAACAAGGCCCTATCCGGCATCTCCATCGAGCCCATGGACGAGCGTCAGGAGCGCATCTTCTACACCTCGCTCTACCATACGATGATATTCCCGGCGCTGTTCAGCGACGTCGACGGCCGTTTCCGCGGCTCCGACGGCGAGATCCACCACAGCGACAAGGACCAGTATACCATCCTCTCGCTCTGGGACACCTACCGCGCCGAAGTCCCGCTGACTACCCTCATCGACCCCGAGTTTTCGCGCTCGCTGGCCGATACCTACATGAACATTTTCAAGGGCCAGGGCAAGCTGCCCGTCTGGCATCTCGACGGCTGCGAGACCGACTGCATGGTCGGCAATCCTGGCGTCATTTCCATGGGCGATCTGGTCCTGAAGGGCTACGCTGCCGATCCCAAGGCCGCTTTCGAGGCCATGGTCGCATCGTCCGAGCTCGACGACCGCGGCATGGACGCCCACCGCACCTACGGCTTCATCCCCTACGACAAAACTTCCGAGGGTGAGACGGTCGCCAAGTCCATGGAGTTCGGCATCGCCGATGCAGCAGTTGCCAAGGTGGCTAAGCTGATGGGCGATGACGCCGCGTTCGAGCGCTTCACATGGCGCAGCAAGGCCTACCAGAAGTACTTCGACAAGAAGTCCGGCTTCATGCGCGGCCGCACTCTGGCCGGCAAGTTCCGCACCCCGTTCAACCCGTTCAAGGCCGAATGGATGGCCAATGATTACACCGAGGGCAACGGCTGGCAGTACACCTTCCTCGTGCCCCACGACGTAGACGGACTGATTGAACTCTTCGGCGGCCCCGAGCGCTTCATCGTCAAGCTCGACAGCCTCTTTATCGCCGAGGGCGACATGGGCAACCATGTATCAGATGTGACAGGCCTCGTAGGCCAGTATGCCCATGGCAACGAACCCAGCCACCACGTCGCATACATGTACGACTGGGTGCCGGGCGAGCAGCATAAATGCGCTAAGATTGTTCGTCACATAATGGACGAGCTCTATTTCGACGACGAAAACGGCGTCTGCGGCAATGAAGACTGCGGCCAGATGTCAGCATGGTATGTACTGTCGGCTCTCGGCATCTACCAGGTCGACCCGGCGGCCGGCGACTTCGCCATCGGCAGCCCCGTCGTCCGCGCCGCGACCGTCGACCTGGGTAACGGCAATATCCTGAAGATCAAGGCCGAGAACAATAGCCCGGAGAACATCTACGTCCAGAAGGTTACGTTTAACGGAGTTGTTCTGGAGCGCCCGTTCATTTCCTTCGAGGATTTGCGCAAGGGCGGCGAGATAGTGTTCGTTATGGGGCCGAATCCCGTTACTTTTAAGGAGCACCTTGATATGGCCGTCACTACAGTCGGCAAGGCTGAGATGAAGCGCCATGAGACTATCTTTTATAACACACGCGCCCAGGCATTAAAAAAAAACTTTAAGGCAAGCCCTAACTATGTGTCTCTGAACGGAGTATGGGATTTCTCGTACGAAGGGAAGGATACTACGATTAAGGTTCCCGGCAACTGGGAGCGCCAGGGCCACGGCTATCCGGTCTACGTAAACGTCCAGTATCCGTTTTGTCCCAAAGATCCCCAGCCTCCGCTACTTCCAGAATACAATCCTTACGGCGTCTACAGCCGCAACTTCAAAGCCGCTTTCTCCGAGGGAGAGCGGCTTTATGTGAACTTTGCCGGTGTCGCTGGTGGAGCATATCTGTTTGTCAACGATGTGTTTCTCGGGTATACAGAGGATGCAAAGGACTTGGTTCGCTACGATATTACGCCCTACGTCAAACGTGGCGCCGAAAACTCTTTGAAGCTTGTTGTCTACCATTGGAGCACGGGAAGCTATTTGGAAGACATGGACTTCTGGACTCTTACCGGTATTGAAAGGGATGTCTATCTAAGCCGCGAGAGTGCTAAGATTCCTTTTGACTTCGATTGGAATGTGGTATCAACTCTTAAAGATGATCTTACTACAGGTGATTTCAGGCTTGCTATGAATTCCTCCGTACCTTTCGATTTCGAATACTGGCTGCTGGATAAAGACGGGAAAGAAGTCGCCGCGAGCGGCCCCATCCATAGCGGTGGTCACACCGAAAGGTGCGCGGAGATTCCTTACGTTCGCCAGTGGACAGCCGAGACTCCCGAGTTATATACTCTATTGCTGAAGGTCGGCGACAAATACACCCGAGCCTCCGTCGGCTTCCGCCGCCTGGAGATAGTTGGTAACCAGTTCCTGGTAAATGGCAAGCCCGTAAAGTTCAAGGGTGTGAATATGCATGAGCACAACCAGGTCACGGGTCATTATGTCACCCGTGAAGATGTGCTGCGGGATTTGAAACTGATGCGCCAGTTTAATATCGACGCCATCCGCACATGCCACTACCCTCAGCCGCGCTTCTTCTACGAGCTTTGCGACAGCCTTGGATTCTATGTCTACGATGAAGCAAACGTGGAGTCCCACGGAATGGGCTATTCGCTGGACAAGACTCTGGGCAACAAACCTGAGTGGTATCCTAAGCATATCGACCGCATTACCAACATGTATTACCGCACTCGCAATTATCCGTGCGTTACGATACTGTCTTTAGGCAATGAAGGCGGAAACGGAGTCAACTTCTACAATGCCTACAAACACCTTAAGTCGCTCGAGATTGAGGGCCAGAACCGTCCAGTTTGCTACGAACGTGCGGAGTTCGACTGGAATACCGACATGCTCGTGCCCCAGTATCCAGGTGCAGACTGGTTCCACAAGATGGGTTCGGAAGGATCCGACCGCCCTGTCGTGCCATCTGAGTATGCCCACGCAATGGGCAACTCGACAGGCTCGCTGGATTGGCAGTGGGACCAGATTTACAAGTATCCCAACCTGCAGGGAGGCTTCATTTGGGACTGGGTAGATCAGGGCCTCCTGGAGACCGATGCAGAGGGCCGGCCTTACTGGGCTTATGGCGGCGACTACGGCGTCGACGCCCCGAGCGACGGCAACTTCCTCTGCAACGGTATCGTCGGCCCTGACCGCACTCCGCATCCCGGAGCGTACGAGGTCAAACACGTGTATCAAAACATAAAGATCGAAAGGGTCGCCGACTGGACTTTCCGCATCAACAACCGCTTCTGGTTCACAAGCCTTGAACCTTATACGGTAGGCTGGACTGTAAGCTCAGAAGGAGTAGAGATAGCTTCGGGCACTCTTGCCTTTAAAACGGCGCCTCAAAGCTCTGAAGAATTCTCCATCGCAGCCATCGACCTTCCTAAGGATAAGGATGTTTTCATCGATTTCTCCGTGATTACCTCCTCCGGGAGCGCCCTGCTTGATAAGGATTTCGAAATAGCCCACGATCAGATACGTCTCCAAAATGCATCAGCTTTTGAGCCCTCTGAAATTAAGGGGCCATACGGAGCCCATACAAAGAAAGACGGTATTCTCTCTTTCTCATACGACGACGCCGTTATCAGTTTCGATACGGCCAAAGGCTATCTGACATCTTACACAGTAGGCGGCAAGCCCATGTTCGACGAGGAGTTCGGACTCAGGCCTAATTTCTGGCGTGCGCCCAACGACAACGACTACGGCAACTGGTGGCCTTCGCGCACCCAGGCCTTCAAGACCTCGAGCCGCGAATTCAAGGTAACGGCTATAGGGATGGACGGAGGAATACGTGCGATGTATAGGCTCGCTTCGGGTAATTATTTCATCGTTCACTATCGGCTGGACGGCAATGCGCTGGTTGTAGACTACACCTTTGCCGGAATTCCTTCAAAGAAGGCCATTGAAGTGCCGCGCATAGGTTTCCGCATGAGGTTCCCCGCTTCAGCCGACTCGTTCAGATACTTCGGACGCGGTCCCCAGGAGAACTACTGGGACCGTAATTCCGGTTATCCTATAGCTCTGTATGAATCCTCTGCCGATGCCGAGTTCGTCCCCTATGTGCGTCCCCAGGAATGCGGACACCATACGGATGTTTCCTGGCTGGAAATAAGCGGACTCAGGGTTGTCGGATCTCCTTTCGAGTTCAGCGCACTGCGCTGCTCGGTAGAGGATCTCGACTCCGAGGAGGCTGCCCAGCACGACTACCAGTGGCCGAACAAAGATCCGGAGTACGTACGCAACCTGAAGGATGCGCGCAACATTCTGCGTCGCCAGCAGCATGTCAATGATTATGTCCCTCGCGATTTCGTCGAGCTATGCATCGACGGACAGATGAGCGGCGTCGGCGGCTACGACAGCTGGGGCGCCACCGCCGAAAAGGAGCGCACCCTCTGGAGCGATCGCAACTACAGCTATCGCTTCAGGCTGGAACCGAGGCAATAGCCTCTATAATTTGTGGAGCTCAGTGTCGAGCCAGGCGACGCGGTCGGTGAAGAATTCTTTCAGATAAGCGACTTCTTCGTCGTAGGTACTATAGACATTGAGGTTGGGCCAAACGTAGGTGCCCATAATCTGCCATTTGTTGAAGTTGGCGTCGTAGGATGCACGGTTCAGTTCAACATAATGGTCTATCATGTCCGGAATCGAATCCAACCCGGGCTTGATGGAATCCCATTTGTCCTGAACGGCTTTTACGAAAACCGGATCCAGGAATAGTCTGGGATACCAGCTGTCCGTCTTCTTCTTGCGACCCATAATCTTGATGAGCCAGCCCTCAGGACCATTGGTCACACCGTTCTGGTGCTGGGAATCTATGTAATTGCAGTTGCCGAGAGCGATATCAAAGTCCCAGACATGGGCAAGAACCAGTTTCCCTCCAACTGTCTTTGAGAAGAAGATGCTCTTGCGGAAATTGCCGTCGACATTCTTGCAGATTTCCTGAACTATGTAGTTGCCGACAAAGGAATCCAGATCTATCAGGTCTTCCCATCCCCCGCCGGGATTCGCATACAGGGCATCTTCAATCTGCTGTACGTAAGCTTTGAAGTCGGATATCTGCTGAGCGGTAGGCTCTTCCGGATCTTTAAACATGAACGGAATCAGCCACCTCTCAGAAGAAAAGCAGACCTTCTCATCCTGAGTTGTATCAACCTCCAGATAAAGGTCTCCCTTCTCAACGTCAATATCAACCTTTTCCTTCGCAACCTCTTTATGCTGGCAAAGGACATAACTGCCCTGATACGTTCCGTTCAGGTACAGCTCAACGGTACGCATATGCGGAGTCCACGGCAACCCGCAAAGACGTGAGATCTCCATCGCGACTATATTGCGAAGAAGCGTCTTATCCGAGTAATTCGCGAGCAATACCCAGTCTTTGTTGCCCTTCATGCCGAGAAGCTTTGTATGGTCGTCGAGTTTAAGCCTGTAAGGCTTCTTCGGCATATCCCAGGTTGTGTTTCCACGACCGCGTATACGCATCTTACCCTCAAACAGAGTGGAATCAGAATACATATGGTCAGGATCCTCCACCCGAATTGTCGCATCTACCCAGTTGACCTTATCGGAGATAGCCTTGGACGCCTGAATCCTTACAGTCGGGAAATGCTCGACCTTCTTCCACGACAGGTCCTCCCTCTCGTCTTTCTTAGGCTTCTCGGGCTCAGGAGGCACCACCGGACTAAGGGTATCCGGCGGAGTTACCTCTTCCTGCTCCTTCCCATCCGGGGTAATAACGCTCACCTCCTTCCCGCAGCAAACCGCGAGAAGGAGTACGAGCGCAAAAGCCGATAGATATTTTACTGCTTTATCCAAGCCAGATTGAATCTATAATGGATACGGCTGGAAAGCAGATGGATGGTGCCGTCCGGGGTCTGTGTACCGCAGAAGTAGCCCTTAGGCTCGGCATGGGTCGCATCCATCGTAAAGGTTCCGGTGAAAGCACCTCCATCAAGGGTGCGGCTCTTACCGTCGGTAAGGAGCTTACCTGCGCTCCAGGTCTTACCCTCATCCTCTGAGAGGTAGACAGTCATTCCGTTGGAGGTGAAAGTAGCGAACATGATGGGGCCTTCCTGCAGACGAAGCAGTACCTGACGCTGGCCGCTGCCGATCAATGGCCAGTCGGTAAGCGAGAAGGTCCAGTTATGGCCCATATCGGTACTGACGCTCATAGGGGTTTTACCCGAGCCGGCCAGGTTGAGTCCACGGCCGAACGCCATAAGGGAACCGTCCTTAAGCTCCACTACTCCGGCATGGATACCGGCGATGCTGTTGCCCGTCTCCCCCACTCCGAAGACCGGACGTTTGCCGTTCCACTGGTCCGCCCAGGTGAAACCGTTGTCCGAGCTGAGATGGAAGGAAGTAGGGCCGCTGCCGTCGGCGGTTCCGTCGCAACACAGACCGATGCTGCCGTCGCTCAGGATGATGGGGCCGGCGATAACCTGATGTCTGACGCCATGGTTGGGCTCAGGCAACACCGGTTTGCTCCAGGTAGCGCCGTTGTCGGTGCTCCTGCGCACACAAAGCGCGAGGTTCTGCCAGTCGCCCGAATTCGCGACGCCATTCATATGGAGCAGGGTTCCGTCGGCAAGGCGGCAGAGCGCGCTGCCCGTCATATTGCGGTCCGGGACCTTGAAGAAGGTCGAAGCCGGCTCCCATGCGGTAGCGCCCTTGCGCAGGCGTGAACCGACCACCTCCATCTCGCGGCCGTTCTCTTCGACGGTCGTGAACCAGACGGCGAGCAGATCGCCGTTGTCGCACCATGTAACGGCAGGCTGGTGGTTATGGGAATAGAACGGAGTACCGTCGGTCGGGGCCACGACGAAGGGGATGGGCTCGAGGAAGAACGGATCGTTCGAAGGCGAACCCCAGTTATGCTTGGTCTGCGAGACGTTGCGCATATTGGCGGGAACCGCTGTCGAAGGCTCGCTGTAACTGAGCACGGTCTCGCACTCGACTACTCGGAAACCTATCTGGGTGTGGAAGTCGTCCGGAGTCGCGGCCATACGGTTGGCGCTGCGCAGATACTTCACCGGGGTGTTGTGGCTGCCGCCGCGGGTAACCTTATAAAGTCCGTCCGAAGGACCGCCCGGGTTGGTCTGCGCATCGGCGGAATATGGGCCGTACCAGTCCTGGCACCACTCCTCGACATTGCCGTGCATATCGTAAAGGCCGAAAGAGTTGGGATCGGTCTTACCTACCGACAGGTTCACCGACTGGAGATTGCGGTTGGTCGCCTGCTGCTTCTGCATGGCGGCAGGGAGCGATGATCCGGTATAGTAGTCGGTCGTAGTTCCCGCCCTGCAGGCATATTCCCACTCAGCCTCGGTAGGAAGGCGGTAGCTCTTTCCGGTCTGGCCGGAGAGCCACTCGCAGTAGGCTACTGCGTCGTACCAGGAGACATCGACTACGGGCTGATCGTCTCTCTTGGCGATGGACTCTTCCCTGTCTTCACGTATCTTTTTGTGGGCCGGGGCGAAAGCTTCGTACTGGATGTTGGTGATCTCGCAGGAGCTCATCCTGAAGGCCGAGACGCTCACGGAGTGGGCCGGGGCCTCATCGTAGTCGGCGCCGGAAGCGCTGGCCGAGCCCATCATAAAGGTGCCTTCCGGGATCTCCACCATCTCGGGCAGAAGGGCCGGATCTACCTTGGGCGGCTCCACCTCGGTCGAGTCTTCCGGCGGTGTCACTTCGGAGCTGTCTGTCGGCTCTTCGATAACAGGCTCATCCTTGGGAGGGACGTTGTTGGGCGTGCAGGAGAAGCAAGCGCTCAAAAGGAACCATCCTATTACAGTGGTAACAGTCATTAATTCAAGTCTTTTCATCTTACTACATTACAAACTATTGTGATTGTCGAAAAACGGCGCTTCTGCCCATCTGTCGCAACTACCGTGAGGTGGCGCTTCTGAGGGCCGGTAAGATCCTTAAGGTACAGAGTAACCTTCAGAGAGGATTTCTTCCCGGAACGAACCGTTTTATTCGAATAATAAGGCTTCGTACAAGAACACTGCGAGTGAACCTCGACCAGATGGACATCACCCTCCGAGATATTGGTAAAATCGAAGGTGACAGAGACGCTGTCCTGAGATGCGGGCAGTTCTCCAAGATTCACGACGGCCGGATCGAAGCGCAAAAGCTTTGCGTCCGATCCGGTCTGTGCGTTTGCCTGAAGCGGAAGAGTCAGAAGCAACAGCGACAGAATCAACTTAATTGACTTCCGGACACTTGACATTCTCTTTCCAGGTGATAGGGTTAGCCGCGACGGCATCATAACCATGGCCGGTAAGGTCGGGAACCACGTTGCCTTCGGAGCCGTTGAAGCGCCAGTATGCGATAAGACCTTCAGATGCGGGGTCTACATAGCACTGGTTGTTTTTCATCTCTACCGGAGAAAGCTCCCTCTGCCATATCCTGGCCTCGGAAACATAACCGTTCATTATACGGTTTCCGCAGGAATTGCATATTGCGAAACCTCCTTCCCAGTCCCAGCCGAGGTCGATTGCGCTCTTGCCTGACGAACTGATCTGGCCTTCGACCTCACCGTCGACATAGAGGGTGATAAAGCTGCCGTTGTCCACCGCGGCTACGTGGTACCACCTGCCGGTTGTGAAATGGCTCTTGGAGGTAAGCGAAGCTCCGCGTCCCGCAATCTGAATCTGATCGTTGTCGCAGGAGATATCTCCGAAACGGATCAGGAAGCGCTCTTCCTGGCCTATGACGGTCGCGATACCGGGGTTATGGCTGGCGGGATAGAATGCGTTCATATAGACGCGGCATTCCATAGTACAAACCCCAAGGTCCCTGAGGTTTTCGTTCAGGACCATCGAAGGTACGTTGAAATAGTTGGTGCCACGGTAACTCGAGGCTCCGGTATCGAAGGCCTTGGTAGTGATGATCTGATTGATAGTCACATATTTGTACTGCGACGCTTCGAGTATGCCCATTCCGTTGGAGGTGGAGGAAATCTTCAGAGGCAGGCAGTACAGGGTCCCTTCTTCGAGGTCGTCCAATGAATCAATGCTAAGGAAAACCGGAGCCGAGACATTGGATCCGCCCTTGATCACCGGAGAGGTCGAAGAAATCGAATAGGACGATGCGGGAAGTATTTTGTAAGAGGTTCCGCGGGACGCGTTGAACGAATCAAGTGCGCCGTCGTCGACCATAATACTTACGGTAACATCCGATTCAACCCTACACGAAGCGGTGACGGATACTCCTATAGAGCTGGGACCGTCGAGATACATACTGGAGACGGGAGAATTCTCGTTTCCGGTAAAATACACCACGTCCGCATATTGGAGTGTGTTCTTGCAGCCCGTCAGAAGGCCGGCTGCAACAAGCAGATATAAGTATGCTCTTTTCATAATGGTTCTATTCTTCTGCTTCTGCGGGAGGGTATGCTCCTGCGGGGTTCTGAATCTGGATGGCCCTTCTCATGTGGCCGTAAGGGACGAGGTTGTCCGAGCCGGAGTCTACGGTGTTGTAGTCGCGCTGGCCATGGAAGGCGCCGAAGCCGCCCTTTCTCTTACCGGAGGAATGCTGGAATGCGGCTATGTTCTCCATCTCGCCGCCTGTCTTCCAGAGGTCGCCGATGTTGTCGGCAAAGACCTGCTTCTCGACCGGCCAGTTGCTGTTGAAGGCTCCGTCGGAGATGTAGTTGCCCTGGTTGCTGTAGAGTTGGCGGACCTTGTAGTTTACGTAAGCCTCGGTAGCGTTCGGCGGATTGGCGCCGTAGTGATCGATGATGAGGAGCTTGGAAGGATCCTTGGCTCCTTCTCCGCAGCCTATGAACTGGCCGAGATACTGGATGAACAGCGTCATACGGTCGCCGCTGAGCATATCGCCTTCGGGTTCATAGTCAAGGTCGATACCGTCGAGGTCGTTGTCGTACATCTCGGCAAGGAGATAGTCGCCGAGTTTCTGACACCACTCCGGGTAGTTGCCTTCGGCGTCTACCTTACGGTGGGCAAGAACGTCGGAGTTGCCGGCGTCGATTCCGGCGGCATCCGCGACCTGCTCCGCGATGGTAGCGGCTTCCTCGGGAGTCTTACCCTCGGCGATAGCCGCGTCATATGCGGGCTGATAGGCCGCATTGTAGGCATCCATATAAGCCGTCATCTGAAGCTTCTTGAAGAAGTACTTCACTCGGATTATAGTTACGGTTACGAGCTTAGTTCCCTTCAGGCGCCTCATCTCGTACATCTCGTCATAATCGAGGGTTCCTTTCTTGGGGATACCGCCCCAGAGGGAGACTATATCGACACTGTCGGGGATAGCCGAGAATCGGTAGGCCGGAGATGACGGGACCCCGTAGTCGGCAAACCACAGGTAGCAAATGGAGTGATCGCTCTCTTTGTAGCGTCGAAGCGCCGCATAGTAGTCGTCACTTTTCTTTACTCGCGTCTGGAGCTCCAGGGGAATAGGGTCGGTGCAGGCAGTCAGGACTGCAAGCGCGACGAAAAGGCTGGAAATAATGTATTTAGCTTTCATAATACCGTCTTATTTTTTGTCCCACCAAAGTTTAGTGCCTCCGTTGTCTCCGGTTCCTCCGGAAGACTCGCCAAGCAGAATAGTAACCGCCTCTTCCACAGCCTCCTGATTGGTGGAATACTCGGTGTCGGGATAATTAAGCCTGCGTATCTGTACGCTCGTACTGATAACTCCGGGGTTGCGGTTCACGGCAACGGGAATCACTTTCGGATATGCAGTTCTTCTGAACTCGGACCAGGCTTCCTGGCCGCAAGGGAAAATAGCGATATACTTCTGGGTGATAATCTGCTCGAGATGCTTCTCGGCAGTTCCTCCCGACACCCACTGAACCGGAACATCGGACAGAGGGGATGTAACGGAGTTGGATGAGACCACTACGTCTGTATAAGCTCCGGGAGTAAGAGTCGCATCGGCGATGTAGGCGTCGGCACCGCTCGCTCCTGCCGCATCGAAGGAAACACGGATACCCTCTTCGTAGCAGTCTTTCGCAGCGGACTCGGTACCCCAGCGAAGTTCGTATTCGGCGCGCAGGAACCATGCTTCCGCAGCCTGCATCCAGACCATAGGATCATTGTTGGTGCAATTGATCTTAGAGAGGAGAGTGCTGTTCTTGTATGCTTCGGTTATGTTGATGCCGTTACGAACGCCGTGGTACTGGCCGTCCGAACCCTTGATGAAGTAGTTCGCAAGACGAGGGTCGGCATAGCCGTTCATATAAGCTTCGATAGTCGCTCCGATGGCGGAATCGTTGAAGTTGTACTGAATGACATAGAGAGGATACTCCCACGCTCCGCTGGCCGGACGCTTGCAGGCGGCGACATCGGCCTTGGTCTGCAGGAGGCCATAAGTGTTGGCCAGAGCGGCGTCGGCCTGGGTCTTGGCCAGAGCTGCATCGGCATAAACTACGCGAAGCGCAAGGCGAAGACGGAGGGTATTGGCGAACTTGATCCAGGAGGCGACATCGCCGCCGTAGACATTGTCGTACTCGGCTACGAGTTTCGCTCCGGGGTTCGCAGTTACGTACTCGCTCAGGACTGCGATCGCAGCGTCGAGCTCGCTGAAGAACGCGCCATAGATATCCTGCTGGGAGTTGTATTTCTGGTGCAGTTCTCCGGCCTTGAGACCGATATAAGGGATAGGGCCGTAGGTATCGGTCACACGGTGCATGGCGGCGACTTTCATAATGTCGCCTATCGCCGCGACCTGAGGCTGGCTGTCGCGCCAGGAGTCAAGCTGATTCCAGGCCGAAATCAAACGGACGTAGGCATCGGTGAACATCGCGCGATACCAGCTGCCGGCAGTAATGTCGTACTGGTTGTTGTAGCGCCAGCCGGCATTGATAGCTCCGGTATAGCCGGCGAAGATATTGCCGGCGAGGTCTTCAATAATCTGATAATTGCTGCTTCCGTATTCCTCTTCTCCCGCCTGATAGGTAGGAAGGACGTTTCGCGTCATCTGCGAAAAAGCGGAACCGGTAGAGAGATTATCGTAGGAGAGCATCTCGCGGGTAGCCTGCTCTTTGTTGGTATTCCTGTCTGCAAAATCCTTCGTACAGGAAACCGCCGCCAGGGCAGCAATGATTATAAGAATCGATACTTTTTTCATATTTCCTGTGTTTTAGAAGGTTACTTTTGCTGAGAATCCGATATTGCGGGTCGAAGGCATCATGAAGTAGTCGATGCCGGCTGCGTAGTTGCCAGCTCCCGCGACCTGCTCGGGATCGAAGGGAGCCCTGCAGTAGATCATAAGGAGGTTGCGGCCGACGAGGCTCAACTGCAGGCCTTTTACCCACTTTGTCCATTTGTCGACCGGGATGTTGTAGCCCAGGGTCATCTCGCCCAGGCGGACATTGGTCATCGAATAGGCATAGCAGGCGCCGATCGCATTGGAACCGTTTCCGCCCACGGTCGTGTAGTAAGACTCCACGTCGGTAAGCGGATAGCCGTTGACCGGAACGCCGCCGTTGTCGCGGTAATAGCCGCTGCGCTCAGAGACGCCATAGTAATCGAGGGCTGCCTGAGTGAGGGAGACTCCGACACCGCCTACCCTCGCGTTGATCATGAACGAGAAGCTGAGACGGTCCCACACGAAGGAGTTGCGCCAGGAAAGCATCCAGTCGGGGTTGGTGTTGCCCGCCTTGATAAAGACGTCGCGGGCTGTCGCGACGACTCCACCCGTAGGCGAGACCCAGATGAAGCCCTCGGAGTCGGTCTTGAGGGTGTTGACATACAGGTCACCGATGCTGCCGCCAGTAGTCAGACGCATCTTGACTCCGGAGGTTCCGCCCATATCGAGGGTGTCGATCGTGACGGTCTGTCCGTCGATTTCGGTCTGCAGCATCTGGGCGATCTTGTTTCGGTTGAGCGACCATGTCGCATTGGAGGTCCATTTGACGGGACCGAGATCCTGCTTAAGCTCGGCTGACAGCTCTACGCCCTTGTTGTCTACGCGACCTGCGTTGATGTAGTAGGTACTGTAGGTCGAGGTACTGGAAATCTCGGGGGTGAAGACCTGGTTGTAGGTCTTGGAGCTATAGTAAGTCGCGCTCAGGCTGAGGACACCTCCGAACAGACGGGCGTCTGCGCCGAACTCCCAGGAGCTCGTACGCTCAGGCTGGAAGTCGGGAGAAGTCATATAGGTAACCGTCTGAGGGATACCGCCCGCAACCGAGTATGTCGGGTTTGCGAGGTAGCGCATCGGGGCGTTGCCCACCTGCGCATATGAGGCGCGCACCTTCGCGAAAGGAAGGACATCGGATTTGATGTCGAACAGGTCGGTCACGACTGCGGAAAGGCCTACCGAAGGATAAACGATAGGCTTAAGCTTCTCTCCATGCTTGGCAAGGGCCGAAGACCAGTCGCTGCGGATGGTGACGTCCATGAAGACGCTGTTGAGCCATCCGAGCTGGGCGGTAGCAAAGACCGACTGGGTCTGGTCGTTGATAGTCTCCTTTACGAAGTCGCGATTCGGCTCCATGTTCGCAAGGGTGAAGAGATTCGGAACGCCGATAAGGTCGCCCGCCGTCTTTGTAGAACGGAAAGAGTAGTCTTCCACGGCGGCGCCGAGGGTACCCTCGACCGAGAAGTTATCCCACCTCTTATGTGCGTTCAAAAGGACGTCGGCATAGGTCTGCTGAGTCATATACTCGTTGTAGAAGTAGCGGCCCTTATTGCCGGCGAATGTTCCGAGCGAGGTAGCGTAGTTCTTCTGCTCCGAAAGGATATCCGTATAATCGGTCCTGGCGCGTCCGGTAAGGTCGAGCCATGAGGCGAGTTCCACCTTTACTGAACCTCCGAGAAGGAAACGGTCCTTACCGGTGGAGAAGGTATTCCTGTTGACGATCCAGAAGGGGTTCTGCATGTCGAGATTCAGATCTCCCCAGTTCCAGTACTGGGTCTTGAATCCGCGCTCGGCGTCGTACCTCTCATAGATAGCGTATTTGTGGAGATCGTCTCCGGGCGACATCAGATACACGGGGATAAGAGGATTGTAATACTGGCCGCCGGCGGTCATATTCTCTTCGTCCACTTTCATGTACATACCCAGCAGGCTGACCTGCACCTTCCCGCCGAAAAGATCCGCGGTATGGTGGGCAGTAAGATTGTAGCGTCCGTATTCATTGCCGGGGACTACGCCTCTTGCATCCACCATCGAGGCCGAAAGGTAAGTCGAATAGTTATCCTCTCCGAAGGAAACGCCTATCGAGTTCTGGGTGTTGTAACCGGTCTGGAAGAATTCGTCCATGGACCACTTCGAAGGCGAGAGCATCTTCCGGCCCCAGGAGGAGTAGTAGCCCTCTTTCTGTCCGTAGGAAGTCTGAACTGCCGGGAGCATGAAAGGAGATGCGAAGGTAGTGTTGTTGGAGAAACTAACGCGCAGTCCCTTTTCGCCGGTTCTGGTAGTGAGCATCATCACTCCGTTCGCAGCCTTGGATCCGTAAAGAGCCGCTGCGGAGGGGCCTACGAGGGCCGACATATCGGCGATATCGTCCGAATTGAAATTGGAGATACCGTCGCCGGTCACGGCGCTGCCGCTGTAGATATCGAACTTGTCTCCGGGATTAGTGAGCGACAGGGCGGGCAGCGGAATTCCGTCAAGGACATACAGGGCATTGTTGTTGCCCGCGATAGACTTCGCTCCGCGCATAACCACTTTGGTCTCTCCTCCGATACCGGCCGACGAGGCGTTTACCTGGACACCGGCGAGGCGTCCGGCGAGAGAATTGACGAAGTTGGCGTCTTTCACTGCGAAAGCAGTTTCGTCCACGCTCTGGACGATGTAGGAAACCGCCCTCTCCGATCGTTTGATACCAAGGGCCGTCACGACAACCCCGTCGAGGGTAAGATCGTCCGGCTCGAGTACGACATTGATCAGCTCGCGGCCCGAGATTTCAATCACGAGATCCTGCATGCCGATGTAGGAGAAGCGAAGGCTATTAACAGAAGAGGGGACCTCCAGGATATAGTTACCATCCAAATCGGTAACGGTTCCCACCGAGGGAAGCCCCTCCGCCAAGACTCCGGCGCCCATAAGAGGAAGCCCTTCCTGGTCCTTTACCGTACCCCTTATGATACGGTTGTCCTGGGCAAAGGCCAGCGCCTGGGTCAAAAAAACGGCCAATAACAATATGACCGGAAATTTGGTTTTCAGTGTCATTAGAAAAAGGTGATGTTAGTAAGCGAATATAGCTTTTAATCACCACAAAAACAAAAAAAAGAGAGCCCGGAGGCTCTCTTTTGATGTTTGCAGTTTGATAATTACTCTGCTGCAGGGCAAACGGTGCCGTTCTCGATCTCCTCAACAGGAGTCCAACCTGCCTCGGCATAGTTGGCGGTGTTGTTCTTGGAACCATTGCCGTCCCAAGCCTTGGCGAAATCAAGAGCGTAGTCCTTGTTGGCTGCCTGGTTGGCTACGACAGAGCCTTCCTCGCAGTTGTAAGCCCAGTAAACCTCGAGGCCTTCGCTGTCGGCAGGAACGTCGCAAAGCGATGCTGCAACTTCCTCTGCGGTGAGAGCCTTGCTCCAGGCGCGGGTGTAGGCTACGAAGCCGTTGAAAGCCTGGCGGAGCGGCCAATCGTTGTCGCTGCTGCCTTCCTTCCAAGTCATGGAGATGTCGTAGCGGGCGAACTTCCACTCGTCGGCAAGACCGCTCTGGCTGTACTCCTTAAGGAGAGTCTCGTTGTCATAGACGCTGAGCTTGGTACCATCGGAGGTGATGGTGATGACGTGCCACTCGCCGGTGCTCCAGACATAAGCCTTTCCGTCGACTGCGAGCTGATCCTGGTTCAGGCCAAGGAAGCCTGCATTGAGGCAAAGCTGACCGTCTGCGTTACCGTCGTTGGAGAAGCGGAGAAGAACGGTCTGGCTCTCAGCTGCGTTGGAGAACTCACCAAGACGGTTGCAATAGAGCTGATAACCGTTGGCGTCTTTGTCCTTGAATTTGCAGTTGTTCCACTTGTTGGAGAAGAACTTGACCTGGAAAGTAAGAGCTGCAGGGTTGAGCTTGATAGGGGCGCTGACCTCATCGAACATAAAGGTGGAGTTGATGTGCCAATCCTTGATGTCAAGGACATAGTCCCATGCAAGTCCCTTAGGGAGTTCCTTCCAAGAAGGAGTTCCGTTAGCAGCGGTGATAGCCATCTGCTCGACTGCAGGGTTGTAGTAAACATCGTAGAAGCCGTCGAGTTCGGGCTTGATGTTGGCGCCACCATTGGTAACGTCGAAACCTGCACCAAGTTCTGCGAAGTCACCACCACGGTTGTTGTCCCAAGCCTTGTTCTCACGGATCTTGAACTCATTGCCTGCGGCAAGCTTGAGGTTCTTCAGAACGAAGATGCCGTCTGCCTCTGCGAGGACATAGTCAGTATCCCAGCTGGTTTCAAGGACGGTACCGATAACGGACCATGCGCTGGTGCCCTGCTCGGGACCAGTGTACTCGGGTTCGGGTTCAGGACCGGGGCCGGGGGTAGGTTGGGGATCATCCTTGCAGGAAACTGCGACTGCTGCTGCCATAAAAGCAACAAGAGCGAATTTGAAAACTTTCTTCATTGTTTTGAAAAATTAATGGTTGTTGGTTGTTATGTTTTATATGTTTTGTCTGGCTTAGTACACTCCCGTAGAACGGGAAAAAGCGAACAAATATAACAATTATTTTATAAATACCACATATTCACCGATTACTCGGAGCATTTGTTCTTGTCATCCTTTACCCAGCTTACAGCGTCCGCCGCAGAGGGGTTGGGAGTATTTCCGGCTCCGTCAGTGACTTCCCTTGAAGACTTCGACCAGTCCATATCATAGCCATGGCCCGTCTCGTCAGTGAAGACGTGGCCCTCGCTCTGGTTGAACTTCCAGTAGGCGATCAGGCCTTCCGAGGTGGGATCGACACCGCACTGCGACTCCTGGATCTGGCTCTTGGTTCTGGGGTAGTCCCAGACGCGCATCTCGCAGATGCGTCCGGCAAAGTTCTGGGATGTTCGATAACTGGTCCACGACATTCCGAGCTCAATTCTCTGGAAGATAGTCGACTGGTCGCCGCCGATAGCGGTTGCGTCAGGTTCGCCGTTGATGTAGAGCTGATAGGTGCTGCCGTCGAAAACAGCGGAAAGCATATACCACTGGTTCTCATCGAAGAGGGTGGTGGTGGTATAGTCTCCTCCGGAAGGGGTCACGATCTGAAGAGATCTCCAGGGACGTCCGTTTTCATTGAAGCGGAACAGGTTCTGACGGCTCTTGGAAGCCTTGGAATCGTCCGCAAACGTACAGAGGCGGCAGAGCTGCTCGGCTCCGTCGTGCTTAAGGTTGGTCGGGAAGCACTTCACCTCGAGGGTATACTGCGGGAGCTCCACTTCCTGATCGTCTTTGAACTCGAACTCGGAGTACAGGTTTGTGTTGTCCATACTCAGGGAGTAGAACGAAATTGTGCGGGCGAGACGGATATAGACGGTGCGGGATGACTCCAGCACTTCGAAATCAGTGCCGCTTACCTCTTTGATGGTGACCGGGATCATATACTTCGCGCCGTTCTTTATGAACGAGAAGTCGTTGAGGGTCACCGAGAGGGCTTCAGAAGTCGCGGTCCCGGCCGGAATTGTAACGGTGGTGGAAGGGACTTCCACCTGATCCTCCGTCACCGTGATGTAAGCGCTGCTGTGACTGGCATTGTAGGCATTGACGACTGTTGTATCGCCGATACTCAATGTGACGGTAACGTCCTTGTCCACCAGGCCGGAGGCGGAAACCACGACATTGTAGGTGGCCGGAGGGTTGTCCCCGACGGCTAGTTTCACCACGGGATTCTCCTCTGTGCCCGCCATGAAGATGACCTCCTTCCCATACTGGAACTTGTCACCTTCCGACGTACAGTTCCATGTCATTGCGGCAAGAACTGCAATTGCTGCGATATTGATAATTCTTCTCATAATCGTTTACTCTTCTTCTGCTGCTTTTTTCTGGGGATTGGCAGCCTGGATAGCGTTGCGGAGGTAACCGTAGGTGAGGAATGTTCCCCTTGCGGTGCTGACGGATTGCTTATAATCGTTGTCGATGTAATAAGCTCCAAAACCCTTGCCGCCGCCGTTCTTGCAGAACAGGGCATAAGCCTCCATCGAATAAAGCGGCTCGCCGAACTCGTTAAAGGCAGGGTCTGTCCATTTCTTTCCTCCCTGAGTGTAGTTGAGAGGGCTTCCCTGCTCCCACTGCTCGCAGATTATATACTTCTGCGGGTTGCCGGGAGCGGAAAGGGCGCCGTTGGAGCTGTAGCCGCTCTGAACCGAGTAAGCCTGACGGACTATGTAGTCGCACTTGTCCCAGCAGTTTCCGGGAGGGACGCTGGACCAGTAGTCGACGATCAAAAGGAGTTTCTTTCCTTCTTCCGTCTCGGCCATGGGGCCCATCTTCTTGGACAGGTAATCAACAACCCAGTTGATATTCTTCTCCGCCCAGCCTTCGTAGTCAAAATCGAGTCCGTCGATATTGTAGTCCACACACTTGCGATAGAGGAATTCAGCATAGGCCTCGTGTGAATCCTGCTTGTTTTTAGAAAGGGTCCACAGGGTAGTGTCGTTCTTCTGTTTTTCTTCGTTCCAGTCGATGAGCTGGAATTTCTGTCCCCAGTGGGACGCATCCGCGTGGAGAACGAAGCGGGTTCCCTTGTACTTGCGGCAGTGCTGCATGTCAGCGTAAGCCGCCGGGGAATAGTCGAACTGGTAATCAGGCTCGTCTCCGCTGAACCAGCAGAAATCGGAGTGGGGCTTGTCGGTCGGGGCCCCCATCCACAGGTTCACGATATCGAGCGAGTCGGGCAGGGCCAGGAAACGATGCTCCATCGTGGTGTATTCGACATTGAGGTTCGAAGCACCTTCAAGAGTGGCATAACGGCCCATGAACACATAGCTGAGGATGTGGTCGCTTTCCTTGTACTCGCGGAGCGCTTTGTAGTAGTCGGCCTTGGCCTCAACTTCTTCCTCGCTTCCGGGCACAACGGTATTCTGGATGACCATCTTTTCCTCCTTCACGCAGCCGATTGCAACTGCGAGAGCGCTGAGTATAATGATGATTTTCTTCATAATCTTGGTCCTTTAAGCATTAGAACGGCTTCTGGTCCCACCAGAGACGGGTGCCGGCATTGTCCGCTCCGCCGAGGGCCGCGACACCGGAGGCATAGCCATCGGGGTTGTCGGACTGCTCGGAAAGCGGGTAAGGAGTACGGCGAATCTGCTGGTTGGTGTTAACGATTCCGTTGGAATAATTGTTAACCGGAGGCAGGATAGCCGGATAGTGAAGACGGCGGTATTCCGCCCATGCCTCGCAGCCGTTCGGGAAGAGGGCTATCCATTTCTGGGTGCCGATCTTGGCGAGCTTGCCTTCCAGGTCCGCGCCTTCGTTCCATGCAATGGTCACATTGGAAGGAGCCGAGGCGTTATTGTTCTGGACATTGTCCGCGAACGCAGCGGGAGTGAGGGTGGTGTTGGCTATGTAAGCAGCAGCACCGTCTGCGCCCCATTCCTCGAATGAGAGGGCTATGCCCTGCTCATAGAACTCCTTGGCAGTTCCGCCCATGTTCCATCCGCGGGCTGCGCCCTCGGCACGGAGGAACGCGACCTCTGCCGCATTGAGCCAGCAGAGCTTGTAAGCCGTTGCGTTAGGAGCGGAAACCTTGCCGGCGCCGTTCTTGTAGGCGGTCCAGTCTGCAGGGGCGATACCGGAACGCACACCGTGGAACTTGCCGTCGGATGCCGCCTTGCCGTACTTGAACATACGGGGATCGTTGTAACCGTTGAGGTAACAGTCAAGGGATGCGCCCATCTGCGTATCAGCATCGTTAAAGGAGACATTGATCACATAGAGGGGATGCTGGACGACATTGCCGACGACCGCATTGCCCGCATTTTCAGTGATTACTCCAAGGGAGCTTGCGATTGATTTCTCAGCCTCGGTACGGGCAAGCTCGGCGTCTGCGTAGACTACACGCATTGCAAGACGGAGCCTGAGGGAATTGGCGAACTGGACCCACTTGGCGATGTTGCCGCCATAGACCAGGTCATAATCCTCAAGAGAAACTGTTCCGGATTCTGCATAAGGCTCGAGGGTAGTGATAGCCTCGTCGAGCTCAGCGAAGAAGGCCTTGTAGACGTCTTCCTGGGAGTCGTAGAGGTTTCCCGATACCGAACCTGTCTGAGAGTATGCGATAGGTCCGTAGTAATCAGTTACCTGATGCATTGTCGCAACCTTGAGGATCTTTGCGAGAGCGAGCTGGATCACCAGATTGTGCTCCTCCGCATATGCTTTTAGATTGGAGAAAGCCGCCATACCGTACTCATACTTGACGGTGAACATACGGCGATGGTACTGATCGTAGATATTCCAGCCTGAATTCTGCTCGGATTCCGACTTG
This sequence comes from Bacteroidales bacterium, assembly GCA_017617035.1. Lineage (GTDB taxonomy): Bacteria > Bacteroidota > Bacteroidia > Bacteroidales > UBA932 > Cryptobacteroides. The sequence continues at coordinate 90,618 of JAFZWV010000009.1, forward strand.
GCAAGGGTGGGACCCATATAGCCGCACCAGGTTTCCGCGCAGAGATTATACATGATCTGATAGTCGGAATCGAGATAGACTCCGTCAGCATAAATAATAACGGAACGCTCTAACTGCTGGAACATTGCGCCGACCTTGAGGTTGTCCTGAGTAAGGTCCTCTTCGTGGGCGTTGTAGTGGTCCTTGCTGATCTCTTCGAAGTTCCCCGTACAAGAAGCGAGGAAGAAGAGGGCGGCCGCAATTACTGTGAAAATATATCTTGTTTTCATATCTGTCCCTCCTGTTAGAATTTAACTTTGATGGAGAAGCCTGCACTGCGGGTGGAAGGCTGCATGAAGTAGTCGACGCCCTGGTTATAGGTTCCTACGTTGGAGGTCATTTCCGGATCGAACGGAGCCTTCATGTAAAGCATGAGGAGGTTGTTACCGACCACGGAGAAGTTGATGCCCTTGAGGTACTTCAGACCGAGCTTCTGGACAGGCAGATCGTAGCCGAAGGAAACTTCCTGAAGGCGTACGTTGTCTGCGCTGTAGACATACTGGCTCATCACTCCGGTACCGCCGGCGATTGTCTGGTAGTACCCCTGGACATCGGCGATCTTCATACCGTTGACTTCGACATAACCGAGGTCGCGGGCATCACCGCTGTCCTTAGAGATACCGTAGTAGTCGAGGACGGCCTGGGTCTTGGAGACCACGATGCCGCCGAAGCGGGCCGTGAAGAGGAAGCCGAGGGTAAAGCCTGCAAGGCCGAACGATCCGCCAAGGCTGAAGCGGTCGCGGGCGTCGGTAGTGCCGGCGTAGACCATATTGTCCTCGGAAAGGTCTGCCTTGATCATACCCTTGTCGGTCTGGCTCAGGTAGTTGTTTTCGTCGACTTCGAGGGTGGTGACATAGACGTCTCCGAGGGTGCCGCCTTCATAAAGGAAGGTGTTCAGGCCGGCGAAGCCACCCATAGGGATGCGCTCCCTCTTGATGACATTGCCGGACTCATCCGGGAACTCGAGGCTGACGATCTTGTTGGCGTTACGCGACCATGTTCCGTAGAAGCTGTAGTCGAGCGGGCCGATCTTATCGGACCAGCGGAGCGAGAGTTCGATACCCCTGTTGTCCACCTGGCCGCCGTTTACCCAGTAGCTTGAGCTCTCGGAAGTCGAGGTGATGCGGGGATTATAGAACTGGTTGAAAGTGCTGGACTTGTAGTAGGTCGCATCCAACTGGAGCTTGCTGTCAAGCAGATGGATGTTGGTACCGAGCTCCCAGGACTTAGTCCTTTCAGGGACAAGGCTCTTATTGAGCTTTGTCGCCGTAGTTCCGGCGGCACCGTCAGAAACGGTGTATACCTCGTCTGTAAGGAAGAGGTTCGCGGCCGGGGAGTTACCCACCTCGGAGTAAGACAGGCGGACTTTCCAGTAAGGGAGGATGTCTGTCTTGAGGGCGGGAACAGCCTCCGTTATGATTCCGCTCAGACCGACGGTCGGATAGAAGATACCTGTGTTCACGAGAGTGGAGGACCAGTCCTCACGGGCGGTGAGGTCGAGATAGACCATGCTCTTGAAACCTACCTGTACGTTGGCGAACACCGCCTGGTTCTGTGAGTGCCAGCCGGAGTGCTGTATCTTGGTATTGGTGTTGTTCCTGTCGATGTTGTTGAGCGTAAAGAGGTTGTTGACGCTTGCAAGAGGTCCGGAAACGAAAGCGCGCTCATAACGGACGTCGTCGATGTTGGCACCGACCACACCGGTGAGGTTGACCAGGTTATCTCCGAAATACTTGTTGAAGGTCGCGAGAACCTCGCCGAAACGCTGCTCGTTGAAGTCGTCCGTGCGGGCATACTTACCATGGATTGAGCCTTCGGTGAAGAGGGTTGCGGTTCCGGCGTCGAACTTGTCTTCGGTCACACCGTCGGTACGGTCGAACTTGGCGCGGGCGCTGAGGGTGAGCCACTTGAAGGGCTTATAGCTCAGCTGGGCGGTGGCCATGAGACGGTTCTTGGTGTTCTGCCACTTCTGATGTTCGGTTACCCAATAAGGGTTCTGCATGGAGTGATCGGTCCAACCTGAAGGCCACCACTGGGTCTTGAGGTTACGGCCTGCGTTGTAACGCTCATAAATCTGGACCTTGCTCCAGTCGCCGCCTGCGGGGAAGAGGTAAACGGGAACCACGGGGTTTCCGTACTCGCCCTGAGCGGTCATGTTCTGCTCGAAGACGCGGCCGTAAGAGCCGTTGAGATCGAGGGTGAGGACATCCTTGATGAGCTCCGTAGTGTTGCGGACCGAGAAGTTGTAGCGGTCGACCTCATTGTTGTGGACGATACCGGTAGCATTTGCTACGGATGCGGACACATAGGTCTGGCTGCGCTCGGTTCCCGACGAAAGGCTGATCGAGTTGACCTCGTTGACACCGGTCTGGAAGAAGTTGCGGGGGCTGTAGCTCGCAGGAGCTGCAAGTTTGGCGCCCCAGCTCATGTAAGAGCCTTCCTCGGACGGGCCGTAGGTGTTCTGGAACGAAGGCATGATGTATGCCTGCGAGAAGGTTGTGTTGTTCGAGTAGTTGACTTCGAAGGTGTCTTTCTGGCCTTTCTTGGTTGTGATGATAATCACACCGTTTGCAGCGTTTGCACCGTAAAGAGCAGCTGCGGAAGGTCCGGAAAGAACGGAAATCGACTCGATGTCGTCCTGGTTGAGGGTTCCGAGTACATCACCGCTCTGACCTGCGCCTTCATAACCGCCGGTAGGCTGGGAGCCAAGCATCGACTGCATCGGAATACCGTCGATGACGTAGAGGGCGTTGTTGTTGTTGGAAATGGACTTCGAACCGCGCATGACGATACGGGAAGCACCTCCGACACCGGTCGAAGACTGGGTGATGGAAACACCTGCAACCTTACCGTTGAGGCCGTTGACGAATGAACCCACGGGGCTCACAGTCTCAATCTTAGCCTGCTGCACGTTGTAGGAAAGGGATTTTTCTTCCTTGCGGATACCCATGGCGGTGACGACCGTTCCTTCCAGAGAGATGCTGTCGGAGGGCAGGGTAACGTTGATGACGCTGCGTCCTGCGATCTCCTCTATGACATCCTGCTGGCCGAGACAGGAGAAATGGAGGGCCTTCGCGGATGCAGGCACCGTAATGGAATACTTACCGTCGAAGTCGGTAATGACTCCGATGGTTGTCCCTTCCACTACAACACCCGCTCCGATGAGCGGCTCACCATACTCGTCGACCACAGTACCGGTAATCGTCAGGTCCTGAGCGGACAAGACGCCGGCAAAGAAGAACAGCCCGGCAAGAACTGTTGAAATTCTTGCTAAGACTTTCTTAAGAGTGTAACTCATAAAGTGTAGTTGAATTGGTTAATATAATTGGTATAGTTTCTTCAAACGCGCCACAAAGATAGTCAAACTATTCGGATTTCCAAGGGTTTCACAGAGTTTCGAATACTGACAGACCATACTCTGGGCCACTTGTCGTAAGCGGTGTAAGTTTGACGTAACGTCCTTTGAATGCGACTTTTACTTCAGTTCGGACTGGGTTATTAACTATGTTGTCGAAGCGTTCTTCCTCAACGACGGTGCGCCAATGAAGGCCGTCGTCGCTCGCTTCCAGTTTCCAGGTTAGAATCACGCCATCTCTTCCTTTATATATAGGAGTATAGGAGATGCCGGCGAACTCCGAGATGTTACCCTTATCGAGGATAATAGGTTCGTCGGCGGGATGGGCCGAGCCTTCGGCGCGGACGGTCTGCGGGTCTACATAAACGTCGTCTAGATACAGGCTTACGGACAGGAGATGCGGGCGGGCCAGGGCGTCCGAGACGCGAACACGGACGGCGGAGGCGGTGGTTTGCGGAACGAGCAGGATGCGCTTGTAGCCGACCGTAGTCTCGCTGGCAAGCGTCTCCCAGCCCGCGGGCGTGAGGGCCTCAACGGTAAACGCGGCGATTCTCTGCCCGCGGCGGATGTCTTCCTGCAGGACTATACGGTTAAAGGTCGCCGGGGCAGCCAGCTTGAGCGCGAGCTCCCTGGGGGACCGGCGTACCTGCGCGCCTGCAGCGAGATCATCTGCAAAAATATGGTCGAGAGCGGCCCTGAACTCCATCAGCCTCAACGAATCCCCTGCCGGAATGAGTCCGCGGGTGTCCGGTGGGACGTTCAGAAGCAGCAGGGAATTGCGCCCGACGCTCTCGTAGTATATCTTCAGCAGCTCGCTGACGGTTTTTATCTTATCATTTTCGCTTTCTCTCCAGAACCAGCCGGGACGAATGGACACATCGGTCTCGGACGGGATCCACTGCGCGCCGGCAGGATCGCCCTCATTGAGGTAGACCCAGTACTCGCCGGGAAGTGACTCGCGTGTGGCGCCGTGGGCTTCGGGGGTGAACGTCGCCCATGAGGTCCTGCCGGCGCTGCCCTCTTCATTGCCGACCCAGCGGCAGCCGGGGCCTACATTGGAGAACACTATCGCGCCGGGCTGGTCGGCGAACACCTCGCCCAGGTAGAGCGGCCAGTCGTAGACCTGCTTCTTTCCGTTGGGTCCTTCGCCGCACGCGCCGTCGAACCATTGCTCGAACACGGGGCCATAGCCGGTCAGGGCACTATGGAGCGTCTGCTTGAAGACTTCGTTGTATCCGAGAGTCCCGTAATGCGGGTCGTTACGGTCCCATGGCGATATGTAGACGCCGAACTTCAGCCCTTCGGCCGCGCATGCTTCCGACAGGTCCTTTAGGATGTCGCCCTTCCCGTCGCGCCATGGCGAAGAGGCCACCGTATGGGTGGTAGCAGGGTTGGGCCAGAGGCA
>JAFZWV010000010.1 GCA_017617035.1 Bacteroidales bacterium
AAGATCCGTATCGCAGAGATCGCAATCGCTGCTTAAAACTGAATGAATTATGGCACACAAGAAAGGACAATCTAGTTCGAAGAACGGTCGTGAATCGCAGAGCAAGCGACTTGGTCTCAAGAAGTTCGGTGGAGAAACCGTAAAGGCTGGCAACATCATCGTCCGCCAGAGAGGTACGGTCCACAACCCTGACAAGAATGTCGGTATGGGTAAAGATCACACCCTGTATGCACTCGTGGATGGAACTGTCAAGTTCACCCGCAAGCGTCAGGACAAGTCTTACGTATCGGTAGTCCCCTTCGAGAACTAATCTCAAGGGTTAAATTATGCTAACACTCAAGACGCTGCGCGAAGACCGTGACAAGGTCATCGCAAAACTCAAGATCAAGAATTTCGACGCCGCGCCGCTCGTAGATCGAATCATCGAGCTCGACGCGCGTCGTCGTGCTCTCCAGACGGAGAGCGACGCCCTCCTGTCGGAGCAGAAGCAGAAGGCCGCCGAGATCGGCGCGCTGATGAAGCAGGGCCTGAAAGACGCCGCCCAGAAGGCCAAGGAGGCTGTTGCAGCCCTCAAAGCCAAGAGCAATGATTTGCTCGCTCAGATGGACGCCGCGGAGAAGGAGCTCGAGAGCAATCTCGTCCTTCTGCCGAATATGCCTTGTGATCTGGTCGTGCCCGGCAAGGGAGCGGAAGACAACCAGGTAGTGAAGATGGGCGGCCCGGAGGTCAACCTTCCGGAAGGCGCCCTCCCTCACTGGGAACTCGCAAAGAAGTACGATATCATCGACTTCGACCTGGGAGTCAAGATCACCGGAGCTGGTTTCCCTGTCTACAAAGGCAAGGGCGCTAAGCTTCAGAGAGCTCTGATCAACTTCTTCCTCGACTGCAATACTGCAGCCGGATACAAGGAGGTAGAGCCGCCGGTGATGGTGAACAAGGACTCTGGTTTCGGTACTGGTCAGCTTCCCGACAAGGAAGGCCAGATGTACCACGCCGAGGTAGACGACTTCTATATGGTCCCTACCGCAGAGGTCCCCGTCACCAACATCTTCCGTGACGTGATCCTTGCAGAGAACGAGATTCCGCAGCGTCTTACCGCTTATACTCCTTGCTTCCGCCGCGAAGCCGGCTCCTATGGCAAGGATGTAAGAGGATTGAATCGCCTCCACCAGTTCGACAAAGTCGAAATCGTGCGCGTAGAGAAGCCCGAGGACAGCTACAAAGCCCTCGATGATATGGTTGCGCACGTAGAGTCGCTGGTTAACAAGCTCGGCCTGAAGTACAGAATCCTTCGCCTCTGCGGAGGAGACATGAGCTTCACGAGCGCCATTACCTACGACTTCGAGCTCTGGAGCGCGGCTCAGGGCCGCTGGCTCGAAATCTCCTCCGTGAGCAACTTCGAGACCTACCAGGCCAACCGCCTCCATCTCCGCTATCGCGACGCCGATGGTAAAACAAAGCTCGCGCATACTCTCAACGGCAGCTCCCTCGCGCTTCCGCGCGTGGTGGCGGCGCTTCTTGAAGACAATCAGACTCCGGACGGCATCGTCATCCCCGAAGTCCTGCGTCCATACACAGGCTTCGACAAGATTGACTAAGTCCGGCACCATACTCGGAATCGATCCCGGAACCAACCTGCTTGGTTTCGGGGTCGTCCGTATAAACGACGGGGGAAAGCCGGAGTACGTCGACATGGGCGTACTCGATATCAGAAAAGAGTCTGACCCCTACGCAAAACTTGCTCGCATAAACGAATTCATAAAAGGGCTATGCGAGACTTACCATCCCGATTGGATGGCAATCGAATCTCCCTTCCTCGACAAAAACGCCCAGGTCATCTTCAAACTGGGCAGGGCGCAGGGTGCGGCCATGGTCGCCGCCGCTCAGTACGGCGTCGAAATCACCGAATACGCGCCCCGCAAAGCCAAGATCGCAATCTGCGGAAACGGCTCCGCTTCTAAGGAGCAGGTAAGCACCATGGTGCAGAAAACCCTTGGCATAAAAATTGAAACGAAACACCTCGACGCAACGGACGCTCTGGCGATAGCGATGTGTCACTATTACCAGCTTTCCAGCCCTCTTACGAGCAGTAAAGGCGGCGATTCGTGGGCTAAGTTTATAAAAGATAACCCCGGAAGGGTCAAGTAGTTACAATAAGAAGGTTATGAATCTCAACCTCAAGGCGACAATAGTCGCGCTCCTCGCGTGCGCGTCCGCCTATGCCCAGTCCTACACGGTGAAAGCCGTACTCAAGGATTCCCAATCTGGCGAGGCCGTCAGCTTCGCAACCGTCTCGCTCCACAACCCCGCAAACGACAAGGGTATTGCATACGAACTCAGCGATGAAAACGGAAAAGCGACGCTCGAAGGTGTCAAAAACGGAAATTACATCTTCAGGGCGGAGCTTCTCGGATACAAGAAGTTCGAGAAAAAGATTGAGGTAAAGGACGCAGATCTCGATCTCGGAACAGTTAAGATGGCCCCCGACGCCAGGATGCTCGAAGCGGCGAAAGTCACCGACCGCGGCAACCCCATCCAGATGAAGCGCGACACTATCTCCTTCACCGCTTCGACCTTCAAGACTACAGACAACGACATGCTCGAGGACCTTCTGAAGAAGATCCCCGGAATGGAAATATCGGAAAACGGAACCATCACCCATAACGGCAAGGAAATCAGCAAGATCACCATCGACGGAAAGACCTTCTTCCTGAACGACCCCCAGGTCGCGACTAAGAACCTCCCCGCCAAGATAGTCGACAAACTCCGCGTCGTTGAAAAGAAATCCGACCAGGCCGAGTTTACCGGCATCGACGACGGCGAAGAGGAGACCATCCTCGACCTGAGCATCAAGCCTGGCATGATGAACGGCCTCTTCGGCAACGTAATGGGAGGCGCAGGCCACGACATCCCCTCCACCGACATCACTGGCGACTGGCGCTGGCAGACCGGCGGCTTTGTGGGCAACTTCTCCACAGACTTCCAGGTCAGCGGCGTTTTCAACGCCAACAACACCAACAACCGCGGATTCAACGACCTCGCAGGCTCCATGATGGGCAATATGCGCGGTGGCGGAATGGGCGGTCCCGGAATGGGTCAGGGTCAGGGCGGCTGGGGCCAGCGAAACGGTATCACCACCTCCTACATGGGCGGCCTCAACGTCGGAACCAACCTCTTCGACGACAAGATGGAGCTCAGCGGCAACTACATGTACAACGGAACCGAGCAGTCTGTCGAAGAGCAGTCGTCCAAGACCACTCACCTCGAGGATTCCGACCTCATCTACAATTCGACGGGCAGCAGCCTTACGGGTACCCACGGCCACCGCATCGGTATGCGCATGGAACACAAGTTCTCCGACAACACATCCGTGATTTTCGAGCCTCGCATCAACTTCGGCGGCGGTGACTTCCTGCAGCAGGACAGTACCTACACGGATACCTACACCCTCGCAACCGACGCCACCACTAAGACCAACGACAGTAAGAAGCTCAACTCCGGTGCAAATAAAAACCTTTCGGCCAGCGGCTTTGCTCTCCTGCGCCAGAAACTAGGTATCCCCGGCCGTACGATCACCGTCATGGGACGCTACTCGGTAAGCCAGAACAATCTCAACGGTAACAACTACTCCCTGACAAACGTCTATGACGATTCCGGAACGCCTACTGCAACCGAGATTAACCAGAACTACAGCCAGTTGCAGAACTCCTACAGCGCTTTCGCCAGGGCTACCTATACTCAGCCCATAGTAGACAACCTCTACGCCGAAATCAACCTTGCCTACAACTGGAACAAGTCAATTTCCGACAAGGCCACGACCGATGCGGTCACAGGCGCGGCGATAGACAGCTACTCCAACCACATCACCAACGACTTCTCGAGCGAAGAAGCCGGAGCCAACCTCCTCTACCAGAGGGAAGACTTCCGCGCCCAGCTCGGATTCGCAGTGATCCCCAGCAAGACCCACAATTACACCCAGAGCGGAGCGGCCTACAAGGTCGATACGACCATCACCCGTTTCAACTGGTCGCCTACGGCCATGGTCTTTGGAGAGATCGGAGAAAACGGCAGTGTGCGCCTCTTCTACCGCGGACGTTCGCAGACCCCGTCGACCAACCAGCTCATCACCGTGGCCGACAACTCCAACCCTCTGGCGGTGTCGTTCGGTAACCCCAACCTGGCGCCGTATTTCTCCCACAACCTTAACGGAGACATACGCTACAACAACAAGAAGACATACGCCTCGGTAAATGCCCGCATCAACGGATCCTATACTCAGGACCCCATAGTCAACGCCAACTGGTACACGGGCGGCGTCACCTATTCGATGCCCATCAACGGCCCTGCGAGCATCGGCCTCGGAGGAAACATCTTTGCCAACATCCCTATCGCCAAGACAAACTTCACGGTCTTCAATATGCTCCGTGTGAACTGGTCTCAGAATTCCAGTTATGTCGGAAAAGATATCAATACAGCTACCTATCTCAATCCTGACGGCTCACTGGACTACAACAAGTTCTTCGCCGACTATGATCTGATCAGGCCCAAACTTACCGAGAACCAGACAAAGACCCTGGGAATCACCGAGCGTCTGCGCATAACATACCGCATCGACGCACTCGAGTTCCAGGTCTCCGGCCGTACGCGCATGAGCCACTCGGACTACTTCCTCGCCGACACTCGTTCCGAGACCACCACCTGGAACAATGAGTTGGCAGCAAACAGCACCTGGACACACGACCTCGCCGGTCTGAGTCTCAAGGGCGAGTTTATGTACCACTGGTACAAAGGTTATGCGACTCAGCAACCCGATGAATATATCTTCAACGCCGAAATCTCCAAGCAGATCCTGAAGAAGAAGGCTACAGTTGCTCTCAAGGGATACGATATCCTTGGCCAGGCCAAGAACCTTACTGTTTCGGATTCCGGCAATGTCCACACCGAGTCGCTGAACAATACGCTCGGCCGTTACGTCATCCTCTCGTTTACCTATCGCTTCGGAACTTTCGACCGCAGCAAGATGAGAGGTCCCGGTGGTCCTGGCGGTCCAGGAGGCCCGCCGCCTATGAGATAATGCCAAATATTTGTATATTTGTGCATTATGACTGAAAAGAAAAAAATGAACTGGGTCATAAAGAATCTTCTTTGTGGCCTTGTTTTTATTCTGGCGATAGTGGTGATAGTCGAAGTGTTCCTTCGCGTCACTACCCAGCACTCCATCTCCGTGACCGTGCCCGATATGGTCGGGATGCAGCTCTCCGACGCCGAGGGCCTTGCCTCCAAGGACAAGCTGAACCTGTTCGTTACGGACTCCGTGTTCGTGAGCAGCTTCGCAAAAGGTAGCGTCTATGCCCAGAACCCGAAAGCCGGCAGCAAGGTTAAGAGAGGCCGTAAGATTTACCTCACGGTCAATGCGAAGAAGGAGAAACAGGCCGAGGTGCCCAGCCTCGTGGGCCTGTCGCTCCGCCAGGCGAAGGTGGAGCTCACTACCCGCGGGCTCAAGCTCGGCCGGCTCAAGTATGTCGACGACATGGCGACTAACCTCGTGCTCGCCCAGCTCTACAAGGGAGAGGAGATAGCGCCTGGAACCAGTGTCGACGTCGGCTCGGTCATCGACCTGAAGCTCGGCTGGAACCGTGCCGACGGCTATACGACCATGCCCGATTTCGCCCGCATGCAGTACAAGCGCGCCCTTAGCTACGTTCAGGACAACTCCTTCAACATCGGCAAGGTCATCTTCGATAATTCAGTCAAGACCGCCGAGGATACCCTCGCCGCCATGGTCTACCGCCAGAGCCCGGCAGCCGGCGCTGAGGACATCATCCTGGGCAGTACAGTCACCCTTTACCTGACTGTCGACGAGAGCCGGCTGCCGGCCCTCCTCGAAGAACCCGAAATCTCTGAATAATGGCAGACTGGCTGGACAACGCCTTCGACGTAGAGGAACCCGACCTTACCGGTGAAGAAGGGCGCGAACAGGAAATGTTCGAGCACTTCCGGATGACCGTAGACGCCGGCCAGGCCCCCATCCGCATCGACAAATACATGTCGGAGCACATGGAGGACACCTCGCGCAACCGTATCCAGCTGGCCATCAAAGAAGGCTATGTCCATGTCGCAGACAAGCCCGTCAAAGCAAACTACATAATCCGTCCGGGCGATATCATCCGCTTCGTGATGCCCTACAGGCGCCGCGGAGTCGAGATTATCCCTCAGGACATCCCGCTGGACATAGTCTATGAAGACGACGATGTCCTGGTGGTCAACAAGCCCGCCGGAATGGTTGTCCATCCTGGCCATGGCCACTTCGAGGGAACCCTCGTCAACGCCCTTGCGTTCCACCTTGGGCTCAAGCCCGGAGAAGCGGCGGAAGACGACGAACGCATGGGCCTGCTGGTCCACCGCATAGATAAAGATACCTCCGGCCTGCTGCTTATCGCAAAGAACGACCAGGCCCAGCTCAGGCTCGCAAAACAGTTTTATGACCACACTACGGAGCGCTGTTACAATGCCATCGTCTGGGGAAATATCACCGAAGACGAAGGGACTGTCGACGCCCCGATAAGCCGTGACCAGAACGACCGTCTGCGCTTCCGCGTATGCGACGACCCCGAAAAAGGGAAGCGCGCTGTAACCCACTATAAGGTGCTCGAGCGTTTCGGATATGTAACATTTGTGGAGTGTAGGCTGGAGACAGGAAGAACTCACCAGATCCGTGTCCATATGTCCCATATCGGCCACCCGCTGTTCGCCGACGAGCGCTACGGCGGGATGGAAATCCGAAAGGGAACCATCTATGCGAAATACAAGCAGTTCATACGCAACTGCTTCGAAATATGCCCTCGTCAGGCCCTTCATGCCAAGACGCTCGGCTTCGTGCATCCTACTACCGGGAAGTTCCTGCAGTTCGATTCCGCGCTGCCCGAAGACATGACACGCCTGCTCGATAAATGGCGCCGCTACTGCGGCAATATGCCCCAAGAACCCGAAGAAGATGAATAACAATAAACGTTTGATAGCGCTGCTGCTCCTGGCCTTTGCGGTCCTGATTAGCCTGCCATGGCTGGTGCCCCATGTCGGTTTCCTGGCCCTGGTGGCCCTGGTCCCGCTGCTGTGCGCCGAGCGGCTCGCGACCGGCCTTGGGCTGAAGCGCTTTTTCTGGTGGTACTACGCCGCCTTCGTGGTCTTCAACGCCCTGACCACATGGTGGGTCTGTAAGGCCACGGTCGGAGGCGGTATCTTCGCCTGCCTTGCGAACGCCTTCCAGATGGCCGTGATCTTCGGCCTGTTCCGGGTAAGCCGGAAGCGCTTTTCGGGCGTGCTGCCCTATATCTTCCTCGCCGCGATGTGGATCGCGTGGGAGCGCTTCTACCTCGTCCAGGCCTCAATCAGCTGGCCATGGCTGTGCTTTGGCAATGCCTTCGCCCGCTCTACCCGCCTGATCCAGTGGTACGAATACACGGGCATGCTCGGCGGCTCGCTGTGGGTCTGGGCGGTTAACCTTGGCCTTTTCGGCCTCATGGTCGCCCTCTCGAACGGTTTTTGGGTGCGCTGGACCCCTAAGGCCCATGTCGCCTCCCTCCTTGGCCTCGGCCTTATCTTCTTCGGCCCCATGGTCGCTTCGGGCATCATCTACCGCCACTGCGAAGAGCGCGCGGACGCTGGTACGCTAGACGTCGTCATGGCCCAGTCGAACTTCGATCCATGGCAGAAGCAGCGCGCCGTGCCCCAGAAGGAGCAGAACGCCCAGGTCACCGGCCTCTTCGAGAAAGAGCTCGGCTCGCGCGTCGATCCGTCGGAGATGGCGCTGATGGTGCTGCCGGAGACCTTTACCTCCGATATCTGGGTGGGCGACGAGCAGTATTCGCCGACATGGCAGACTTTCAGTGAGATGGTCAGCCGGTATCCCGACGTCAACCTGCTTTTCGGAGCTTCGGCCCACGAAGCATTCTATACAGCCGCAAGGCCCAACATCCTTGCCCGCAAGACCCGCAACGACGTCTGGTACCTGAACTACAACAGCGCGTTCATGACCGATTCTACCGGACGCACGGACCGCGTCGATAAGAGTAAACTGGTGGTCGGAACGGAACTCACTCCTTTCCCGAAGATTTTCGTACCCTTCGACAACTGGCTCAGCAAGTTGCTCGGGGCGCCCGGCGGACTTATGGGCCGCTGTGTGCCGCAGGGCGATGCGCGCCTTCTCGAGGCGCGCGAATACGGCGATTCCGGCCAGGTCGTCCGCCGGGTGCCTATAGGAGTCCCTATCTGCTACGAATCGATATATCCGGAATGGTGCCGGGGATATGTTCTGAAAGGCGCTACCCTCATTTCGGTGATTACTAATGACGGTTGGTGGGGAAACACTCCCGGGTACAGGCAGCATTTCAGCTACTCCCGCCTGAGGGCAATCGAACTCAGGCGCGATATCGCCCGTTGCGCCAATACGGGTATTTCGGCCTTTATCGACCAGAGGGGAGACATAGTGGATCAGTCCGGCTGGTGGGTACCTTACCTTCTCCATGGGCGGGTCAATCTGACCGCAAAACAGACTTTCTTCGTCCGTTATGGTGATATTGTCGGCAGACTTTGTACATTTGTATTTGTGCTGATGGCGCTTGCGCTGATCGTCAGACTCTTTATAAGGAAGAAATGAAAACTGTAGCACTTTTCCCCGGATCCTTCGATCCCTTCACCGCAGGACATCTCAATATCCTGAAGAGGGCGCTTACCATGTTCGATTCGGTGGTGGTCGCGGTCGGTGTGAACCAGGATAAGCCAGGGTTCTACGATTTCGATACGAGAGTGGATATCATAAAGCAGGCTGTGAAGGGCCTGGAGGGCGTCTCCGTAGTGAAGTACGACGGCCTTACAATCGATATCTGCCGCCAACTTGGCATCAAACATGTAGTCAGGGGAGTAAGAAACATGCTCGATTTCGAGACGGAACGCAGTATTGCGGACGCCAACCGCAGGCTTGCGCCGGAGATTGAAACGATAATCATCCCTACCGCCCAGGAATTCGCCCACATCTCTTCGAGCGCCGTGCGCGATATCCTCAGGCACCACGGAGATACGTCTCTGTTCGTCCCGGAAGGAGTCAAATTGCCGCCATTCGATGAATAGGATACTGACAATACTGGTTTCGCTTATGATAAGCGTCGGCGCGTGGGCTCAGCAGCTGGATTCCACCCGCCTTGCCCCGCTTGACTCCCTGCTCGGCGAATACTACGAGCAGATGATCTACCTCTCGATGCCAGAAAAATGCCGCGAGGTCGACTGGCTTATCGAGTCTTGTCCGGACACCCTCGTTCGTCAGTGGGTGGCGACCAGAATCCTTCAGCACTATATCGAGGATCCGCCCCTCATGGGCGAAGAAGCCGTAGGAGTCTATGTCTACGACAAGTGGTTCGCCAAAGGTCCCCTTAAGATAGCAGACGACTGGCTGGCGTTTTCAGCTCAGCTGTTCGTGGATTTCAACAGGGCCAGCCTTCTGAACAAGAAAGCTCCGGTGTTGGAGTTGCTTCCTTATGCCGGGTCAGACAAAGTTACCGTCCCCGAGAAGGGAGTTGCTTCGGTGCTCTATTTCTTCGATACTTCATGCAGCAAGTGTAAGGCTACTACCATCATGCTCCCTTATGTCCTGGAAGAGGTTCCTTTCCCTCTGTCTGTCTTTATGATCTATACCGGTCAGGATGGCGACGAATGGGCCGAGTTCAGGGCAGGCTTCAGTTGCGCCAATCCCAATGTGAAGATAGTCCACCTCTGGGATCCCGAAATCGAATCCGACTACCAGAAGCAATACGGAGTGCTTTCCACCCCCAAGATGTTCCTTATAAGGGAAGACGGAACCATCGACGGCAGACGTCTGGAGGTAGAGGCGTTGGCGCAACTCCTGGATATATACGCAAAAGCTCGTAAAACAAATGAATAAATCTAAAATCGACCCCCTGTATCTGGCTAAGGAAAGGGCAGCTCTCCGTCATCGCCACCGTAAGACCGTCCTGTTCAACGACAGGGAAGTAGCGGCGATCGAAGAGTACTGCAGGGTGTACCACATCTCTTCCAAGTCGGCGATGTTCCGCCAGGCTATTATGGAAAGGGTGCTGGAAGGGCTGGACGAACTCCACCCTACGCTTTTCTAGAGTTGCCAGTCGACGGGCCCTCTGCCTGTCGCGACTAGATATTGGTTGGCCTTCGAGAAGGGCCGGCTCCCGAAGAATGCGCCCCTCGCAAGAGGAGACGGGTGTGCGGCTTCAAGCACAAGATGCTTGGAGTGGTCGATTAAGGAAGCCTTGTTTCTGGCGTAGTTTCCCCACAACATAAATACTATTCCCTCGCAGTTGTCGCTTAGGTAGCGTATGACCGCGTCGGTGAACTGTTGCCAGCCTATCGCGCTGTGCGACGATGGTTCGCCTGCACGGACAGTGAGCATGGCGTTTAGAAGCAGCACGCCCTGTCGGGCCCAGCCTTCGAGGTTGGGGCGGCCGCTCATCCTGATACCGAGGTCGTCTTCCGCTTCCTTGAAGATGTTCTTGAGGCTCGGGGGAGCGGGAACATTATCAGGGACGGAGAACGACAGGCCCATGGCCTGGCCGGGGTTGTGGTAGGGGTCCTGGCCCAGTATCACCACCTTCACTTTGTCTACCGGAGTCAGTTCGAAGGCGCGGAAGATCTGCGGTCCGGGAGGGTAAATCACCTTGCCGGCCCGTTTCTCGTCGTGGAGATAACGGACAAGCTCTGCGAAGTAAGGCTTGTCGAACTCACTTTGCAGAGCTTCTTTCCAGGATTGTTCTATCTGAACTGTCAAAATACGAAGTTGATTACGTCGTCGATAGTCTGTACGTAGTGGAAGGTGAGACCCTTGACGTAGATTTCCTTGATGTCTTCGACGTCTTTGCGGTTTTCTTCGCTGATGACTATGGTCTCGACTCCGGCGCGCTTGGCGGCGAGGATTTTTTCCTTGATTCCGCCGACCGGCAGGACCTTGCCCCTGAGGGTCATTTCGCCAGTCATGGCGATATGCTTCTTGATGGCCTGGCCGCGCAGGGCGCTGATCATGGAGGTGACCATGGTTATGCCGGCAGAAGGGCCGTCCTTGGGGGTGGCGCCTTCGGGGACATGGACATGGAGGTCGCGGGCAGCGAACTCGGCCGCAGTCATCCCGGCCATCGCGGGATGGGCCTTGATGTACTGGTAGGCTATCGTCGCCGATTCCTTCATCACGTCGCCGAGGTTGCCTGTCATGGTCAGGACGCCCTTGCCCTCGGAGACCGAGCTCTCGATGAAGAGGATTTCTCCGCCCATCTGGGTCCATGCCAGGCCGGTGACGACGCCCGGGCCTTCGTTGCCCTTCTGGCGGTCGTGGGCCGCGGTAGGCAGGCCGAGGTATTCCTTCAGGTGCTCGGGCTCGATGGTGGTAGGATACTCCTCTTCGAGCGCGATCTTCTTTGCGGTGACGCGGGCAATCTTTGCAACCTGCTTTTCGAGGGTACGGACGCCGCTTTCGTGGGTGTACTCGTCGATTATCTTCTTGAGCGCCTTGGTGCTGATCTTAAGGGTCTTTTTGTTAAGGCCGTGCATCTCCAACTGCTTGGGGATGAGGTATTTCTTTGCGATCTCTATCTTTTCCTCGGCGAGGTAGCCGCTGACGTTGATCACCTCCATACGGTCGAGCAGGGCAGGCTGAATAGGGGCGATGCTGTTGGCCGTAGTGATGAAGAGGACGTTGG
This sequence comes from Bacteroidales bacterium, assembly GCA_017617035.1. Lineage (GTDB taxonomy): Bacteria > Bacteroidota > Bacteroidia > Bacteroidales > UBA932 > Cryptobacteroides. The sequence goes on from JAFZWV010000010.1 coordinate 11,733, forward strand.
AGAGGTCGTAGTCGATATCCAGGTAGTTGTCGTGGAACGTACCGTTCTGCTCGGGATCGAGGGCCTCGAGAAGGGCGGAACTGGGGTCGCCCTTGAAGTCCGACGAGAGCTTGTCGATTTCGTCAAGGACGACCACCGGGTTGGAGGTTCCGGCTTTGTTGATTCCTGCGAGGATACGGCCGGGGAGGGCGCCTACGTAGGTCTTTCTGTGGCCGCGGATTTCCGCTTCGTCGTGCATGCCGCCGAGGGCTATCCTTACATACTTGCGGCCGAGGGCGCGGGCGATGGACTTTCCGAGGGAAGTTTTACCGACTCCGGGAGGGCCGTAAAGGCAGAGGATAGGGGATTTCATGTTCCCTTTCAGTTTGAGGACTGCCAGATACTCGATGATGCGGTCTTTGATGGTATCGAGGCCGTAGTGGTCTTCATCGAGGACGTCCTTGGCGTGTTTGAGGTCGAGGTTGTCCTGGCTCATCTCCTGCCAGGGCAGGCTGAGCATGAACTCCAGATAGTTGTACTGGACCGAGTAGTCGGGGGAGTTGGGGTTGTATTTCTCGAGTTTGTTAAGCTCTTTGTCGAAGAGTTTTGCGACTTCCTCGGGCCACTTTTTCTGGGCGGCCTTCTCGCGGAACTTCTCGAATTCTTCGTTCTCGTCCATACCAAGCTCTTCCTGGATGGTGCGGAGCTGGTTGTTGAGGTAGTACTCCCTCTGCTGCTGGTCTATCTCGCTCTTGACCTTGCGGTTGATTTCGTTCTTGATATTGGAGAGTTGGAGCTGGGCATCGAGGATGACGAGCAGTTTCATAGCCCTCGTCCTGACGTCGTCGTACTGCAGGAGCTCGGCTTTGTCGGCGAAGTTCTCCACCTCTACGGTAGTAGCGATGAAGTTCACGAGGAAGGCGAAGCTGTCGATGCTGCGCATGGCGGCGATAGCTTCCTTCGGGGCGAAGTTGCTGGCGGAGATGATCTGGGAGGCCTTTTCCTTGAGCATTGAGGCAAGTCCCTTGATGTCTTCGGAGTTTTCCTTTGTAAGGACGTCGCCAAGATAGCGGACCTGGGCGGTGATGTACGGGTCGTAGTCGATCACATACTCCATCTCGATGCGCTTGTGGCCCTGGAGAATTGCGGTGATAGTCCCGTCCGGCATCTCAAGGGTCTTGAGTATCTTCGCTACGGTACCGTAGTTATACAGATCCACCTCTACCGGGTCTTCTACGGCAGGATCCAGCTGAGGTACGGCGCCGATGAAGTAGTCGTGTTTCTCGGCGTCTTGTATGAGTTTGATGGATTTCTCGCGGCCTATCGTAATAGGGTAGATGGTCCCCGGAAAGAGCACGGCGCCCCTGAGGGCCAGAATAGGCAGGGTAGGGGGAAGTTCGCTGTCGCTGATCTTCGCCACTCCCTCGCCGGACACTACCGGAATGATATTCACTTCTGCGGCGTTCTGCGAGAAGAAGTCCTTGTCTTTTATCATATAATTGTCAAAATGTCAGTTAAAATAATCCGCTTTATATCGGTCAATGACTGTGCCAATATGCGTACGGCTGACAAATTTACATTTCATTATTTGATTTATAAAAAAATACTTCTATTTTTGCAGTCCGTTTTTCGGTAAAAGCAAATTATTAGTTATTAGATATTTACAAAGATGACAAAAGCAGACATCGTTAACAAGATCGCCAAAAACACCGGCCTCGAGAAGACTGAGGTTCAGACGGTTATTGAAGGTTTCATGGAGAGCGTCATTGAGTCTTTGGCAAAGGACGAGCCCGTGTATCTCCGCGGCTTCGGCAGCTTCATTATCAAGCACCGCGCAGAGAAGACCGCCCGTGACATTACGAAGAAGACTACTATCGTAATCCCGGCCCACGACATCCCGGCTTTCAAGCCCGCAGACAGCTTCATGGATAAGGTCAGCAAATAATTTTAAAACCTTAATAATATGCCCAACGGAAAGAAGCATAAGCGTCACAAGATGGCGACGCACAAGCGTAAAAAACGTTTGCGCAAGAACAGACATAAGAAGAAATAATCTTCGAGTGTCGAAATAGGTCCTCGGGAGATCCGAAGGGCCTTTTTGTTTTGTCTATGGATAACATCGAAAAGTCAGAGAAAGACCTGGTGGTCTCAGTAGGCCCCGCAGAGGTGAAGCTCGCGCTTATGGAGAACCATAAGCTGATCGAGTACAACAAAGAGTCGAGCCAGGGCCACAACTTCTCGGTGGGAGACGTCTTCCTCGGAAGAGTGAAGAAACTGCTTCCCGCCCTGAACGCTGCTTTCGTCGATATCGGAGACAATAAGGAAGCTTTCATCCACTACCTGGATCTGGGTTTGTATTTCGGTGCGTTCGATACTTTCGTGAAGAAATCGAACCCGAATACTGATCTCAAGAATCTTTATTCAAACATTCAGGTCGGTCCCGCCCTCGAGAAGGAAGGAAAGATCGAGAATGTGCTCCAGGTAGGTCAGATGATAATCTGCCAGATTGTCAAGGAACCGATTTCGACCAAGGGCTCCCGGCTGACCGCTGAAATTTCGCTGGCAGGACGAAACATTGTACTGCTCCCTTTCGCCCAGAAAGTGAGCGTTTCCCAGAGAATCTCTTCGAAAGAAGAGCGCAAGAGGCTCGAAACCCTCGTGCGGAGTATCCTCCCCAAGAACTACGGCGCTATTATCCGCACCGCCTCGGAAGGCACCAATGCGGCCGCGCTGGTCGGCGAAGCTAAATCGCTTATCGACAAGTGGGAAGAATCGTGGAAGACTATCGCTAAGAACAAGTCGGTCAATCTGCTCTTCACCGAGTATTCGAAGACTACGACCGTGCTTCGCGACCTGCTGAACGATTCGTTCACCAATGTCTATGTCGACGATCCTACCGTCTATGAGGAAACCCGCAAGTACATTTCGCTGATCTCTCCCGAGCAGGAGAAGATAGTGAAGCTCTACGAAGGCAAGGAGCCCATTTTCGACCATTTTGAGGTCACCCGCCAGATCAAGAGCTCTTTCGGCAAGGTCGTTCCTATGAAGCAGGGCGCTTACCTTGTGATCGAGTCTACAGAAGCCCTGAACGTAATCGACGTAAACAGCGGCATCCGCGCAAAGACCAACGACCATGAAGAGAATACCTTCGAGGTCAACAAGATAGCAGCGGAGGAAATCGCGCGTCAGCTCAGGCTCAGGGATATGGGCGGCATCGTTATCGTGGATTTCATAGATATGGATTCGCAGGATCATCGTAATGAACTCCACAAATACATGATGGACCTTATGGCATCCGACAGGGCGAAGCACAACGTGCTGCCTCTGACAAAATTCGGTCTGATGCAGATCACCCGTCAGAGAATACGTCCTGTAACAGAAATCAACACCACGGAGCAGTGTCCCCTCTGCCACGGCACTGGAAAGATCGCTTCGACGGTGGTCATCGACGAACAGGTTGAGCGTCAGCTCGCCTACTTCGTCACCGACAAGGGCGAGAAGGATCTGACCCTCAGGGTTAGCCCGATTCTGGGCGCATACCTTACCAGGGGCTTCCGCTCATTTGTTTCGAAGTGGAGACGCAAGTACAAATGCAGGTTGCGAGTGGTCGAATCCACCGACAACACCATCCTCCAGTACGAATTTCTTAACCCTAAAGGAGAGGTCCTCGAATAAAGAGGACCTCTTTTTTTACCCCACCCTATTCCGGGCAAATGCGCCCGTAAGCGCACGCCCGCAAACCTTTGTCATTCCGATTTCCCTCACTTGTCATTCCGAGCGAAGCGAAGGAATCTTTTTTGTCATTTCGAGCGAGCATCGCGAGTCGAGAAATCTATTATCTTTGTGATATGGACGGAGTAAGAATAGACAAATATTTATGGGCGATCAGGGCGTTCAAGACGCGTACTGAGGCGACCGATGCGTGTAATGGCGGAAAGGTGAAGATTGGCGGAATCAACTGCAAGCCTTCAAGGCCGCTGAAGATAGGGGAGATTATCGAGGTGCGTAAGGGTTCTGCGGTGTTTACATATAAGGTTCTGGCGTTTCTGGAGAAGAGGGTCGGCGCCGCGGTGGTGCCTGACTATGCCGAGAACCTCACCCCGCAGAGCGAGATCGACAAGCTCCATGCCCCCGTCGAGACCTTCTTTGTCAGGCGCGAGCGCGGCGCCGGCCGCCCCACGAAAAAAGAGCGCCGAACAATCGACGCCCTTTGGGATTCGTTTGGCGAGGAGGACTAAGTTCTCGTGCATCACTCCTGCTCATAAAAGGGAAAGTTCACACTTATAGGGAAGGCCACATTACTAATTACTTTATCATATGGCGGGTACATTTTAACATTTTTCATTTGCCTGGAAGGGGGGAAAGAAATGTGCCCTCGTAACGAGAGTAAGTCATCCGCGGATAAATCATATCTCACCAGGTACTGATTCTTTGATAGTATCTCAGGCCATCCATGTATATCTATTGAATCCTGATCAAAAATATAAATTGAAAGAATCCCACATTGTGTCGTAGACAACAAGTCATCGTAACTACCTGCTCTTCTACTATATACTACACAAAAAGAATCCACATGTTCTCTTAGTAGGTAACTATTAAGCGTCCTAGGAAGAGTTGTATCGGGGTAAGAAAAGCCGGAATTTAACCCATCAGCAGTATAACAAGCAATAATAGTATGGAAGCTGTTGTGCAAATCTATCTTTGTATCCCCCGGCTCCATGCAACAGTTCACAAGGAGCAAAACACAGAATGGGATAGAATAACGAAAACGGTTGATATAGTGCATAGAACTAGTATTTCTTTCTCGGGTAATGTGACTCATATACAGACCAGTCTACTTTATAATGTTTATTAAAATACTTTGCCGCGTTTCTATTTGCCCGCATTTTGAGGCTTTTTAGTGGCCGTACTATTCGACAACAACAATAGGAGAGTAGTTATTATAATATGAAACCACTATCCCCGAGTTCTCAATTGGAGGAAAATGAATTGTTCGATCTCCGGTAGTTAATATATCTCCGTCAATTGTGAAACTAGCAAGTAAATCCTTTTCTTGAATAAGGTCAGGCTGTAAATCCAATGGATCATATCGCTTCCTCAAAGAGTCTAATGAAGCTATATAGATGTCAACAGAGTCCCGTATATGATCTTCCCACCTGTCTGGAGGGAAGCGAATCATTTGGTACTTGCCAGATCCAAAGAAGATAGCATCATAATAATCGCCGTCAGAAAACGAGCAGCTCTCGGTATTGAATTGCATAACAACATATAATGAGTCTTCCGTTCTATTATTGAACCAGATGAACTCAAAACGCTCATATATGCAAGATATCGCCAATACAGCCAAAACCAAAAAAAGGATTATTGTTTTAAGATTATTCATAATAAACTATAAGAATAAGGAAAAAAGACAGCTATAATAGATTAGAGTATTAACGAAATATGAATCTGGTGTAAAGTCAATCGGGAAAATTGTCTGCATTTTGGTCGCGACATCAGAGCGTCCAATGTTATTAAAATAATCAACAGACAAATTATTTGCCCATACTTCATACCATTCATTATGATGATCATGGCCCATTTCTGATAATCCGCATCCGATTAAGCTCGGTGGCGCAACAAGAGGTATATAGAGCGGGCCTAGAATTCTACTCTGGATAGTATGTCCATATTCATGTGCAAAAGTAGGATTTTTCAACGGGTCGGCTTTTAAGTTAATGCCTTGGATATATGAACCTAATGTCATCCCACTAACCTCAGGGGACGGGTTGTTACTATTTACGAGTGTCGCGCCATTGTAGTACTCTACCGAAACATCGCTAAAGATATTTCTTACGTGCGACAATGTGTTCCCTAGAAAAGTCTGAGGCAACTCCCAAGAGAATCTGGAAAGGACAGTCAAGTACCGTTCAACTAAGCTTAGACTCTTATCTGTTTCAACTAGGCCCCAATCAATTTTTGCGGAGTTAGCAACCTTATTTCCATATTCCGACCAAGCTTGACTGAACGAGTTCTTCGCGCCACTCCAATTGCCACTTATCGCCTGTCCAATAGGTTTAACAATACCTTTGAATAATGCGATAGGAAACATAACCATTGCGGTTAATCCAGTCCACATTTCTCCATCTTCATCCGTATACTTCAGCGGATTATTAAGACAATATGAGTAACGGTTGTAGTTTTGGGTGAAGTCCGGGTCTTGAACATATGGGTCCGGGCTGAGGAAACGACCTATCAGAGGATCGTAGAGACGCGCATTGGCATTGATGAGGCCGAACCAGGGCAGGTGTTCGTGGCCAGTGTAGCCACGGCTGAGAACCAAGGTGGGCTCGGCGCCGGATGCGTATGGCAAGCCGGTTGAGGGATCGACCAGCCTGCCCCATGGATCGTAACGGTAGTGCCAGGTAGTGCCGTTGCCGCCGACCTCCTTTACCTCCGTGATGCTCCCCAGATAATCCCTACCTATGAGATACGGGGCCCAGCCCGTTGCTCCGATTCCGATTTTCAGAAGGACCATCGGCGCAGAGTAGGCGTCGCCTCCGAGATAGAGCCTCTCCATGGGCCCATATATGCTGTCATACTCATAGCGGCCTCCTACGTAGTATTGGTTCCGCTCGGGACCGTCCACCCCCGTTACAACAGTTTTTACCCTTTCGCCGTCAGCATTGTAAGTAATGCTTGCAGAGTAGTTCCCCTCCGAGATTGTCGCAGGACGATCGAAAGAGTTGTAGGTCGCGGATCTCGTTCTGTGGTCCGGCACTCCCGACACTGGCCTGAATAGCATCACCTTGTATGGATCATCACCTGGTCGTATACTGTACATGAGGGAGCCCACTTCGTCTATATGGGTAATGTTTCCGTTGGTTGTGAAGGTTATGCTTCTTGTATCCTGGCCTATGTTGATAGTCTTCAAGCGGCCAAGCGAGTCGTATGCGAATGTCTCTGCGCCGGACAGATAACCGCTTCTGCCAAGAAGATTGCCCGTCCCTGGATCAAACTGGAAGGCGAAGTTCTGCAAGTTCCCGCCATCCATCTTCCTGTAAGTGGGGAGTCCGAAGTCGGTATAGCCGTATTCCCGAGATATACCGCCGCTGGTTATCGCTGTGGGCAAGCCCAGATCATTCTCGGAGACGAGGCTCCAGACGACCGTGCCGTCGGGGAGGGTTATTCCTGTGTTATGGCCATTGGCATAGGAGTATATCTCTGTAGTTATATATCCCGAGTGGCTGACATAGCGTATGGAGTCGAGTACACTTCCGGTACTGTAGTAATAGTTCTTTTGCAGCCACTTCCCGTCGGGGACCGAGTCCTTTACTGAGACAATGCGGTCAAGATTGTCGTATACGTACCGCTTGCCGGTGCCATTTGTTGAAACGACGGCCGTAATTCGGCCATATGTGTCGTAGGTATAGGTCGTGTTGAACTCGCCTGTCCTCTGGACCTGGGTAGTACGGCCATACTTGTCTTTGCTGGTGGTTACCGTACCATGTCGGTTGGTATGGGTGAACTGCGATGAACCGTCAGTGTTCCATGTGTACGAGTCACTTTCAGTTCCGAGACTGGGATCCACCATCTGAGTCCTTCGCCCGTAGGCGTCATAGGCAAACGATGTCACAACATTGCCGAAAACGGTAGCCGACAAGGGCTGTCCGTCGTCTCGCAGAGTATAAGAGACTGTTCCCCCGGCATCGCTGGTGCTTACCACCCTGCCCATCGCATCCGTGGTCCTGGTTATGGCGATGCTGTCCTTGACCGTGGTTACGCTTGGTCCGCTGTAGGACCATGTTGTCGTCCGCCCTGAAGCCTCGACTATGGATGTCGGGCGGTCATAGTCATCA
>JAFZWV010000011.1 GCA_017617035.1 Bacteroidales bacterium
AAGCGTAAGGGCCGTGGTGGGAGGCTACAACGGCACCGTCTACGAGAAGTCGAACTACTCCGCCTATGGCTCCCGGATAGTCAAGTCCTCCATAACGCCGCCCAGCGGCATCACCCTTCGAGACCACTACACCGGCTGCGAGGATCTATCTCCCGACTTCTCCCTCCCTTACGCGGATCATGCCGCACGCTTCTACGCCCCGACCCTTCATCGATGGATGGTCCCCGATCCCAAGAGTGAGGAGTATTATGGAGTGAGTGTTTATGCGTATTGCGGGGGGAATCCGATGAATGCTGTCGATATAGATGGTAATAGTACAGAAGTAATTGATAGTGCCGGCGTTTATGTCGTAAAGAATTGCGATCCCTATGACAGAGACCGCAATATATATATTGTTACAATAGTCGATGGAAAATATAAACGAACTGGAGATGTCATAGGGAAAACAGCCACTCCGTTTTCTTTTTATAACAAGGATGCCAAAGAAGGAGAAGAAGTCCAAACCGGTTCAATTATTGACCCTCGTGATGCTAGTGGGTTACTGTTTTTAAGTAAAATGGATGAAAGAATGCCCCTTGACATCTATTGTTTGCTCGCCCTACCTCAACATATTTATGATTTTAAAATTACAAATGGGACCAAAGGCGTAAATGAAGGAATAAATCCATATAGAGGCATGCCCATTCTTGCAGCAAAAGATATAACTATGTATGCTTCTGCAAGGGATATTGGAAACATTGCCGCTGGAATAATTGCTGGCAACCATGGTATTGATTATCCAACGGCAAGGAAAGCCTTTGACTTTCTACAGTCATGTCAATCGAAAACGAAAGCAGTCGAGTCTGAGTCGACTCAGGCTGCCCAACAATTAGGCTATCTAATCGGTCGCTATTATGGTTCTTTCAACACATGGCGATATTCACTTGAATTCTAGCATTATAGTATGAAGACAGTCAACGTAAAGAAATGTTTGCTTTTATTAGGACTTTTGTTTGCGGGATATTTAATCACGACTATCACATTGTATAAAGTCCAAGTACTACACTGCTGGTGGACTTACTATCTCCCCACAGAGGATTTTTTTATCCGTTTTAAGCTGACTCGATTTCCTGATGGCAGCAAGCACACTTTTGAAGTAACTCTTGCTGATTGTATAACGGACTTTCGCGATTCCACTAGGACGACAAAACTAAAAGACAAAGTTGGGAACTTAGTTACAGATTATTTATATTCTTTGGACGATCATGATTCAATCGTGTGTCCTGTCCCCATTATCGGTTCTATACGCGATACCATCAATGACGCAGTATGCTCAAAGCCTATTTTTGGGGCGCCATCTATTTGCTGGAATAACTTTAGACGTCCTATTCGAGCAGAGTCCCCCAGGGAATTCTTTGAAGACTTTTTCACTCAAAGAGAAATGCAAAATCATTATACTAGTTATTATTATTATTTGGAGTATCAGCACTTTGACATCTTCGCTAAGGGCAATAATGTTCAACAACCCATTTTGGTGGATAGAAAACGAAGTTTCTGTGCTCCTTGTCTCATTGTTCATCCATACTATTTTAAGAGGCGCAACGATTAATGAAAGAAATATATGGAGAATAAATACTACGCATTTGACAGTAAGGGACTTCTAACAACCTTATCTGCAACACCAAAGTTATTCAAAGAGGCTATTCAAAAGAATGATTGGTCCGAGAATAGTGATCGTAATATTATCCCGAGGTTAATGTTTGGGGAGTATCCACAGGACATTCAGTTTCCAGTTGAGTTTATAGTGCAAGATGGTCGTCTATTAAGAAATATTTTGGAGATAAGATATCCTTCGGCTTTTTTGGTCTCACGCCACCTCGCTGATATTTTTAAAAGTAATGACATTACCGGTTGGAAATCATATGATATCTGCATAGAAAAGAAAAATGGAGAACAGATTGATGGTTTTTGCGGTTTTTCGGTTATAGGGCGCAATCAAAGAATCAATAATAATTCAGAAGCAATTCCAGATTTCTTTAGACTACACGACGAATGGTTATGGATTATTTGTTCTCAAAAAGTTGTTGACGTCCTTTGTAGAAATAAGATTATGGACTTCACAACTGAGCTTATTACTAAAGACAATCACCACCTATTTGATCCTATCGTCTTCCCAAAATAAGGATAAACTCAGGTTGTCAACACTCCATATACTCCCACGCCAACAATCTCTCATGATCATAAGGCCCTTAAACACCGGAGAGATTTCCCCTGCAACTATATCGTCTGAAAGATTAACAAAAAACAAAGACAATAAATAATGATCACATTGTTGTTATCAATTCTATTATCGGCTTGCAGCTGTTGGGGAGAGAAAGCTTTCCTAGATAGAATGAATTATTATCTATCTTGTGACGTTGATTCTCTTGTCCACGTTCATGCAATTCCTGTATTTAAGGATATATCTTCAGGAGAGGTATTTAGCGACGATTCGTTGCCTGTTGTGGTAGCATGTTTACTTGCTCCTCTTGATGGCGAGTATAGCGAAACGACATCTTATTACTTATATCGGATACTGGCCAATCAAGAGAATAATCAAAGATAGAAAAGAAAAGGCTATAAAAACCCTGTCTATCTTACTCCACTATGAGTATTCAATGGATCATGCAGCAGATGATCTATCTACTTTTCGTGAATCTTTTAAATATCTGTACAAACAAGGATATCTTCTACTCCCGTAGTGAAATTAAGAGCGCTGAATCAATCCTCTTTGCACTGTTCAGAGCTCCTCGGATTTTAATTCTTTGCCCTTGGAGCTGAAAAAGTCCTCGGCCTTAATGGATTTCACGACCTTGGGATTAGAGCGGTCCTGGTCGGGTTCCGGCTGCTTGGCGGGTTGAGCTTTCTTTACTGGTTCTGACTTCTTTACTGGTTCTGACTTCTTGACCGGTGCGGCCTTCTTCGGTTCTTCTTTCTTCTTGGTCGGCACTACTTCTTCCACCTTATCCGTCACCGGCGAGGTGAACTTCTCGAACTTCTCGCTCTTGGGGATGAAGATGGAGAAGATTGCGAAGACGACAGTCGCGCCGATGAAAACCATGATTCTTCTGAGCCGGACTTTGAGGTCGTCTTTCCACCATTTAAGGTCGTTGTCGTTGAAGGCTCCGTTCAGAGAAGAGTCGAAGGACCTGTCGCCCGAGAACGCATAGTAGAGGGGCTCCAGGACCTTTTCGTCGAAGCCCGGACGGGTGAACTTACGGGCCGAATCCGCAAAAGGACTCCTGAAGAACAGCACCTTCAGGCACAGGAACACCAGCACCGCGATTACCAGCGCGGCGAAGATATAAAGGATAAACTGTCCCAGGAACTTGACAATTATCATTATGATAAAACCGCCGATTAATCCCAGGACTATGGGCACCAAACAGCCCTCGGTGTCGAGTACGAAATACAGCACTGCCGCCAGGACTAGGCCCAAGACCCAGGTCCAGTTTTCCAGCTTGAAGTGGCTCACATCAACCAATGGATGTTCGACAATTGAGAACACCAGCATTGTAAGCATGAACAGTAGCGGCAGAGCGCAGAACAGAACCGCAGATACTATCTGCAGGACACTTCTTACATTTAAAACGCCTATCTTGCGTTTACCTGACGCAAGCAGTTTGTCCGCTTCTTTACGGGCATAGTCGAAGCGGGTAACGGGAGTCAGATCCGCATCAATCTTGCGCAAATCCTCAACATATGCATGAAGCCTCTTTTCGTATGTAAACTGAGGCTTGTAATCGACAGTCGGGTCTTCCTGATGGTTCACTGCAAGGAATCCGCGAAGACCTCCGTCGGAGTAATCCTTACGCAGCGTTCTGGAAGACTGTCCAAACAACGAGGACAGAGAATTGACTGTTGCTCCGTTGGACAATTGCAGCTCGGGATTGACGCCAAAGCCTTTGATAACCTTCATCCATGCAGCCTGAACGCGGTACTCGTCGTCCTTGGGGCCGCATTTCTTGCGATAGTCGTCGCTGTTGCGGTCTGTACAGTAGACAAACCATGAGCGCTGCTTACGGAAGCGGTCGCCCTTGGTGTCCATGAAGTCGGTCACATAATGATAGTCTTCGGGCTGAAGGAAGTTCGCGACTATATTGACCACGGTCTCCATCATCAGCCTGCGATTATCAGGAGCATGCTTAGACTTGACCCACTCGGCTGCAAACGAATCGATGGTACCGCCGCAGGTCCAATATGCGTTGTAGGCCTTATTCAGCAGCCTGCCCAGCCCCTCCTGCGTCATGGCATAATCGGGATCGGACGGGTCGTTGATCAGGTTGATGTCCGAGAGCGGATCGAGCAGTTGGACACGGAGCATGAAAACGTCCATTGTGTCGTTCGAAGCCGGGAAACGCTCGGCGATCGACGCATTGCGCACACGAACCCACTCGGTAAATACGTCGCCATTGAGCCTGTTTACCGTCTCGGAATCGAGAATCGAAGAGTTGCAGTAATTGCTCACATCCTTCAGGGTTACGGCGCTGGTCGCCGTGACCGAACCGTCGATTCTGGAAGTACCGCTCAGCGGGAACGGAATCTTACGATCCAGGAAGAAGATTGCGGCGAAGAGGCCGGTATTCTGGTCCTGGGGATAGCGCTTCTCGACTATGTCATGGATCTCCAGGGCAAGCTCCGGATATGGCCTTAGCCAGCGCTCTACCTGTCCGCGGTAGAGGTACTTCACCGCCAGGTCGCTGTCGTCTTCAAGCATGAAGTGCGCGAGTTCCTTCGGGGTGTTCGCTATCTGGTGCTTCGAAGCATTATAGGTTATGTTCAGGTCTTCGATAATCTCGTCTTCGTCGACGGGAATGTCGTTCTTGCCGAGTATGGTAGCCTCAATCTCGGGGTAGTCCCAGCGTTTATCGGGATTGCCGAGCAGCAGGCCGCGGCAGATCCTGGCCAGCGGATCGGGCATGTCGGCCGGGATCAGGATGCGGCCTTTCTTCTTGTCGAGCGCGAGCTCCTGTTCCTTGGTCATGAACGCGCCTTCGCCCATCCAGAGCGAGAGGGCGAGCATGCCGAGCGAGAAGAAATCGGCCTTGGGGCCAATCTCGCAGTAGATGACGCCCTGGCGGTTGACCGTGTTGCCGGGGGCATAGACCTCCGGGGCGGCGTAAATCGGGGTGCGCACCTGCGGGGTGATGGCGGTACCGCGGTCGTTCAGGACGTCGGCGATGCCGAAATCGCACAGCACGCAGTCGGAGCCGCTCTCGCCGCGAAGCAGCACGTTCGCGGGCTTGATGTCTTTGTGGATGACGCCGGCTTTATGGAGTTCGCTCAGGGCCATGGCCACTTTCGCCACGATCAGCAGAATCGCCTGCGCGTTGCCCTTGAGGTTGAGCTCGGCCGCGCTGCCACCCGGGATGTACTCCATCAGCTCGAAGTCGGGGCCATAGTCGATTATGTCGGCGATGTAGCCCTTGCCGTTGAGTGTTTTGATGGCGTCGAGGACCTTAGGGTTCGTCTTGAACCCGGCGCGCAGGAGCTTCAGGGCGTAGCGGTGCTTGCCGTCATGGACGACGTAGATATCGCCTTCGGCGCCATGGCCCAGGACCTTTTCGATCGTGAGGGTGCGGTTGCCGACGGTGAGCGTTTCGCCCGGCTTTAAAGATTCCTTCGCTGCGCTCGGAATGACACCATTTTCATCCCGAGAAGCGTCAGCGACGAAGGGATCCCTAGGCATCGCGGCTGTCTCCCCCGGCATCGCAGCCGTCCTCTCCGGCATGGTCGCCGTGGGCTCGGGGATGCTGGCGGTAGGCTGGGGCATGGACGCAGTCGGCTGGGGCATGGCCTCGGTGGGCTGGGATTCCTTCGCTTCGCTCGGAATGACATTGCTGTCATCCCGAGGAGCGTCAGCGACGAAGGGATCTTCTACGTAGTCCCTGCGCTGTACGCCCTTGAAGGCATCTTTCATGGCCTTTTTCAGCTCGTCCGACATGCTCCGTTAGATTCGTTTATAGACTTTGCGTTCGACGTTGGTCGTGAAGATTTGGCCGCCGCTTTGGACGACCTCGCACTGGGTACACGGCACCCACCTGCCGCCAAGGCCGGGTTTCGCGCACTCGCATGGGTTGTTATGCAGGACGTGGCAGTAGTTGCACTCCCAGGCCATGGACTCGCGCATCGGGATGCCGCGCCAGCTTTCCTGGACCGTCTCCATGACCGCGACCTTGCGGGCCGTGCAGTAATTGCGCTGCTCCTGCGGGGTCATGCCCACGGGCGGGAGCATCTCCTCCATGACCTTATTGGCGTCTTCGACCGCTTTCTCGTACTCGGCCATAACCTCGGCGCGGGTGCGCTTGGTCTTCGGCTTTTCGGCCTTCGGGGTCTCGGCAGGCGTGAAGCCCACGTTCGCCATGAGCTCGCGCAGGCGAAGTTCACCTTCGGTAGGCTGGCGCGGTCCTTCGTCTTCGAGTTCCGGCTCCGCGCCGTCGAGTTCGGCTTCGAGCTCCGCTACCCGCATGAGCAGGTGGGCGGCCTCCCTGACCTTGGGGTCGCGTTTGGCTTTGTCGACGGCTATGCGTGCGGCGCGAGAGAGCGGCTGGCCACACTGCCCGCAGAAGGGGCGGTGATTGATGATGTGGCAAGTGGGGCACTCGATGCCTTCTGCGGGCATGCCGCACTCCGGGCAGTCGATGTCGTCCGGCCGCATAGGCGCGCCGCAGAACGTGCAGTAGTCCACGAGCTTCGCCCCGCAGACCGGACAGAACTCCAGCCCTGGCTCGACGGTCGCGCCGCAGTGGGGGCATACGCCCGATCCCGTATTTTCAGCGGTCTCGGGCGTAGTCGCAGTCTGCGTCGCTACTGCCGGTTTGGTTTTCGGACGCTCGCGTACTCTGACGTTATCGGCCATGGTCCTAGTCCTGGACTCTCAGGAGGCCGTCGACCGCTTCGTTGATGGCGGCGAAGGTCTCGTTCAGGAGCGATTTGGTGCAGAAGCCTTCGATCTCGTAGCCCTTATCGGTTTCGAGCGCGAAGACGATGTTGCCATAGAGCGGGTAGCCGCGGCCGTAGAGGATCGTAGCGGTCATGTTGTCGCCCACGGTCTTGTTTCCAGGATTGCGGTCGACCATGAACACGAGATGGCGCTCGTTCAGGCGCAGCTTCTCCGAAAGTGCGTTGAGGGCCGGGGTGAAGCGTACGATCTCGACTCCGTTGGCGCCAATCCACTCTGAGAGCTCACCGCTGAGGGTGGCCCAGTCTTCGTTCGAACTCTGCTTTACAGAGGCGATGCCGTAGAAGTTGGCGACGATGAAGGCGGGGATGATATGGTCGTTATCATCTTCCTGGGCAGGAGCTTCCTGCTCGGTAGGCTCGTCGTTTTCGGTCCTAGGGTCGGGCAGGCCGCAGAGTTCCTGGACCTGGAAGTATAGCTGCTTTTCTTTGTCGGTAAGTTCGCCGTCGATGCAGACTATCTTGGCGAAGAGGTCTGCCATCTGCTGCTTGCCGTCTTCGTCGAGATTCTTGATGTGCTGGATAGCATCGGCATCGCTCATCTTCTCGCCGAAGTCCATGATCTGGTCGAGGAGCTTATCGTCTACCGAAGGGAAAGTCTGGAAAAACTCGAACAGGGGCTGGACTTCCTCGCGGGTCATCTCGCCGTCTGCATACATGAAGTGCTTCGCGATCTTGTAAATCGCGGCAAGGGTTTCACCGGTAGCGTTCATAGTGTTCTAGAGTTGATCTGCTCCGGTAAAGAGCGGAAGGTCACAGACTTCGATCATTCCCTTATAAATCTCCTCCTCTTCGGGATCGAGTTTACCGTCGGATGCGATAGTCATGAAAAGCATATCGGAAGTGAACTGCTTCTCGTCGGAATCGAAGCGCTTAATACGCTGGATAGCTTCCTGAAGGTCCATTTCGTTGGCGAACTTCACATAATCTGCAAGGAGGTCGTCGCGGCCTTCAAAGTTGTACTGAGCCCTTAGTCCGTCAAGGATGGCTTTGAATTCGATCTTTTCAAAGTTGCCGTCGGCGCGGGCAGTTCCAAGACATACTGCGATTACTGCAGCAAGGTCTTCAAATGTTGAGGGTCCTCTCATAATTGGGATTGTTTTAGTGAATAAATATACTTATTGTAACAAGTCGGGTTAGGGTTGTAGTCGTATACGAATTCCTCTCCGGGGCCCAGGATAAAGGGGATTCCGTTGCTTTCTATTCCTAGTATACGACCGTCAGGCAAGGGCTGGATGTAGGCTCCGGTCCAGCCCAGATGGGCCAGGCCATCCTTCGGTACTTCCGATAAAAGAATCTCCTCCGGCTGGTATTCGTAGTGCACTTTATCATACATGATTTCCACCCATTGGCCCTGGAAGACCAGGTCTTCGGGGAACTTCATATCCGACTGCCTTACAAGCTTACCGTCTTCCCACAGGCCTGCGCCCATAAGGATCCAGTCTTCTCGTTTCTCGGTATAGGTCAGCGGAGAGCCGTCGCAGTAGATCACGCGCCCGCAGGAATCGAACTCGGCTGTCTCCATCACCTCTTCATAGGTTTTCTTGCGGGTGATTGTCTCCTCCCACGTCTTTTTGATGAAGGCGAAGCCATAGCCGTTCAGGACGCCGTCTTTGAGCTGGCCGGAGCCGATGTCGCCCTCGGGGCTTATGATAGTCCCGAGACCGTTTTCACTGCCCCACAGCTTCCGTCCGTCTTCCAACTCGGTCCAATTTTTACCAAAGGTAAAGTGCATAGTTGTGTAAATATACAAAAAAACCAATATTTCCTCCAAAAGCGATATCTTTGTAGATATGAAGAATGCTGTTGCGTGCATATTGGTCGCTGTAATGATGGTTGCCTGCTCTAAGGGCGACCCCTCGGAGCCTGAGGCCAAGGTGATGCCCACCGCGATGCTTGAGCGTTTGAGTTTCGAGCTCTACAGCACTGTCGAAACACGCACGGGATACGGATACCATGTTTTTTATGAACAGGATTTAGATGGCTCGCTCTTCGACATCTGGGCGTCCGGCAACGCCGGCGCCGCGCTAGTCAGTTCGAAGCGCCAGCCCGAGAAGTTCCCGACATATTGGAGCACCGATGGTTATGAAGGTGGATGCGTCTGCCTCAACACCCAGTCCGCCGGCACGCTGGGTGGTCTGGTTGGCAAGCCCATCGCCGCGGGATCGCTGTATATCGGTTCATTCAATGTCGACAAAGCTCTCAGCGACGCATTGAAGACGACTGAGTTCGGCGTGCCGGTCGACCGCCAGCCCCTTCGCGTGACAGGATGGTATAAATACACTCCGGGCGAGAAATTCACCGACAAGAACAAGAACGTCATAGCCGACAGGATTGACGAAGCCTATATTCAAAGCGTTTTTTGGAGAAACACTAACGATAATGGCCAGCCAGTAACGCTCTACGGAGACAATCTCGCCAAGAGTCCGTATATTGTCAGCCGTGCCGAGACCTCAGACCTGCCGCCGGCAGAAGAATGGACCCGCTTCGAACTGACCTTTGAGGGCGACGAAGCCGATGCAGAACTTCTTGCCCAATTCGGATACAGTTTCACCATAGTCTTTTCTTCAAGCAAAGACGGCGACCTGTTCGAGGGCGCAATAGGCAGCACCCTCTACATTGATGAAGTAGAAATTGAATTCAAATAATATGGCGACCTTTAAATTCCCCAACGGCGACGTCTACACGGGCGAAGTCAATGATGCCGGTCTCCCCCACGACCGCAACCATCTACGACGAAGACTACGACTACACCATTGAACATAGCCTGGAGGTCATTTGCCGCTAAAGAATTGCTATATTTGTACTATGCTAAATAAAGAGACATACATCAGAAGGCGCGCCGAGTTACTTCAGCTCATGAAGGGCGAAAAGGGCGTCGCACTATTTATAGGCAACGTCGCTTCTGCGGCGCAGTATCAGGAGTGCGCATATAAATGGCGTCAGGACAGCACATGGCTGTATCTGTTCGGCATAGACGAGCCGCGCCTTGCCGCTACGATAGACCTTGAGACCGGGGAGACCGTGTTGTTCGGCGACGACTGCGATATTGACGATATCATCTGGAACGGCCCGACTCCGTCGATTCGTGACCATGCCCTTAGCGCCGGGATCGAGAAGACTGCTCCCTATGGGGCACTCGCGCAGGCTTTGAAGGGCCGCCCGGTTCATTTCGTGCCGGTGTCGCGCTGGTACAATGCCGTCATGCTCGCAGGGCTGCTCGGCCTGAAGCCGGAAGAGACTTTCCGCGCAGGAAAGAAGGGCTGCCCCAAGGCCTCGCTGCCGCTGGTCCGCGCGCTCGTTAAGATGCGACTCGTTAAGGACGCTGAGGAAATCGCGCTCATCGACGCCGCATGCGTGCTCGGGCAGGAAATGCATACCGTGGCCCGCAAGGGCATCAAGATCGGCCAGATCGAGCAGCAGATTGTCGGTGACATGGAGGCCGTGGCGCTCGCGAAGGGCTGGGGCGTGAGCTTCGAGACGATTCTCACGCAGCACGGCGAGGTCTTCCACTGCCACTCCCATGCCCAGGCAATCGAGCCCGGCAAGCTGCTGGTCATCGACGCCGGCCTGGAGAGCAATGAGCACTATGCCTCCGATTTCACGCGCACCTACCCGACGGGCGGCAAGTTCACGGCGAAGCAGCGCGATGTCTACCAGATCGTCTACGAGTGCAACCAGCTCGCTTTTGAGCTGACGCGACCTGGCGTGGCGTATCGCGACGTTCATATTAAGGCCATGGAGCATATGCTCGCGAGGCTCGGAGATCTGGGCCTTGTCCATGGCGATCCTGCTGAGCTTGCTTCGGCCGGTTTCGCGGGGCTTTTCTGCCCCCATGGTCTAGGCCACAACATGGGTCTCGACGTCCACGACATGGAGGACTACGGCGAAGATATCGTTGGCTATGACGACGATCAGAAGCGCTCCGACCAGCTGGGATTGGGTAGTCTTCGTATGGCGCGGCGTCTGGTTGCCGGTAATGTTATTACTGATGAACCTGGAATATATTTTATTCCCGCGCTCATTGCGAAGTGGAAGGCTGAAGGAATCGGGCGCGGCGTGATTGATTATGCGCGGCTTGAAGCGGAGTATCTCGACTTCGGCGGAATTCGCCTGGAAGACGATGTGCTGGTTACTCCTGATGGAGCGCGCAGGCTGGGAGGGCCAAGGCTGCCAGCCTCGCCTGACGAAATCGAAAAGGCGATGGCGACGGATTAGATTTCCCCTCCCCTGAACTTTCAACTATGGACAACAGACTTCTAAAACTTCGATTCAAAGATGCGCTCTCGGCGTTGGCAGATTTGCTGATGCCGAGAGTGTGTCTTTCCTGCGGCCGGGATTTGACTCTGCGCGAGCGTTTTTTGTGTTTGCCATGTTCTGTTGATTTGCCTCTCACCCGTTACGAATGCTGGGAACACAACCCGATGGCAGATAAATATAATGCCCGCATCGAAGAAAGATTTCTCCACGCGGCCTCCGGCCTTGGTCGAAATGACAAAGGAAATGCCATTTCGAGCGAGCCTTCTCCTTTTGTCATTTCGAGCGAGCCTTATCCCTTTGTCATTTCGAGCGAGCCTTCTCCTATTGTCATTTCGAGCGAGCGAAGCGAGTCGAGAAATCTCCAATACGAACCATACCAGCGGGCGACGGCGTTGTTCTTCTATGTGCGCGGGTCGGGATATGACCAGATCACGCAATCGCTGAAATATCATCGAAACTTCGCGGCGGGTCGGTATTTCGGAGCGATGTTGGGAAGGCGTTTGCGGGAATCGCCGCTGTATGCTGATGTGGATCTGGTAGTTCCGGTTCCTCTGCACTGGACGCGGCGGGTGCGGCGCGGGTATAACCAGGCGGAGATTATCGCGCGGGCCGTCGCCCGCGAACTCTCCGCTGGCCCGGCTGCGGAGTCTGAGGCTTCCGACTCCCCCTCCAGGGTCGCCTTCGCCCCGCGCCTCCTGCGCCGCACCCGCCGCACCCAAACTCAAACCCGCGCCGCCGACAGATTCGCCAACATTTCCGGCGCGTTCTCTGTAAATCTAAAAGCAATCCACGGCGTGCATACTCCCCTCAAAACGACCGGGGGTATGAGCGAAAATGGGGGTAAAATGCGCATACTCCCCGTAATAAAGAAGGGGGTATGCACGGTTCGTCACATATTGTTAATTGACGATGTTTGCACCACTGCCGCAACCCTGACCGCCTGCCACGACGCCCTCCGCGCAGCTTTCGGCCCAGAGGTCCGCATATCCGTCGCCACCCTCGCATTTGCAAAATAATTATCAGCGTCAGGTTGTGGGTTACAGCCGGGCATTTCAGAGTGTAAGCAGAAGCAAACTGCACCCCAAGGCCGCTTTTTGCCCGGAGGTTCGCATCTCCGTCGCCACCCTCGCCTTCGCAAAATAATTATCAGCGTCAGGTTGTGGGTTACAGCCGGGCATTTCAGAGTGTAAGCAGAAGCAAACTGCACCCCATTGGCCGCTTTTTGCCCGGACTAGGGTCGCCGTTTGACGCGAAGCGTCTCCAGGCGATAGCGGCCAATGGGGTGCAGTTTGTTCTGCGATGAAAATTTTTTGGACTACTCCCCGTAAAAAAGGGGGGAGAAGTCCAAAAGTCGAAAAATTATTTATTGCGGATTACCACGCGATTGTCGGAGGCGTCGACTTCGATGGCGGCGTCTTTGCGGATGCGGCCATCGAGGATTTCGACGGCGAGCTGGTTGACGAGCTCCCTCTGAATCAATCTCTTGACAGGTCGAGCGCCGAAGTCGGGATCGTAGCCGTCACGGACCATCAGGTCTTCGAAGGCCTTGGTCCAACTCAAAGTCACATTTTCCTCCTCCAACTTCTTCTGCAGCAGACGCATCTGGATTCCGACAATCTCACGAATATCGTCGGTCGTAAGCGGATGGAACACTATAGTTTCGTCGATACGGTTCAGGAACTCCGGACGCATGCGCAACCTCAACTCCTCTTCACGCAAATTGGACGTCATGATGATGACCGTGTTTTTGAAATCGACCGTGCGGCCTTTGTTGTCGGTAAGACGACCGTCGTCCAGCACCTGCAGCAGAACGTTGAACACATCCGGATGGGCCTTCTCGATCTCGTCGAGAAGCACGACCGAATATGGTTTGCGACGCACGGCCTCTGTGAGCTGACCGCCCTCGTCGTAGCCAACATATCCCGGAGGCGCGCCGACCAGACGGCTGACCGTATGAGATTCCTGATATTCGCTCATGTCGATACGGGTCATCATGGACTCATCGTTGAAGAGGAACTCCGACAGCGCTTTCGCGAGCTCGGTTTTACCCACGCCGGTCGTGCCAAGGAAGAGGAACGATCCGAGCGGACGGTGCTCGTTCGAAAGCCCCGCACGGCTACGGCGAACGGCGTCGGACACGGCTTTGATGGCCTCGTCCTGGCCGACGACTCGCGCATGAAGGGCCGTCTCCATGGTCAGAAGTTTCTCCCTCTCGCTCTGGAGCATGCGGTTCACCGGGATGCCAGTCCAGCGGGAGACGATCTCGGCGATGTCTTCCGGAGTCACGGCCTCCGTGATGATCGGATCCTTGATTTCGGCCTGACGCGCGAGCAGAGAGTCAATTTTCTTCTGCGCCTCCGCGATCTTGCCGTAGCGCAGCTCCGCGACCTTGCCATAGTTACCCTCGCGCTCCGCGACTTCGGCCTGATGGCGGTAGTCCTCGAGCTGCTGGCGTGCGGCCTGGATGTCGTTAAGGATTCCCTTCTCCTCGTTCCAACGCTTGCCGAGTTCTGCGCGCTCGGCCTGCTTTTCGGCGAGCTCGGTATCGATCTTCTGGCTCTTCAGGGAAGTCCCCTCGCGCTTGACCGCCTCCTTCTCGATCTCGAGCTGGCGGATTGCGCTGTCGAGCTCGGCTATGGGCTCAGGGACGGAGTTCATCTCCAGACGGAGCTTCGCCGCCGCCTCGTCGATAAGGTCGATGGCCTTGTCGGGGAGGAAACGACTCGTTATATATCGGTGGCTGAGGTTGACTGCCGCGATGAGGGCGTCGTCCTCGATACGGACATGGTGATGGTTCTCATAGCGGTCCTTCAGACCACGCATGATTGCGATCGACTCGGCCGGCGAGGGCTCGTCGACCATGACCTTCTGGAAACGACGCTCGAGAGCCTTGTCCTGCTCGAAGTATTTCTGGTACTCGTCCAAAGTGGTGCTACCTATCGTGCGGAGTTCGCCGCGGGCAAGCGCCGGCTTGAGGATGTTGGACGCATCCATGGCGCCGGTCGAACGGCCCGCGCCGACCAGAGTGTGGATTTCATCGATGAAAAGGATCACCTTGCCCTCGCTGTCGACCACCTCCTTCACGACTCCCTTAAGACGCTCTTCGAACTCACCCTGGTACTTTGCACCTGCGATAAGCGCGCCCATATCCAGGGCCCAGATCTTCCTGTCTTTCAGGGTCTCGGGGACCTGGCCGTTGATTATCTTCTGGGCTATGCCCTCGGATATTGCAGTTTTACCCACGCCCGGTTCGCCGACCAGGATGGGGTTGTTCTTTGTCCTTCGAGACAGAATCTGGAGGACCCTTCTTATTTCGTCGTCGCGCCCGATCACAGGGTCGAGCTTACCCTGCGCGGCTTTCTCGCACAGGTCGATAGCGTATTTACTCAAGAATTCGTATTTGTTCTCCATAGCGTACAACAATTAAAAAACCGATCGTCCTTTAGGGGACAACCGGTTGAAGGTCAAATTGCGGACCACTGACAAAATGTCAGCGGTTTTGAACCGGACTACTCTTCGTCGGGATTGGCCTGGATGGGAGTAGCAGGGAAAGCGGGCTCCGAGGCGACATTCTCGATCTGGTCGGTGATGTCGACTGTAGTGTTCTTCGAACTGGTAGCGAAGGAGGCTACGATGGAGACTACTGCAATAAATGCTACGAGACCCCAGGTGATCTTCTCGAGGAGGTCTGCTGTCTGGCGGACACCGAAGGTCTGGTTTCCGGCGGTGAAGTTGCTGGCGAGGCCCTCGCCCTTACCGTTCTGGAGCAGCACTACGAGCACCAGGAGGATAGCGGCAATAACGATGAGCACCACCAATGTTGTGAATAATGCGTTCATATTAATTTTGATCTATTTTTTCAATAAGGGCTGCAAAGTAAGCACTTTTTTCCGGATATCGCAAACTTAGTTTCGAATAAATCTCCTTTGCCTTGTCTTTATAGCCTTGGTCGAGATAGACTTTCGCGAGAGACTCTGTGCAGAAATCGGTGAATTCCTCAACGGGATCAGCAGATGCCGCGGAAGTTTCCTGGCCGGCGAACGAAGAGAAGATATTGTCCTGTTCGAGGCGCACTCCCTCATACTGCTCGGCAGAGAAATAGTCTCCTCCGACAACGAAGACCTGCTTACCCTCGCGGCGCTTCGAGCCGGGGGCAAAGTAACCCTCAATCAGCTCGCCTACCGGAGCCTCGGAGCCCTTGGCGCGGGCCTGCTCGACCAGATTGAAGATGAGCCTGCGCGAGCCCATGTACAGAGCCTGCTCGGCATACTTCTCGTCTGACCATGCCCCATCGCCAAGCGTAGCCATCCTGCGGCAAAGCTCGGCCCTGGCGGCGGCGAACCATGGATACAGGCTCACCACTCCGTTCAGTTCCTCAAGATTCAGGGTCTTCAGGTCTATGAGGTTCTTTTTTACCATTGGGCGACGGTGGCGTTGAAGATGTCTTCTACTATCTTATCGATGATCTCGACGCAGAGAGTAGACTCCACTGCATCAAGGGAAGTGGTCGATTCATAATCGGCATAGGCCGAGAAGCTCTTGCCGGTGAAATCCTCTTCGGGGTACTTGCGGTTCGTGAAGTCAACCTTCACGGTCACGGTCAGACGGTTCATCGCGGCCACATCGCCGGCGGTCACCGCAGAAGCGCGGACGTCGTAGCCGGTAACCTGGCCGGAAATCTCAAGGTCCCCGTCCATGTCGACCTGCTCAAGGCCGGTCATGCGTCTGAACTGGTTGCGGACCGCCTCGGTAAGGTCGTTGCTCAGCGAAGGGTTCACCTTCATG
Source organism: Bacteroidales bacterium (assembly GCA_017617035.1). Lineage (GTDB taxonomy): Bacteria > Bacteroidota > Bacteroidia > Bacteroidales > UBA932 > Cryptobacteroides. The sequence continues at coordinate 16,024 of JAFZWV010000011.1, forward strand.
GCCTTATACTCGAAATAGTTGATCGTGATCGTCTTCACGTCCGGTTTGATGGAGGTGCCGGAGAAGGAGTAGATGCCGCAGGCGCTCACCGCGATCACGGCGAGGCTGAGGACGAGTATGCGCATGGTCTTGCTCATCGGGCGGACTTCTTTTGCAGCGAGAGCCAGCGGTAGATGGTCCTCTCGGACACGCCCAGCTCGGCGGCTGCTGGTTTGACTTTTCCGTCGTATTTGGCGAGGGTTGCGGCGTAGAGTTCGTCGTTGCTCTGCCTGATCGACTTCACGGCCGGTCCGGCGGGCTCCGACGGCTGGGATTCCTGCCATTCGGCATCGTCGGCGACGGGGGGGATTCCTTCGCGTTGCTCGGAATGACAAAAGGCCGGGTTATCCACTATCTTTTTCAGGCGGTCGACTTCCTGCTTGAGGTCGAGGATGGCCTTGACTATGGCCCTGACGTCGTCGTCGCTCATGCGGCTGCTTCCCTGGCCTTCACCCACGATTGCCGGCAGGACCTGCTCGGCCTCGCGCGGCATGTGGAGCAGCAGCTCAGGCGCGTCCAACTCGATACGGTCGGACGTCGGAGTGACGGGCCTTGACTCCATGACCGTGAGCGCTTCGGTGAAGTTCTTGAGCTGGCGGACGTTGCCCGGCCAGCGGTAGTTCTTCAGCACCGAGATAGCCTCATGCGTGAGCGAAATCTTGCAGAGGCGCGAGCGCTCCGAGAAGTCGGAGGTGAACTTGCGGAACAGCAGGTATATGTCGTCCTTGCGGTCGCGAAGAGCCGGCATCTTGATCTGGAAGGCGTTCAGGCGGTAGTAGAGGTCCTCGCGGAACTTTCCGGTCTCGACGGCGTGCTGGAGGTTGATGTTGGTCGCCGCTATCACGCGGACGTTGGTCTTCTCCACCTTGCTCGAGCCGACCTTGAGGTACTCGCCGTCCTGCAGCACGCGCAGGAGCATGGCCTGGGTCTCGCGAGGCAGCTCGCCTATTTCGTCGAGAAACAGGGTTCCGCCGTCGGCCTCCTCGAAGTAGCCCTTGCGGGTCGCGACAGCGCCCGTGAAGGAGCCTTTTTCATGGCCAAAGAGCTCGGCGTTGATAGTCCCGACCGGGATGGCGCCGCAGTTGACCGCCAGGAACGGGGCTGTACGCCTGCGGCTGTTGTCGTGGATGATGCGCGGGATGACGTCCTTTCCTGAACCGTTCTCGCCAGTTATCAAGACGGCGAGATCGCTCGGGGCGACCACGCTGGCCATCTCGATCGCGAGGTTCAGGGCAGCATCGTTACCGATGATGTCATACCTGTTCTTTATTCGTTGTAATTCCTGGGTATCCATTGAGTCGTAGTCTGCAAAGTTACTTAAAAATCTTTATCTTTGTTGCACAATATAATATATGATGAAAGCTACCAAGATAATCCTCGCAGCATGTGTCGCCCTGGCGGCCATCGCCTGCTCTTCCCAGAAACCCGTACAAAATACAGCCGCCGATCTCAGCATTACCTGCGAGCCCCACATCCTTGAGGTGGTGGGCGGCAAGGTCGACGCGGCAATTACCATCAATTTCCCTGCCGGATATTTCAAGACAAACTCGATGATGGTAGTTACCCCGGTTATCGTTTATGCCGACGGCCAGAGAACCGGTACCCCTTATATCTATCAGGGAGAGCAGATCAAGGCTAATTACAGGGTTATCCCCCTTAAGGGAGGCGAACACACCCTGAATGTAAGTTTCGACTTCGTTCCAGGAATGGAGCAGTGCGTGCTTCAGCTTCAGAATAAGGTTACCATCAACGGAAAGAGCATGGACCTTCCTCCCGTCAAAGTCGCCGACGGTTGCATTGCGACTTACAGGCTTGCCGACTTCAGCGGAGAATTTCAGCCCAAGCCGGACGGCTTCGAGCAGATCACCAGCTACACTACCGAGACCAGCATCCTCTTCGATGTGAACTCTTCGCAGGTGAAAAACAACGGTCAGAATAAAAACGCTCTCGAGGTATACAAATCATATCTTCGCGACCTCAAAAACGATTCACGATACAATGTGACCAGCGCAGAGATTGTCGCCTACGCTTCGCCCGAAGGCGGTGTAGACCTCAACGACAAGCTCTCCGAAGACAGGGCCAAGGCCGCCGAAAACACCTGGGCCCAGATGGGCAAGGGGCTGTCCGACTCCATCAAGGTGAGCAGCGTCGGTCAGGATTGGGAAGGCTTCAAAGAGGCCATGGCCAATTCCGATATCGAGGATAAGGACCTGATCCTCCGTGTCCTGTCGATGTACTCCGATCCCGAAGTCCGCGAGCAGGAAATCAAGAACCTTTCCTTTATATATGAAGATATCAAGAAGGACGTGTTCCCCGGACTGCGCCGAGCCTCGTTCGTAGTGAGCGCCGAACATATCGGATATTCCGACGAAGAGCTTAAGTCCATGGCCGAGAATCAGCTAGCCATGCTCTCCGAAGCGGAGATCCTCCACCTCGCCACCATCAGCGACAACAACGAGAACAAGAAGTTCTATTACAGGGTTACTACCGAGCGTTGGGGTTCCAACACCGGATATTACAACCTTGCCGCCCTCTCACTCAACGAGAATAAGATCGAGGTCGCTCTTGCTTATCTGACCCACACCGACGAAGGTGACCCCGACGTCATGAACCTCCTCGGGGTAATCGAGATGCGCCGCGGCAAATATGAAAATGCCATCAACCTCTTCGAGCAGTCCGGTACTGAAGATGCTCTCAAGAACATCGGTACCGCAAAGATAGCTCTCGGAGATTATACCTCGGCGGCTGAGGCCCTCGCCGGCACCGGCAGCAGGAATGAGGCTCTCGCCTTCATCCTGGACGGCCAGGCCGACAAGGCGGCGGCTGCGTCGAGCGATGCAACCGCCCGCGACAGCTACATCGCCGCAATCGCCGCCGCCCGCCTTGGCGACGCCGCCGGCGTGAAAGAGCATCTCGCAAAAGCTATCGAGGATCCCGTCTACGCAGAAAAAGCGGCAAAAGACGCTGAGTTTGCGGATTATCGCTAGGATTTTCAGATTTTTTACTATATTTGCAGCCCCAAAAATTTTGGGGCTTTAATTTTATTACTTTTTAATATGCCAACAATTCAACAATTGGTTCGCAAAGGACGCGAGGTCATCGAAGTAAAATCGAAGTCTCGTGCGTTGGATGCTTGCCCTCAGAAGCGTGGCGTTTGCGTGCGTGTGTATACTACTACGCCTAAGAAACCTAACTCAGCAATGCGTAAGGTCGCACGTGTACGTCTGACGAATTCTAAAGAGGTCAATGCCTACATCCCCGGCGAAGGCCACAACCTCCAGGAGCACAGCATCGTGCTGGTGCGCGGCGGTCGTGTTAAGGACCTTCCGGGTGTACGTTACCACATCCTTAGGGGCGCTTTGG
>JAFZWV010000012.1 GCA_017617035.1 Bacteroidales bacterium
AGCAGAACAAACTGCACCCCTGAGCCGCTTTTTGCCCGGACTAGGGTCGCCGTCAGACGCGGAGCGTCCTAAGGCGATAGCGGTATCAGGGGTGCAGTTTGTTCTGCTTATTCTAGCGAAGGATTGTTTTGTTAGCTAGATTGATTCGAATTTTGGTCATGGAACTGCCCTTGTAGTAGATCATTGCAAGGGTGGTTTCATTTTCGAAATAGAAGTTTTTCAGGTACCACTGGGTCTGGCGGTTGGTACAGACGGGTACAGCCCAGACGAGGATATAGTTGCCAGTCGAGGAATTGCGGACAACAAGGCAGGTATAGCCGCGGGCGTCGATGGCGGCGCACTGGTATTTTCCCTTGCTCTCTTTGCGGGCTGTTTTGAACGCCGCAGCCAGCGAACTTTCGGCTGCGACAGAGCCTATCTCAAAGCGTTTAGCCGATCCCATAGCATTGGGATTGCGCTCCAGCCACCACTCGATAGACTTGTCGGTGAGATAAATATCTTCCGAGAGAACGACCAGACGCTCGTCAGCTGCGACCAATGCGGCCAGATAATCCACCGCAGGAGAGGGATTCTCAACGAAACCGAGGTTCGACATACCCTCTATCTTATAATCCGGCAGAGCCGATGGGCTCAGGAGGTTGCGACCGTTGAAATTGACGGTTTCTACATAGTCTCCTGTCAGACGAACTACGGAAACCACATAATCCAAGTCCTTCCCGCCTTCGTTGACCCTCAGATAGGAAAGCAAAGCGTATCTCTCACCGTCGATTGTAACAAGTCCCAAAGAATCGGTCGGAATGATTTGTTCCGCCTCATCTAAACCAAGGACTATAGGCTCGCCCATCGCAAGCCATTTCTTTCCGGCGAGCCTGAAATGCTTCAGGGTAGCTTCACTCTCGCCGTAAGTCAGACCGACGGTATACAGCCTTTTACCTTCCTGATACTCGACCGTATACTTGCAGTCCTCGCGGGGGTCTACGGCTTTCTTCTTCGCCGCGGAAGCGGGAAGACAAATCGCGATCAGCGCGAGGACTGTATACAGGCGTTTAAGCATTACTTGAGCTCGCGGAATTTCTCGGAAGTGATCTTCTTGGCCTTGAGGGTGATGGTCTCCTTGATCTTGGAGAGAACCTTCTGATCCTCGACCTGCTCTGCGAGGCGGTCGATCTGCTTCTGATCGTTAAGAACGTTCTTTACGGCCTCTGCAATCATATCCTCGGGGACGTTGCCGATACCGTACATGGCGTACTGGTAGGTAACGAAAGCCTTTGCGGCCTCCTCGATATCCTGCTTGGTAATCTCGAAGCCGAACTTCTTCATGAGGTAACCGCGGACCATCTGCCACTTGAAATCCTCAAGGAATGCCGGGAACTCCTTCTCGAGCTGCTCCTCGGTAACCTTGCCTTCATTGGCATGGAGAAGCCACCTGCGAAGGAACGCCTCGGGAAGCTCGATGCCTGCCTTAGCGACGTAGAAGTCGCGGATATCTTTATTCAGACGCCATGCAGCTTCGTCTTTATTGGAAGCCTCGAAACGCTCGGCGACCTCTTTGTCGATCTCCTCGTCGGACTTCTCTTCCTTCTTTCCTTCGTAGTACTTCTTCATCGAAGCGGCCATATCGGCTTTCTCCTTCGCGGAAACGCTGATGGTATAGGTAGGAACGGAATCTTCCTTCACTACGTCGACGTTGATCTCAGGCGAAAGGGCGATATCGAACACGAAAACGAAGTCGTTGCCGCTCTGCCAGTCGATTTCAGGCTGATTCTCGCTGCCGAGGGGCTCGCCGAGGATGTGGAGCTTTTCGTCGTCGATGTACTTGCCGAGCGACTCACCCACTACCTGGTTGACTGCGTCTGCCAGGACCTGTCCGCCATAAACCTTCTGGATGAGGGACATGGGGACATTACCCTTACGGAAACCCTTGAAATCTGCGTTGCGCCTTACTTCGGCGAGTTTTTTCCTTTCGATTTCGGCATAGTCTGCCGCTTCTACGTTCATGGTCAGCTCAAGATTGAGCTTGTCTACCTGTTTCTTTGTGATTTTCATATATCGTATGTAGTTATTTTTTTCTTCTGGTCGGGTACTTGATCCTTTCGTGGTGGATCTGTGCTATGTAGCTCTTTATCACCTGTTTAGCTGTCGTCAGCTCTTTTACGGTGATATCTGCCTCCTCGAGCTGGCCGTCGTCGATCTTATCCTGGATGAGTCTCTCCACGAGATTGGAGATAGCCTCAGGAGAGTAGTCTCTGAGGGCTCGCGACGCGGCCTCGAGGGTGTCGCAGATCATCAGGATGACCTGCTCCTTAGTATGGGGCTTACGACCCGGATAGCAGAACTCCGGTTTTTGAGCGGGATCACCGCCCTCCTTAAGGAACTTGTCGTAGAAATATGATACGCAATTCGTTCCGTGGTGAGTCAGGATGAAATCCGAGACAACCGTAGGGAGATGGTGGTCGTGGGCCAGTTCCATTCCGTCTGTGACATGCTTGATGATGTCCTGGGCGCTTTGTAACGGAGTAAGTTCGGAGTGATATTTTGCTTCATCGGAAGTGATGAGCGATTCATTCTCCACAAAGCAGAGAGGGTTGTTCATCTTACCGATGTCGTGATACAAAGCTCCCACTTTCACCAGCGACTCGTCCGCTCCTATCGCACGGGCGATTGACTGGGCAAGAGCCGAAACCTGCAGCGAATGCTGGAAGGTACCGGGCGCCTGCTTCTCCAGATCGCGAAGCAGTTCGTTGGAATTCTCTGCAAGTTCATCGAGGCGCGAAGTGGAAACCAGATTGAATATCCTCTCCATCAGATAGATGATGGGATATGCGGCAATCTGGAGGAACGCTGCGACCAGCAGGAATATGAAGTCGTTCGGGAAATTCAGGGTTACCAGTCCGGTGAGGCTGCATGCGAAATAGACCAGGGCGCTGATTACGAATGTGACAATGGCCAGCACAAACTGCTTGACTCCGCGTGAGAAGTAATTGAACACGTAGAGGGTCACTGTGCCGGAAGCAACATACATAAGGAATAGCGCCTGACCGTTAGATGCGAAAAGCAGCAACGGGAGCAGCGACACTATGTAGACCGGATAGATGACTCTGGTCCTGAAGAAAGCCTTGAGGTAAAGCGCGAATACCGGGAACGGTACCAGGAGTAACCACTTGGGCCAAAGCCTTATGAAGGACATCTCCAGGGCCGCCATCAGGGCAAAGAGCGTAAGGATGTACAGATATCTGTTGTAATCCTTGAACACAAGCGGATTCGAGAAATGAATCGCGAAATAGAAGCAGACCAGGATAGCCAGACATATGAGGATGTTAGCCAGCCAGAACTGCCAGTCTTTTCCGCCGGAGAGCACGCTGTGTTCGTATTCCGCTTTGTAGGAATCAAGAACCTGGGCAAGTTCTTCGGTAACTATATCCCCCTTCGAGATTATGACATCACCTGCTCTGACAAAGCCAACAGTCTCAGAGACAGTGTTTTCTGTCTGACTGCTGACAAGTGAAGTAAGCTGCTCGTCAAATACCAGATTGGGAGCAATCAGTTCATACGCCCCGCAAGCGCGAAGCACAGAATCCGCCCTCATCTCCGGAAAAGCCTCCGTCACCTTGGCGAGCAAGGCAGTACGGGCTGATGCAAGTCCATAAAGTTCGGTGGCGGGCACTTTTTGTGCGCGCTTGTCTTTCTGGACATAGGCTATTTCCTGGCCTTCGAGGGCAGTGAGACCGGCATCTGAAACAACACCTTTGGCGTAGATACCCCTGAGCGAGGATACTATCGCCGGCTCAAGTTCGGGATACGCCAGATAATCGAGGCCCGAAGCCTTAGCCAGGTTCTCGGCGGCCACAGCCTCAGAAAGCTTGAAATAAGGCGGGCGGACCGAGGAATTTCTAAGGGCCTCCTCGGCTTTCTGGGCTTCGGTCTTGAGGATGGGGAAATCCAATCTGGCGCGACAGGTCTCATACTGCCACACCGAGCCTTTCCTGTATTCATAACTCCATTTCGCTGTCCTTGGCGTGAAGGCTATCAAGACGGCGAAAAGAAAAATGAGAGGCGAAAAGACCTTGAGTCTGAAGGGTATTTTCATCCGGCTATGCGTCGATGTTTGCGTAGTGTGCGTTCTCCTCGATGAACTGACGGCGAGGCGGTACGTCGTCGCCCATCAGCATTGAGAAGGTACGCTCGGCCTGAGCGGCGTTCTCGATGGTGATCTGGCGCAGGCGCCTCTTCTCCGGGTTCATAGTAGTATCCCAGAGCTGCTCGTCGGACATCTCACCGAGACCTTTGTAGCGCTGTACTGTATAACCCTTGTCAGAGCCCTTGCCGAGGGCGAGGGCTGCCTGCTCGCGCTGCTCTTCGGTCCAGCAGTAGATCTCTTCCTTGCCCTTCTTCACGAGGTAGAGGGGCGGAGTTGCAAGATATACGTAGCCGTTCTTGATGAGATCGAACATATAGCGGAAGAAGAAGGTCAGGATAAGGCACGCGATATGGGAACCGTCGACATCGGCATCGGTCATGATTATCACTTTGTGATACCTGAGCTTGCTGAGGTCCATGTGTTTCTCGCCGGTTTCGTCTTCCTGGGCTACAGTCACACCAAGGGCGGTGTAGATATTCTGGATTTCCTGGCTGTCGAAAGCGCGGTCTACCACAGCCTTCTCGACATTGAGAATCTTACCACGAAGAGGCAGGATGGCCTGAGTCTTACGGTCGCGGCCCTGCTTTGCGGTACCGCCTGCGGAATCTCCCTCCACGAGGAAGAGTTCGCACTTCTCAGGATCCCTCTCCGAGCAGTCAGCCAGCTTACCGGGCATTCCGGCGCCGCCGAGATAGGTCTTCCTCTGGACCATTTCACGGGCTTTGCGGGCAGCGTTACGGGCAGTTGCGGCGAGGACTATCTTCTCGATGATGGTCTTTGCAATCTTCGGATTTTCCTCAAGGAAGTTGCTCATAGCGGCATCGGTAGCCTGGGAAACTGCGGAAGTAACCTCGGGATTACCGAGTTTAGTCTTAGTCTGGCCTTCAAACTGAGGCTCTGCCACCTTCACCGAAATAACGGCTGTAAGGCCTTCGCGGAAATCTTCCGGGGCGAGCGGATCCTTGAGCTTCGCAAGGAGATTGTTTTTCTCTGCATAGTTCTTGAGCGAACGGGAAAGACCCATCTTAAAGCCCTGGAGGTGTGTACCACCTTCAATGGTGTTGATGTTGTTCACGTAAGAGTAGATCTTCTCGCTGTAACCAGTGTTATACTGAAGGGCTATGTCGATAGGGATAATCTTATCGGAAGAGATTCCTACGGGCTCGGGCATGAGGGTATCTGCTCCGGCGTCCAGATAGCCGATAAACTGCTTGAGTCCAAGCTCGGAGTAGAACTTCTCGCTGCGGAAAACCTGCCTTCCGGTAGGTTTGGTATTGCCGTTCTCATCTTCCGCGTATTCGTCGATAAGCTCGCGTTCGTCGGTGAGGACGATGCTGATTCCCTTATTGAGGTAAGAGAGCTCGCGAAGACGTGCGGCAAGAGTATCGTATTTGTAGACGATAGTCTGGGTAAAGATGGTAGCATCCGGATGGAAGGTGATCGTAGTTCCAGTATCCTCGCAGGTTCCGATTACCTCCACTGAGGATGTCGGCTTACCCTTGGAATAGGTCTGTTTGAATATCTTTCCTTCGCGGTGGACTTCAGCTATGAGCAGATCCGACAGGGCGTTGACGCAGGATACACCCACGCCGTGGAGACCTCCGGAAACCTTGTAGCTGTCTTTATTGAATTTACCACCGGCATGTAGGACGGTAAGAACGACCTCGAGGGCCGAGCGTCCTTCCTTTTCGTGTATATCCGTAGGGATACCACGGCCGTTGTCGACCACCTTGATCGAGTTGTCCGGGAGGATAGTCACCGTTATAGTATCGCAGTAACCGGCCATCGCTTCGTCGATACAGTTGTCGACGACCTCATAGACGAGGTGGTGGAGTCCCCTTTCGGAAACGTCTCCAATATACATGGAAGGCCTCTTGCGTACTGCCTCAAGACCTTCGAGGACCTGGATACTGCTCGCGGAGTACTGTTCTTCCGCTTTCTTCATCTCTTCTGAATCTACCATCTTGTGTTGCTTTTAAAAAAGTGCGCGAATTTACTAAAAATTATCTGAAATTCAGACATAAACCGGCGGTGACATGGACGCCGTGTTCCGCTATGAACGGAACCTTCTCTATAGTCTGATTGAGGAGGTTGCCTCCGCGGACCCAGAGCGACAATACCTGTCCGAATTTGTACTCGCCGTAAAGGCCGAGGTCATACCATGCAGGCAGTGTATAGGTCACGGGGGTAGCGGCCGAAGATGTCATCTTGCGGGCCAGGGCCATATCGAGCGAAGCGCCCAGATAGATGCGCCTGCGCAGGTTGTATGTAAGGCTGAAGTCCGACGAGAACATTGGCAGATCAAATACGTCTGCAAGTCCTGCTATGTCGGTCTTCCTATAGTGCAGTCCCGTCTCGAATTCAAGGGAGCGGAGGTCGAGAACTGCAGTAAAGTCTCCATAAGTCATATCGTAGTCGGCGAACTTGACGACAGCACTGTTCGCCGCTGCGTTAATGCCATCCAGAGGCGAATTCTCAAGCGCCGCGTGGCCGAAACGGAGGTCATATTCGAACAGAGAGCTTATGCTGCCGGTCAAACCTACGAAGGCATTGTATTTCTCACGGGAGAACCTAAGGTCGTCATAGGCCTCTGCTGCATCGTAGTGGAAGTGATGGTTGCGCCTCTTGAGCCTCGAATAGGAGTTCAGTTCGTCGCCGCCTGTTACGCCTGCGAACAGATCCAGTTTGTCGCCCACCATCTTGATATCGATCTTGAGATGGGGATAGACATAGAACTGGTTGTTGGCCATCCTGTTGATGAATGAGAACTTGGCTCCGGTCGAGAAATGGAATTTCCACAAATCGAAATCGACCTTCGGAGTTGTAGCGATATTGTAAATAGCCGAACTCAGGGCTCCGTAATAGCCAGTGTAGCCTGTATTGAAGTCCATGGCGAAGCCTACCGGGGCCTCCGAAACCGGAGCGAGAGTTCCCCTGATAACGAACTTGCTCTCCTTAAGGGCGGCGACAGCATTCTCTACCGCCATGTTGTAGCGAGCCTCGACATCGTAGGCCATGAAGTTATCGGCCCAATCGGCAGAGGCTATTCTAATCTGGCCACCGAAGTCGTGGTATGTTCCTGCGGTAATAATCTCATCCCTGACAAAAAGGCCGTTGTATGCGACATTGAACATGAGGTCTGTCTTGGCGAGCCTAAGGGTACCCTGAATACCGGCGCGCTCGGAGAGGTCCATTCCATCGTAGGTAGAAGTTCCATCCCACCTGATGGTATTGTCGAAATGCCTGTAGGGTCCATAATAGCCCTGGAAGTCCTGATACGCAGTGATGGCGAACTTCCCTTTAGTACGGGGAGACAGGACTGCGGTAGCCACCGGATGAAGGGTGTAACCCGCACCCAGGTTCATGAAGAAGACCGAGCGTTTCTCGCGGGTCGTCTGCGGGATGAACATGATGTTGTACGGAGTGAAGTCGTAAGAGCCTTTGTAGGGCTTTGCGAACACGTCGTAGTCGAAATTGAGGTTGAATTGCACCACTGAATCCGGAACGGCCGGGTCTACGACTACCTTGTTGTAATCGTCGACCGAAGACAGGAAGTCGTTGGTAACCTCAACACTCGGGTTGATGGTCTGGGCCATCGAAACGCCGCAGGCGATGAGCGCCAGGAGCGCGCTGAGTATGATATGTCTGGTTTTCATCATTTTCGGATCAGAGGGTTGATAATTTGTGTTCGACTGCCTCGAGGACGTCGTCGCCCTCTTGCGTAGGAGTATATCCGTCGCGGACGCTTTCGTAAGTCACGACGGCCTGCTCGATATTGCCCCTTTCCACGAAGGAGTCTCCGAGCACTATGAATGCCTTGGCAAGCCAGTAGGACTGGTCCCCTGCCTTAGAGGCGAAATCGTAGACGAGATTCTCGACCTCGGCGAAGTTGCCGCCGTCGAACGTAGACTGGATAATGAGGTAACGCGCCTCTGCGCCCTCGGAAGTGGAAGGTTCTGCTGCGAGTCTGCGCAGAATCTTGAAGGCTTCGTCGCGCTGGCTCATGGTCATGTAGGACTTGGCCTGGATATACAGGGCCTCACGGCGAAGGGCCGGAGTATCAGCGCTGGTCTCAACCGATTTGGCAGAAGAGATTGCCTCAGAGTACATTCTGGCCCGGTAGGCAGAACGCATCTTACCTGCAAGGGCGTCCAGTTTGCTGGAGAGCATCTCTCTCTGGGCGAGGAGGCTCGAATAAGCGGCGAATGCATCCTCGAAGTGCTCCAGAGAGTAGGACAGCCCGGCATAATTGACCATGGCCAGTTCAGCATAAGAACCGCTCAGGCCTTCGTCGATGGCCTTGCGATAGTGTTCGCAGGCTTTCTCTTTCTGGCCTAAGTTCTTGTAGGATTCGGCCATGTAATAATACGCAGTCGGGACGTTCTTGGCGTCGGGATAGGTAGTGATAAAGCGTATGAACGACGATACCGCGACAGAATAGTTGCCGGCCAGGAAGACCTGCTCCGCGGTATTGTAATAGAGCTGCATCTTATCGGCCTCGCTGGTTCCGACCGTGAGATTATTGGCCTCGAGGTACTCGATATACTTCTCAGGCTGCTTTTTAGCATTGTAGATAGACTGGATCGAGAGGAGGGCGTCGTTGGAGTACTCAGTACCCGGAAGTTCGGCAACCACCCTCTTATAGCAGTCAAGGGCCTCGTCGAACTTCGAAGAATTCCTGAGGACCATACCCTTACCCATCAGAGCCTTTGCAATGTACTCTTTGTCGGTAGTATTGTCTTCCAGAAGCGCAAAGACACTGATTGCCATTTCAGGATCTCCGACTTCGTTGTATGCCCTTCCCAGTTCGTAGAGAGCCTGGTTGTAGTATTTGCTGCCGGGGACGGCGTTCTTGACTTTCGACAAGGCATTTACCTTACGGGCCTTATCTCCGACCAGACCGTATGCTACACCCTGATGATAATAAGCATAGAGATCAGTTGCAGACGGCGGGTATTCCTTGATATACGCCTCATAACCGGCTGCGGCGCCAGCGTAATCCTTGCGGGCGAAATCGCAATCTGCACGCCTCAGCAAAGCGTCGGGCCTGGCAATGGCATCCCTGGTTCTGAGGTAAGTGTCGAACCACTTCGCGGCTCCGGCGTAATCGCCCTGCTTGAAATAAGTATATGCGATACTGTATGGGATTAGTTTGCCTTCCTGACGGCCATCCAGAGCCGAGAGGTTATACAGGTCGTTGTAAAGCTTAAGAGCCTCCTTATACTGCTCCGTTCTGTAATAGGTCTCGGCGAGGGTATACCTGCAGAGCTGATTAAAACGGTCACTCTTCGGGAAATAATACGCCGAAGCGGCCTTAAGGTAGCGGACGGCGTCTTTATAAGCGCCCTGACGGATCAGCTGATCCGCCCTGAGGTAGTTGGCCTTAACGTAATTGATTTTCTGGGGATCAGTAAGGTCGTCGATATTGTCGTAAGCCTCAACCGCTGCCGCATAATCCTTTTTCTTAAGAGCAGACATGGCCAGATAGTCGTAAATCATCTCGCCCTTTCGGGAAGTGTTGTACTTGGCAATGTAGTCTGCAAAGACGGAATCGTCGCTGTTGAGGTCGAAGGCAAGTTTTGCGTAGTTGAAGAAGGCATCTTCCTTAATGACGTCGTCGTAATCCTTCGCAGAGGCTTCCTGGAAGCAAGTAAGAGCCTTAACCTTATTCTTGAGTTTGATGTAGGAATGGCCCAGCTGATAGGAAGCGATCTGGCCTATGGAGTCGGTCCTGTCTGTCATCTGCTCGAAGTACCTGATTGCATTGGTGTAGTCTCCGAGTGCATAATAAACCGAGCCGGCGTGGAAATAATCCGAGCTGGAGCCAGCCGAAATGTTTTCCCATCCAAGATACTCCTTCGCTTTACCGGCATCGCCTACAACCAGATAGGACTCGGAAAGGAGCCTGGACATGTGCTGCTTGCTTTCCGGAGTAAGCTCGGGGAAGATTTTCTCGCCGTTGGTGACCACATAATTGTAGTCCTTCATCATGAAGTGACAATCGACAAGGTAGAACTCGCTTAGAACGCGGAAACGTTCGTCTGTCTTAGTCAGCTCGAACCACGATGCGGCCTTCTCGAAATCGCTCTGTCCGTAGGCTATGCTACCGAGGGCAAAGCGCGAGGGGTTCATGTACTGCGATTCGCGGGAAGTACACTCGAGGAAGCAGTCCGCGGCTTCATCCATATTGCCGACATTGTATGCGGCAAAGCCCTTTTTATACCAATACTCGCTGACTTCGGCCCTCGAGAGGCGGTTCTTGCTGACCTTTGCAAACTCTTCCGAGGCTTTGTCGTACTCGCCTTCGTCGAAGAGGAGCAGAGCATATTCGAAGTGAACTGCGGAGTTGATCATGGTCTTGGGGTGAGCGGCGTCCATAGCCTCCACCCTCCGGCCGCAGTTGCGGCTGCGAAGTTTTACTGCACAAAGCAGAGCATAGTCTTGGCATAAATCGTCTCCGGTCTGCAGCTCGAACAGGGCCATAGCCCTTTCGTACATACCGTGGCGGTACATATCCAGCGCTGTTTTATAAGCTTTCGTATCTTTTGAGAAAGCCGAAGGGGTGCTCAGCAGAGCGAGAACCGCCGCAAGAACGGCGAACTTTCGTAGCGGGAAAACCCTCATATGTTTTAGCTAATTTTTATTAACGTTTCCAATCTTACAAATTTACTAAAAATGTCGCTATATTTGTAGTGTTTCACTACAAAAATTTCAAGTTTTTGATGGCCCAGGAAAAGGAAGCCCTGATTACCCTCAGGAAAGCCCACATCAAAGGTGGAGAAGACACCGTTCTGTACGATGTCGACATGGACATTTATCCCGGCGATTTCGTCTACATAGTCGGCAAAGTCGGTTCCGGTAAAACATCCATAATCAAGACTTTCATAGCCGAGTACCCCCTCGAAGAAGGCAAGTGCGACGTCTGCGGATTCAGGATCCAGAACCTTCGTACCAGAGACATTCCCCTGCTGCGCCGCAAATGCGGAGTCGTATTCCAGGATTTCATGCTCCTTACAGACAGGAGCGTCCACGACAACCTTGAGTTCGTCCTGAAAGCTACGGGCTGGAAGAACAAGGCCGACATTGAAAAGCGCATCATGGAAGTGCTTGAGGCGGTAGGGATGGAGACCAAGGAGCATAAAATGCCCCACCAACTCTCCGGAGGCGAGCAGCAGCGTATCGCGATAGCCCGCGCCATCCTAAACAAACCCGAAGTCATCCTGGCCGATGAGCCGACCGGCAACCTCGACGCAGAGACTGCCCATGGCATCATGAACCTGTTCCGCAAGCTCAACGAGACCGATGGAACCGCGGTAGTGATAGTTACCCACGACCGCCACATCTTCGAAAACTTCCCCGGAAGGGTCTTCGTCTGCGCCGACGAGCATTGCCGCGAGCTCCAGAGCTCGAGCGAAGTAATCGACCTGAGCATCACCATATGACGCGCAAAGCCCGCTTTGAAGCCATAGTCGACTGGTTCGCCGCGAACCGGCCGGAAGCGCAGTCGGAGCTCGACTTCGACTCCCCTTTCCAGCTGATCTGCGCCGTGGTCCTGTCGGCCCAGTGTACCGACAAACGGGTGAACATGGTCACTCCCGCGCTGTTCGAGCGCTATCCCTCCCCCGACGCCCTCGCCAAAGCCGAGGCGGCCGAGGTGTACGAGCTGATCAAATCGGTCTCCTACCCCAACTCCAAGGCCGCACATCTAGTGGGCATGGCCCGCAGGCTGGTCGAGGTCTACGGAGGGCAGGTTCCTTCCGATATCGACGAGCTCATGACCCTGCCCGGCGTTGGCAGGAAAACGGCGAACGTAGTCGCCTCCATAGTCTATGACAAGCCCGTAATCGCCGTAGATACCCATGTCTTCAGGGTAGCCCACAGGCTCGGCCTATCGGACGGCAAGACCCCCGAGGCCGTGGAACGTGACCTGGAGGCCCACATCGCCGAAGAGTTGCGCCCGGTCGCGCATCACTGGCTGATTCTCCATGGCCGCTATATATGCACTGCACGCACCCCCCGTTGCGGAGAGTGCGCGCTGAAACAGTGGTGCAAATCTTATAAGGCCGACCGCTAGCTGCAGAACTGCGCCTTGAGAGCGGCGATCTTCTCGTCTGCATCCGCGCCCTTGGCCCCGAAGTAGAACTTGATCTTCGGCTCAGTTCCGGAAGGACGTACGCTTACAACATCCCCCGCCTCGTCGAAGAACTGAAGGACGTTGGACTTCGGCTGACCGGTCTTTTCGGGCTCGAGGTAGTCTATGACTTTGGTGACGGGGCTGCCGCAGAGCTCTTTTGGAGGATTGGCCCTGAGGCCAGCCATGATGGCGGCGATCTCCTCGGCGCCGGACTTACCCTTGCGCACTACCGAGACGAGGCCTTCCTTGCGATAGCCGTATTCCTTGTAAATCTTCTGCATGAGCTGGTAGAGGGTCAGGCCCTGCTCGGCGGCCCAGGCTGCGGCTTCTGCGACCATGGCCGAGGCGATCTGGGCGTCCTTGTCGCGGACGAACTGGCCCACGTTGAAGCCGTAGCTCTCCTCGCCGCCGCAGATGAACTCACCGTCCTTTTCGTTGCGCTTGACGACCTCGGCTATGTACTTGAAGCCGGTGAGGACGTTGTATACGGGGATTCCGAAGCCATCGCAGATCTCGCGAATGAGCTCGGTGGTGACTATAGTCTTGACGACATACTGGCCGGGCTTCTGGAGGCCGAGTTCCTTGCGGCGGCTCAGAATATAGTAAGTCATCAGGGATGCGGTCTGGTTGCCGTTGAAAAGGACCATCTTTCCTTCGGGATCGCGCACGGCGATACCCATTCGGTCAGCATCAGGGTCGGTGGCGATAACGATATCGGCACCCGTCTCATCGGCCTTGGCGATAGCCATCTTGAGGGCCGAGGGCTCCTCGGGATTCGGGGACATGACTGTCGGGAAGTTTCCGTCGCTGACGTCCTGCTCGGGGACATGGATGACGTTCTCGAAGCCGAGCCTCTTGAGAGTCTCGGGGACGAGCCTTACGCCGCAGCCATGGAGAGGCGTATAGACGAACTTGAAGCCTGCGTGCTTCTTGCAGATATCCTTGCTCAGGGTCAGCGAAAGGATGTCGCGAAGGTAGCACTCATCCTCTGCTACGCCCATCATCTCTATCTTACCTGCGCCTGCGCCAGGATGGAACTTCACCTGTGAAGGAGAGGTGATCTTCGCGACCTCGGCGACTATGTCTTTGTCTACCGGAGAAGTAATCTGTCCGCCGTCGGACCAGAAAACCTTATAGCCGTTGTACTCCTTCGGGTTATGCGAGGCAGTTACCATAACGCCGGCTGTAGCGCCCTTCAGACGTATGCTGTAGCTAAGTTCGGGAGTAGGACGGATGTCGTCAAAAAGATAGACATGGAGGCCGTTTGCACTCAGGACGTCCGCGGTGATGCGGGCGAACTCGCGGCTGTGGTTACGGCTGTCGAAGGAGATGCAGACCTTGATGTCTTCACCCTTCACGTTTGCGAGAATGTAGTTGGCAAGGCCTTGGGTGGCCATTCCGACCGTGTACTTGTTCATCCTGTTGGTTCCTGCGCCCATAATGCCGCGAAGGCCGCCGGTACCGAATTCGAGATTACGGTAGAAAGCGTCTTCCAGAGCGACGGGGTCGCCTGCCATCAATTCCTGAACTTCCTTTCGGGTTTGCTCGTCGAACTCCTCAGAGAGCCACGACTGCGCGATAGACTTGTAATCTGACATATATTATGCGGTTTTAGTTTCAATCTCTCAAATTTACAAAAAGTTTTTGGACTTCTCCCCCTAAAAAAGGGGGGAGTAGTCGAAAAATCGCATGTAGAGCGAAAAGCAACCGGTGCCCCAGAGCCGCATTTGCCCGGAGTAGGGTCGCCGCCAGACGCGAAGCGTCTCCAGGCGATAGCGGCTATGGGGTACCGGTTGTTTTTCGTATATTTGCAGAGATGAAGAAGTCGTTTGCAGAGATAGTGGCAAAAGAGCAGTCGCGGGCGCTCGAAAGGGTGCTTGCGAAGGTACCGCTATGGGCCGGCATCGACCTCCAGATACCAGGGAGTCTTGCTGCGGAGCAGTGCTCTTCGGCCGCTACAGCCCTGTACAAGGCCGAATTGCTAAACGATTGCAAGACTATAGCGGATCTCACTGGCGGGCTGGGCGTAGACTGCTGGGCTTTCGCGCAGAACGCGAAAACTGTCTACCACAACGAACTGAACGCGGAACTGTCGGAAGCTGTGCAATCCAATTTCAGCAAACTTGGCATAACAAACGTCGAATTCAGTGCGGCAAAAGCAGAAGACAGACTGGCGAGCCTGCCGGATGTCGACGCCATCTACCTCGACCCTTCGCGGCGCGACGGCACAGGCCGAAAGGTCTTTCTGGTCGAAGACTGCAGGCCTGATGTTCTGGCCATGCTTCCGGCCCTGCTCGGCAAAGCAGCAACCGTTCTGATCAAGCTTTCGCCCATGGCAGATCTCACCATGCTGCGCGAACGTTTCGGCAGGAATCTCAGGGAGTTACACATCGTCAGCTCAGGCGGAGAAGTAAAAGAATTGCTGCTCAAACTCACTCGCGAGCCAAACAAGAGTGTCAGCATTATTGCAACAAATCTCCACGACAAGTTGGAGTTCGCTCCAGAGGAAGAGGTAGAAGCCCAGGCTGCTTATCCGACGAGCGCAGATGACCTTCACAATGGACTGCTCTTCGAACCCGATCCGGCAATCACTAAAGCCGGAGCCTTCAAACTCCCCTGCACCCGATACAACCTAACGAAACTCGGCCGCTTTACGCACCTCTACCTAAGTCCTGACAAGCAGGCATTCGGCAAATACTACCACGTAGAAAACATATTCGACTGGGGACGCGAGGGCTTCAAGGCGTGCGCAGCGAAATATCCATGCGCCGAAGTTTCGGCCAGAAATGTACCTATGAGTTCCGACGAACTCAAAGCACGCCTCAAAGTCCGCCCGTCGGCAGACTTTCATATCTTCGGTGTAACTATTGACCTGCCTACAGGTCAGCAGCGCAAGCTTATTGCTGCAAAGAGAGATTCCTGATCCAGAATTCCTTGTCCGCTTCGTTGTCGTGGCGAGCCTGCTCTCCACGGTAACCGTGCATACCGTCGGTGTACAGCATCAGATCGAACTGCTTACCGCAGCGCTGAAGCGAATCGACCAGCAGCAAAGTGTTCTGAAGGTGAACATTGTCGTCGCCGGTGCCATGGGTCAGTTTCAGACGCGAACGCGAAGGATCGTAGTTGCGAACATAATTCAAGGCGCGCGCCTTGGCATAGCCCTCGGGATTGCGCTGAGGGGTATCCATAAAGCGCTCGGTATAGTGAGTGTCGTACAACTCCCAGTCGTATACTCCCCCGCCCGCAACGCCGCAGCGGAACAGGTCGGGATGGTTCATGACCAGCATCGCGGTCATCGTGCCCCCGAAGGAAAAGCCCTCGACGCCTATGCGTGAGGCGTCCACATAAGGCAGCGCCGCGAACCAGCGTGCCCAGGTGCAGGCGTCCTCCACCGGAACGCTCACTACGTCGCGGTAGACCAGGTCGGTGCCACGGCGACCATTGTGGCCGGCAGCGCGAGTATCGATTATCGCCCGTATAACGCCCGTCTCCCAGAACCAGCGGACCATGGGGCTGACCCTGCGACGGTTGTCGCGGACGTACGGGTTGTCGGGACCGCCATATATCTCCATCACCACCGGATACTTTTTCGAAGGGTCAAAGTCACGCGGCAGCGCCACCGCGGCAGGGACCTTCAGGCCATCGGACATCTCGGCGTAGACTATATCGAAGTGCGGTCCTTCAGGTTCCGGTTCCGCTGCCGATTCGGGCACAGACAGGGCTTTGCGCAGGTCTATCGTGTATGGGGCCGGATTGTGGTTGATGTCGGCATACTCGACTTTCGCCTTCTTTGCGGCCAGGTCGAGCGATTTGACGCTCACGGCCATGTCCGGATCCGAGAGCAACTTCTGGCGTCCCTTTCGGTCGACCGAGTACAGACACTGATGGACGTCAGAATCGCGGTAGGACGTAAAGAATACCATCCCCGAATCCACTGCCAGCAGCGAAATCCTCCAGTTGACGCCCGAAGTGAGGCGTTTCAAGGTCTTGCCGTCGTAGGATAGGAAATAAATCTGCTGCCAGCCAGTCTCGAATGCCCTGGCCATATACAGACCGTCCTTGGTAAAGAGCATGTCCTGCAGCCAGTCCAGCCAGGTCGGATAGGTCTCATGGTAGATGGACCTCTTGGCTCCGGTCGCAGCGTCAACCGCATAGAGGTCCAGTTCCTGCTGAACGCGCGGCTCGCGCTGCACGAACAGCTGTTTGCTGTCTGCGCCCCAGAACGGGGTCCCGAAATACTGGTCTTCATTCTCGTCGAAATCGGCCCATACTATCTTGTCCGGTGATGCCAAATCGATGATGCCTATGCGCACGCTGGGGTTGGGATCACCGGCCAGCGGGTAGCGCGTCTCACTCAGGCTGCCGCCCTTGGCCCCGTAGGGCGAATAAATCGGGAACATCTCCACCACCGAATTGTCGAAGCGGTAGAAGGCAAGCTTTCGCGAATCGGGGCTCCACCAGAAGGCCTTGTAACGCGACGGACGGCCGAAGATTTCCTCGTAGTATACCCATGAAGCGTAGCCGTTGAGAATGACGTCGGTGCCATCTGAAGTCAGCTTGAGGGCGTCTCCACCGTCGGCCGGTCGTACATATAGGTCTCCTTCCATGGTGAATGCTACCATGGTCGAATCGGGTGAATATGTAGGATTTGTTTCCTGGGCGTTGGCGAAGCCGAGCGGCAGGATAGCCGCAAGAAGCAGTATCAAACGTTTCATTTCACGAAAAACCTGTCTGGGAAATTGACCAGATATACTTTCTCCACGGCCCTGGTCAACGCCGTGTACAGCCACTTCAAATCGTCGGTGGTCTGAATCTCCTGCCAGAACGGACAGTCGATGAACACGCAACTCCACTGTCCGCCTTGAGATTTGTGGCAGGTAACTGCCTGGGCGTATTTGAGTTGCAATGCATTATAGTAGGGGTCTTCACGAACTGCCATCCAGCGTTTCTGCTTGGATTTGATATCCGAATAATCCTCGTTAACCCCCTGATACAGCGCATTTTGCTGTTCGTAAGTCAACGAGGCTGATTCAGACTCGAGGGTATCGAGGCAGACTTTTGCAACTACCTCTTCATCGTCGTAATCCGGGAACACAAGGGTGGCCTCCGCAAAGTGCAGTCCATAGCGGTCTTCAAAGCCGCGAATGCGTTTCAATTCAGCGATATCTCCGTTCGCGATATAGCCCATTTTTGAGTCCTCGTCGAGGAACTGATAGCAGTTCTTCACTATCATCAGTTTGTCGCCGCGAAGCAGCCTTTCTTCCTTGAACTGGACCGTAGAACGTATGCCCAGGTTATATCTGATGGCCCTTTTGTTGGAGCGACACAGGATGATGGTTTCGTCTTCTCCGTAGTGGTCGTAGGCCCAACCTATCTTCTCGATTAGTTCTTCCCCACCGATGCGCTCTATATCCGAGTATCCGTCGAGTTTCAGACGTACAGTTCCGGCATCGAGATTCTGCCGCAGAGCGGTAGCGTTCATGAGTATACCGGAAGATTCCGCCTGCCTGACAACTGTAGTTAGAGTAGCGAAGCGGACGCCGCCGAAGGCCGCCATGTAATCGGGCGAGAGCGCAGGGCTCTCGTCCATACCCACCGGCGGCAGCTGCGCGGCGTCGCCCACGAGTATCAGCCGGCAGTCGGTCCCAGCCCTGACAAAGCCTATGAGGTCCTCCAGAAGGTTCCCTGTACCGAACTGACCGGGGCCGTCGGCCGCATCGATTCCTATAAGCGAAGCCTCATCGACTACGAACAGCGTGCTTTTGAGTTTATTTGGAGCAAGCGAGAACTGGCCGAAGCCGTCCGCGCCGACTCCTTTCTGCCGATAAATTGCTTTGTGGATGGTCTGGGCCGGGGCTCCGGCAAACGATGAGAGCACCTTGGCGGCGCGGCCGGTAGGAGCCAACAACACCGACGGCACTTCCAACGCACGCAGAGCTTCAACCACTGCGGCCACGGCTGCGGTCTTACCGGTTCCGGCATAGCCGTTGACGACCATTATGTCGCCGTCGTCCGTAGTAAGGAACTCCCCCACCTCGCAGAAAAGCTTCTCCTGGCATGGAGTGGGTTCATAACCGAATTTCTTGAGGAATTCGCCTGTAAGGAATGCCGCCCTGGTAGCCATTTCTACCTCCTGTGACGGTCGAAGATCATAGCCACCACGGCCACTATAGGATACATCTCCACACGACCGAGGAACATATCGAACGCGAACAGGAATTTCGCACCGCTCGACAAAGCTCCGTAGTTGCCCATCGAGCCTATATCACCGATAGCCGGTCCGACGTTACTCAAAGACACGACCGAGCCGGAGAATGCGCTCTCTGCACCAAGTCCCAGGCAAAGGGCTATAACGGTCGAAATCACCAGCATAACTCCGTAGAACGCTATATACAGCAAATACTGGGTTACCTCTTCTTCGTGGAGGACGCGGGAACCGACCTTAACCTCATTGACGAGGTTGGGATGCAGGGTCTTGCCTATCTGGCGACCGATAGTCTTCAGGAGTATGAACACACGGTCGGCCTTGATACCGCCGGAGGTGGATCCTGCGCAACCGCACATTACAGCCATCGCCAACAGGAGTATGTTGGTCCACATCGGGAATACTGAGTTGTCTGCTATGGCGAAGCCGGTAGTGGTTACGGTACTAATTGTCTGGAAGGCTCCGCACCAGAGCGCACGGCTAAAGGTCGGGATGGTGCCGCTGAACTTGAGCGAAAGGCCCGTAACAATAGAAACGACGAACACCGAGATCAGATAGAACTTTAGTACGGGGTTGTTGAGAGGCTTGAGCGAACGGTTTACAACCGAGAGGAACAGCAGGCCGAAATGCAGCGAGGAAAGCAGCATAAAGACCATGGTAAGTCCCTCAATAAGGGTCGAATGGAAACCGAGTATCGACGCGTTTTTGGTGCTGAAACCACCCGTTGCGCTAACGCTGAAAGCCTGACACACGGCATCCAGAGGCTGCATTCCCGCGAGCAGATAACTGACGCTCGAGAGCACGAAGATGCCCAGGTACACATAGGTGAACATGAACACCGTCTTACCTGAACGTGCCGCATAGTTGGACTTCGACAGCGAAGAGAGTTCCATATTCGTCAGGCGCGAGCGAATTGGGCTGGCAGACGGAATCAAAAGGATGAGGAACACGGTTACTCCCAAACCTCCGATGAAATGGGTGGCGGAGCGCCAGAAAAGAAGGCTGGGCGGCAGGGCTTCCACATTGGAAATCACAGTAGCGCCAGAAGCCGTAAAGCCCGAAACGCTCTCAAACCATGCGTTGGCAAGGGTAAAAGGATCTCCCCACAAGGCATATGGCAGCATACCGAATATGAACGACAGCAGCCATGAGATCACTATTATCATATAGCCGTCCTTAATGGTAATCGGCTGGGCGCCACGCACGAAAATGAACGGGAAGACACCCGAAATGAAAGTGATCAGGAAACTGATGAAAAGGCCGGTCTGCGCTCCGTCTTGTGTCCCCCACGACACGAACAGAGCGAGCAACATGAACAATGCGCTGACGAGCAACGCATAGCCCACATTCCTACTGACCGCCTTTAGGTTCATTCTTGAGTGCTATGATTCTTTTGCGAAGAGTCTGGTTTTCGTCTGTTATTTCAGCTATGCCGTCGTTTATCTCTCGCAGCTGGTCATCTCCCTCGAAACTGACGTTGTATTTCTTATTGTAGGACCGGTAGGCGCTTAGTCCTGCCGCCATGCGATAAGTCGGATTGACGTAGTAGGATAGCATGAATAGCAGCAGCATCACTACCAGAAGCAGTCCTACTCCCACCGCAACGATACCCGGAATAATACTCCTGTAAAGGCTGCTGTCCATATTGTCGGCATTGAAGCTGAGGTCTCCGTAGATGGCGAGACTCAGGTTGTCGATATCCCTGCGCAGACGGTTGAAACGAGGCTGAAGGCGGTCGAAGTACCAACCTCTGGTATTGATAAAGTCTGCCTTGATGACATAGCCCAGCTCCAGGGAGGTGAGCATATATGCAGAATAGGCGTATTTGACGGAGTCCGCAAGTTCCGAGGTACCGGTAAAGGCGGCGCTGAGACTGTCGCACTTCTGCATGAAGGCCTGGGCGTCGAAATCGGGGAGTTCAGTAACCGAACCGTCTCCGATTGCAGCAAGTATTGCAAGGTTATATTCCTCTGCGGCCTCACCCAAACGACGGGCGTCGTTAATGCTGTCTACGTCCTTGGCAATGAGGTCCGACACATACGAACTCATCTTGCTGTACTCCAATACGGAGATAACGCTGGAGAGAAGCAGGACGACGGCAATCGCGCCAAGGCTGAGGATCAGCTTGCCACGCATGCCGATGTGTGTTTCTTTTATTATTTTTCTTACTTTCCCCTTCGCCATTATTAAATAATTTCAAAAAATTTTTAAACAACCTCCAAATATACGCATTTTATTTTATAAATTTGTCAGCAATCAGACATATATCCCGATGACAGCCAGACTCATTACGGAAGAAAGTAAGAATGCACAGCTCAAGAAAGATATCTTGCGCCTCTGCATTGACCACGGAACCTACAGTATCTCCGACTTCAGCCGGGATCTCGATACCAGCGTTCCGACCATCACGAAAATCATCTCCGAGATGATTGCCGACGGCTTGCTTCAAGATGAAGGAAAAGTCGGCACCAAGGGCGGACGCCGCCCCAGTACTTACGGCCTGAACCCCGAAGCCGGTTATTTTGTAGGCGTAGATGTAGCCAGACAGCATTTCCATATCGCCATTTGCGATTTCAAAGGAAATGTCATCCGCTTCATCCAGGACATTCCATTCGTGCTTGAAGCCAACGCCGAGTCCTTCAAGAACATCTGCCTCCGCATCAAGGAGGAAGTATCAGGAGCCAATATCGAGTGGGCCGACGTACTTGGAGTCGGAGTATCGCTCTCCGGCAGGGTCAATCCCGAAAAAGGCTATTCCCTTACCTACTTCGTAAGCGAAGACATCCCGATGAAGAACCTGTTCGAGCAGCAGCTCGGAGTTCCGGTCACCATCGAGAACGACTCGCGTGCGATGACTTACGGCGAGTATATGAACCTTGGCCAGGGCCGCGAGAAAGACGTAATCTTCGTCAATCTCAGCTGGGGCCTCGGAATGGGTATGATACTCGAAGGAAAACTCTTCTACGGAAAATCCGGTTTCTCGGGCGAGATAGGACACTTCCCAGTTCTTACAAACAACCTTATCTGCCGTTGCGGCAAGGTCGGTTGCCTTGAGACGGGAGCCTCCGGCAGCGCCCTCCACCGTATGATCACCGAGCGCCTGCGCGAGGGCCGCAAGTCCTCCCTGGCCCCCATCTACGAGGCCAACGGAGACCTTCACCTCAAAGACATCCTCAAAGCTGTCGAAGAGGAAGACGTTCTCGCTATCGAAGGCATCGAGGAGGTTGGAGCCACCCTCGGCCGCGGACTAGCTGGAGTGATCAACATCTTCAATCCCGGCCTTGTAATCATTGGCGGGCGCCTGATAGTAGGTAAAGACTACCTCATGCTCCCCGTCAAGACTGCAGTGAACCGCTTCTCGCTTACCAAGGTAAGTTCCGACACCAAGTTCAAGTTCTCCAAACTCGGGAACAGGGCAGCCGGTATCGGCAACTGCCTGCTCAGCCGCGACAAACTCCTCGGCCTCATTTAGAATGAAACTTTCATCTCGATTTGCCGCGCTTCTGCTCGCGGTCTCCCTTCTGGCTTCCTGCCAGGAAGGCACTTTAACAGTGAGTATAGCGAACGGCTCCAGGGTAAGGCTCACCGCCGAGTCCCCCACCATTATTAGAGTGCGCGCCGTGCCCCGCGGGGCATGGTTCTCCTATAAACCCAGCCTCTGCGTCGTCCCCCAGGAGGGCTTCAAGGAAGTAATCATCACCAAAGAAGGCTACAACGTCTGCATGTCGACAGGTGTCATCACCGCTTCTGTCGACCGCAGGACAGGCTGCGTTACTTTTACCGACAGTCTTGGCAACGTCCTTCTCAGCGAGGCGGGGCGCGAGTTCAAGCCCATCAGAGTCGATAAGACCAACGCCTATACCGTCCGCCAGACTTTCGAGCCTCAGAACGAAGGCTTCTACGGCCTCGGCCAGCACCAGGCCGATGAATGGGACTACAAGGGCCGCAATGAGGAACTCTATCAGTACAACACTAAGATAAGCATACCCTTCGTGGTGTCCTCCAAGCGATACGGAATCCTTTGGGACAGTTACAGTTTCTGCCGCTGGGGAGACCCCAGACCTTACGCCCAGCTGGGCGAGGTGTTCACCCTGCGCGACAAAGACGGGGTGAAGGGAGCCCTTACCGGAACATACATCCCCGCGAGGGGCGATATCCTCGTGCGCAGGGAGACCTCCCTCGCCCAGGAATATCTCCGTACCCCGGAGTGCGATAAAGTCATCAACGCACCCGACGGCTTCGAATTCGAAGGTTCACGCGTCATCTATGAAGGCACTCTAGAGCCTTCTGAGAGCGGTTTCTTTAACTTTTACCTCTACTATGCGGGCTATGTCAAGGTCTTCGTCGAAGGCAGGCAGGTAATGCCGGAAATCTGGCGAACTGCCTGGAATCCCAACGGCCGCAAGTTCGAGCTCAGGATGGAGGCAGGCAAACCAGTCCCCGTCCGCATTGAGTGGATACCCGACGGCGGCGTGAGCTATTGCGCCCTGCGCGTACTGTCCCCCGTCGATCCCGAGCAGCAATCCGCCATGTCGTGGTGGGGCGAAATGCAAGACCAGATTGACTACTACTTCATCGCAGGCGAGAGCATCGACGGAGTAATAGCCGGCTACCGCACCCTCACGGGCAAGTCCCCGATCGTTCCCAAATGGGCCATGGGCTACTGGCAGAGCCGCGAGCGCTATACCTCCCAGGACCAAATCGTCGGTACGCTTAAAGAGTTCCGCGAGCGCCACATCCCCATCGACAACATAGTCCAGGACTGGCAGTACTGGGAAGACGACGGTTGGGGCAGCCACGAATTCGACCGCACCCGCTTCCCCGACCCGAAAAAGATGGTAAAGGACATCCACGCGATGAACGGCCGCTATATGATCTCCGTCTGGCCCAAGTTCTACGTCGGGACCGAGCACTTCGACGAGCTCAACGCGAAGGGCTGGATCTACCAGACCGCAGTGCGCGACAGCGTGGAGGACTGGCTGGGCTACCAGCAATCGTTCTACGACGCCTACGCGCCTGGGGCGCGCAAGCTCTTCTGGAAGCAGATGAAGCGCCATCTCTACGGCCTGGGCGTCGACAGCTGGTGGATGGACGCCAGCGAGCCGAACATCCACGACTGTACGGACATGGATTATCGCAAGGCCATGTGTGGCCCCACCGCCCTCGGCCCGTCTACCAAATACTTCAACGCGTACGCGCTCATGAACGCGCAGGCCATCTATGAAGGTCAGCGCGCTACCCATGACAACCGCCGCGTGTTCCTCCTGACCCGCAACGGTTTTGCCGGCCTCCAGCGCTACTCCACAGCCAGCTGGAGCGGCGACATCGGCACCCGCTGGGAGGACATGAAGGCGCAGATAAGCGCCGGCCTCAACTACTCCATATCGGGCATCCCGTTCTGGGGCCAGGACATCGGAGGATTCAGTGTCGAGAAGCGCTTCATGCAGGCCCAGGCCCTCTACAACAGCACCGGTCGGGTTGGCGACGACCTTCTCGAGTGGCGCGAGATGCAGGCCCGCTGGCATGAATGGGGCGTGTTCTGCCCGCTTTACCGTGCCCATGGCCAATGGCCCGAACGCGAACCGTGGAACATCGATTCTGCAGGCAGCGAGACCTACGAGGCGATACTGGCAGCCGACCGTCTGCGCTACGAACTGATGCCCTACATCTACACCATGGCCGCGCGTGTCCATTTCGACGACTATACCATCATGCGACCGCTGGTGATGGACTTTACCGACGACGCCCGCGCCCGCACGATCAGCGACGAATTTATGTTCGGCGACGCCATCCTCGTCTGCCCCGTCTATACCTACAAAGCCCGCAGCCGCCAGGTCTACCTGCCCGCTGGTTCCGATTGGTACGACGCCAATGACGGCTATTATTGCTACCATGGCGGACAGACGATTACCGCAGCGGCGCCCTACGAATTCTGCCCGCGCTTCTGGCGTTCAGGCCAGATAGTTCCCACCGGCGAGGCGGTAGAGTCCACGGCCGAACCCCAGAACGACCTCACCCTTCTGGTATTTACCGGCAAGAACGCCTCGTACAGCCTGTACGAAGACGAAGGCACCAACTACAACTACGAAAAAGGCAAGTACAGCCGTATCTCGATGGACTGGAACGAAGAGTCACGTACTTTTGTAATAGGAGATCGCGAAGGGAAGTACAAGGGTATGCCGAAAAAACGTATCTTTACAGTGAAGATAGTCTCCCCCGGCGGAGTGCTCGAAAAAAGCGTCGCCTACGAAGGAGCGTCAACCACATTGAACTTCTGAGATCATGAAAAAAATAATAGCCGCCGCAGTTCTGCTGCTGATCTGTTTCAGCGCACTTGCAAAACTGTCCGTCAAGGAGCCCTGCTCCGATGGTATGGTACTCCAGCAGAAGACCGAAGCCCTCGTATGGGGACACGCCTCCTCTGGAGCCGCAATCAAGATTACTACCGGTTGGGACAACAAATCCTATAAGGCCACGACAGACTCCAACGGAGTATGGAGGGTTAAGGTTTCCACTCCCGCAGCATCATACAACAAGTATGAGATCAAAGTCAAAGGCGACGGCGGTTCTCTTACTATAAAGAATGTTCTTGTTGGAGAAGTCTGGATTGCCAGCGGCCAATCCAATATGGAGATGCCCGTTCGCGGCTACTTCAACTGTCCTGTCGAAGGCTCTTCCGAAATAATAGCCAATACACAACTGAAGGATAAGGTGAGGATGTTCTCCGTCTCCCAGGACCAGTCCGACGAGCCTCTGGACGATGTCCGAAAGTGCAGTGGCTGGAAGGATGCCGACCATCAGGGTATACTCTGGATGAGCGCAACGGCGTTTTTCTTCGCCCGCGAGCTGAATGCCGTGCTCGGCATACCGGTTGGCATCGTAGCTTTCCCCTACGGCGGAACCCGCGTCGAGAGCTGGCTGCCCAAAGAAATACTCGAGCAGTACGGAGAGCCCCTGGAGCGCATCGAACAGAATCACTACCATAATCCGTTCAGGATGTACAACTCGATGCAGCGCCCCATGCAAGGCTATACTGCAAAGGGATTTATATGGTATCAGGGTTGCTCGAACGTAGGCCATGACGACGTCCTGGTCGAAAGGATGAGCGCCCTCGTACAGCGCTGGCGCGAAGACTGGGGCGACAAAGACGCTGCAATGCCTTTCTATCAGTGCGAAATCGCGCCCTGGGAGGGCTACGGCGGCAGCGGTCCGGCCTTCAGGCATGCCCAGCATCAGGCTGCGGCAGCTATTCCCAACGGTGGAATAGTGGTTACCAACGACCTTGTATACCATTACGAATTCGACCAGATTCACCCGTGCCAGAAAAGGCAAGTCGGCGAGAGGCTCGCGTATCTTGCCCTCCACCGCGACTATGGTTTCGAGACCATAGCCTGCTACTCGCCCGAGGCAACCGAACTCATCAAGGTCGAGGGCAAACCCAATGAACTTGGTGTCGTGCTGACCAACTGCCAGAATGGACTCGACAGATGGAACGGTATCGTCGGTCTTGAGATAGCCGGTGCAGACGGAGTCTTCTACCCCGTCGACTTCGCCCCCTTTGACTGGCAGCGCAGTTACATCCACGTAAGCAGCCCGAATGTCCCCGAGCCCTGCGAGGTACGCTACGGTTGGGGAGATTTCGTTCCCGGCAATCTCCACAACGTCGAAGGCCTTCCGGTCTCGCCCTTCCATTTTAAACTGTAAACCCTTTTAACATGACAGATACAAGCAAAGGATCAAGGTCCTACCTCTTCGGTATAGTGCTCATCGCCGTGCTCGGCGGCCTCCTGTTCGGATACGACACAGCCGTTATCTCAGGAGCTGAGCGTGGACTTCAGGCGTTTTTCTCAAGCGCCACCGACTTCACCTACACTGATTTCCTCCATGGCTTCACTTCCTCCAGCGCCCTTATAGGATGCATCATAGGAAGCGCCATCTCAGGTCTGCTGGCCGGCCGCCTGGGCCGCAAACGCTCGCTTTTCATCGCAGGCATCTGTTTCTTCCTTAGCGCCGCCGGTTCCTACAACCCCGAATTCCTCTTCTTCGAGAAGGGCGTTGCGACCAGGAGCCTTTGGATTATGTTCAACTTCTACCGCGTCCTCGGCGGCGTCGGAGTCGGTATGGCATCGGCCATCTGCCCTATGTACATAGCCGAGGTGGCGCCCGCCAACAAGCGCGGCAAGCTTGTGTCATGGAATCAATTCGCGATTATCTTCGGCCAGCTGGTCGTTTATTTCGTGAACTTCCTTATCATCCAGTCCCATAAGAATGACCCGGCCATCGTCGAATGGACCAACTCTATCGGCTGGCGCCTCATGTTCGGTTCAGAGTGTGTGCCCGCAGGCTTGTTCACCCTGCTCATCCTGCTCGTACCTGAGACTCCCCGTTACCTCGTCATGTCCGGCAAGGAAGACAAGGCTCTCGATGTTCTTACACGCATCAACGGAAGCGCGATCGCCTCGCAGATTCTCTCCGATATCAAGAACACCGTCGTGGAGAAGAAGGAAAGACTGCTGGCCTATGGTTTCATCGTCATCTTCATCGGCTGCATGCTCAGCGTGTTCCAGCAGTTCGTCGGAATCAATGCCGTGCTCTACTTCGCCCCCCGTATCTTCGATTCCATGGGCATGGGCGACCCGATGACCCAGACCGTGCTGATGGGCGTCATCAATATAACCTTCACGCTCGTCGCCATCTTTACCGTAGAGAAGCTCGGCCGCAAGCCGCTGCTTATCACCGGTTCGCTCGGCATGGCCCTCGGCGCCCTTGGCGTAGCTCTGGCAGATGCCATTCCAAGTCTGCCCGGCATCGTAGGTGTCGTCAGCGTGATGGTCTACAGCGCCTCCTTCATGTTCTCATGGGGCCCGATTTGCTGGGTGCTCATCTCTGAAATCTTCCCTAATACCATACGCGGCGCCGCAGTTGCAATCGCAGTGGCTTTCCAGTGGATTTCGAACTTCATCGTGAGCTCCACCTTCGTGCCGCTCTACACCTGGAGCCCGGCTTTCACCTATGGCCTTTACTGCGCGATGTGCCTTCTCGCCGCATTCTTCGTGTGGCGTTTGGTGCCCGAAACTAAGGGCAAGACCCTGGAAGATATGACAGCACTCTGGAAAAACAGGAAATAATGTACTCACTAGGAATAGACATAGGATCCTCCTCCGTGAAGGTGTCGCTGCTTGACATCCAGTCCGGCAAATGCATAGCGACCGCCACCAACCCCAAGACCGAGGCGCCGATTACGGCAGTCCGCAAAGGCTGGGCCGAGCAATCGCCCGACATGTGGTGGATACAGATCCTCAATGGCATAGCCGAAATCGCCGCTTCAGGGCACTCCATGTCGGAGGTTGACTGCATTGGTATCACTTATCAGATGCACGGTCTGGTGGCCGTGGACGCCAAGGGCAAGCCCGTACGCGACTCAATCATCTGGTGTGATTCTCGCGCAGTGGACCTTGGGCGTGAGGCCTTTGAGGCTATTGGCCCGCAGAAGTGCCTCGACCACCTTCTGGGCTCCCCCGGCAACTTCACCGCAAGCAAGTTGGCATGGGTAAAGCGCAACGAGCCTGAGGTATTCGCGCGCATCAAGCATTTCATGCTCCCGGGCGACTATATCGCTTATAAGCTTTCCGGCAAAATCGCGACTACTGAGACAGGTCTTTCGGAGCAGATTCTTTGGGACTTCAAAGAAGGCCGCAGGGCAGATTTCGTGGCCGATTACTACGGTATCCCTGTTGAGTTGATTCCCGAGACTGTACCGTCCATAGGCATCCAGGCGTACACGAACGCAGCCACCCAGAGCCTGCTTGGAATACCGGAAGGAACGCCTATCGCCTATCGCGCTGGTGACCAGCCTAATAACGCATTCTCCCTCGACGTACTCCGTCCCGGCGAGATTGCCGCTACCGGCGGGACCAGCGGCGTGGTCTACGGCGTTACCGATATACCGAAGGCAGACCCAGAATCCCGAGTCAATACTTTCCTTCATGTAAACCATACGGCTAAGGATCCGCGCCTCGGAGTTTTATTGTGCATCAACGGAACTGGTATCCTCAATTCGTGGATACACCGCAACATTTGCCCCGAACTCTCGTACAATCAGATGAACGATATGGCCGCGACCGCCCCTGCAGGCAGCGACGGACTTACAATACTCCCCTTCGGCAACGGAGCGGAGCGCGCGCTGGGGGGCAGGAGTGTCGGAGCCTCCCTCGGCGGGGTTGACCTCGTGCGCCACTCCCGCGCGCACATCCTCAGGGCAACACAGGAAGGCATAGCTTTCTCGTTCCTTTACGGAATCGACGTAATGCGCGGCCTGGGGCTCTCCCCCAGCGTTATACGCGCCGGAAAGGCAAACCTCTTCCTGAGTCCGCTCTTCCGCCAGACTCTCGCGACTGTCTGCGACGCCTCCATCGAGCTTTACAACACCGACGGCTCGCTCGGTGCGGCCCGTGGCGGAGCTCTCGGCGCAGGCTTCTACAAGAATCCGGAGGAAGCCTTCGCGACGCTCGAAGTAGTCGGCCGCACCGAGCCCGATCCGTCATGGAAACCGGCTCTCGACGAGGCCTACGCCCGCTGGAAATCAAATCTTGAATCTATAATCAAACAATAATCACACTTATGGCACTTAAAGAATACTTCCCCGAAGTCGGCAAGATCCGCTTCGAAGGCAAAGACAGCAAGAATCCCCTGTCCTTCCGTTACTACGAACCCGAAAAGGTGGTCGCTGGAAAGAAAATGAAGGACTGGCTCAAATTCGCCATGGCCTGGTGGCACACCCTCTGCGCAGAAGGAGCCGACCAGTTCGGCGGTGGAACCAAGAACTTCCCCTGGAACGAAGGCGCTACCGCTCTTGAAAGGGCAAAGCACAAAGCAGATGCGGGTTTTGAGATCATGCAGAAACTCGGAATCGGCTACTACTGCTTCCACGATGTAGACATCATTGATCCTTCGGACGACCCTGCAGAGTATGAGGCCAACCTCAAGGCTATCGTCGCATACCTTAAGCAGAAGCAGGCTGAGACCGGAATCAAGCTCCTCTGGGGCACGGCCAATGTCTTCAGCCACAAGCGCTACATGAACGGCGCCAGCACCAACCCGGACTTCGCCGCCGCAGCGCGCGCAATGCTCCAGATCAAGAACGCCATCGACGCCACCATCGAGCTCGGCGGCGAGTGCTACGTCTTCTGGGGCGGCCGAGAGGGCTACATGAGCCTTCTGAACACCGACATGAAGAGGGAAAAGGAACACATGGCTACAATGCTGCGTATGGCCCGCGACTATGCCCGCAACAAGGGGTTCAAGGGCACCTTCCTCATCGAGCCTAAGCCCATGGAGCCGACCAAGCACCAGTACGATGCCGACACCGAGACCGTTATCGGTTTCCTCCGCGCCCATGGCCTCGACAAGGACTTCAAGGTCAATATCGAAGTGAACCATGCTACCCTTGCCGGCCACACCTTCGAGCACGAACTCCAGTGCGCCTCCGACGCCGGCCTTCTCGGCTCGATCGACGCCAACCGCGGCGACTACCAGAACGGCTGGGACACCGACCAGTTCCCTATTGACATCTATGAGCTCGTCCAGGCCATGCTCGTTATCATCCGTAACGGTGGCCTCGTAGGCGGAACGAACTTCGACGCGAAGACCCGTCGCAACTCAACCGACCTGCAGGACATCCTCATCGCCCATGTCGCCGGAATGGACGCCATGGCGCGCGCCCTGCTCGCGGCTGCGGAAATCCTCGAAAAATCTCCGATCCCGGCTATGGTCAAGGAGCGCTACGCGTCCTACGACGCCGGCATCGGCAAGGATTTCGAAGACGGCAAACTCACCCTCGAGCAGGCCGCCGACTACGCCCGTAAGAACGGCGAGCCGGACATGGTTTCCGGCCAGCAGGAACTCTACGAAGCGATAGTCAATATGTACATCTAGCAGGGCGTGTAACGCAATCGCCTGAAAATCAGTAGAATACGCAAAAACGCCTCCCTTATTTGAGGGAGGCGTTTTTATGCATCTTGTTGATTTATAGGATTTTAGACTTCACGCTCTGCGGGTTCCAATTGCATGTTACGGGTTAAGAACATAATAACACAGAGGATGACGAAGAGCAGCAGTGTGCCTGTAAGGAAAGCATAGGTCTCCATCTGAAGAAGTATATAGATGACACCATATGCCACAGCCACCAACGCGGTAAGGAGTACTGCCCACTTGTTTTTCACAAGGCCCATGAAGTATCCTCCCAGAGCGGCAGTTGTCATTACTGATGCAATGAGGTATGCAACCGCGAAGGACATAAAATCCGAGAATGCAAGGAGAAGCGAGTAGAAAAGAACCAGCGAGGCACCAATCACCAGATATTGTATAAGATTGATAGGCCTTTTCGAAATCATCTCGACCACAAATCCTGCAATGAAGATGAGGAATATGATCAGAATGCCGTATTTAGTAGCCCTCTCTGTTTGATGATACTGAGTAACGGGCTTAATCATCTTAACGCCAAAATCACTGCTGGACGGACTTGATATCGCAATTTGCGAGATAAGCCACTTTGCGCTGAAACCATCATCCCTGATCTCGCGTTCTATAGGCAGGAAATCCCCATCAAAAGAAGGATTTGGATAGTCTGATGTAAAATCAACCTCATTAAGACTGCCTAGAGGGGTAAAGTACATGGATTCCGATCCCTGAATCGTCAAGTTTAAGCTGAATGGCAACTTATCCCCTTCTTTCGCGCCCTTGGGCAAAGATACCTCCGCTTTAATACTCTTGCTACCTGATTTTACTTTCCACTCTTTCCCACAAAAAGAAAAAACAGGATTTCCCTGTATGCCCTTGAGATCACTCAAATTCAGCACCAGGCTGGTTGACCCTTCAATTTGTTCTTTATCGTCGAGAATAATGTTACCTGTTATCGTAAGATCGGCGGTATAGACCTGAACATCATAAATTGATCTGTGAAGTTCTTTCGAGGTGGTGTTTACCACATATTTCAGATCATCAGGATACAAACATCCCTCTAAGATTGCCTTTGTTTTATCCTTGTCGTCCTTTTCAACAAGATACTTGTATGATAGAGAGGGACCGCTTATTTTTTGCGGAAGTCCCCAGCTCTTTGTTATATCAAGTACTGATTTGGAACGATGAGATGACCTTTCGGCCACCTGCCCCTTAACCATCGCCAGAGGAATTAGGAGAAGAAGCGCCATAATAGAAATGGCGCAGATCTTAACGACCGGGTTCTGTAGGGAGTGCTTTACCTTATCCATATCTTCTATTTCTTCAAGTGTTCAAACATGGAGTCGAACAGATCGGATGGTTCGTCTGAAGGAGAGGTGGTATCCGGATCCGTATCTATTGTGTCGTCGAACAGGAATTCGCCCTCGATGTCGTAATCCACTTCGGCGACGAATCTGAGGGAGCTGATAAACTCCTCGGGGGTGAAGCCCAACCCGGTCGCGAGATGTCCGGCCTTCGCGGCCACGGTCATCTTCACCTGGCTCTTTCCGTCAAGAATGATATGACAATAGTCCTGCTGGAATTCCTCCCTCAAAACCGGCGAAGAAGGTACATACACTCGAGGGTAGTAATTGTCCGGTAATGTCTTGTTGATTGCAGTGCCGTAATCTTCGTCCGAGATGTGGAGTTCATTTGCAATTTTGACATGGAGGTCAAAACCGGTATCCGTATCGGGATCGAGCAGAAGCAGATACCATAGATTCTCGATATGGTTCATCGCTATATCGTGCGGCACTGGAACCAGATATCGCCCCCAGTAAGGATCTACCAGGCTCACTGTTTTAGGTGCCTTCGGTGTCCCGGTAAACAAACCGATCAGGCCTATCGCTTCCACTAATCCGCCGACTCCCAGGTAGAGCCCGATATTGTCCATCGAATACGCGACGAACGGGAACCACAGCCATGAGATGCCGAGAACCAGCGCGAGGCCAAGAACTCTGGCGCCCCAGCCGCCGATCTTCTTCACGATTAGGGTCAGAAGCGGCCAGATAATAAAGAATCCGCCTGCACCTACCAGAAGTATGAACAGGATGCCCGCGATAATCACAAGATACTTCAGAGCGCCCTCAGCGTTTCCCTTCATGACCGCTACCTCTCTGGTGCCGAATTCAGTGTCTATCATCTTGAACGCCAGAGGATTGAGGTTCAGGACCTTTGCGCAAAGGCTCTCCCTCTCATCGGCTTTGTCGAGCTTGAGGGAAGCGGCGATGCCGTTCTTGAACTGAACGGTCATGTCTCTTACGATATGCTCCTCCCCTTTTGTGAAAATCTGCAGGTCAGTGTAATGGGCGGAAAAATACCCGCTTTTCTTCTTTCCTGTAATCTTCTCCGCAGGTTCGTAACGCTTGGTGATTTCGTCGTAAGGAAGGCCTATGATCTTCTGCTCGAGGGTAGCGGCATTGAAAACGACGCTATACTTTACAGTCTGATCCTTTCCGGCCTCCTTATCGCGAGCATCGTCTATACGCGTATAGCCGACTATTCCCAAAGTCAGCAGGCAGAATAATAATGATAACCAGTAACTCTTGTACATTATTCGGGCTTATAGGAATCTTTTAAGGCAACAGTCTTATTGAAGATCGGGTGCTCGGGAGTGCTGTCCTTGTCAGCGATATAGTAGCCGACGCGCTCGAACTGCACGGCGATGCCGGACTTGTCTTCGAGCAGAGCGGGCTCCGCGTAACCCTTTTCGATCACGAGACTCTGAGGATTGAGGAAATCCTTGTAATCCTTGTCTTCAGGGACCTGGCTCATGTCTGCGAGGGTGAAGAGACGGTCGTACTGACGGAGTTCCAGCTCTTTCATGAACTGGGTCGATACCCAGTGGATAGTACCCTTAACGGAGCGCCATTCGCCGCCGGGACCGGTGGTCGGGTCATAGGTACACTTCAGCTCCACGACCTTTCCATCAGCATCCTTGACAAGTTCATTGCACTTGATGATGTAAGTGTACTTGAGGCGCACTTCCCCGTCGGGCTTGAGTCTGAAGAACTTGTTGGGAGCGTCTTCCATGAAATCGGCCCTGTCGATAAGCAGTTCTCCGGTGAACGGAACCTTGCGCTTTGCGCCTTCGGGATCCGCCGGGTTAAGCGGGCAGTCGAACCACTCCACCTTGCCTTCCGGCCAGTTGGTAAGAGTAACCTTAATGGGGTCATCGGATACGACCATATAGCGGTTACTGCGGGCGTTGAGATCCTGCCTTACGCACCACTCCAGCAGCTGGATGTCCATGAGCTGGTCGCGCTTCGTAACGCCGATCTTGTCGCAGAACATCTTCAGCGCCTCGGGAGTATATCCCCTGCGCCTTACGCCGCAGAGTGTAGGCATACGGGGATCGTCCCAGCCGGACACGAAGCCCTTCTGGACGAGCTCGAGAAGCTTGCGCTTGCTCATGAGCGTATAGGTTAGGTTCAGGCGGGCGAACTCGTACTGATGCGAAGGGTAGATTCCAAGGGTCTGGATGTACCAGTCATAGAGCGGACGGTGGACGTCGAACTCGAGCGTGCATATGGAATGGGTGATGTGCTCGATTGAGTCGCACTGTCCATGGGTGAAGTCGTACATCGGGTAGATACACCACTTGTCGCCGGTACGGTGATGGTGGGCATGCTTGATGCGGTACATCAGCGGGTCGCGGAACATCATATTCGGGTGAGCCATGTCGATCTTGGCGCGAAGCACCTTCTCGCCGTCGGCATACTTGCCCTCCTTCATCTCGCGGAATAGCTTCAGATTCTCCTCCACGCTGCGGTTACGGTAAGGGCTTTCGATACCC
Organism: Bacteroidales bacterium; assembly: GCA_017617035.1. Classification (GTDB taxonomy): domain Bacteria; phylum Bacteroidota; class Bacteroidia; order Bacteroidales; family UBA932; genus Cryptobacteroides. The sequence continues at coordinate 34,271 of JAFZWV010000012.1, forward strand.
GGTTTATCGACCGTACCGCGGTGCTCGGAAATCTCTTCCTGAGTCTCATCGTCGACATAGGCAAGTCCGCGCTTGATCATGTCCTCGGCCCACTCGTAGAGTTGGTCGAAGTAGTCGGAAGCGTAGAGTTCCTTTTCCCACTGGAAGCCCAGCCACTTGATGTCTTCCTTGATGGCGTCGACATACTCGGTGTCTTCCTTGGTGGGGTTCGTATCGTCATAGCGGAGATTGGTCTTTCCACCGTATTTCTGCGCCAGGCCGAAGTTGATGCAAAGGCTCTTGGCATGGCCCAGATGGAGGTATCCGTTGGGCTCCGGAGGGAAACGGGTAAGAATGGAGTCTACCTTTCCTGTCCTTAAATCTTCCTCGATGATTTCCTCAAGAAAATTGAGTTTTCTGCTTTCTTCTTCCATATGCTATAAGATATTCATTGACTGTTCGCGAATTTTTTCAAGTTCGTCCTTGCAGCGGACGACACATTTCTGTATCCCTGCGTGGGATGCCTTGGAACCGGTAGTATTAATCTCACGGCCCATTTCCTGGATTATGAAGCCCAGCTTCTTTCCGGGATAAGGTTCGCCCTCGATAGTGTCGAGGAAATACTTGCAATGCTGGCGAAGTCGGACTTTCTCTTCGTTGATGTCCAGTTTCTCCAGATACAGTATCATCTCCTGCTCGAAGCGCTCTCCTCCAAGGCTGACTTTGAGGTCTTCCGCCGCCTTGAGTATCTTGGCGCGCACGGTCTCGATGCGCTCGCCTTCCATGGCTTCGATTTCGTCGTAGAGGCTCTGAATCAGCCCTACCCTTCCGACTATGTCTTTATGGAGCGCTTCACCTTCGTGGATGCGGTATTGGTCGACCTTCTTCAGACACTCATCGAACGCCGCCTCAACCAGAGGCCAGTTCTCCTCGGTGATAAAGTCCTTCTTTCCACCGTCTACTACGTCGGGGAATCGAAGAATGGACGCGAGGACTGCGGGGTCAGGCTTTGATGTCCCCATCACAGGTTCCAGCTGAGCGCAGTACTCTTTGACAAGATCGGTGTTAATCTTGCCCGCTGCCGCGGCGGCCGTTGGCTCCCAGGTCAGGAATACGTCGATGGTCCCGCGGACCAGGGCGTCGGCTATCTTGCGTCTGACGGCTATATCCTTGTCCTTGGGAATAAGAGAGGTCTTGAGGCTGATATCCGCACTCTTGGCATTGAGGCTTCTGATCTCAACCGTAAGATTTCCCCCTTCGAGCTGCGCCACGGCCTTGCCGTAGCCTGTCATCGACCTTATCATATACTATTTCACTATTATTTCTCCTATGTCGTAGCCCCAGCAACCGTCGGTGATAATCGGGACCTGCTTGCCATCGGCATCCGAGACATAGACAAAGCCGTCGACGAAAGTGTGTGTATGGCCGCCTATCACTATATCCACGCCATGAAGATGGGGCACAATAGCCTGATCCTCATCATAGCCCAGATGAGAAAGGAAAACGACCATATCGCACTTCTGCATTTTTCTCAGATACTCGCTCCAGTAATTCACTTCCTTGACATTGTCAAGCTGAGTAAGTCGCGAAGAAATCGAGCTGGCGACCATGGTTGCAAGATCTGAGGTTGCACCTATGATACCTATCTTCAGGCCTCCCTTACGGATTACAGCACAAGGCTTTACAAGGCCTTCCAGGGGCGTTCCGCTGAAATCGACATTGGCGCAAACCACAGGGCAGTCGATAAGCTTTACACGGGCAGCGAGATCCTCGAGCCCGTTATCGAATTCGTGGTTGCCAAGGGTAATGCAGTCGTAACCGATTGTATTGATCAAATCGACTTCCAACAGGCCCTTGAAGGTAGTATAGTACGATGTTCCCTGATTGAAATCGCCGGCATGGACCAGCAGGACGTTGCCGCTTCCGCGCGAATTACGGACGCTGTCGATGATGGCAGTACGTTCTATCACACCGCCATGCCCGGCACGGGCTCCGCTTCTGACAGGGTCATGATGGGAATGAGTGTCATTGACATGGAGGATAACCATACTGGTGTTGGTCGTACCGCATGATACGGCTATCATAGCCGCCAGCGCAAGGACAAATAAGTTCTTTTTCATCGCTTTCCCTCCTAATTGATTATGGTTACACGTCCGTCGGTCTGATAATCGACAGTCTTGCCTTCCGCCTCAAGTTTCTGGACTCTTGGAAGAATAGCATCAATCACAGCGACATCGGTCACAATTGTCTGCAGCGCATTCTCTCCCAGTTTGTATCCGTCGCCTCCAGTAAGAAGGAAATCTATGGTGGCAACATTGTATGTTTTATTATCGTCGAGCGGTTCTCCTCCGACAAGCGCGCTTTCAAGCTGGTTGCCTTTGATGACAAGTTTCACTCCGCCTACGACCTGAACTCCTGTCTGGGCCATTTGCTCGAAAATCTGACGAAGCCTCCAGCCAGGAAGCGTTACTACAGTCAGATAATTCTTGAACGGGAACATCGATACGAGATCGTCCTTGAGGACATCACCCTGAGGGATTTCGGAGCGAATGCCGCCGAAATTGGCGATTCCCAAGTCCACATCAATTCCGGTGTAATTCTCGGCTTCCTCCATGATGATATCGACGGTCCAGTTTGAGAGCGGGCTTTCGGGTCTTCTCGCCTTCATACCGCGCTGGGAGTGGCCAATGACAGTCTTAAGGTCAGCCATTTCGGCTTGAGCTTCATAGAGAATCCGGGCCACTTCCGGAGTTGCTCCTCCGATAATGATCTTGCCGTTCGGAGCGGCGTAAAACTCGCCGTTGCTGACTCCCAGCTGATACTCGGGATAATCCGCGCTGGGGGCTGTCACTCCGGTTCTGTGGCCATCGGCCGGGATTTTATGCCAATTGAAGCCCGACCACACCACTGTCCCGCATGAGGACAGCAGCAAAGCCGTTGATAACAAAACAAGCAGTTTTCTCATATTGCTATTTCATTTTGAGCCATTTCCAAAGGTCTTTGAAGGTCGACTTCTTGCCGAACATCAGGACGCCTACTTTATAGATCTTCGCCGAAAGCCAGGCGCAGCCGAAGGTAGTAAGGGCGAGAAGAACTATCGAAAGGATAATCTGCCAGCCAGGTACTCCGAACGGAATGCGGGCGAGCATCACGATAGGCGAAGTGAACGGGATCATCGAGCCCCAGACCGCGATGCTGCTATCGGGCGCGTTAAACGCATACAGCGCAATGAAGTAGCCCAGCATCAGAGGGATTGTAACCGGCAGCTGGAGCTGCTGGGTATCACCTTCATTCTCCACAGCCGAGCCTATAGCCGCATAAAGTGAAGCGTAGAGCAGGTAGCCGAGGATGAAGAATACTACGAAGTAGAGCAGGATGCTGCCAAGGTTCAATCCTTGGATGGTTCCGATGATGGAGTCGATCTCGGCGTTACCGGTTGCGAACGGCATGTTGACCATCTCGGGGTTCACACCGGACATGGCTTCGACCATCTCCATAGGATCGGCGTTGGCGGTCATCTTAGGCAGTATGATACCCATGGCGGCGCCGACGATGGCCCCGGTCAGGAGTATCCACAGCAGGAACTGGGTGAAAGCCACCAGAGCGATACCGATTATCTTGCCGAACATGAGCTCGGTAGCTTTTACCGAACTGATAAGAACCTCAATGACGCGGCTCGACTTCTCTTCTATGACGGCCGACATGACCATCGCGCCGAACATGGTAATGAAGATGAAGATAAAGATGCCCAGCACCATGCTGAGTATGGAGTTGACGCTTGCGTCGCTTATCTTTTCCTTACCCTCTTCGTCGCGGGTGAAGGAGTTGATCCTGACGTTGGACTTTATTTCCTTCATTATCTTGTCGAGATCCTTAATGCCGTATGTGCTTACCCTGTAAGCTTCCACCGCGGCATTGATTCGGCCGTTCATCATCTCGGTAGTGCTCATTCCCACAGGTTTCTGCGAGGTAAAGTCGGCCGAAACGCTCTTCTCTGCGTTAAGCTCGGAAATATGGAGTACGCCGTCGAAGCCGCGAGCCGCCATATACGCCTTAACTGAATCCAAGGGTTCAGCGCTGCAGTCGGTATAGTTCAGGACGTCGTTGTCTTCCAGGTAAGGCATCACTATGCCGGACTGGTCGACTACGGCTATCTTCTTTGTCTTTTCCTTGCTGTTCATCATCAGGACGAGAGGCACTATGCAGAGCGCAGCCATCAGGATGGGGACCACGAAGGTGGTTACAAGGAAACTCTTTTTCTTGACGCGGTTAAGATATTCACGCCTTATAACGATTCCTATAGTGTGCAGTTTCATAGCGCTACTTCCCTTCTGTTACGAGTTTGATGAATATGTCGTTCATTCTGGGCATCAGTTCCTTGTAGGAATTGATGGTGACACCCTTTGCGATATAAGCTTCCAGAGTAGTAGTTCCGTCCGTCTCGCGAGGAAGAATCTCTGTATGGCGGCCGTCGGCGTCTGTATAGACCAACTCGATGTTGTTGTTTCCGTACTTGCGGCGGATTTCGTCGACTCCTCCGGTAATCACGAGTTTGGACTGGTTGATGAGGGCAATGTTGTCGCAAAGCTCTTCAACGCTCTCCATATTATGCGTGGAGAGGATGATGGTTGCGCCTTCATCCTTAAGCCTCAGTATCTCCTTTCTGATTATATCTGCGTTGACAGGATCGAAACCGGAGAACGGTTCGTCCAGTATCATGAGCTTCGGTTTGTGGACCACCGTAGTGATGAATTGGAGTTTCTGGGCCATACCCTTCGAAAGCTCTTCAACCTTCTTGTCCCACCAGCCCTGGATCTCGAAACGGACGAACCATTTCTTGAGTTCGCGCTGGGCATCGGCCGAACTCATGCCCTTTAGCTGGGCCAGATACATCGCCTGATCGCCAACCTTCATCTTTCTGTAAAGGCCGCGCTCCTCAGGCATGTAGCCTATCTTCTCGACATCGCTCTGGGTGATCTTGCGGCCCTGGAAATAGACCTCACCCGCGGTGGGGATTGTTATGCGGTTGATAATACGTATCAAGGTAGTCTTACCGGCACCGTTGGGGCCCAGCAGACCGAAAATACCGCCCTTGGGGATGTCGAGGCTCACATTGTCCAGCGCCACTTTCTCCCCGAAAGTCTTGGTTACGTTCTTAATCTCGATAATTGCCATTTTTCACGTAAAGATTATATCGTGTAAATATACAAATTATTATCTTTGTATGGAATGGCAAAGCAAGGAATTAATGTAGCTTCCCAGTGCCGCGAGCTCATAAACGAGATTCAAAGCGGACAATTTAAGCCCGTCTATCTTCTGATGGGCGAGGAAGCCTACTATCCCGATCTGGTCTGCCAGGCTATCATCGACAACTGCATCGACGAATTCTCAAAGGACTTTAACGAAACTATTTGCTACGGAGCAGACGTTACCGCCGAGCAGGTGATCTCGGCCGCACGTCAGTTTCCCATGATGGCAGACAGGGTGCTGGTGGTCGTTCGCGAGGCCCAGCTGATGAAGACCCTCGAACAGCTCAGCCTTTATTGCGAGGATCCGCTGGATTCTACCGTTCTGGTTATCCTTATGCACGGCGCCTCGGCAGACAAACGCAAGTCCCTCTACAAGTCGGCCCTTAAGATAGGCGCGGTCGTAGACAGCCAGCCCGTAAGAGACTACGAAATTCCCTCCTGGATTAGCTCATACTACGAATCAAGGGGTCTGAGGATTGATCCAGATGCCGCAGCTCTGCTCGGCGAATCGGTCGGCAGTAATCTTTCGACCATAGTCCTGGAAACCGACAAACTCCTCAAGGCGCTACCCGAAGGAACCACCCGCATCACTGCCGCCGATATAGAAAAGAACGTCGGAATTTCCCGCCAGTTTACGGTATTCGAGCTCAATAAAGCCATCTCCACCCGCAATGCACCAAAAGCCCTTAAGATAGCCGCCCACATAGGAAATGGAGCCAGGTTCGCCATGCCGGCAGCCGTAAGCGCCATGTTCAACGAATTCAGCAGAATTCTGCGCTACGGAACCCTTCTCCAGAGTAATCCTTACCCGTCTCAAGACGACAAAGCGAAGGCTCTCCCTGGAGTTAACCCTTATTTCTATCGCGACTACGACCAGGCCGCCAGGAATTACCCCGTCCCTAAAGCGATGAGGATTATTTCACTTCTCTGTGAATACGATTATCTGGGAAAAGGCGGCGACGGAGGAAATATTGATCCAGGAGAATTACTGGTCGAGCTTACCGCCAAGATACTGAGCATATAATCTCATCCTTGTCGACATACCATAGATAGGCGCTCACCTTCGAGTAGCCCATCTCCCTGTACAACTCAGCATAACGACGTACCTGCTTCATGTAGGTACCGCGTTCCTCAGCGAACTTATAGTCGACTATCTCAACCGAACCGTCGTCTTTGAGAACCACCCTGTCGGGGCGCAGAGTAGTGCCTTCTGGAGTTATTATCTCCCTCTCGTCCAGCAATTTAGCCGGATCTGCCGGGAACCATCCGCGCGGGGTGACGAACTCTATGGCATGGGCAAGCATATTCTGAGCGTCAGCTGCCTCTGCCCTGGACAAAAGGCCCTCCCTGACCGCAGCCGCCACCGAACCGGCCAGATCCTCAGGCCCGGCAACGGTCTCGAGTATCTTGTGGAGCACTGTGCCACGTATGCGACGCGAAGCCGCAATTCCAATCTCCCCTTCAGGGTCGAAGAAATCGGACGAATCGGTCTTTATCTCAACCTGCAGACGGGCGTTGGCACCGGCCTCTCCTGCGCTGTAGTACTTCAGGGGCAAGCTCGTTTTAGGGGGCATGGGCTTTTTCCATGCGCGTTCAGGCAACTCTTCCTTCGGGGAGACCGTGCCGAACAGGTAGCGCTCTAGGAAACCGTCCGCATTTTCAAGCGGCTGCGCCTCCACGGCCTGAGCGGCGTCGGTGCAATACTCGTAGAGCGCCTCTCCGAAGCCGCCGAACTTGACCCATGGATCGCCTTTAGCCCTCTGGCAGACCGCATCGGAAGGCCTGATGCCGATTATGTGCATGGCCTGGGCTGCCCTGGTAGTTGCCACATACCAAACGTTGGCCTTGTCGATATATGTCATGCGGAGTTCATGGCAGTAGTTGTCGGCAAATAGGGTGTCGCGCGAACCCGAACTGAGGCCGGTGTTGTAGAGGGCCTTTTCGACCTTCTCCAGCGGTGTACCTTTCACGTCCGGCGCCTCCCAGAACTTCGCGAGCGAGTAAATCCAGAACTCCGAGCCCACGGGCAGGATTACGCACGGGTAGTCCAGGCCCTTGACCGAATGGATGGTGATGATAGTTATGGCGTCAGTCCCCTCGGGCGAGGAGATGCTCTTACGTATGCCTTCGTCGGCCCAGTACTTGAGGAACGAGTGCAGCGAGTTGCCATTGGCCGAGACAAAGTCGCGCACCAGGTCCATGAAGGCCAGCACGTACAGGGTGTCGTCGTTGACCTTCTCGGCCGGGAGGCCGGCAAGCAGGCGCTCGCAAAGATCCACCAGAGACTGGCATGAATCCACTTCCTCCGGCTTGAAATCGCCCGCATAGAAGCTGTTTATCTTGTCCGCCGGATTGTCGATGCGGTAGAGCCTTGCCACCAGCATCCTTACCGACCAGCCGCTGCTGATGCGAAGCGAGTCGTTGGTGATGACATGGAGCTGCTCCCCAATCAAACGTGCGGCGACCTCCTGGCCCATGGCGTTGGTCCTCACGATCACGGCTATGTCCTTTGGTTTGAAGCCCCTGGCCATGGCCTCCCTTACGGCGGCTACCGTGTAATCGTAGAGATATTGCTTCTCGCAGTAGGTAACCTCAACGCTGCCCGGGACAGTGAAGCGGCTCATATGGACCTGCTCCACGTCGGAGTAGATGTCGGCAATCGAACGTTGCGACGCTTCTTCGGCCGCGACGCTGCCCGCAATCTCGGCGCCCAGCTGGTTGTCCAGCTTCTCCGCCCAGGTCTTGTAGAACCTGTTGTTGAAGTCCACTATCTCCCCCGCGCTACGCCTGTTGTTCAGAAGCGGGTGGAGCGCGGTGCGCTGGAGTTCGCCCTGGACTTTCTGGTCGAGGATGTCCCAACGGGCGCTGCGCCAGCGGTAGATGCTCTGCTTTACGTCGCCCACTATGAGGTTGTAGCAGCCTTCGGATATGCTGTTTGCCAGCAGCGGGCGGAAGTTGTCCCACTGTGTGGAAGAGGTATCCTGGAATTCGTCCAACAGGAAATGTTGGTAGCGCACTCCGACTTTCTCATAGATAAACGGGGCGTCCGAGCCGCCGATTATATCCCTGAGAATAGAGTTGGTATCGTCCAGACTCAGCACGTTCTTTTCCTTGAGGAGATTCTGGAACTGCTTGTCGAGAGCGTCGGCCACCCTGAACACCGATATCTGCGTGCGAAGTATCTGCGCGGTCTTGTAGATTCTGAGCGGCTCCAGCCCATAGGCCGCCACCTCAGTGACAAGGCCCGCTTCGAGGGCATCGGTCCAGAACTTTGGCGGTTCGGAGGTGAATTCCTTTCTGGTGCCGTCGAGACCGTACCGAGCTATTTCCTGGAGCCTCGAAACAAGGCTCTTGTTGGGCTTGTCCAGGGCCTCTACGGCAGAAAGTGCCGCCGCGGCTGCGGCCTTGAGACCGGCATCGTAGTCCTTTATTATCTTACTGCAGACCTGTTTCAGGGCCTTTAGGTTCTCTTTGGAGAAGGCCTTTGTCCTGTCCATGCCCATGGCCATCGCCTTGTCGCGGTAGTCCTCAGACATGTAACCGTCGGCAAAAGTGCCGAGGCTGTCTCTCAGACGATAGCCGTCGCCGGAAGAGATACTCTCGACCGAGGTTTTGGAAAGCCAGTCGAGCAGGTCGCCGTCTCCTTCGGAGAGCGAGTCCAGCACACGATCCACGGCCTCAGAGACCAGGGCGTCGCGGTTGAGTTCCACCTGATATTCGGCAAACTGTCCCACCTCCCTCGAGAACGCCCTCAGGACCCTCTGGAAGAAGTGGTCTATGGTGCTCACAGAGAAGGCGCCGTAATCACCAAGGATATCGGCCTGGGCGCGCTTGCTCGCTTTTTGGAGTTCGGCTTCGGATTCGAAGCCGCAGTATTTCATCAGATAATCCCGATAGAGAGAGTGTTCCGGATATCGCGCCAGGGTGTCCAAAGAATCTATGATTCTGGACTTCATCTCTTCAGTAGCCTTGTTGGTGAAGGTGACAGCAAGTATGTGACGGTAAGGATGGTCCTCCTCCCGGTTTTTCAGGAGGAGTCTGATGTACTCGCGCGCGAGGGAGAACGTCTTGCCGGAACCAGCAGACGCCTTCATCACCTCTACTCCGCCTCTTTCCCGGACGGGCTTGAGTATCTTATCCAACTCTTCCATCATCTTTCCTTGCTTGTGCGGCCGCAGATGGCTTTGAAATCACAATAAGCGCAGGGGCTTCCCATCTTGTCTTCAACCCGTGCAAAGCCCCTGTCGGGGTTTTCCATATCTGCGAAGAGTGCTTCAAGGGCCTCTTCTACCTTTTGATTGAAATCTTCATCCTGAGGATACGACTGGACATCTTCTTTGAAGAAACTTCCCATCGCATACATTGCGTTGCGAACCTCCTTTCCTGCGAAGCGTTTGTCAGCCTCGACAAGGCGGTCGTAGATAAAGAACTGCAGCGCCGCTTTATATTTACGATCCAGAACTTTAGCCGGATTGTAGGTTGGAGACAAGACCTCGGGCTTGTCGCTTCCGGTCTTATAATCCACCACCCTCACGACTCCATCGTCGAAGGAGTCGATTCTATCTATGTAACCGTAGAATTTATGACCGGCTATCTCGACCGTGTTCATAGGCTCTTCAAGGCCTAGTATGTTAAACGAGGCGCGAGACCCCATGAGTTTGAGATCGCTCTCAATAACCCTCAGGACGTACCTTACGATAATATCGGCCGTCACCAAATCCTCCCCGACCACTTCGACGCTTTTGAGTTTGTGGCGTATAAGCGACAAGACCTTGCGCTTGACATCCGCTTCGCGTTTGAGCCAACCTTGAAGATAATCTTTAGTAACTGTTCTTGTAAATCCCTTTTTCTTCCTGTCGCGTTTGTCGAAATCTTTGTCGGATTTCATCGCCTCCTCGCCCTCATAAAGGGCTTCCAGGGTGTCGTGGCAAACGCTGCCCAGGGTTCCAGGGTCAAGGGTTTCCTTGATCTCTTCCTCGGGTTCCAGGTTCTGGATTACAGCATAATAGAACTGAGCCGGACAGGTTATGTACTTGCTTAGAGAACTCGCGGAGAATTCCTTGTTCCTGATAAAGTCTATGTCTTCCTGAGTCTTGGGGATTTCCTCTACCTCGTCGGAGCCGGATACATCGGTCTGGGCCACCGATTCCTCAATATCGAAGCGGTCGGAATAAAGATAGCGGAGTTGCTTTGCATAGCGGCTCTCCTCCCCCGTCTTAAGCCCCTCGGTACGGGAATCGTACAACATCCAGACATTCTCGGCCCGGGCTATCATCCTGTAGAAATAGTACTCCCAGACTGCATCCTGGCGTTCATATGTTGGCAGGCCGAAGGCTATTCTCAACTCGGCCGGCACGAACGAAGCGCTGGCGCTGATGCGCGGGAATACCCCTTCGTTGGCGCCAAGTATGACTATGTGTTTAAAGTCGAGCGCGCGCGTCTCGAGCGGGCCCATAACCTGAAGTCCGCGGAGCGGTTCTCCCTCAAAGGGGACGCTGATCCCCGCGAGAATCTGCTCGAGAAGGTGTATCCATGTTCGCGGGAGCACCGGGAGGGCGAGGTCGCGAAGGCGGTTCACGGCGCAGTAGTAGCGCTGCGCGAAATCCAGCTGCAGCACATCGGCCTGCGGAGCGCCGCGCAGCAGCGACGCGAGGGTTACGGTAGCCCCGAGAAGGTAGTCTGCCAGCGCGTCCGTCTGCGCGGCGCTCGCGCTCGCGAGATCTTTCACTACCGGCCGGAATATGGCATTCAGGACGGGGCCGTCGCCGAAATCGGACTGCGGGATATAGTATTTGGCCGCCTGAACGATTTCCTTTACCTTATCCTTCTCTTCTTCGGAAAGCAGGGCCTGCACGATGGCCGAAGAAACTATGTCATGGACATTCCTGTGGTAGAAGAACCACTCGCCTCCCTTCTGGCGCAGATGGGTCTGCAAGGCCAGCACGTCGTGCATCAGCGATGACCATTCGCTTGCGCCCATAGGATAGCCCATGGTCACATTCACCCCGCCCTCGCAGTGAGGCAGGCTGTTGAGCACGGGCATCAACATCGTCTCGTCGGCAAGGACCACGGCGAAGTCCAACCCCCGCTCGCCCTCGGGCACCCTGGCGAGCAGGCCCGGAAGCAGCTTCGCCTGGCCGGTCGCCGACGGGACGCTGCAAATATGGACCTTGGGCTTTGCGGCCGCGATCTCGGGCGTGAAGGCGCTTGGGAAAAGCGCCATGTTTTCCCGTATGAACTTTCCGTCGTAGTCCCAGCAGAACTCAGCGAGACCGGCATTATGGAGCTTTTTCATAACCGCTTTCTCGCATTCGTTAAGGGCGTTCAGCCCCACGAAAACGCAGCCTCCGGCTCCGGGATAAGCCCCTTTGAGCACGTCCGTGACCGGGGTTTCTTCCAGCCTGTCGGCAAGGTCCCTGTAGACCATGCCTTCATAGGCCATGCCCTTAGCTTTCAGGGCTTCGCGAAAACCAGTATAGAGCGGGTAAAGTATATTCCAGATTTGCAGGAAGTTCTCCTTGACGTCCTTGCGTGGATTGCCTGTATGGGGCACCGTTTTGAAGTGCTTTGCCAGCTTTTCGATAGCGGCGAGCTGGGTCTTGTCGGCATACTCGAAATCGTCCTTGAGGGCCTTCAGGTCGGCAATGTTTGCGAAAAGCATTCTTGCATCGACTCTGTATTTGTCGACATCGTCGAAATCCGACAGAAGAACGTCGCCCCAAAAAATGAAGTCGTCAAGGCTCTCCGCCTTGGGATTCAGCTTACTGTAAACCGGATAGAGTTCGAGAAGCAGCGATATCCTGTCCGAAGACGATGCACCCGTCATCGTGCAGAAGAAATCGTTGATAGTAGTGAACCTGGGGGCAAGCAGCGTTTTTTTATCCTCGGCCGCGCAGTCGCAAAGATGCTTGCGAAAAAACGCAAGCGAGCGACGGTTGGGGAAGACGAATATCTTCTCTCCCAAGCCCTCCTGACTGTAGTAATGGAGTGCGACCTGTCTGAGGAACGGATTCATCGGCGGCTATTCTGCTGTTTCTGGCAGGGTCTTTCCGGGAGTGAGTTTTACTCCGGCATCGATTACTTCATTAGCCGCCTTCACTATGCTCTGACGACCTTCGACCAAACGCTGTGTGTTCTCATTAAAGAGCTTAACCGTCCTGTTAAGGGCATTCTCGACCTCGGCATTCTTCTCGCAGAAAGTCGCCACACGGTCAACCATCTTCTGGGCTCCGTTAACTATATCCGCCATATTGTCCAGCTGGTCTTTCTGGACCCACGCGGAACGAATCAGGCGAAGGAACGGGATCAGGGTTTCCTCGGTAGTGATAAGCACATTCTGCTTGAAAGCCTTGGCGAATATGTCCGGGTCCTCAAGTTTGGCCAGCTGATACGCGCCATAGTTGGGGATGAACATTATGACATATTCTAGGGTCGTACGGCCTTCTACATACTTCTGGTACTCTTTTGAAGTGAGTTCCGCTATGTGGGAAAGGATAGACTCGAGATTGCGCTTGGAGGCATCCTTGCGCTGCTCGTCGGTTTCCGCACTGTAGTAGTCCGAAAGGGCGGTAAGAGACACCTTTGAGTCCAGCAGTACGTCTGTATTGTCCGGGAAGTGGAGGGCGAAGTCCGGGCGCATCTTGCGACCGGTTTCTTCGTTCTGGATGATATTGCCCTTGCGGTCACGCAGGTAGAACTCGGCGTCGTAGTCGCGCCCGGGGGTCAGGCCCTCCTTGATAAGGATATTCTCCAGAATAGTCTCTCCGAAGATACCCTGCATCTTGTTCTGGCCCTTGAGGGCTTTGGCAAGATCGTCGGCCTGGTTGCCTATGGACTCGGTCTGCTTGCGCAGGTTGTTTACAGTCTCATCGAACTTGGTCTTGATGGAGACGGAGTCCTCGGTATGGGCCTTCTTCTGGGCCTCGAAGGCCTCTTTCATCTCCTTGATGTTCTTGTCCAGGCCTTCAGTGATGTTCTTGATAGTTTCGGCCGCCTCTTTCTTGATGGACTCTTCGCGGGCCTTCATACGCTCTTCGTTCTCGAGGGCAAGTTCTTTCTTGGTTGCCTCGATAACAGCCTTCTGATTCTCCTTCAGGTCGGCAAGAGTCTTGTCGTAGTTGGCCTTCGCTTCGTCCAGTCGGGTCTGAGCCACCTCGGATTCATGGGCGCGGAGCGTCTTCTCGGCGTTCAGTTCGCCTTCCAGCTTTGATATCTGGCGGGTATAGTTAGCCTTGGCGATGAAATGAGTCAGCGCCCAGGCTACCAGAGCGGCCGCGACCGCGGCAATTGCTATATAGACTATCATTTTACGTTCTGCTTGATGTAGACGTCTCTCTGAGGGAACGGGATTTCGATTCCGTTTTCATTGAGAGTGTTGTAAATAAGCTCTTTTGCAGCGGCTATGTACGGGATTCTTTCCTCAACCAGCACATACTGTTTTACGACCAGATCCACGCTGCTGTCGCCAAAATCGCTGAAAGCTACTGATATACCCCTCTTCTTATCCACGACTTCCCTGCCGTAGTGATCTTTCCTGTAAAGGGACTTGAGCGCTTCGGTGAGTTTCTCGCGGACGACATTTACGTCGGAACCGTAGGCAACGCCCACAGGGATAACGACCAGCTCGTAGGAGTTGTTCTTCGTAAGGTTCTTGAAGTTCTCGTTGAACAGAGTACTGTTGGTAAACGCCATCAAGGCGCCGTCCATAGTCTGAATGGTAGTAGTCTGGTATGAGATACTCTCGACCTTACCCCTGATTCCGTCGCACTCGATATAGTCGCCAACCCTGAGGCGCCCGGACATGAGCTGTATACCATAAATGAAGTTATTCAGGACGTCCTTCAAGGCCAAACCGATACCGGTAGCGAGACCGGCAGCCACGATCGAGAGGGCTCCCATAGGGATCTTCAGGAGAATAATCGAGAAGATAATGTAGATACCCCATACGATGAAAGCGATAACGTTGTTTGCAAGCGTAAGGTTCACTTCGTTGTCCATCAGGACGGCCTTTCCGCTCTTGGTCTTCACGCTTTCGTATTTACGCATCTTATATACCGCCTTGCCCAGATAAGAGGCATATCGGAAGATGAAGAATGATGCGCTTACGACGACCAGTTTAAACAGCGACAGATGCAGGATGGGATTACCCTTGGTATCGCTGAGGTTGAAGAACGGATTGTAGAAGATGGTCTTGCAGATGGATGTCAGGTCGAAAATACCCGCAGCAAGCCATATACTGAACAGAACAGACAGAATCGCCGCGACCGGAACTACTGCCATCTCCACAAAATCGAACAGCCATGTAAGGGCGATATGTTCTCCGTCGCGCTTCTCTGTAGATTCAAACTTGCTGAAAAGGAACCTCTCCTCGTAGATATCGAGCAGGTCGTAAACCGCCGTGATGGTTCCGATTGCAGCGAGTTGGAACAGCCACCAGATAAAGATCTGGACCGCCATCAGGACATATCCTGCCCAGGACATGACAGTTGCCGCCAACATAACCATTAAGGTTATCCACGCATAGATGCGATCGCTCCTCCTTACCTTTTCTCCGGCCTTTATACAAATCACCAGCTGCCATATAGCAAAGCCCAGCAATACGGGCGGATAAATCAGATTCAGGAGCCTGTTAGGGATAAAGATGATACGGAAACTGATCACAATGAGTCCCATGATAATCACGGGAGTATAAAGCTTCAAACTGCTCTTCAAGGCATCCGGGTCGAGCCTGATAAGGAGAGAAGCCAGGATCGCGATAAGCAGCCATGCAAAGATCAACAGCGGAATCGAAGCTTCTACTATAAAGTTCTGATGTACGCAAAGCCGCGCTATCATCACCGAAATCGCGAATATAAAGGCACCGATCAGCATGATCATTATATGGCGGCGTTGGCGGAAGTCTTCGGTTTGGAAGTACTTCACCTTATGCATGGTAATCCTGACTATAAGATTGCTCAACACGACCGCGATAGCAAGATAGAACAGGACAAAGAAGATAAAACCGACTACTATAGGGCCTCTCCATTCACTCTTCTCTCCTGTCATAGAGTACTTCTGGACAGCATCCTGCCAGGCGCGGTTGACGTATGAGGGGAAACTCTTGATAACTGTGATATAATCATCCTGTCCCTCCACGAAGATGCGCCTCTGTATAAGCCTGTACTTATTCTGGGCATAATCGTAGCTGCTCTTGAGGCGCTCGTTCATAGCCGTGTAGTGTTCGGAGTCGCGAACGACCTTCTCGCGCTGAGCCTTGTACATCTTGAGCATACTGAGGGCATAGTAGATACAGGAATCTCTGTCTACCTGCCCCAGCGAATCAAGCACGAAAGTGCGGCGCTCCTTTTCCAGCTCGGCCCTGCGCGCCGAATCAAGCTGCGGCATCTGGGCCGCAGACGGCATTCTGCGCGGCATGCGCCTGGTCTGGAAACTCGGGCCGCCTATCTCTCTTACGATGCTGTCAGGGACTTCTTCAATCTCCTCCAGTGCCGGAGGGAGACGACGCAGCGACTCGATAAGACGCTCATGACGATCGATCTCAAGGTCGAGTTTAGCGAGCATATCGTCGAACGGCAGACGGGTCTTGCTGAACGACTCATACTGCTTGGTTACCTCGCCAAGAGCATAGGTATGATCGAAGGTGAAATCCTGATTCTGCGAATAGAGCATGAGCGATAGCTCGTTGCACTTCTTCATCAGGGTAATCATCTGACGGCGACGGCCATCGTTTCTCGAGTTGAGCCTCTCTTCCCTGGCTGTGAGTTTTTCGTACTCCGACTTCAATTCGAATCTCAGAACCGAGATAGTCTGACCGAGGTCCTTCTCATTGAACACGGCCAGCGCCGGAATGCTTATCGCCATCGCCGCAATCACCGCAATTATTCCTTTCCTTTTCATATACGTGGTTCTAGTCTTACAAATATAATAAAATGAATGGCAATACGCAACGGCTTAGAGGCCCGGAGGGCCGAAGGCGCCATCAGGCGCCGTGCCGTGAGGGAGGAGCGAGGCGACGACCGGAAGGCACCCGCCGGGAGCGAAGCGGAGGCGGTATGCCCCGGTGGGGCAGCTGCGAAGCAGCGGGGGTTGAAAGACTGGGGAGCGCCAGCTCCCCGAGTCCGACCGTCGACACAAAAAGGGTGACCAGCTGGTCACCCTTTTTGTGGAGATGGGCGGACTCGAACCGCCGTCCAAACATTATACCCAACAGCTTTCTACACGCTTATTCTTCCTTTGGTGTCGGCTTCGGAACGCCGGAAGACGGGCTATGCCGAAGCTTATCCTTTTAATCTTAACGGGGCTTAAAGGAGTCGCCCCGAGCATCCGGTCTGGATGATACCCCGTGTGCCAGAAAGGACCGGCCTGAATCCTGGCGGGATATACGTCAGTGCCGCAGCCTTGGCGGCTCTGATTAATGCGTGTCACTTGGTGACTTAGCAAGCGTATGAATAGTTGTAGTTGCCTACTATTGGTTGAAGACTGAGATTAACGGGAGGGCCT
>JAFZWV010000013.1 GCA_017617035.1 Bacteroidales bacterium
GAATACATCGCGGGATGTCTGTCGAGCACCGCAACAACTTCATCAAGTGGTACCTCTTCTTTGCTAATGAAAAGAAGAAAAAGCGGTAAGCTTCACCAACCGCTTTTGTCCGAGTCACCAACCGTTTTTGTCCACATTACCTTTTTCGTCTGGATGCCTGACGGCTATCTTGAATGAGGGGGCGGACCCCCTCAAACTCCCCTGCCTTGTTAATTATTGCGTCTGGATGACTGGACTTGAACCGCTTCGCTAAAAATCCACAGGGAAAGCCCAAAAATGCCTCAACCTGTTGCTTTTTTTCCACAGGGAAAGGCCAAAATAGCCCTAACCTGTGGAAATATCAGTCTGCGCGGCCATCATCCCGCAGCCTTGGCTACTTCGAATGATGGGGCGGACCCCCTCAAACTCCCCTGCCTTACTAATTATTGCGTCTGGATGCCTGACCTTGAACCACTTCGCTAAAAAACCACAGGGAAAGGCCAAAAATGCCTCAACCTGTTGCTTTTTTCCACAGGGAAAGGCCAAAATAGCCCTAACCTGTGGAAATATCAGTCTGCGCGGCCATCATCCCGCCAATAGGAAGGACTATTTGCGAACCAAAAGTACCGCGTCGGCAATGGTTTGGGAGGGGCCGCCGTCGGAGCGGAAGGTGGCGCTGAACTGGTCGCCGGCGCGAAGGCGGACGGTAGTCAGATAATGCCATGCGCTGAGGGTCTGGCCTTCGACCCGAACAGATGATGCGTCGAAATCGAAAAGTTGACCAGTCGACAGTTCAATGATGGTATGCGGATTCAGCCAGGATATAGGTTTGAACTGGTACGAATAGACGTCGTAAGTTCCCGATTTATCGACAGTTGCGGAGAATACGGCCGGGGCGGCTGGGTCGCTGCAAATCAAGGCGGAACGCCCGTATGAGCAGTAGACGGGACGCCGCTCCCAACCTGGGACAGTGCCCAGATCAACATCGTCGATAACGATATCCGACGAACTTTCAATCACACTTACAATATCCCGATAATCCACATCCTGTACCCGCGACAGGCCGCGCTTGCAGGCGAAGGCGGCAGCGAGTCCGGCGGCCTGGCCCATGACCATGAAAACGGGTTCCATGCGAATCGAGCCGAAGGCGATGTGGCTGGCCGAGCAGCAGACCGGGACCAGCAGGTTGGTGCACTGATCGCGTTTCGGGGTGATGCTGCGGTATGAGATCGGGTACGGCAGGCCGCCGGCGACTTCGACATTGCCCTCGTTCTTGACCATGGCCTTACCGTCCTTATGGACGACGATGCGCTGGCAGTTATGCGAGTCCATGGTATACGCGGCCATGGCGATACCGTCCGGAGCGGCTGTCCTGTTCTCGCAGTCGGCCTGGGTAGTCACATACTCCCCCACCATCCTGCGGCTTTCGCGCACGTAGAGCTGCGGGGTCCAGTGGTCGGCGTCCACGAATTCGTCTTTCGGCAGGCCCCAGCGGGCAATCTCGGCGCGGACGGGCTCGGGGACTCGGGGGTCATGGGCAGTGAACCAGAGAAGGCCGAGCGTATAGTCTTTATGGGCATGGATAATCGCCTGGCGCTCCTCCCAGCTTGCCTCGGGATAACGGTGGCTCATCCCTATCATGTCGGTAGAGAAGCCGCCGTTGTTGTTAATATCGGTCTTGCGGCCGGGCATCGGACTCCAGCTGAAATAGTCGGTCAGGCTGGTTTTCGAGGGCTGCGCCGCATAGAGCCGGGAGAGCAGTTCGTAGCGCGCGGGATCATAGTTCTCAGGCTTGGGAAGCGGGAGCATATTCTCCAGGCTATCAGTCAGGCAAATGCGGAAGTTGTAGGACTGGACGAGGGTGTCGCCGGAGCCTTCGGCGGCCATGGTCTTATCGCTGACGCCCCATAGCAGGCCGCTCTCCGGATGACCGGGCACGATGTACGGGTCCACGCCGTCAGGGAATTGGTGGCCATGGAGCATGTGAACGCCGTTCCATGTCTCGCCATACTCGGCGTTGTCTTCCCTGCCTACACGGTATTCCACTCCCGCCGCGGCCATCAGGTCGCCTTCGTAGGAGCAGTCGATGAACCATGGGGCTTCGAATTCGAGCGTATCCGTCTGCGAGGCTACACGAATACCGGCGATATTGGTGCCGTCTTTAGCTGCGTCGACAAGGTGATACCCTTTAATAATGGTAATCCGTTTATGGTTCAAGTATTCTTCAAGTATGCTGAGCGCAGCACTGGGTTCGAACACCCAGTTTTCGAGATTGCCGTAGTGAGCGCCGAGTATGCGGTAGAATTCAAGGGCTAGGCCCTTCACCACCTGCTTGTTTCCGATGTCGGTCATTCCGAGGCCGCCCGTAGTGAGGCCGCCGATGCGCGCGGAAGGCTCGACGAGGGCCACTTCGAGGCCCTCTTGCGCCGCGCTGCGGGCGGCCATCACCCCCGCGGCCGTGCCTCCGTAAACTATCAAATCATACTTTTTAGGAGCGCAGCCGAATAGACTTGCGACAAGCAGAAAACACAGGGAAATGTGGCTCAATTTTCGCATATATTACAAAGTACGGAAAAAAATATCTATCTTTATACTGAAAAACTCTAAAACCTTAGTATTATGACCCAGCCAAAGAAAGCAAAAGGATATGTCGTGGAATTATTCCTCGCACACCAGAACAAGCTCGATTCCCATTTATACAAAACTTACGAAGACGCTCTGCAGGTCCTGGGGTCGGACCCTGAAGCAGGAAGAATCTATGAGGTTCACAGCAAACACAGCAACGGTCCCGATGTAGACGGTTATACCTACATGTGGGCCGACGGACACATCTCCTCTAAATTTTTCAAAGAGGAAATGGACGCCGACGAAGCCCGCACCCAGTATTTGTTCGAGCACCCCTCGCACAAAGATCCGGGAAAGGTCGTAGCTCTGAAAATCGCTAAGGGATAACAAAAACCCCGCTCGGTTGAGCGGGGTTTTTTATTGAACTATTTCGTCACCTCAAGGTGATACTCGATAAGACCGTCCATAGGGGCCTTTAGGATACGGCCCATCTTCATGCCGAATTCTTCGACTACAGGCTCCAGCAAGAATTTGTGGTGGAATGCCACAGATCCGACTGCGTTGAAGCTGTACTTCTGATAGTCGGGGTAGTGGGAAACCACATTGCGGAACATATCCCTGAAGGCCTCGGTAGTGAGGTTCTTGAAGTAAGGATCGAAATCATAGTGATCCTGAATAAACTTCGCGAACTGGGCGCAGAAACGGTTGGGGAAAGGCTTCTGGTAAATAGCTGCGATAATCTCGTCGTTTGTCATACCGATAGCTTTCTTAGTCTCTTCATAGACATTGTCAGGCATGGTATGGCGCAGGTAGTCGAGAATAAGCCTCTTTCCGAGGTTGGCACCGCTACCCTCGTCGCCGAGGATAAAGCCACCCGATTCGATATTCATACCTTCATTTTCTCCGTCATAGAAGCAGGTATTCATTCCTGTACCGATAATGGCGGCGAAGCCGGGCTTGTCGAGAAGGAGGGCCCTGCAAGATCCGAGGGTATCCATTACCACGAACACTTTCTTTGCGGTCGGGAATACCTCGAGAAGAGTTTTCGTCATGAATTCTCGAAGGAGTTCAGTAACTCCTGCTCCGTAGAAATAAATCTCGGTGATATCCCTGCGTGGGAAGCCGTCGGGGAGATGCATCAGAATGTCCTTGGCAATCTCCGGACCTGTAATGTAGTTAGGGTTGTAGCCCTGGCTCTGAAAACGAATCTGGGTTCCGTTTTCCCTGCTGACGCATGCCCAATCGGTCTTGGTTGCGCCTGAATCTGCTATCAGTATCATATCTATTGGTTATTAATATTCGGTTATACAAATATAATGAAAAATAACAGACAGGTGTCCGAAGCCCCATTTTCCCGGACTAGGGTCGCCGTTTGACGCGAAGCGTTTCCAGGCGATAGGGGCTTCGGGCACCTGTCTGTTATTTTACCATATAACTACACGTTCGGATTCCGGACGGAACATCGGGTCGCCGTCTTTGATGTCGAAGGCCGCGAAGAAGGTATCGAGGTTGCGGACAGCAACGTTGACGCGGTTGCAACCGAGGGAGTGGACGTCGATGAGAGTCCTGCGGCTGATTTCGGCGTCGGTGATGTTCTGGGCCCATACGGTGGCATATCCAAGGTAGAAGCGCTGCTCGGCTGTAAAGCCGTCAATAGGCTCGGGATGCTTGCCTCCGAAGCTGTTCTGCAGGGCGCTGTAGGCTATGCGCAGTCCGCCATGGTCGGCGATGTTCTCTCCGAGGGTGGCATGGCCGTTGGCATGGACGCCGGGGAGAACCTCAACAGCGTCGTACTGGCCGGCAAGGATCTCGGCTTTCGCGTCGAACTTGGCCTTGTCTTCCGCCGTCCACCAGTTGTTCATGTTTCCGTCTTTGTCGAACAGGCAGCCCTGGTCGTCGAAGCCGTGGGTCATTTCATGGCCGATGACTACTCCGATTGCACCATAGTTGATTGCATCGTCGGCGTCGGTGTTGTAGAACGGCGGCTGGAGGATACCCGCAGGGAAGCAGATTTCGTTGGTCGTGGGGTTATAATAGGCGTTGACCGTCTGAGGTGACATTCCCCACTCTTCTTTGTCGACCGGTTTGCCGAGCTTGGAGAGGTTGTCTTCCATGTACCAGCGCGAGGCGGCGCAAAGGTTCTCGTAGTAGCTCAGGGCCGGGTCGATATGCAGGCCGGAGTAGTCCTTCCACTTGTCGGGATAGCCGATCTTGATGGTGAAGGCTGAGAGTTTCTCCTGGGCCTTGGCTTTAGTTTCATCGCTCATCCAGTCGAGGTCTGCGATATGCTCGGAGAGAGCGGTCTGGAGGTTCTTTACGAGGGTAAGCATGCGCTTCTTATCCTTGTCGGAGAAGTACTTCTTAACATAGATCTTACCGATCGCCTCGCCAAGAATCATGTTAGGGGCAGCCATGGCTCTCTTCCAGCGCGGTTTCTGCTGCTGGACGCCGGACATCTGCTTCGAGAAGAACTCGAACGATGCGTCGGTAAAGTCGTCGCTGAGGGCGCCGCAGGCGTCTGTCACGAGATTCGCCAGCAAATAGTTGCGCAACTGTCTTGCAGGTATCTGCGGGAACATCTTGTCGAGGGCCTCGAAGTAAGACGGGGTCTCGACTACCATCTTCTCCTGGGCAGGAATTCCGAGTTCGGCGAACATGGCGTCGATATGGAGATTCGGATACAGGGCGAAGACTTCCTTGGAGCTCATCGGGTTGTACTGGGCTGCGACATCTCTCTGCTGGACCATGGACCAGTAAGGGACGGCTATCTTCATCTGCAGGTCGAAAGCATCCTGGGCCACGGTCGCAGGCTCAGCTACGCCCGCGAGGGTAAGCACTTTCTCGAGGAAGGCCTTGTAACCGTCGCGCAGGGCGGTGTGCTGCGGCAGAAGATAGTAATCGCGGTTGCGCATAGCCAGACCGCTCTCGCTGATGTAGAGGATGTTGGTATTGCAGTCCATCATGTCGGCGGCGACATAGCCTCCGAACAGGCTGCCAACTCCCACCTTCATAAGGCGGCCGGATGCGGCTGCGAAGCTCTCGGCGTCCACGACCGATGCGAGATCGGCAAGGGCGCTCTGGATGGGGGCAGCACCTTCGGAGTTGAGCCTCAGTGAATCGAGGCCCTGAGTATAGAGATCGGCGAGTTTCTGCTCGTCCGAGCCCTTCTTTGCCTTAAGGGTAGTAAGGCTCTGGAATATTTCATTCAGGCGAATTTCATTATTCTCGCTCAGGACATCGAAGGAGCCGTAGCGTGAGAATTCGGGACGAAGAGGGTTATTCTTCTGCCATCCGCCTGTGGAATATTGATAGAAATCTGCGCCGGGCGCAACTGATGTGTCAAGGTTGTTAAGGTCGAATCCAGGGACTTTTTCCCTGTTCTGTTCCGCACAGGATGCAGCGAGAGCCGCAGTAGCAAGAACCATAGCGATAAAATTAATCTTCATAATGTAATACTGTTTCCAGACTTCAAATTTAATTATCTTTGTTGAAATGAAAAAGCTAATTCTGCTCGCCGCTCTGTTTTCGGCACTTTCTATATGGGGGTCTTACGATCTCACTATAGTGTCGTACAACGTCGGTGCTTTTAATAAATATGTCAAGAACAGCAGCCCGGCAGTCGCCAAGATGATGAAGGAAGTAAGGGCGGATGTGATTGGCCTCTGCGAGTTGGACAGCTGCTCGTTAGTGAGGAATCAGCGCAGGGATCAGCTTGCTGAGTTTGTCGGACAGATGGGAGAAGGCTGGTTCGGCCACTTCGGAAAGGCGATGAGTTTCGGGGGCGGCGGCTATGGGGTCGGAGCCGCGATAAGCCCGCGCTTCAGGGTGCGCGAGAGCTACACCATCGCCCTGCCCAAGGGCAAGGGCTCCGAGCCGCGCGCCGCCGCCGTCGTGGAAACCGACCGCTTCATCTTCGCGTGTGCGCACCTGGATTTTGCCGACGCTCCTTCGCGCCTGCAACAGGCCGAAGTCGTTTCGGAGAAGCTAATGGAGCGTTTTAAAGAGACCGGAAAGCCCGTCATCCTGTGCGGAGACATGAATGCCGCGCCCGACAATCCCACAATGGACTATTTCCGTGAGAATTGGGATATTGTTTCGCCCTACGACTTGTCATTCCCTTCAGACAAGCCTCGCGCGTGTATAGATTATATTATGGTGTTGAAGGGCAGTTGCAACTACAGGGCTGTCAGCCGCACCGGAGCGCGCACCTTCTTCATGTCCGGCAACCCGAAAACAGCCTCCGACCACCTCCCTGTCGTTGTAAAGCTTCGCCTACATCAGTAGGCCTTCCGCAGCGTTCGCGCTTTCACGTATTTCAGTCGAAGAGACGTCAACCAAAGGCATGTCTGCCAGCTCGATGCGATAGGCCGGGTTTTCTTCCAGCAGTTCAGATTTAAGCGCTTCGCGGTCGACCTCGCCGCGGGGAAAGACCATGAGACCGTATTCGAGAAGGATGCGGCCATATTCGCGCCAGCCGCTGAAGACCGCCAGGTTGTCCGCGCCCACGACGAGGGTGAAATCGTTGCCCTGCTCGCGGGCCTTCAGGGCGTCGAGCGTCTTATAGGTGTACTGCGGCTCGGGCATGGTCAGTTCTATGTCGTCGACCGTGACCTTGGTCAGTTCCGTATGCCTTTTGACCGCCTCGACTGCCGCCTCATAACGCTTGCGCGCGTTGCGGGCCTTCGCCGCGCCCTTAAAAGGGCTGCGCGGCGAGACTATCAGGTAGACCGCGCCGAAACGGTCGTCCGCCTGCAGGCTGCGAAGTATCTGCAGGTGCCCGATATGGAGCGGGTCGAAACTACCGGAATAAACGGCTACTCTCATCCGAGGAACTTGTCGACTACTTCTTCGGCCGTTTTGAGGGTGTCTTCAAGGACGTCGTTGACAAGTTCGATGTCGAACTTGCCGCGGGCGAAGTCGATCTCCGACTGGGCCTTGGCGAGACGCTCGTGTATCGCCTCCTCAGTGTCGGTCTGGCGCCCGCGGAGCCTCTGCTCAAGTACTTCCATGCTAGGCGGGAGAATCAGAACGGACAGCGCGGCGGGGCCGAAATATTTCTTGAGGTTGGCGCCGCCCTTGACATCTACGTCGAACAGTATTACATGGCCTTTGGACCAGATTCGCTCGACTTCCGACTTGAGGGTGCCGTAGAAACGGTCGTGATATACCTCTTCGTGCTCCACGAAAGCGTCTTGTGCTATCAGCTCGCGGAAACGCTCCGCGTCGATGAAATAATAATCCACTCCGTCTTTCTCTTCTCCTCTCGGCGGACGGGAGGTTGCGCTTACTGAAAACTCGAATTCAGGATGGAGTCCGAGCAGGTGGTGGACTACCGTGCTCTTACCAGCGCCAGACGGGGCGGAAAAAATCACTACTTTGCCGTTCATTCTGTGTGAAGATTTCCGTAAAATTAGTAAATTTGTGGGATTTAAGGAAATTCTAAACCCTTTATACAATTATGGTATCTTACAAAGAACTTGGCCTTGTGAACACCCGCGAAATGTTCAAGAAGGCCGTCGCTGGCGGATACGCCATCCCTGCATTCAACTTTAACAATATGGAGCAGCTCCAAGCCATCATCCAGGCAGCGGCAGAGACTAAGTCTCCCGTTATCCTCCAGGTCAGCAAGGGCGCCCGTAATTATGCAAACCAGACCCTCCTCCGCTACATGGCAGAGGGTGCCGTCGAGTATGCAAAGGAACTCGGCTGGGAGAATCCTCAGATCGTCCTTCACCTCGACCATGGCGACAGCTTCGAGACCTGCAAGAGCTGCGTCGACATGGGCTTCAGCTCCGTTATGATCGATGCTTCCGCCCTCCCTTACGAGGAGAACATCGCCCTTACCAAGAAGGTTGTTGACTACGCACACCAGTTCGACGTAACAGTCGAGGCTGAGCTCGGCGTTCTCGCCGGCGTTGAGGATGAGGTCTCCGCAGCAGAGTCTCATTACACCAAGCCCGAGGAGGTTATCGACTTCGCAACCCGCACCGGATGCGACTCCCTCGCAATCTCCATCGGAACTTCCCACGGCGCATACAAGTTCACCCGTGAGCAGTGCACCCTCGACCCTAAGACCGGCCGTCTGGTTCCCCCGCCGCTCGCATTCGACGTCCTTCATGAAATCGAGAAGAAACTCCCCGGTTTCCCTATCGTTCTCCACGGCTCAAGCTCCGTTCCTCAGGAGTATGTCGATATGATCAACGAACTCGGCGGAAAACTTCCCGACGCAGTCGGTATTCCCGAGGAGCAGCTCCGCGAAGCTTCGAAGAGCGCTGTCTGCAAGATCAACATCGACTCCGACAGCCGTCTTGCAATGACCGCCGCTATCAGGAAGGTCTTCCACGACAAACCCGGTGAGTTTGATCCTCGCAAGTACCTCGGCCCTGCCCGCGACGAGATGAAGAAGCTCTACATGCACAAAATCATCAACGTCCTCGGCTCCGACGGAAAAGCCTAGTCGCTTGATTAATCAATTTAGAACCCGACCCCTAAGGCCGGGTTCTTTTTTGCTGCGGCTGTGACATTTTGTCATAAAAAAGCAGGTGGCACGGGTTTCGATGAAGTCTGTATGTCCCTCGGAAAAGAGGGTTTGACTGACAAATAATTAAAACGAATCATATTATGGGAAAAATTATCGGTATCGACCTCGGAACAACCAATTCCTGCGTCGCAGTGATGGAAGGCAACCAGCCTACCGTCATCATCAACAATGAAGGCCACCGCACTACTCCTTCGGTAGTCGCTTTTACCGAAGGCGGCGAGCGCAAGGTCGGTGACACTGCAAAGCGTCAGGCTGTCACCAACCCGAAGAACACAATATTCTCGATCAAACGTTTCATGGGAGAGACCTACGATCAGGTAGGAAAAGAGATTGCCCGTGTACCTTATTCCGTAGCACGCGGTGAGAACAACACTCCCAGGATCGACATCAGCGGAAAACTCTATTCTCCTCAGGAGATTTCGGCTATCATCCTTCAGAAGATGAAGAAGACCGCCGAGGATTATCTCCGTCAGGAAGTGACAGAGGCTGTCATTACCGTTCCTGCATACTTCTCCGACTCTCAGCGCCAAGCTACCAAGGAAGCCGGAAAGATCGCTGGCCTCGATGTCAAGCGTATCATCAACGAGCCTACCGCAGCAGCTCTGGCTTACGGCCTCGACAAGAAGAACAAGAACATGAAGGTCGCAGTCTACGACCTCGGCGGCGGTACCTTCGATATCTCCATCCTCGAACTTGGCGACGGCGTTTTCGAAGTCAAGTCCACCAACGGTGACACGCACCTCGGAGGAGACGATTTCGACCAGGTCATCATCGACTGGCTCGCTTCCGAGTTCGCAGCCGAGAACGGCGGCATGAACCTTAAGAATGACCCCATGGCCCTCCAGAGGCTTAAGGAAGCAGCCGAGAAGGCTAAGATCGAGCTCTCGAACCAGACTTCCGCAGAGATCAACCTCCCTTACATCACCGCAGTCGACGGTATGCCTAAGCACCTCGTAAAGACCCTCACCAGGGCCAAGTTCGAAGCGCTTTGCGACGACCTCTTCCGCAGGACTGTCGAGCCTTGCCGCAAGGCCCTCGAGGACGCTCATCTTACCGCATCCCAGATCGACGAAGTCATCCTCGTCGGCGGTTCAACCCGTATCCCTAAGGTTCAGGAAATCGTCAAGGACTTCTTCGGCAAAGAGCCCAACAAGAGCGTCAACCCCGACGAAGTGGTCGCAGTTGGTGCAGCTATCCAGGGCGGCGTTCTCGCCGGTGACGTGAAGGACGTTCTCCTTCTCGACGTCACCCCTCTGAGCCTCGGTATCGAGACCCTCGGCGGAGTTATGACAAAACTCATCGAGTCCAACACCACCATCCCTGTCCATAAAGACCAGGTCTTCTCTACCGCAGCCGACAACCAGCCTTCAGTAGAAATCAGGGTTCTCCAGGGCGAACGCCCCATGGCAAAGGATAACAAACAAATCGGTGTCTTCCATCTCGACGGAATCGCACCGGCTCCTCGTGGAATACCTCAGATTGAAGTTTCCTTCGACATCGATACCAACGGTATCCTCTCCGTATCCGCTAAAGACAAGGCTACAGGAAAGGAGCAGCACATCAGAATCGAAGCATCCTCCGGTCTTACCGACGCCGAGATCCAGCGTATGAGGGACGAGGCCAAGGCCAACGAAGAGGCCGATAAGGCAGAGCGCGAGCGCGTAGATAAGATCAACAACGCAGACGCCCTCACCTTCCAGGTCGACAAATTCCTCAAGGACAACGGCGATAAGATTCCTGCCGACAAGAAGTCGCAGCTCGAGGCTCCTCTCGCTTCCCTCAAGGAGGCTGTGAAGAACCAGAACATCGCAGACATCGACCGCTACACCGAGGAACTCAATAAGATCATGGGCGAGATTTACTCTGCAATGTCAGGCCAGGCCGGCGGCCCCAACCCGGGAGCAGGCCCTCAGCCCGGCGGTCCTCAGGGCAATCCTCAGAGTGGAAACGATGCTCCTGACGAGCAGTAAGCTCTCTTTTAGATAAAAAGTTTGCACTAACCTGCGGCAATCCCGGTGGTTAGTGCAAACTTTTTCAATACATCTTTGAAATAAAAGGGAAAATCATTAACTTCGCAGCGATTAACGATTAGTTTGAGAAAATAATATAAACACATACCTATTATGAAACTGAACAACATTTTGAAAGTGGCAGTTCTCGCAGCCCTCGTAATTGTGCCCGTCTCCTGCCAGTCCAAGAAGAAGAAGGCAGCTGAAGAGGCCGCAAGGATCGCAGCAGAAGAAGCCGCAAGGCAGAAAGCAGCTGAGGAAGAAGCCGCAAGGCTCGCAGCCCGCACCTTCGAACTTTCCGAAAACGTCACCGCTGTTGCAAGCGAGACCGTAGCCGACGGAGCAGAGGCTTATCGCCAGGCTCTCGCAGAGGCTAAGAAGGCTACCGCTTACGGCGCAGACTCTTTCGCAGTTCCTACCGCAGGTCTTCTCTATGCAGACGAAATGTGCTGCATCTCCAACGACGCAAAGGAAACCCTCAAGGAGTTCCTCGATGTCTGGAATGCTACTGACAAGAAGGCTGTTATCCTTATCGAGGCCTATTCCAACGACGGAACTAAGGCAGCTCCCGAAGGATGCAGCAAGGCCGATTACAACAAGGCTATCGCAGTCGAGCGTGCAAACCTCGTAAGGGCATGGCTCTATGCCAACCAGGTTCCCGCCCGCAACGTCAAGGTTGCTGAGAATCCCCGCAAGGCCGACGGCGACCAGAAACGCGTAAACGTCAGCATCCAGTAAACGTGGCGCAGTACCGCACACTTTCTGACAATGAGATCCGGGACCTTGAGTCCCGGATTCTTTTTGAAGACAACCACCTGATCGTTGTAAACAAGAAAGTCGGGGAGATAGTCCAGGGCGACAAGACTGGAGACGAGTGTCTTGCCGAAACGCTCAAGGCATATATCGCCGGACGCGACAACAAACCCGGGCAAGTCTTCATCGGAGTTCCCCACAGACTCGACAGGCCTGTAAGCGGAGTCTGCATTTTTGCCAAGACCTCAAAAGCCCTGAGCCGTCTGTGCGAAGCATTCCGCACCTCGGAGGCCCACAAAACCTACTGGGCTCTATGCTGCTCAAAACCCGCCAAGCCGGAAGGCCATCTGGAAGACTGGATGACCAGAAACGAGAAGCAGAACAAATCCTACATAGTTTCCGCCGGACGCGACGGAGCAAAACTCGCCAAACTTAACTATAAATACCTGCGCAGCACCGACCGTTACCACCTTATAGAGGTGGAACTGCTGACGGGTCGCCACCACCAGATTCGCTGTCAGCTCAGCCACCTGGGCTGTCCCATCAAGGGAGATCTCAAATACGGAGCTCCGCGCTCTAATCCCGACGGAGGAATTTGTCTTCACGCTCGAAGCATAAACTTCGTTCACCCTGTCCGCAGGGAGCCGCTTACCATCACGGCCGAAGTCCCCTGCTCATGGAAGGGAGTCTACGGGGAAGAGTAGCTTCCCTGACTCGCGCCATATATTCGCTGGGGCGCTCCTTCATCATCAGTTTGAAAGCCGAATTGAAAGTCGGGAGTGTATTGAAGCCTGAAAGCTTCGCCACTTCCTCGATTTTCATATAGGGATCCTTCTTCATAAGCGCCGCGGCATATATTATCCTATAGTAATTCACCAGCCAGCGGAAATTGTGTCCCGAGCAAATGTTGATCGTCTTCGACAAAACGGAGCGGCTGCAGAAAAGGCGTTTCGCGAGCTGCCCGACGCAGAAATCTCCGTCCAGCCATGGTCTTTTCTCCTCCATCAGTCCCAAAACCTTGGAATAGAGCTTCGTCATATGTGGCGCATTGTCCTCGATGTATGACAGATCCGGAGAAACGGGGCGGGAAGGAGGGGCGGGCTTTCGCCTTCTGAAAAACGCGAACAGATTCATAGTTTCAATTGTTGGTCCGAAGGCAAATATATCAAAAAATCCCGCCACAACATACTGTAGCGGGATTTTTCAGAAACTTTGTGACGAATTTTTATGAAAATTATTTTTTTCGTCCAGTTTTGATTGACTCGAAACCCTTGCCGTAAACACCAGTCACAGATGACACTGAGAGGAATGCGTTGGGGTCAATCCTCTTGATTTCTCGCAAAAGTATATTAAGGTCGTTCTTACGGGTGATTACCATCAGGACTTCAGTATTTTCCTTAGTATACCAGCCTTTTCCGTCGAGGACGGTAACTCCGCGGTGGAGATTCTCGGTAATCATATCGGCTATCTCCCTATAGTGCTTGGACAAAACGAACAGTTGGACACTCTGTCTGGAACCCTGGATAGTGAGATCGAGGACCGCGCTCACAAGCGCAATCAGAATGAAACCGTAGACGACTGTCGTAATCTTCTCCACAAAAGGCAGAGCGTTGCCGTCGGCATCGAACGAAGGGACGAGCAGCGAAGAGAGAATAATCACTGCATCGGTGATAAGGACCATTCGTCCGGGCGAGACATTGCGGTACTTGTTCACAACAAGCGCGATTATATCCGTTCCACCTGTACTACCTCCCTGCGACATGGTAAGACCTATTCCAAAACCGACCATGATGGCGCCCATAATGGTGCTCATCAGTTTACCGTTTGCCAGTGCTATCTGATCGATAAAGGCAAATGGAATAATGTCCTGGAACACATTGAGTCCGACTGAAGCGATGAGGATAGCATAAACCGTCTTCACTCCGAAATTGCGCCCAAGAGTCATAAGCGCCACAATCAGCAAGATGACATTGAGCGCAAAATAGGTGTAACCCATTTTGATGAATCCGTGGGTCGCGTATTGGATGATTGAAGCGATACCGGTAACTCCGCCACCGACGAGGTGGTTGGGGACCAGGAAGATGCTCCATCCAAGGACGTAGCAGAGGATTCCGAAGGTGATAAGGGCATACTCCTTAAACCCTACGAGTACCTTTTTTGTGTTAAGACTCATTCTTTTTTCCTTTTTTAATCAGCGACTTGGCGTCGTTCATTCCTCCCTTGATTTCTTCGAAACCTTCTCCATAGACACTCTTGGTGGTGGAAACAGACATGAAGGCGCGTGGATCGAGGGCCTTGATTTCTTTCATAAGCGAGGAGAACTCTCCCCTGTTGATAAGGATCAGAAGGACGTTCTTCTCCTTCTTGGTATACCATCCCTGAGCCTTGAGAACGGTCACTCCCCTCTCCATGTCTTTGATAATGTGGTCTGCTATCTCCTTGTATTTCTCAGAGAATACCAGCAACTGGAAAGTGGATTTGTGGCCGCCCACGATATCGTCTATCAGGAGGTTGAAAATCACGATTTCAACCACACCGTAGGTCATGTCGGTAAAGGTCCTTCCGGGCAGCAAAAGCAGCAATGCTACGGTAATGAGGTCCGTAATCATGAATACCACGCTGAGCTGAACCGGATAGTACTTGTTGATCATGATTGCCACGATATCCGTACCTCCTGTACTTCCGCCGAAGCGTATGACCAGACCCAGTCCGGTAGCCTCAAGAGTACCCGCAATCACCGGCACCAGAAGGGTGTCCTTCACGTAGAAAAATCCTTCCGGGGTGCACTGAAGGAACGGAACGCTCGCTATCACCTGCATCGCCACCGTCGACATGAGAATTGCGTAGATGGTCTTGAAACCAAAGCCGATACCCATCGCGAAAACGGCGATTATAATCAACAGGGCGTTGATGCCTATGTAAGTATACTGAGCAGGAATCAACCCTCCAGTGGCATATTGGATAATGGTCGAAAGACCCATCATGCCGCCAGCGGACATGTTCGAGGGTATCATGAAGCCCTCCCATGCCCAAGCGAAAATAAAACAGGCCAGGGTAATAACCAGGTAATCCTGAATCAGTAAACGGACCTTTGAAGCTGACATTACTTGACTACGATATTGATAATTCTTCCGGGCACTACTATCACTTTAACGATAGACTGGCCTTCGAGAACATATTTGGCCGTCTGGGGCAGAGCCCTTACCGCAGCCTCAACCTCAGCGGGAGAAGCGCTCTTCGGAAGATCTACCGTGAAGCGCATCTTGCCGTTGAACTGAACCGGATAAGTGACGTTGTCTTCGACTGTATAAGCCTCGACATACTCGGGGAAAGCGGCGTCGCACACGCTTGTCGTATGGCCGAGTGCCTCCCAAAGTTCCTCCGCCATATGGGGAGCGAAGGGAGAAAGAAGCACTACGAGGGGCTCGAGCACTTCGCGCTTATGGCACTCACCAAGCTCGGACAGGGCAATCATAAAGGCGCTGATGTTGGTATTATACGACATGGCCTCTATATCCTCCTGCTCCTTGCCGATAAGCTTATGGAGAGCCTTGAGTTCGGCGGGAGAAGCTTTTTCGTCGACAACCAACCACTGATCGCGGTCGTAGAACAGCCTCCAGAATTTCTTGAGGAAGCGGTTCACGCCGTCGATACCCTTGGTATCCCAAGGCTTGCTCTGCTCGATGGGTCCGAGGAACATCTCATACAGACGAAGAGTATCTGCTCCGTAGGTATCGCATATATCGTCGGGGTTGACGACATTGTACATGCTCTTGCTCATCTTCTCAACGGCCCATCCGCAGATGTATTCACCATTTTCGAGGACGAACTCCGCATCCGCGAACTCCGGTCTCCAGGCCTTGAAAGCGTCGAGATCGAGCTTGTCGTTACGGACGATATTGATGTCGACATGGATCTCGGTAGTCTCATACTGATCCTTGAGGCCGAGCGAGACGAACTTATTGGTGCCGACTATACGGTAAACGAAGTTCGAACGGCCCTGGATCATGCCCTGGTTCACGAGCTTCGCAAACGGCTCGTCGCAGCAGACGTATCCGAGATCGAAGAGGAACTTGTTCCAGAAACGCGAGTAGATGAGGTGTCCTGTTGCATGTTCGGTTCCGCCCACATAGAGGTCGACGTTGCGCCAGTATTCGTTGGCCTTGCGGCTCACCAGGGCCTCACCGTTGTGCGGGTCCATGTAGCGCAGGTAGTATGCCGACGAACCGGCGAAACCGGGCATGGTCGAAGTCTCGAGCGGGTAGCCCTTATATGTCCAGTCCTTCGCGCGGGCAAGCGGCGGTTCACCGTTGGCGGACGGCTTGAACGACTCGATCTCGGGCAGGGTCAGCGGCAGATCCTTTTCGTCCACGGGCATAGGGATGCCGTCCTTGTAGTAGATAGGGAACGGCTCGCCCCAGTAGCGCTGGCGGCTGAAGATAGCGTCGCGCAGCCTGTAGTTGGTCTTGCGGCGTCCAAGGCCATGGGCCTCGGCATAGTCCTTCGCAGCCTCGATGGCCACCTTGACGTCCATGCCATTAAGGAAGCCGCTGTTGCACATCTTACCCTCCTTCGCGTCGAACGACTGCTCGGAAACGTCGCAGCCCTCGATAATCGGGACGATAGGCAGGCCGAACTTCTTCGCGAAGGCGTAGTCGCGGCTGTCGTGGGCCGGAACGGCCATGATGGCTCCGGTGCCATAGCCGGCAAGCACATATTCGCTGATCCAGATGGGCACCTTCTCGCCCGTAAGCGGGTTGATGCCGTAGGAGCCGGCGAACACGCCAGTGACCGACTTGGTCTCGGCGATGCGCTCCCTTTCGGTCTTCTTGCGGACCTCCTTTACGTAGGCCGCAACAGCGTCCTTCCGCGACTCGGCTGTCAACTGGTCGACCAGCTCGCTTTCGGGGGCCAGGACCATGAAGGTAACGCCGAAGATGGTGTCGACCCTGGTCGTAAAGATGGTGACCGGCAGTTCGCGGCCGTCGCAGACAGTATTGAACACGACTTCGGTGCCCTCGGACTTGCCTATCCAGTTGCGCTGCATCTCCTTCAGGGAGTCTGTCCATGAAAGGGAGTCGAGGCTCTCGAGCAGGCGTCCGGCGTAAGTTGAAACGCGCAGCTGCCACTGCTTCATCTTCTTCTGCTCCACCGGGAATCCGCCGCGCACGCTAAGGCCGTCCTTGACTTCGTCGTTGGCAAGAACGGTCCCAAGACCTTCGCACCAGTTGACCGAGGTCTCGCCAAGATAGGCGATACGCCAGCGCATGAGGATATCAGACTTCTCCTTCTCGGAGGCGGCAGCCCACATCTCGGGGGTGACGTCTTCATAGCCGGTAGTCTCCAGTTTCGCGATGAGCTCTTCTATCGGGCGGGCCTTGTTCTGAGCCGGATCGAACCAGCTGCCGAACATCTTGAGGAAGGCCCACTGCGTCCATTTGTAATACTCCGGATCGCAGGTTCTCACTTCGCGCGACCAGTCATAGCAGAAGCCGATGCGGTCGAGCTGCTCGCGGTAGCGGGCGATGTTTTTCATAGTAGTGACTTCAGGGTGCTGGCCCGTCTGGATGGCGTACTGTTCGGCAGGAAGGCCGAAAGCGTCGTAGCCCATGGGGTGAAGCACATTGAAGCCCCTGAGGCGCTTATAGCGGGAGTAGATATCGCTGGCAATATAACCGAGCGGATGTCCGACATGAAGGCCCGCTCCCGAAGGATACGGGAACATGTCCAACACATAAAACTTGGGCTTAGAGCTATCCTCAGAAACTTTATACGTTCCCTCGGAGCGCCATTTTTCCTGCCATTTGCGCTCTATCTTCTTAAAATCGTAATCCATTACTACTAATGAAATCCAAAGCAATGGCCTGCCTCTAAAAGCGGCATTTTCCCGGACTAGGGTCGCTTCAGACGCTCAGCGTCGCCAAGCGATAGCCGCTTTTAGAGGCTGGCCTTGCTTTTATTATTTTACTACAAGAACGTAGGCGTCTGCGGGGCAGAATTTCTTGGTCTTGACCTCGTCGAGAGATTTGAGAGCCTCAGCCCTGTCGTCGGTGGGAGCGACAGCAACTGCGGTACGGCAGTTGGAGAACGGGATGGAAACGACTTTGTAGCCGGCCTTCTCTGCCCTCTTTGCCTGGGCGCATGCGTTGGCTTCTACCTTGAAGGTTCCGATAACCACAAAATATTTGTTCTCAAGAGCGGCCTTCTCGCAAACGGGGCCACGGAAAATACGGGCAGCTGGAGCCTTCTTTACTGGAGCGGGCTTAGCTGCAGGTTTCGGAGCCTGAGCGGCTGCCTTCTCGCACTTATCGCACTCTTCTGCAACTTCGCATTTCTCAGCCTTGGGACAGTTCTCTGCCTTGGGGCACTCTGCGCATTTCTCTTCCTTAGGGCAATTCTCTTTGCAGCAAAGGCTGTCGGCCTCGGAGCACACACCTGTGATGCAGCAGCAGAGGCTGTCGGGCATAGCGCACAGGCTGTCGCAAGGGCAGACTGCGGCCTCAGTAGAATCAGGTACCAGATACTCCATGTTTTCGCCAGGAGCAGCTACACCCGTGGAGAGTTCATCGGATGTGGGACGTCCCGCGATGGAGCGGACGAAATCGCAGCTCGATACGCAAACGGCGAACACTGCGACAGCGGCAAGAATAGTTAACTTTTTCATATGATAAAATGTTAAGATTTTCTACAACCCACAAATTTAACAAGTTCTCCGACAAAATAAAATACATATATTTGTACTATGAAGAAAACGATCAAGCTCGAAGGCGTCGATCCCGTCGGACTTTACGGAGTCGGCAACAAAATCCTGGAAGAATTCTGCTCTTATTTCCCAACCCTCAAAGTAGTCGCAAGAGGCGATGAACTTATCCTGGACGGCAAGCCCAACGATATCGAGGAGTTCAACCAGAAACTCGGAGTCCTGATCGAAAAGCGCCATCACAAAATGAACCTCACGGTCTATGATGTTGAGGATATCTTCGATGGCGAATCTTCCCCGGAAAGTTTCAAACTGAGCGGCGAGGCGATTATCGTCCATAATACTGAGGGCAAGCCTATCAGGGCCCGCAACGCCCGCCAGCAGGAACTGGTGAAAGCTTATTTCGACAACGACCTTATCTTCGCCCTCGGCCCTGCCGGAACCGGCAAGACCTATATCGCTATCGCCCTTGCAGTACGCGCGCTTAAAAACCGTGAAATCAGGCGCATCATTCTCACCCGCCCCGCAGTGGAGGCAGGCGAAAGGCTGGGCTTCCTGCCAGGTGATCTGAAAGAAAAGTTGGACCCGTATCTCCAGCCGCTTTACGACGCCCTGGGAGATATGATCCCGCCTAAGAAGCTGCAGGAATTCATGCAGGACGGAACTATCCAGATTGCGCCTCTGGCCTATATGCGCGGCCGCACCCTTGACAGGGCCTGCGTCATACTCGACGAGGCGCAGAACACAAATATGGGTCAGTTGAAGATGTTTCTCACCCGTATGGGCTGCGAAGCGAAGTTCATAGTTACAGGCGACACCTCACAAATCGACCTTCCCAACCGCGAAGACAGCGGACTTGAGAAGGCCGTGGAGAGAGTCTCAAAAATAAAAGGTGTCGCAACCATCACCTTCGGAAACGAAGATATAGTGCGACACCCCTTAGTCGGAAAGATCGTTACTGCCTTGCAGCCTTAACGATTGCGTCGTATTTCTCGTACTTCTCCTTATAAACAGGATCGTCGTAGCTGAAACGATAGCAGGCGTTCTTGAGGTACTCGCATACGGCGAGTTTGATGTTGTCGTCCTTAGTGACCTCGAATGCCATCTCGAACGGCTCTACGCAGTTCTTAAGGGCCTGCTCGAACTCGGCCATAATCTTGTCGTACTTCTTGTAGTCCATCTCTGCTGCCGCTGCATCCTGCAGATCGACGGCTTTGTTGTACCAGTACTGGCCTTCTCCGATGTAACCAAACTCATACTCGGGGTTGATCTCGGCACACTGCCTGTAAGCCTTAAGTGCGTTCTCGACATCTTCGAGCTGGAGGTAGATGTTACCCTCGACATAGTAGAGCGAAGCATTCTCGGGTTCGTTTTCCTTAGCGGCGCCGATAAGTTCGAACAGACGGTCGGTATTTCCACCGGATGAGAGGTAAAAGTTGATCAGGCCGACCAGAACGCTCTGGCTCTGAGGGAACTTGATGAACGCTTCCTCGAGATAAGCCTGACGCTTTGCCTGGTCGCCGTCTTTGTCTGCAAGGTCGGCGAGTTTTGCATATGCATCACCGTCTTCTCCGTAGTAACCGATAGCGACGCTCTCCTCGAGGAATTTCTTAGCCCTTTCGTTCTGACCAAGCATCCATGCGGTAAGTCCGGCGTTGTAAATAGCGCTGGTGTCTACCTTTGCGTAAGGCTCCTGCTTGGAAACCAGAGCGGCCTTCTCGAAGTAGGAAGATGCTTTATCGATGTCGCCGAAGGTATAGGCGTTGTATGCTTCGTCTACGAGTTTTCCTTCGATGATGCGAAGACCTTCGCTGATATCTTTGACTTTCTTACCCTTAACGTCGAGTTCCCATGCTTTTGCAAAAGCTTCGGCTCCCTTCTCGAGGGCATCCGGGAAGATAGGCTGGGTAATAACGATGAGCTGGAGGATCTCCGCTCCGTTGTAGTAGTAATCACGGGTAGGATAAACTTCCTTGAGCATCTTCTGGCCTGCGACCTCTACATATTCGCTGGAGAGGGGTTTATCATCGGCCATCAGGAGGGCGAGGTCCGCCCTGGAAGCACCGATCCAACCGTTACCGGTAGGTGCGTTGTAAGCATCGATATAAGCCTGGCCAAGTTTGACCCAGGTCGCGAGTTTCGTGCCCTTCTTTACATCCTGAGATGCTGCGATTGCCTTCTCGGCCGCTTTCTGAGCTGCCGAAACCGACTTGACCTGCTGCTGGGCTGAAGCCACCTGCAGCGAAGCCAGGAGCGCGAGTGCTAAAAAGATTCTTTTCATAATCGTTTTATTTTAATGTTTGTTTATTCTACTGTCTCAGCAGGAACTTCTTCCTCCTCTTCTTCGTGGGCCACTACCGACACCGCTGCGATGCTGTCTCCCTCGCGGATGTTGATGAGCTTGACGCCCTGGGTTGCGCGGCCGCAAAGCCTGATGTCTGTCACCGCCATCCTGATAGTGAGGCCTGATTTAGTGATGATCATCAGGTCGTTTTCTTCGGTCACGTTCTTGATGGCGACCAGGGCTCCGGTTTTCTCAGTAATATTGAGGGTACGGACACCCTTTGCGCCCCTATTGGTGTGACGGTAGTCTTCGCCGTATGAACGTTTTCCGAAACCGTTTTCACTGACAACCAACACGGTGTGATTCTGAGCGTCTTCGGCCGAAGGGTTACGGCTGATCGCGCCGATCACGACATCGTCTTCCGCAAGATTAATGCCACGTACACCCATGCTGGCCCTTCCAAGGGTCCTGGCATCGTCTTCGTCGAAGCGGACGCAGTAGCCTGCGCGGCCGGCGATCATGATCTCTTCCGAGCCGTTTGTAAGGAGGGCGTCCAGCAGGCCGTCGCCGTCTTTGAAGTTGATGGCGATGAGGCCCTTGTTGCGGCTGCGGGCATTTGCATACTCGGTAAGGCAAGTCCTCTTGATGATACCCTGACGGGTGATGAGAACCACGAAGTGAGCGTCTGTATACTCCTTGCTCTCGATCTTGGCGGCATTGAGATAAGTCTTGATCTTGTCGTCCTGATCGATGGCAAGCAGGTTCTGAACCGCACGGCCCTTGGAGGTTCTGGTTCCTTCCGGAATCTCATAGACCTTGAGCCTGTAGCAGATACCCTTCTCGGTGAAGAAGAGCATGGTGCTGTGCATGTTGGCAACATAGATGTGCTCGATGAAGTCTTCGTCGCGGGTGGCGCTGGCTTTCTTTCCGACGCCGCCGCGGGACTGGACATGGAACTCGGTAAGGGAGGTGCGCTTGATATAGCCGAAGTGGGAGATAGTGATGACCACATCTTCGTCGGCATAGAAGTCTTCCGGATTGAACTCCTCGGCCGTAAGGGTAATTTCGGTGCGGCGAGGGTCGCCGTACTTCTCCTTGAGGGCCTGTGACTCGGCCTTGACGATACCGAGCTGCAGCTCTTCGCTGCCGAGTATCCTCTCGCACTCGCCGATGAACTCCACGAGCTTATTGTACTCGTCCTGGAGTTTCTCCTTCTCGAGGCCGGTGAGCTGGCGCAGACGCATATCCACGATAGCGGCTGCCTGCTCCTCGGAGAAGCCGAAGCGGGCCATGAGTTCGGCCTTCGCTTCGTCTACGCTCTTCGAGTGCTTGATGATCTGGACGATATCGTCGATAACGTCGATAGCCTTGAGGAGGCCCTCAACGAGGTGCGCTCTCTTCTTAGCTTTGTCGAGCTCGAAGCGGGTCCTGCGGACCACGACTTCGTGGCGGAAGTCCACGAAGACCTTGAGCATGTCCTTGAGGGACAGAGTCCTCGGGCGACCGCCTACGAGGGCGACATTGTTGAATGCGAAGCTCGACTGGAGAGCGGTGTATTTATAGAGGGTATTGAGGACGACATTGGCGTTTGCGTCTTTCTTGACGATGAACTCAATCCTGATGCCTTCCCTGCTGGTGAGCTCTCTGATATCCGAGATCCCCTCGATTTTCTTGTCGCGGATCATCTCGCCGATGCGGGCGATCATCTCGGCTTTGTTGACCATGTAAGGGATTTCGGTGACGACGATGACCTGATGGCCTCTTTCGTCTTCCTCAATCTCCGCTTTGGCGCGAAGGACTACCCTGCCGCGGCCGGTAGTATAGGCGTCGACGATACCCTGACGGCCCATGACGATTCCTCCGGTAGGGAAATCGGGACCCTTGATGTGTTCCATCAGACCCTCGACGTCGATATCGGGGTTATCGATATAAGCGCAGATGGCGTCGCAGCACTCGGAGAGGTTGTGCGGGGCCATGTTGGTCGCCATACCGACCGCGATACCGGCCGAGCCATTGAGCAGGAGCAGCGGGGCCTTTGTAGGCAGCACCGTCGGCTCCATGATGGTATCGTCGAAATTGAGGGTGAAATCAACAGTATCTTTATCCAGATCGCCGAGGACGTCCTCAGCCATCTTATCGAGCTTGGCTTCGGTATATCGCATTGCAGCGACGGGGTCGCCGTCCATCGAACCGAAGTTACCCTGGCCCCACACCAGCGGATAGCGCTGGTTCCAAGGCTGGGCAAGGCGGGCCATGGCGTCGTAAACGCTGCTGTCGCCATGGGGGTGGAACTTACCGAGGACCTCACCGACGATACGGGCAGACTTCTTAGTCTGGCCGCTGTAGGAGAGCCCAAGGCCGTCCATGCCGAAGAGCACGCGGCGCTGAACGGGCTTAAGGCCGTCGCGGGCGTCTGGCAGAGCACGCGAAACTATAACCGACATCGAGTAGTCGATATAGGCGGTCCGCATTTCGTGGTCTATCTCCACCGGCTCGATAATTCCGTGAACTTTTTCTACTTCTCCGTTCTCCATATTATCTCTTAAAAAATCTTCAAAAATCAAGGTTTTGTATAAACATACAAATTTAGCAAAAATTCTTGGGTAAAACAACCTAATTTTAGTATTTTTGTTACGTATGCAGACACAGGTTTCACAAGAGCTTTTGAAGATAATTTCCTACGCCCGCGACGAGGCGATGAGGACTGGAGATTACGCGATTTCCACCGATCATCTCCTGCTCGGAATCCTCCGCCACGCCGACAACGATGCATGCACTTCGCTCAAGGCCCTCGGGGTCGACCTGGCTGAGCTGAAAACGACGGTGGAAGGCAGCCTCTTCCGCCCCACCGGTATCGCATATTCGGAAGCCGACAAACTCAGCTTCTCGCGCAGCGCGCAAAATACCCTCAACCTCTGCATAATAGAAGCGACCATGGCCGGGGCCGACAAGATATTCGCGACGCACCTGATGCTGGCGATAGCCGGCTCCTCGGGCAGCGTAGGCCTCGGTTACCTTAAGGCCATGGGCATAGACCACTCCTCGCTGTCGGCCTACATGAAAGGCAACGGCCTGCTGTCTGCCCGCAGTGTCGACGATCAGGAAAACGCAGCCGCCCGCGGCATGAGCATACTCCGAATTATATCCTCGCCGGACAAAATAGCAAGTTAGACCCTTTTTTGTTATCTTTGCGAAGATATGGCCGCAAGCGACAGAATACCCGATTACCTTGTAGGAAGCCACCAGCTGGCCTCTACGGTCGTGTTCTCGACCCTGTTCTCGCTGGTCTTCATCCTGCTGATATCGCCGTATCTTCGCTTCGTCTGGTTTTCCATCGGCCTGGCCTCCCAGCAATCTCTTATGACCATCGTGTTCATGAGCCTGGTGATAGTCATCCTGGCGCTCTCGAAGATGGTCATGTATGCGATAGCCCGCAAACACACCCTTATCTATTTCGACTATGTGATGTGGTGCTTCGGCGAGGTGGTCTTGATTTCGCTGGCCTATGCAGCGTTCTCAGTCAACGGAATAGCCGCAGGCGTCATCCCCCACCCCGAAGAGATCAGCTTCCTTAAGCTATTCCTGTCCGCCATGGGCTTTTGCCTTATCAGCCTCGGGGTTCCATATCTTCTAAGCGCGTTTTTCTTCGCCATCGAGGACAAGAACAACACTATCAGGCTGATGAGTTTCGGCGCTATCACCACCGACGAAGCCCCGTCGCTGACAAGAGACGAAAAAATCACCCTTT
This sequence comes from Bacteroidales bacterium, assembly GCA_017617035.1. Lineage (GTDB taxonomy): Bacteria > Bacteroidota > Bacteroidia > Bacteroidales > UBA932 > Cryptobacteroides. Next base: position 24,580 of record JAFZWV010000013.1, read on the forward strand.
ACGACAATTCGGGTTCGCTGAAGCTGGTCGTCAGCCTGTCGAACCTCTACTATATAGAATCAGACGACAATTATATCAAGGTCTGGTATCAGGACTCCGAAGGAACCCTTAAGCAGTACATGCTCCGCTGCCGTCTCAAGACGGTGGAAGAGAGTTTTACGAACAGCGACCTCGTACGCTGCCACCGCAAGTACATAGTAAACTTCGGAAAGGTCGAGATGATCAGCCGCACAAAAGACGGCTTCGCAATAGACCTCGGCCTTGGTGGCATCGACCCCATCCCCGTGTCCAAGACCTATGAGGACAACGTCCTCGCCCGTTTCAATTCAAGAGGATAAGAGATTATGTGGCAAAGAGTTCAAACCCTGTATTTTGCGATAGCGGCCGGATTGACGGCGGCGCTGCTCTTCTGTGATTTCGCCCGAGTTCCGGGCTCTGAAGAGGCAATTCGTTATGCCGAATATCTGCCGTATGCAGTGCTTGCAGGGCTCGCCCTCGCCTGCGCGCTCGTCTCGCTCTTCGCCTGGGTCCGCCGCAGCCTCCAGATTCGGCTTGGCGGCGCGGCCGCGGTAGTGCTGCTCGCGCTCCAGGTCTGGCTCGCCGTGGACTATTTCCGCCTGCCGGACGCCTATGTAGTCCGCTGGACGGCCGTATTCCCGCTGCTTGCGCTCTTCTTCGATATCCTCGCCATGCGCGGAGTCTACGCCGACGAACTGCTTGTCAGGAGTTCGTCACGCCTCCGCTCTGCCAAAAGAAAACAAAATAAATAGTGCATCATATGAAAATTGCTGAATCGGAACTCATAATCAACGGTGACGGATCTGTATTCCATATCCATATCCGTCCGGACCAGTTGGCAGACCGCGTCATCCTCGTTGGAGACCCCGGCCGTGTCGCCATGTTCAAGCCCCTGCTTGACTCTATCGAGTGCGAAGGCCAGTCGCGCGAATTCGCGTGGGTGACAGGCCAGAAGAACGGCGTACGCCTGACCGTTCTGTCCCATGGCATCGGCCCCGACAACATCGACATAGTCATGACCGAGCTCGACGCCCTCGCCAACATCGACTTCCAGACCCGTGAAATCAAGCCGGAGCACAAAACGCTACATATCGTCAGACTCGGAACCTGCGGAGCTATTCAGCCCGATATCCCTCTCGGTTCGTTCATCCTGTCGCACTATTCAGTGGGCTTTGACGGCCTAATGAACTGGTACGCACACCGCGAGCGCATCACCAATATCGAGATGGAGCAGTCGTTTATGAAGCACCTTAACTGGGCTTACGGCCTGCCCACCCCGTATTTCGTCCACGCATCCCAGAAGATGATAGATCATTTCGCAGACTCTACCGTCCGCGGTATGACTATCGCCGCCCCGGGCTTCTACGGTCCTCAGGGACGCGTCGTCCGCCAGCAGCTCGCCATGCCCAATATGCTTGAGGATATCGAGTCGTGGAGGTTCGGCGACTGGAAGATTACGAACTTCGAGATGGAGGGTTCGGCCCTCGCCGGTCTGGCTACCCAGCTCGGCCATGAAGCCGTTACAGTCTGCTGCGCGATAGCCCACCGCTACCTCAAGGACGCCAATACAGACTACAAGCCGCGCGTCGCGCAGCTTGTACAGTTGGTTGTCGATAAGATGGTAGCTCTTTAATCCCCGGCTTCCTTCAACCTTTCCGCATTCTCAGCTATCTGCAGCTGGTCGATGCATTCCTTGATATCTCCGTCCATAAAGGCGGGAAGGTTGTACATGCTCCAGTTGATGCGGTGGTCGGTGACACGACCCTGAGGATAATTGTAGGTGCGGATCTTGGCGCTGCGGTCGCCCGTCGAGACCATGGTCTTGCGCTTCGAGGCGATTTCGTCGAGATACTTCTGATGCTCGAGGTTGTAAAGGCGCGAGCGAAGCTCTTCGAATGCGCGCTCCTTGTTCTTGATCTGCGAGCGCTCTTCCTGGCACTGGACTACGAGGCCTGAAGGGATATGCGTAAGGCGCACGGCCGAGTAGGTCGTATTCACGCCCTGACCGCCGGGGCCAGATGCGCAGAAGAGGTCGAGCCTGATATCTTCCCACTTAAGGTCGACGTCGAACTCGCCCGCTTCGGGGAACACTGCCACTGATGCAGCAGAGGTCTGGATGCGGCCCTGAGTCTCGGTCTGGGGAACGCGCTGGACGCGGTGAACTCCCGACTCGTATTTCATGACACCGTAGACTCCTTCGGAGTTGGAGCTGAGCTTGAAGACTATCTGCTTGTAACCGCCGGAGGTTCCGGGGGTCTGGTCGGTAATTTCGAGTTTCCAGCCGCGCGACTCGGCGAAGTGTTGATACATCCTGAAAAGGTCTCCCGCAAAGATAGCGGCCTCGTCGCCGCCTGCGCCGCCGCGAATTTCCACGATAGCGTTCTTACCGTCGTCGGGATCGGCAGGAATAAGGAGAAGCTTGATGTTCGCTTCCATATCGGGAATCTTGGGCTCGAGCTCCGCGATCTCCTCACGGGCCATTTCGCGCAGGTCCTCATCCTTCTCATTGAGGAGGATATCCTTCGCTGAAGCGAGGTTGTCGAGGGTCTTCTTATACTCGAGACCGGCCTTGATGATGGGCTCAAGCTCTTTGTAGTCCTTGTTGAGCTGGACGAACTTTTTCATGTCCGCCATAGCCTCGGGACTCGAAAGCTGCTCCTGAAGGGATGCGAACTTCTCCTGAAGCGAGAGTACTTTTTCCAGTAGTGTATTTTGTGCCATTTTTGTAAATTTGCGCTGCAAAGATAACAAAAAATGCATACAAGGGAAGAAAAGATTGCCGCTTTCGGCGAGTTGCTCGACATAATGGACAGACTCAGGGCCGACTGCCCGTGGAACGCCGCCCAGAGTATGGAGACGATACGCCCGATGACAGAAGAGGAAGTGTACGAACTGAGCGACGCCATCATCAAGGGCGACCGCGACGCTACCGCGAAAGAGATCGGCGACCTTCTCTACCACATGGTCTTCTACGCCAAGATAGCCGAAGAGGCCGGCGACTTCGACATAGCCGACTGCCTGCGCAAGATCTGCGACAAGATGATCTTCCGTCATCCCCATGTCTTCGGCGATAAGACCGGCCAGCCCACCTCCGCGAAGGAAATTGCGGACACATGGGAGCTCGTTAAGGCCAAGGAAAAGGGCGGCAACAAGACCGTGATGGGCGGCATACCCGACGCCATGCCCGCCCTGCTGAAAGCGCTGTCGATGCAGGAAAAGGCGCGCGGCTGCGGCTTCGACTGGGAAGAACCCGCCCAGGTCTTCGACAAAGTTGGCGAAGAACTCGCCGAGGTCAAGGACGCTATCGACGGCGGTTCGCAGGGCCATATCGAAGAAGAATTCGGCGACCTGATGTTTGCCGTCATCAATGCCTGCCGGCTCTACGGAATCGACCCGGAGGTCGCCCTCGGCCGCACCTGCAGCAAGTTCCGCAGACGCTTTACCTATCTCGAATCCAAAACCCTCAAGGTGGGGCGCAAGCTTACGGACATGACTCTCGCCGAGATGGACGAGATCTGGGACGAAGCCAAAGCCCAGGGGCTTTAATCCTATTTAAAGAAAGTGAAGTGAACCCTTCCGTACTCGCGCTCCTTGAAAAAACGCGGGTGGTCCTTGAATGAGTGTTCCCCGCCGTGCTCGAGAATAAAATAGCAGTCGGGGTGAAGGATATCGCGATCCAATACCTTATCGGGAATAGTATCCAGACCTTCGAGCGCGTAGGGCGGATCTGCAAAGATAATATCGAACTTTTCGTGGCAAACGTCGAGGAAATCGAAGACGTTGTCGCGAACCATGGTGACATTGTCCAGGCCCAGCCTCTGGGCTTCGCGCTTGATGAACGAAGCGTTATCGCGGTTCATCTCCACACACCAGACGCGGCCAACTCCGCGCGAACCGAACTCAAAGGAAACGGCGCCGGTTCCGCCAAAGAGGTCCAGGACCTTCAAGTCTTCGAATTCGTATTCGTTGTCCAGTATATTGAAGAGGGCCTCACGGGCAAAATCGGTAGTCGGCCTGGCTTTGTAGCCGGCCGGGGGCAGGATGAACTTACCCTTGAGTTTCCCGCCTATTATCCTCATAGGATTTCGACCGCCTTGAAGTAGCGGTAAAGCGACATTTCGTCTTCGGCGCTTACGGCCGAGCGGAGGCAGATGGTACTGATTTCCGGATTGAGCTGAAGCGAACGCAGGGCCAGGAATATCCAGTACTCGACTGTAGTAAAATCCTGGGCTTTATAGGTATTCGCCAACAGAAGGGTCTTTCCCTGGGCGATAGCCAAGCAAAGCTCGGCGCCATCCCAGGAACAGAGTATTTTATTGTAGTCCGGACATTTCTTCAGGTCGCTCAGGACATTGTACATCTCGGGCATTTCCCCTTCCGGAGCGTCTGAAGACCACACTAAATACGCGTTGTATTCCGGCAGATATGCGGAGTGTACCGGCTCTGAGGGAGCCGTATCAACAACTTGTGCGAGATAATCTCCCGCACAGTTGTCATCATAAAAGTTGGAAGGTACAAGAGTACACCTCATTACTCCCAGTTTCCTGCGTTGTTGTTAGGTGCTGAAATGCTACCGACCTGCAGACCTTCGTACTTGTTTCCATTGCGACGGTCGGCATCCAGGTTGATGCGGAGTTGGTTGTCCATACCGTAGAGGAGTTTCTTATACGGCATACGGGCCTCGAACAGAGGGACGTTGACACCGGAAACCTTCTTTACGATAGCTTCCATCTCGACTTTCTGACCTCCCGAGAACGGGATGGTCTTGAGGGAATCGGCCTCGAAGTTGGGACGGTTGTGGAACAGAGTATCCTTAACGGGAATCTTGTTGTCGATGGAGAACACCAGGTTCTTATCGCCGTCCTGATAGAGGGTATAGAGATAAGCGTTAACCCTGGGGGCTTTCCAACCATAGAGCTTACTCTTGATAGCTTTTGTGTGGGCCATGGCGAGGGAGTCGTCCTTGGAACCGATCTGCATACGGACTACGATAGTACCGTTCTTATAGAAGTCTACCAGAGAGTCGATATCCGAAACATACTTTCCGTTGGTGCTCTTGAAGGCGTCCTGAAGAGTACGGATGTCTTTCAGGCGCTCGATTCCGACCTGTTCCCTGGCTTCCTTTTCCTTATTGAAACGGACGGGCTGAAGGACGCTGTCTACCAGCAGGTATCCGACGAAAAGGATGCAGAGGGGAAGGAATACGTACACTACGATAGTGTTGACGACTTTGTTCTCCGTGAACTTGAGCAAGTCAAATTTTGCCATTGTTATATCTGTTTATTTTATTTTCAGCTATCGGACAAAGTTAGAAAAATCATTTATTAAATGCAATAATCTTATTAAATTTGCGCCGATGGACAAGGCAGAGAAAATCCGCATTTTGAGCTCCCTGATTGATGATTCCAGCAGGATCGTCATCAGCACTCACACTCACCCGGACGGCGACGCCCTGGGCAGTAGCGGTGCCATCTATCACTATCTGCGCGAGGTGCGCGGCAAGTCCGACGTGAAAATGGTCAGGGAGCCCTCCCCCGCTACCATAGCCTTCATAGGCGGAGACATTCCCCTCGCCGGACCGGAGGCCATCGCCGAAGCCGACCTTCTGATCTGCACCGACTACAACGCCCTTTCGCGCGCCGGCAGTCAGTTCGAGCCGCTTCTTCGCGACAGCCATGCCCGTAAGGTTCTCATCGACCATCACCTGAACCCGCAGGAGGCCGAGTTCGACCTGGTCTTCAGCCGTACGGAGGTCTCCTCCGCCAGCGAAATGGTCTACGAAATCCTGCGCCAGATGCCCGGAATCGACGGCCAGACCGCCCTCCTCGGGCTTCCGGTTCTGAACTGCCTGATGGCCGGCATGACTACCGATACCAATAATTTCGCCAACTCTGTCTTCCCTTCGACCCTGGCCATGGCCGCAGATCTGATCGCTTCCGGAGTGGACCGCGACGCTATAATAGCCGAGCTTTACAACCGCTACAGGCCCAACCGCGTGCGCGCAATCGCCCACATCCTCAGCGAGCATCTCACCATCAGGCCCGACGGCCTGGCGGTCATCATCGTCACGAAGGAGCTGTGGCACAAATTTGGCTTACTGGAGGGCGAACTCGAAGGCATGGTCAACATCCCTCTTACCATAGACGAAGTGAAGGTCTGCCTCTACCTCAGGGAGAGCGACGACGCACCCGAAATGCGCGCCTCGATCCGCTCGAAGAGGGGCTGGTCGGCCAACAAGATGGCCGCAAAATACTTCCATGGCGGGGGCCACGAACAGGCCGCAGGCGGGAAACTCCGTATCCCGGAAGACATCCCGGACGCATCTGCGGCGGCCGCCTTCATTGAAAAAGTAGAAATATGAAGAATACTGTAAAGATATTGCTCCTGGTTGCCGTCGCATGCCTTGCAGGCTGCGCGAAGACCCCGCAGACAAACTACGGCAAACTGGCCCAGATGGAATTCGACGCATGGATTTCCATCAACAAACAGGCAGGCTGGCAGGAAACGGCTCTCGGTTCCTGGATTACCGATTATACCGATAATCCCTCGGGATCTCCTCTCGGCACTCTCGACGAGCATCCATACATGCGCATTTCCTATACAGTAACGGCTCTCGACGGTACCGTTAATTCTACAACCGAGATGCTGGTAGCCCAGAAGATAGGAAGCTACAAGCAGCAGTATTATTACGGACCGCAGGTTAACTACCGAGGAACCAACAGCATCTACGCTGGAGTCGAAGAAGCGATAGCCGAGCTCCACGAAGGAGGCCGCTGCAGGGTTATAGTCCCCGGCTGGCTGCTTACACACAACAGGTACTCCACTAAACAGAAATACCTCGACAACATGACCGATGTGGTCGCTCCGCTTATCTACGACGTTACGGTAGTCGATGTAATCGAAGATATAGATGCATGGGAGCTCGATATGGTCAAGGCCGCGCTCGGCGCCGACTTCGCCAAGGCCGATTCGCTTGCTGAAGGAGTATACTATCTGTGTGACCGGCAGGCCGACACAGAAGAGGATTTCGATTCGAGCGACGACGTCTATATCAACTATATCTGTCGCAGGCTTATCGACGGCCAGGGAGTCGACACCAACATGGCGGACTCCGCCAAGGTCTTCGGCATCTACAAATCCGACGCGACCTATGGCCCCAGCTTGATTAACTGGGCTGATTCAGCAAGCGGGCTGACCATGGGCTCGAGCAGCACTTCCGTAATCTCAGGATTCAGCACCGCCCTCTTCCATATGCGCGCCCACGAAAAAGGCCGTGCGTTCATGACCTCGTCTCAGGCATATTCTTCGTCCGGATCCGGTAACCCCATCCCTGGATACAGCCCCCTGATCTTCGAGATCGAGATGGTCGACAAACCTTAAAAAGGCCATGGCAATTCAAGGCGCAGCCCCCACCGAACTCGGTACCGAACGCATCAGCACCCTTCTGAGAAAGTACGCGGTGCCTGGCATCATCGCAATGATAGCCAGCTCGCTATACAATATGGTCGACAGCATCTTTATCGGCCATATTCCCAATGTGGGCGCCTACGCCATTTCCGGAATCGCCGTCACCTTCCCGCTGATGAACCTCAGCACGGCTCTGGGAACGCTGGTGGGAGTAGGAGGCCAAACCATGGTCTCGGTGCTGCTCGGCCAGAAGAACTACGACGGAGCACAGAAGGTGCTCTCGAACGTCGTGAGCCTGAACACCATCATCGGAGTTCTGTTCGCGGCGGTCTGCCTCGTCTTCCTCGACCCCATCCTGTACTTCTTCGGCGCCTCGGAAAACACCCTTCCGTTTGCCCGGGAGTACATGGTCATCATCCTTCTCGGAAACGCCGTAACGCACCTGTATTTCGGCCTGAACGGAGTAATCAGGGCGTCGGGCAACCCGAAGACGGCCATGGGCCTGACTATTTTCACCGTCACGGCCAACGCCATCCTGGACCCCATTTTCATCTACGTTTTCGGGCTCGGAGTCAAGGGCGCCGCAATCGCGACCGTCCTCTGTCAGTGCATGGCCCTGGCCTACACCCTCTGGTTCTTCACGAGTAAGAAGAGTTTCCTGCGTTTCGGCAGACGCATCTTCCAACTCGACCGCCATATCGCCAAAGCTTCGCTGTCCATCGGTCTTGGACCTTTCCTCATGCACTTCGCTGCATGTATGGTCGCTATCTTCGTGAACCAGCAGCTACGCAAGTACGGCGGCGACCTTGCAATCGGGGCCTACGGCATCTCGAACCGAATCACATTCATGTTCCTGATGATCAATCTCGGCTTCAACCAGGGCATGCAGCCTATCGCGAGTTTCAACTACGGAGCGCGGCAGTATAAGCGTGTAAAAGAAGTCTTTTGGATGACAGCGAGATGGATGTGCCTTATGAGTATCATCTGTTTCCTGGTGTCGGAGTTGCTGACCACCCCGGCGGTGAGGCTCTTTACAGAAGATCCGGAGATGATCGCCAAGGCCGACAATGCTCTGCGCCTTATGAATCTGATGATTTGGTGTGTCGGATTCGGAATGGTTTCCGGGAACTTCTTCCAGAGTCTCGGAATGGTGCGAAAGAGCATTTTCCTGTCGCTTACACGCCAGCTTTTGTTCCTGGTTCCGCTTATCTATCTCATGCCACTTTGGCTTGGCGAGAATGGAGTGTGGCTGGCCTTCCCTATCTCGGACTTCCTGTCCGTCGTGTGTGCAATTATCCTCATAATCAATATCCTGCGCAAGTTCGATAAGCTTCAGGACGGCGACGATCCGTCTTCGCTAGGAAGCGCAGTCTAAATTTTTGGTCCATGGAGAAAAAACTGATAATCACTGTTGGACGCCAGTTCGGAAGCGGCGGAAAAGCCATCGCAGAAGAGCTTGGACGCCGCCTCGGTATTCCCGTCTACGACAATGAACTCATCACCGAAGCCGCCCGCAAAAGCGGAATCGCTGAAGAGTTTTTCCGCAAAAGGGATGAGAAACGCCGCGCGCTCTTTATCGGAATGCATTCGGGCATGGACGACGAAGTCCTCTTCGGAATCCAGAGTGAGGTTATACGCGATCTCGCAGCCCGGGGATCTGCAATTTTCGTAGGCCGCGCGTCTGACTACGTCCTTCGCGATCTGGACTGCGTAGATGTGTTTATCAGCGCTCCTCTCGAAGCCCGCGTAAAGCGCATAATGGAACGCCAGGGGCTGAACGCCTCCGAGGCGGAATCCTTGATTGACCGCAAAGACCGCGGACGCGCTGAGTACTACGACTTCTTCACATTCTCCAAATGGGGTCAGGCCGACAATTATGATTTGTGTGTAGATTCTTCGATATTAGGCATCGAAGGTACCGCCGATTTGATTATCGAATTCGCCCATCACCGCGGGTTGGTTTAGCCCTTTTTTTCTCTATCTTTGTGCCCGAAATTTACTCTAATATGAAAATTCTCGTCATCAACTGCGGCAGTTCATCCATCAAGTACCAGCTTCTTGAGATGACCGACGCCGAAAACTACAAACTCCTTGCAAAAGGAAACCTCGAAAAAATATCGCTCCCAGATAGCAAGCTCACCCATAAACCTGCCGGAAAAGACGCTTTTGTCTTGATGCAGCCCGTTCCCGACCACACCCTGGGAATGAAGCTCGTCCTTGACACTCTTACCGACAAGAATTACGGCGTTATCGGAAGTTTTGACGAGATAGACGCAGTGGGCCACCGCATCGTTCAGGGTGCAGACTTCTTCGACGGCTCCTGCCTTATTGATGAATCAGTGATGGAGAAGATTGCCATCTGCTGCGACTTCGCTCCGCTCCACAACCCTGCCCATATCCTCGGTATCCGCGCGATGCAGAAGGTACTTCCCAAGGTCCCGCAGGTGGTGGTTTTCGATACCGCTTTCCATCAGACCATGGAGCCGAAGGCCTTTATGTACGCCCTCCCTTACGAGTATTATGAGAAATACCGCATCCGCCGCTACGGTGCCCACGGAACTTCGCATTACTACGTCAGCCGCCGCGGTGCGAAGAAGGCCGGGCTGGATATCAACAACAGCAAGATCATCACTTGCCACATTGGCAACGGCAGTTCGGTAACCGCCATCCTTAACGGTAAGAGCATCGACACCTCGATGGGCTTCACTCCGCTGGAGGGTATGATCATGGGTACCCGCTGCGGAACCATAGACGCCAATATCGTTCCTTATATCATGAAGAAGGAGGGGCTCACCCCCGACGAGATGACAGACCTCATGAACAAGAAGTCGGGGTTCATCGGGCTGCAGAAAAAGAGCTCCGATATGCGCGACATGGTCTGCTTCTCGGAGCAAGGTGACAAGCGCGCCCAGCTCGTTCGCGACATGGTAGTTCACCACATCACCAAACTCGTTGGCGGCTACATCGCAGAGATGAACGGAGTTGACCTCCTCATCTTCACGGCCGGCATTGCGGAGAACAATCCCTGGCTCCCGCTCGCAGTCTGCAAGCACTTCGAGTATATGGGTCTGAAGATGGATGTCGAGGCGACCAACGCCGCCCGCGACGAATCTATCATCTCCGCACCCGATTCATCGGTTAAAGTCGCCATGATTCCCACCAATGAGGAACTCATGATCGCGATCGATACGATGAATATCGTAAACGGTCTGAAGTAATAATCCACAGGGTAAGGCCAAAAACGCCTTACCCTGCAGCTTTTTTCCACAGGGTAGGGCAAAAAATGCTCCACCCTGTGGTTTTTTGTGCAGTTCACAGGGAAAAAGCGTATCTTGGCCTCTGACCTGACAAATGAACTATGGAAAACCGTCCCCTGTTACGCATATCCATTCCTTTCGTCGCCGGCGTTGCCTGCGGCGGGGTTGTTTGCGCCGGAGATTTCTCCACGCGGCCTTTGGCCTTGGTCGAAATGACAATGGTTGTCTTGTGCCTGGTATTGCTGGTTTGCGGGAAGCGATATGACCGCGCGCTGATTCCGGCAATGCTGTTTGCGCTGGGAGCGTTCTGTTATTCTTCGAGATTTCTCGACTACGCTCGAAATGACATACATACTGTCATCTCGACCAATTCCCATCATGTCATCTCGACCGAGCAATCGGGGCCCCCGCCAATTGCAAATTGGTGGGGTGAAGCAAGCGAGTGGAGAGATCTCATTACAACAATCCGATCCCGAATAGACGGCATTCCTTTCGAGCACTCGGAGACGGCGCCGCTGCTGAGGGCGCTGATGACGGGAGACCGGTCCGGGCTGGACCGGGAGACGGTCGCAGCGTTCAGGCGCAGCGGCGCCTCGCACCTGCTGGCACTATCGGGCCTGCATCTGGGAATCATCGCTATGTTTTTGAGGTATTTGCTGATGGTTCTGGGACAATCGCGCCCCGCCGAGATCGTGCGCTCGGCGCTGCTGGTGGGCTTCTGCCTTGCGTACACGATCGCCTGCGGGGCGTCGCCCTCGCTTGTGAGGGCGCTACTGTTCGTTATCCTTCAGCAGGTGGCGGCGTTGTCGCCTGGTCGGCGGAGTTCCGGGGCCGACCGGCTCTGCCTCGCCGCCACCATCCAACTCGCAATTGACCCGACCGCTATAAGGTCTGTCGCCTTCCAACTCTCATATCTGGCTATGCTCGGCGTGGTATTCATAGCCCCGAGACTGGAGGCATGGTATCCGGCGACCAGAATGTCGGCGAGGGTCGATCCTATGCGCTGGATGTGGAAGGCTGCCTCGACCGCCATCGCATGCCAGCTTACTACTGCGCCTGTAGTCATGCTACGTTTTGGATATCTGCCGCAATACTTTCTGCTCACCAATCTGATGGCAATGCCAGTCTGTGAACTCCTTCTACCGGTTGGGATAGTAGCGCTGATAACAACAAGCGCAGGCGGGAAGGCGCCTGCGCTCATCGTTCGCGTCACAGATTATATAGCGACGCTGTTGCTTGATATACTTCGAATAATCTCCGAATTATGATTCAGCGGGCTCGGTGGGTTCAACCGGCTCTGCGGGCTCCTCAGGCTGAGGCTCCGGTTCAGCGGGCTGCTCCGGTTCCGGTTCCGGCTGAGGTTCGGGCTCAGCAGGCTGCTCGGCAGGTTCCTCTGCAGGCTCTTCTGCGGGTTCCTCTGCAGGTTCCTCGGCAGGCTCCTCAGCGGGCTCTTCTACAGGAGCTTCGGCGGGCTCATCAGCGGGAGTTTCTGCAGGTGCCTCGGCAGGCTCTTCAGCGGGAGCCTCAGCGGGTGCCTCGCAAGGCTCTTCGCATTTCTCCTCGCAGCATTCAGCGGGCTGCTCCTCAGCGGGTTTTTCCTCGCAGCACTCAGCGGGTTTTTCCTCGCAGCATTCAGCGGGTTTCTCCTCGCAGCACTCTGCGGGAGCCTCCTCTTCGGGAGCCTCCTCTTCGGCTTTCTGGCAGCAAGCCTCATCACACTCTGCCGCCTCTTCGCACTCCTCGGGGAGAGCTTCGAGTTCGGCCTCAACGACAATGCGCTTCGACTCGTCCATGTCTACCTCAAGGCTATCAGGCTTGAAGCCCTTCTTGTAGATCTCGATACAGTGCTTTCCGTACTTGACCTTCGGGAGATAAACAGGGCTCTTACCTACGTGCTCACCGTCTACAAAGACGCAAGCCTTGGCAGGATAAGACATGATCACGATATTACCGTAAATGGGAGTGGGATCGGGGATTACGATCTCGACCACCTCTGGATTGATCTCGATCTTCTCGGTGACGACAGCGGAGGTATAGCCAATCTCGCGAGCCTCGAAGTCATATACTCCGGCAAGGAGTTTTCCGGTCCATGTACCTTCACCCTTCTTCTCTCCGTTGGCCCAAATCTCTGAACCCTCTTTGGTAGTAAGGGTTACGATTGAGAACCTGGGATCGAGGCAAGGAGAAACCACGAGTGTATCGTTATCCTTGATATTGATGGTTGCGATATAGTTGTTGTACTGCTCCTGGGCGATAAGGAGTTTGTGCTCGCCGTTAAGAAGCTGGCCAACCTTAAGAGGAGCCTTGCCGACGAACTCGTCGTCGATATAGACAGATGCGTCGGTGATAGCCTCGTCGTTGTCGAGAACTTTTAGCCAACCATTGGCCTCACGAAGAGAAACCTCGAGTTCGTATTTCTCGTCTGCGGTAAGGGTGAACTCGCCTTCCTGAGGATAGAAGCCCTTTGCGGAGATCTTGAACTTGTAATCACCGACTTCGAGGAGCTTCTGAGCCTCGCCGTCGCGGGCGGTAAGGGTCTCGCTTCCGAGCTCGATAACTGCCTGGGCAGGGTTCACGGTAAAGAGCACGAACTGCTGGTCTGCAACTACCACGGGTTCCGGTTCCGGTTCGGGTTCCGGCTCGGGTGCAGGAATAGCCTCAAGTTCGAGAATGTAGGTCTTGCCGGCCTTAAGGGCAATCGGGAATTCGTATTCGACAGAGCCGAGCTCGGCGTTGTCGATCTTCACAGACTTATCCTTCGCGCTCACATACATAAGAGCAGGCTGGGTAGCGACTGCGGTAGCACCCTCAGACTGATAGAGGGTTTCCTTGCCGTCGATAAGTTTGATGACGGCACATTTCTTACCGTTGGCGTCTTTTTTGGCGGTAGCCTTACGACATGCGGTTTTGTCTTTAGGATCAAGACGGAAACTCTTAACATTGAGTTCCTGGGCATAGACGGCGCTTCCGATCAGAAGGACCGACGCTGCGAGTGCAAGTTTATACAACGATTTCATATGGTTATTAGTTTATTCTTCAACAGGTGCTGCTTCTGAGGGAGCCGCATCTTCTGCGGGAGCCTCGGCAGGTGCTTCTACCTGCTCTACCTTAGGCTTACGCTCGATGCCCATCCACTTCAGGTTGTTGGTGAAGTACAGACCGGCAAATGCGCCGCCAAGAAGGAGAAGGATAATGATAATTGCCGGCCAGGGGCTCTTCTTGGGCGCATAAGGATCGTCCTTCGCAGCAAGCTTGGGATACTTGGCCAGCGAGGTGAGGGTGGCGCCGAAGACGATGTTGACAATGATCTTGCTGTTGATAGCCCAGCCGTTGGCATTCAGAACCGGACCGAGGTTGCGCTTACGCAACTTCAGCCACGCAATGAACATCGACGGGCCGGAAATCACAATGATCAGGACCAGGATGGCGATAAGCGGTGTGTACCAGTGTGAGAACAGAGCTGCAAGGGCCGAGAGCACAAAGCCAAGGGCAAGGCCGATGGCAGCGAATATACCAGCGAACTTGGCGATATCGAACTTATTCTCTACAGGAGCGGCCTTGGCGGCTTCCTTGTCGGCCGGCAGGGACGCGGTGTTGGCTTTGGATGTGAGATCTCCGGTAACCTTTGCGTCTTTTTCTGCCGCACTCTTATTGATACGGTCGGAAATAGTGCGGGCGAGCTTCTTATACGGCGACCAGAAAGCCTGGCGGACACTGACAGGATTCTCGACTATCTTTGTCACAGTTGCGTCATAGTCGAGGCCATTGCGATCGTAGAACACAGCGTTCTTACCAACGCGCAGATCATCGACATCGCCATCGGTCAGGACTGCCGCGATAAGGGCTGTCTTACCGGTCGACTTCGAGACACAGTTGCAGTAAAGGATATACATTCCGCTCTGGACAGCCATATCGGCATGCTTGCCCATGTCGGCTACGTTGATACAGAGATCGAGGCACCTCTGGTCGATGTAGAGCTTTCCGGCCTGGAACACTGCGAGTTCAGTGCGGCTATAGAAAGCACCCATGATCACGTAGTTGTTCAGGAACTCGAAGAAGTAGCGGTAGATGTGCATCAGCTTGTCCACTTCGTCGATGGCGTTGGCCTGCTCGGTAAGGGCGAGGTCTTGCTCAATAAGGGCGAGGACGTCCTCTTTCTTATTGGCCTTGAGGAGTTCCTTTGCCTTTTCGAGACCCAGAGACTCCACGGCTGCGCCAGCCTTGCTGCCGGCCCATGCCTTGAAAGCACCGAACTTGTCGACGATGGCGCCCCACTGCTCCTCCGTCATTCCCTTCTTGCCCTTGAGTTCCTTGTCGAGAACGAGGGCCTTCAGGTTATCGAACGCACCTTTCCATGCCGGGTTGATGCCATCAAAGGCAAGAACACCTTCGGCATTCGGACGGGCGAGAGGATACTCGGCGATCTGTGCCATTTCGGCTGTCATATCTCCGGCGCTGATGGCCTGAATCTTAGCGACATCTACGTCGACTGCGCCAGCTGCATCAGCGTTGAAGGCGATGAGTTTGCAGCGGAGGAAGTAGTCTGCGACCTTAGGCATTACGGCCTCTACGGCTGCAAGAGCGGCCTCTGTATCGTCGCCGAATGGGAGGATGTCCTTAGTCTTGGCTTCAGCCCATGCCACATAAGCGGCGAGGGCATCGTAGAAAGCGGTGATAAGATCTGCATCGACACCTGCCACGCCGCTGCGGTCGGTCTTGGATCCGACAAGGGCAACTGTCTGGTTGATGGCCTCCTTAACGGCCTCATCATCTGTACTGTCTGCGGTAACGATACCGTCGCCGTTGAACTTGGTTCCGGAGAAAATCGCCACGCTGTCCGAAGAATCAGCAAGGGTGATTTCTTCAGCATCGGCTTTTCCGAGGTTGGCGAGGATCTGCTTTGCAGAGTTGTAGAGACGGGCGCCGGCCTCAACTCCCTGATTGAGCTCATTCAGGGGGAGTGTATCGGAACCCTTGAGGATAAGATCCTTATCCTTAAGAACGGATGTGATCCATTCCGCCGCAGCTACGACTTCGTACACCCTGATCTTGCCGTCTTTGTCTGTGTCCAGCAATGTGAGAGTTTTTTTGTCGAATTCGAGGCCGTCGACGGGACAGCTGAGGACGGTCCAGAGTTTCTGGTCAAGTTCGCCCAGGTGTGCGACATCTTCGCCTGAAGAAATCTTTACCCTGGTAACACCGCCGATAGAGCAAAAGCTCCAAGGATACTTGTTGTCCATTGATTCAGGTTTTTATATTAGTTTTATCTGTTATCGGGTTCAATCTCTCAAAGTTAGGAAAATAATTTTATATATTTGCTTAAACAGACTGCGACAATGGAAACTAACTTTTGGGGTAAAATAGCCACCTTTATAAACGTAAGGAGCGAAACCGATATTCAAGCGGCCAATCTAATCATACGCAAGAACATCCACTTCCGCGGAATGACCGTCTTCATCCTCGCCTGCGCAATCATCATCGCAAGCGTCGGACTGAACCTCAATTCCATTCCGGTAATCATCGGTGCGATGCTCATTTCCCCGGTCATGGGCCCGATTCTCGGCTTTGGCCTTGGACTTGCCACCAACGACACCTCGCTGGTAAGGGACGCGCTGAAGAACTTCCTTATCATGGTCGGCATCAGCATACTTGCCTCCGCGATTTACTTCCTGTTGTCGCCCCTCTCCCCCAGCCAGAAAACCGAACTTCTGGCGCGCACCAACCCGACCATCTACGACGTTCTGATCGCCCTGTTCGGCGGCGCCGCCGGCATGTTCGCCACCTCCCGCAAAGAGGGCGGCACCGTTATCCCCGGAGTCGCAATCGCCACCGCCCTGATGCCGCCGCTCTGCACGGTCGGCTATGGACTTGCCCATCTCGACCCGAAATTCATTTTCGGAGCTCTGTACCTATTCATAATCAATAGTATCTTCATCGCCCTGGCAACCTTCCTGGTCGCTAAATATCTCCGCTTCCCCTCTGTTTTCGCCGAGGACGAAATTCGCAGAAAACGCGCCCGCAGGATTATTGGCGTCATCATGCTCATCATAGTAGTCCCGAGCATCATTTCCGCCGTACAGATAGTGCGCGAGACCAACTTCGAGCGCAGCGTCGAGACCTTAGTCGAGAAGAACAAAACAGTGGGCAGAAGCTACATCTTCAACTACACAATCGAAAAGCAGGGTCGCGGCCACGCCGTCCAGCTCTTCGTAGCCGGCGAAGTACTGCCAGACGCCGAGAAGGAAAGCATATACCTGGACGCCGAAGAACTTGGAATCAAGCGCAACCAGCTCAGTTTCCACGAAGACGCGGCAGTCAGGGCCGGAATCGACGGCGAACTCCTCAAGAACTATTATGAGGACAATGCCCGCAAGATGAACGCACTGAACGAAGATGTCAAGCGCCTAAATACTGAGCTCGAAGAATACAAGTCAAAGGAACTTCCAGCTAAGGTCCTCGCCCTCGAGATAGCCTCTCAATACGATAACATCACCAACGTATCCATCTCACGCGGCGAGTCCGTCGATCCTCTGACCGGCGAGACCTCCGACGAAGTTCTCATACTTCTTACAGTAAGCGAGCCTCTCACCGACGAAGCTCTCGACAAAATGACCAACTGGCTCCGGGTCCGCCTCGAAACCCCCAACGTCGTTATTCTACAAAAATAATAACAGTCCAGGCAGGTAGCTGTCCCAGCGCCCATTTTCCCGGACTAGGGTCGCCGTTAATTGTCGCAAAGGGTCCAGGCAGGTAGCTGTCCAAAGGCCCATTTTCCCGGACTAGGGTCGCCGCCAGACGCGCAGCGTCGACAGGCGATAGGGCCTTTGGACAGCTACCTGCTGGACTTAATTCCTGGATGATTTAGAAGAATTCGCGGCTTTTTTGGCGGCGATGGCAGCGGCGGTTCGCTGGGTGCGGGTCCAGCGGTCGCGGGCGAGCTGCTGCATGTCGCGAACTGTATCCTGTTCGTCGACGATTTCGCTGCCGAGAAGAGTCTCGATGACGTCCTCGAGAGTAAGGATTCCCTGGAAGGAACCGTATTCGTTGATGACGACAGCTATCTGCTCGTCTTTAGAGAGCATCTCATCCCAGATTTCGTCGAGAGGCTTATCCTCGCTGAACGAAGGGATGTCGCGCTTGATGGTAGACAGAGTCAGGTCGAACTTGTCGTCGGCCATCAGCTGCAGAGCCTCCATTCTCAAAATGTATCCGGTGATATACTCGTCGTTATCCGCATAGACCGGAATACGGGAATGGTGGGCGTAGCGCTCGTCGTGGTGGAACTCGCGCAGAGTCATCGACTCCGGCGCGATGGAGGCCACGACGCGCGGTGTCATCACATCCGAAGCCGTCACCTCATCCATATTGATCAGGTTCTGGATAATGGTACTCTCATCCTGCTCCAGGTCCCCCTCCTCTTCGGAAGCCACGGCCATGGCCGCGACCTCGTCGCGCGAGACAGAGACCTCTGCGTCGCGAGGAGCGATGACCCTGGTTAGTTTCTCAACGCACCAGACTATGGGGAACATGACGACCACAAGGATGCGCAGCGAGAAGGTCGCGAAGCCCATAAGCGACTTCCAGTAGGAGGTACCGATAGTCTTCGGGATAATCTCCGAGAAAATCAGGATCAGGATAGTAGCAATCGCGGTGATTACACCGAACCATGCAGAGCCGAAAAGGATAGTTGCCTGACGGCCTACTCCGGCGGCGCCGATAGTATTTACTATAGTATTCAGAGACAGAATTGCGGCTATGGGCCTGGACGACTCAGTCTTGAATTTCTTGAAACGGGTTGCGGGCTTGTATCCCTCCTCTTCCCTGAGGGTGATATACGAGATCGGGGTGGACATCAACGTCGCCTCCAACACAGAGCAGAGGAACGAGACGGCCATCGTGCCGAAAAGGAAGAGAAGAAGAAGACCCATAAACTATTTCTGATCGACGTTTTTACCGTACACTACCAGTCTCTGGAAGGTGTACTCGGTAGCAAGGTTGAAGAACAGGTTGATAAAGGTCACCAGATACTCGTTCCACCACATGTTTCCTGCCAGCTCGTTTTCGAGCCAGAGGGACACGGGGGTAAAGACGCAGTAGTATCCGAAGACCTTGAGCATGGCTTTCGGAACATTGACCGTCGACTTGAAGGTAAACCTCCTGTTGATGGTAAAGTTCCAGATAACGGACAGGACAAGAGCGATGAAATACGATACCCAGTAGTGCCAGTGAAAGAGCTCGTTGAAAAGGGCGAAAGAGCCCATCTCAATGAGACCCGCGCTGGCCGAAAGCAGCGTGTACTTAAAGAATCTCAGATATTCGTTCATTTCTTGCCTATTCGATACAGGACCACGTCGTGCGTAGGGACCGTTATCTTCTGAATGCCCTTGGTCTTGCGGACCCTGGCCTTGGAGTCCCAGAGATTGCGGGCCCACAGGCCTGTGGGATCGAAGCTAAGACCGCTGAGTTCGTCGGTGAAAGACAGCAGACCCCAGTCGACATTGACGACCGCGTCTTCGGCTCCACGGTTAAGAAGGCAGAAAGCCCAGTCACCGCCCGCAAGGGGCTTGAACCAGTACTCGACATCGCCCTCCCTCTTGAGCCTGAGGCCCTGGATTCCGAGGGGATCCTGGTCGATGGCGATGACATCCTTGTTGATAAGGATCTGCAGGATGTCATCGGACATGGTCGTAAGGTCGTTGCCCATGAGGAGCGGGGCCGCCATCATGCACCAGAGGGTGAAGTGGGCGCGGTTCTCCGCCAGGGTAAGCTGACCGTTGCCTACCTCGAGCATGTCGGGGTCGTTCCAATGGCCGGGGCCGGAATACGCGCGCAGCGGCTCGTTCAGGTCCACGATCTCCATGACCGGCAGACCGTGCCACTGGCCTTCGAACTCGGCAGGGATGCTGTCGAAGTATGGCCATATGTCACCGGTAGTGCGCCATGACTGAGCGTACTCGGCGCCCCATTCCCACGGTTTGTTGCTACCCCACTCGCACATGCTGAACCAAATGGGACGGCCGGTGGCCTTGAGAGCCACGCTCATAAGCTTGTAAGCGCCCTTGGGGTGGATGATTTCCTCGGTGTAGCACCAATCGTACTTGAGATAGTCGACGCCCCACTGGGCATAGGTGTACGCATCCTGGAATTCGTGGCCGAAGCTGCCAGCGCAACCGCCGCAGGTCTTCCAGCCGGCATCGCTGTAGATACCGAGCTTCATGCCTTTGCTATGGACATAGTCCGCAAGGGCCTTGATTCCCGAAGGGAACTTCTCGGGGTCTTCGTGGATGAAGCCCTGCTCGTCGCGCTCACCGTGCCAGCCGTCATCGAGATTGAGGTAGATGTAGCCGGCGTCGACCAGACCCAGCTCGACCATCTTGTCGGCTGTCGCCTTGATCAGGTCTTCGTTGATGTTCATCGCGAACTTGTTCCAGCTGTTCCAACCCATCTGGGGAGTAGCTGCGAACTGAGGTGCCTCCTGAGCGAAAACAGGAGTGAGCATTAGCGCTGCAAGGGCGGCGTAGATAAGCTTACGCATTTGTATATAGGTTTGTGGTTTTAGTCTTTTGTTTCTTCGCGGGAGAAAAACTTCCACTGGAAGAGTATGAGATAGAAGGCGCCTACCGTCACGCAACTGTCGGCGAAATTGAATACCGGCGGGAAGAAGGTCGCGCTGAACATGTCGACCACCTTGCCGAACATGAAGCCGAACGGCGCTCCGGCGAGCCTGAGCTCGGGCCAGATAATGCCGTAGAAGAAGCAGTCTATAATGTTTCCGAAGGCTCCGGCCGTGATGAGAGTCAGGCCGATAAGCACTCCGACCGGGGTATCGCCTTTCTTGATCAACTTTCCAATCCACCAGATCAGGAAGCCCGTAAGCAAGATTCTGAACACGGAGAGAAGGACCTTACCGATAACCCCGCCGAACTTCATGCCGAAGGCCATGCCCTCGTTCTCCACGAAGCATAGGCGGAACCAGTTGCCGAAGACGGGGATGACCTCACCAAGGCTCATGTTCGTCTTGACCAGGACTTTTACGACCTGATCAATAACGACGAGCACGATGCCCAATATGGCCAGTTTTGCGCCTTTCGAGATCTTCATCGCTAGTTCTTGCCCTGCTTGGCGAGCATCTCCTTAGCCTCGACGGTAAGGGTTGCGTGCGGCACAAGGCGAAGCCTCTCCTTAGGGATGAGCTTACCTGTAACACGGCAGATACCGTAGGTCTTGTTCTCGATACGGACGAGAGCGGCCTCGAGGTTCTTTATGAATTTGTACTGACGCTGGGCGAGCTGGCTGGCCTCTTCCTTCGAGCGCTGGTTTGCGCCGTCGTCCTCAACGGTCTTGAACGAAGGGGACGTGTCGTCGATGTCGTTGGCTCCGCCGCTTCTCGCTACCTCGCGATAGGTGTTGTACTCCGCCTTGGCTTTAGCGAGCATATCTTCGATGATGGCCTTGAACTCGGCAAGTTCCTCATCGGAATAGCGTGTTTTCTCTTCTGCCATAGTTGTAGTGTGTTTAGTTGTTATTTTTTGTTTATATCAATCTTGATGGTGTCTTTATCCCATTCGATTTCGGAAGCCGAAGCCGGGGCTTCTGCAATCGGTTTAAGCGTGACGCTCAGCGAAAGGGTCTGCGCAGCTACGTAATCGCCAAAAGCCTGCAGCGCCTCTTGGATGGCCTTGTAAGCTTCTCCGCCGGCATACACGACAGTCTCGATCCTGTCGGTGACGTCCAGATCGCGCTCCTTGCGGAGGGTCTGGATGGGGTGGATGAGCTCGCGGGCGTTGCCCTCGCGGATGAGTTCCGGAGTCTGGACTATGTCGAGGGCGACAGTAAGCGAGCCTTCAGAAGCCACAAGCCAGCCGGGCATATCCTCGGAGTTGATTTCGTAGTCTTCTTTTGTAAGGACGACGGGACCCGAAGGAAGATTCAGAGTGTAATCGCCTTCGCTACGCTCGATTTCGCCAATCTGCTCCTGGCTGAAGCCTGCGAACGCGGCGGCGATTTCCTTCATCTGCTTTCCGTAGATCTTACCGAGGGTCTTGAAGTTGGGCTTGATCTTCTTCGTAATGATGCCGGTAGTGTCGTGGAGGAACTCGATTTCCTTGACGTTCACCTCGGCGAGGAAGATACCGCTTACGCGCTCGATATGGGCCTTGACTTCGTCGTCGATAACGGGAACCACGACCTTGGCGAGGGGCTTGCGGACGTTGATTCCGACCTTCTTGCGAAGGGCCAGGACCATGGACGAAGCTTTCTGGGCGAAGGCCATCGACTCTTCGAGCGCGGAGTCGATAAGTTTCTCGTCGCTCGCGGGCATGGCCTCGTAATGGACTGATTCCACGCCGGGTACGAGGTCCAGATAGAGCCTTTCAGCGAAGAACGGAGCGATAGGGGCCGACAGCAGGGCCACATCCACCAGTGCTTCGTAAAGGGTCTGGTAAGCGGAGAGCTTATCCTCGCTCATTCCGGAGCCCCAAAGGCGCTTCTTGTTCAGGCGGATGTACCAGTTGCTGAGGTCGTCGCAGACGAAGTCCTGGATGAGGCGGCCGGCAAGGGTCACGTCGTAGTCTTCGTATGCGGCCTTAACTCCCTTCGAGAGGGTGTTGAGACGGCTTACGAGCCAGCGGTCGAACATGGGGCGCCTATCGTAAGGCACCTTCGGGGCTGCCGGATCGAAGTTGTCGATATTAGCATACAGGGCGAAGACCGAATATGAGTTGTAGAGGGTTCCGAAGAACTTCCTGCGCACTTCGTCTACGCCTGCTTCGTCGAATTTGAGGTTGTCCCAGGGCTGGGCGTTGGTAAGCATGTACCAGCGCAGGGCGTCCGGGCCGTAAGTATCCAGGGCCATGAACGGGTCGACCGCGTTTCCGAGGCGCTTGCTCATCTTCTCGCCCTTCTTATCGAGCACCAGGCCGTTGGAGATCACGCGTTTGAAAGCGGGAGTTCCACTGACCATGGTGTGAATCGCATGCAGGGTGTAGAACCAACCGCGGGTCTGATCCACGCCTTCGGCGATAAAGTCGGCCGTGCAACCGAAATCGAGGGTATCGATACCCCTGAGACCGGTCTGGGCATAGGGCATGGCGCCGGAGTCGAACCAGACGTCGATAAGGTCGGTCTCGCGCTTCATGCGCTTGCCGCTCGGGCTCACGAGGAAGATGTTATCCACATACGGGCGATGGAGGTCGATCTTGTCGTAGTTCGCCTTCGACATGTCGGCCGGGTCGAAGCCCTTCGCCTTAAGCGGATTCTCCGCCATGAAACCGGCTTTGACGGCCTTCTCTATTTCGTCGTAAAGTTCTTTTACGGAGCCTATGCAGATCTCTTCCCTGCCGTCTTCGGTGCGCCATACGGGAAGTGGAGTTCCCCAATAGCGGCTGCGGCTGAGATTCCAGTCCTGGATGTTCTCCAGCCATTTTCCGAAACGGCCGGTACCGGTCGCCTCCGGCTTCCACTCGATACCTTCGTTGAGCCTCATCATCTGCTCGCGAACGGCTGTAGCTTTAATAAACCAGCTGTTGAGCGGATAGTAAAGCACGGGCTTATCGGTACGCCAGCAATGAGGATATGAGTGAACGTGTTTCTCGATCTTGAAGGCTTTGTTTTCCTGCTTCATCCAGACGCAGAGATCCACGTCCAGAGTCGGAGTTTCAGCGGTAGCCTCAGGGTCGTAAGCGTTCTTTACGTAACGGCCAGACCACTGCTTGTAGAGGTCTACGTTGACTGATGTCTTGACATACTCCGGATCCAGGTCTTCGAGCCTGTAGAAACGGCCTTTAGTGTCGACCTGGGCCTGAGGGTTGCCGTCGCGGTCTATTACATAGAGCGCGGGGACGCCGTTCTCTTTCGAGACGCGGGCGTCGTCGGCGCCGAAGGTTCCGGCGATATGGACTATACCCGTACCTTCGGTTGTAGTAACATAGTCACCTGTGATTACCCTGAAGGCGCCTTCGCCGGGATTGAACCACGGCAGGAGCTGCTCGTAGCGCATACCTGCTAGCTCGGAGCCCTTGATTTCGCCGGGCAGAACCTCGTATTCGGTTTTACCGTCGAACCAAACCGGAACCAGATCCTTTGCAATGATGTATGTCGCGGGAATTCCGGTATAAGGGTTGGCGCTACGGACCTTAACGTAGTCAATCTTCGGACCGACGCAGAGGGCGCAGTTGCTGGGAAGGGTCCAGGGAGTAGTAGTCCAGGCCAGGAAATAAAGGTCCTGCTCACCGAGGACTTTGAACTGCACGCAGCAGGTGGTATCCTTAACGTCGCGGTAGCAGCCGGGCTGGTTGAGTTCGTGGGAACTCAGGCCAGTTCCTGCAGCGGGACTGTAAGGCTGGATAGACTTGCCTTTGTAGAGATAGCCCTTTTTGTAGATATCCTTCAGGAGGTACCAGAGGGTCTCGATATAGCGGTTGTCGTAAGTGATATACGGGTCGTCCATATCTACCCAGTAACCGATTCTCTCGGTAAGGGTGCGCCACTCTTTAGTGTATTTCATGACCTCCTCGCGGCAGGTCTTGTTGTATTCTTCTACGCTGATTTTTGTTCCGATATCTTCCTTGGTGATGCCGAGTTTCTTCTCGACTCCAAGCTCGACAGGAAGGCCGTGGGTATCCCAACCGGCGCGGCGGCGGACCTTATAGCCACTCTGCGTCTTATAACGGCAGACGGCGTCCTTGATGCTGCGCGCCATGACGTGATGTATTCCGGGCATACCGTTGGCGCTGGGCGGGCCTTCGAAGAAGATGAACTCGGGAGCTCCGTCGCGCACTTCCAGCGAACGCTCGAAAGCACGGTTCTTCTTCCATCTTTCCAACACCTCTGCCGATACCGCCACGAGGTCCAAACCCTTATACTCTTTAAAAGTCATTTTTTTTACCTAATTTTGAGCCTACAAATTTACAAAAAACACGGCGAAATACAAATAAGGCTATGAACGTACTGGACATCATTCTGTTGGTGATTTTTATCCCTGCGATTATCAGGGGAATAAGCAAAGGATTCATAGAGCAGCTGGTGGCTCTGCTCTCCATTTTCGTGAGTGCTTATATCGCCTACTTGTTTGCGGACAAAGTCGGAGCATGGCTTTCTCAATGGATCTCCTTCAGCTCCCCCACCGTCCTTTACATAATATCATTCGTGGTGGTAATAATCCTGTGCGTGCTGCTTTTCAACCTCGCAGCCAAGCTTTTAACTAAAGTGATAGATGTCGTCTCCCTGGGATGGCTCAACAAAATACTGGGATTCGTAATTGCTATCTTCAACACGGCGCTGGTAGTCGGAATCCTGTTTGTCATCTTCGGAGACTTGAACGAGAAATACCTTCACCTGTCGACTCAGTTTATGGACAATTCGACCATCTACGGTTGGATCAAGAAACTGACCGACGCCGTGTTCCCCTATCTCGAAGGCCTTTTTACCAAAATAAGCAATGGCATCCAGGAAATCTAGGATAATCCTTATCGAGACCTCCGCCTCTCTCTGCTCGGTCGCACTGGCCGAAGAAGGAGAGGTAGTAGCGTACCGCGAGAGTGCCGGCGGGCGCGAGCACGCCGCCCTGACCGCGCCCTTCGTGGCCGAGGTCCTCGAGGAGCGAGGCCTTAAGGTCGCGGACTGCGCGGCGGTGTGCCTTAGCGCCGGTCCCGGCTCCTACACCGGACTTCGAGTAGGATCGTCTACTGCAAAAGGATTGTGCTTCGGAGCTGGGATTCCACTGATTAGCTTAAGCACGCCCGACATAATCGTATCCAAAGCCATCGCTCA
This sequence comes from Bacteroidales bacterium, assembly GCA_017617035.1. Taxonomy (GTDB): domain Bacteria; phylum Bacteroidota; class Bacteroidia; order Bacteroidales; family UBA932; genus Cryptobacteroides. The sequence continues at coordinate 50,031 of JAFZWV010000013.1, forward strand.
AGGACTAGTTCCAGCTGGCTGCAGCGCCATCGTTCCTATGATCGACGCCAGAAGAATGGAGGTTTATTCGGCCGTGTACCGGCCGGATGGCCAGCGGCTTACCGAAATCGGACCAGTTGTCGTAGATGCCGAGTCTTATACAGAGTTGGAAGGAATTGTTCTGTTCGCCGGCGACGGCGCGCTGAAGTGTCAAGACGTTTTAGCCCGTCCCAGTTTCGTCTTCGAAGAAGTAATAGCCGACGCCGCTTCGATGGCTCCTCTTGCCTTCAAAAAACTCGAAGCCCGCGACTTCGAAAACACGGCCTACTTCGAACCCTTCTACCTGAAGGACTTCGTCGCCACCGTTTCCCGCAAAAAACTCTGGTAAATAAATACCAGCAGCCTGCCACTTAAGCGCCATTTGCCCGGACTAGAGCTACGGTTATTACCAGCAGACTGCCACTTTTGGCGCCATTTTCCCGGACTAGGGTCGCCGTTTGACGCGAAGCGTCTCCAGGCGATAGGCGCTAAAAGTGGCAGTCTGCTGGTATTAATACTATTGTTATTTCAGCAATTTTGCGAGTTCGCGGCGGAGACCTGCTTCACCATCGATCTTTGCGGAGGAGATTTCGTCGCCGGCGATGATGAGGGTGGTAGGCAATTCCTGCAAGTTGTAAAGCCTTACGGCCTGCGAGGCAGTTCCGTAACCGTCGCAAACATTTATCCACGGCAGGGCCTGGTTCTTAACGACAGATGCCCAGAGGGCCTTATCTGAGGTAACGCCGACAGCATAAATCTCAAGACCTTTGGAATGATACTGCTTATACAGAGGAAGCAGGACGTCTACGTTGAAGAGCTTCTGCTCGGCATTCTCGACATCCCAGAAATGAAGGAGCATAACCTTCGCCTCAACACCGGCGAGGGACACCTTCTGAGCGTTAATGTCCGGCAGGGCGATATCGGGAAAACCAGCCTCCTTGGCATTTTGCAGGGCATTGGTAAGAGCCATGTTGTTCTTACGCCTTTCAGCCTCGGTCTCAAGAGCTCTCACATACTTCGATTCGGGATAGACGGTCTTAAGCGAATCGGCAATAGCACTGAAAACGAGGGCATCGGTAGTCTGTCCGAAGACGGGGATCTCTGCAGCCAGATTCTGGAAGAGCACAGGCACTACCGCAAGCGACTTGCTGTGGGCGAACACATAAGCCAGCCTGTCGCGATAGTAACGGACATAGATACCGGTGGCTTCTCCCGGCTCAGCTGCCGCGAGATTATTGACGAAATCCGAATAAGATTTCTCAAGCCCGGCGAGCTCAGCAGAACCTTCCGATCCCTCAACCGTATAATTACCAAGAGTATCGGCTACAACCTCGGCCTTCTCCCCTGCTTCAAGAAGCAGAGCCGCAAGACGCACGTCGCCCTTGTAGATGTAGACAAACTCGGGCTGACCCTTAGCGACCTGTACGCTATAATTGAAATGACCCTTGGCGTCCGTCTTCACGGAATCCAGCAGGTCAGCGCTGCTGACGTTGAGTTTATGGATAGCGAGCGCCGCACCAGGTGCATCGGCAACCGTCATTGAGATACGGGCCTTAGGCGAGCAGGAAACGAAGAGCGCCAGGACTGCACCCAGCGCAATGATCTTAGAGCTTCTCATATTCGGCAAGGATTGCGGCCGCAATTTCGGCCTTTCGCGCATCCGAAACTTCCGGACGCTTCTTGCGGAAATCAAGATCACCTTCGGTCTGAAGCGGCACCAGATGGATATGAGTATGCGGCACTTCCATTCCGAGCACGGCGACACCTACCCTCTTGCAGGGCACGGCTGCCTTCAGGGCCACGGCGACCTTGCGGGCGAAAGCCCACAGTCCTTCGTAGGTCTTCTGGTCGAGATTGAAGATATAGTCGTCCTCAACGTTCTTGGGGATAACGAGGGTATGTCCTTCCGCCAGAGGGTTGATATCGAGGAAAGCATAGAAGTCTTCGCTCTCTGCAACCTTGTAAGAAGGAATCTCGCCTTTCGCGATGCGGGTGAAAATAGTCATATGATTAAAGGCTGATTTCGAGAATCTTGAACTTAAGGACACCTGCGGGCACCTGGGCCTCGACTATTTCGCCGACGCCATGGCCGATAAGGGCCTTGGCGATAGGGGTAGTCGCGGCGAGCTTGCCTTTATTGAAGTCGGCCTCAGACTCGCCTACGATGGAGAACTTCATCTTGGTCTTTGCAGAGAGGTTCTCGACCACGACGGTGGTGAGCATCTGGACCTTGTCGGTAGAAAGCTGGGATGCGTCGAGCACCTTCGCGTTCGTAATCATGTTTTTCAAGTTCGCGATCTTAAGCTCAAGAAGGCCCTGGGCCTCGCGGGCCGATTCGTACTCGGCGTTCTCCGAGAGGTCTCCCTTCTCGCGGGCCTCAGCGATCTGGGCCGCGATGACAGGGCGCTGGGCAAGCGCCTCTTCAAGTTCTTTCTTCAGCTTCTCGAGCCCTTCCTGGCTCATATAATGTACGTCTGCCATAATGGATTTGAGTGGTTTTCGTCAATTAAAAAGGAGTCCTGCCTTTGCGGCAGAACCCTCGGTTGTTTTGCAAAGATACTTAACTTTTCGGATTATTTCAACCCTTCGTCGTATTTGGGCTTCATGATGGCCTCGTAGACCACCAGTTTCTTCAACTCCTTCCGACGGGCTTTCTTATCCTCTTTGTTCTTCAAGTCCTCAAGGACTTCCGATTTCTTTGTGTTCTTTGTCATATCTTTACAAATATAGCAATTATTACAGAGCCCTGTACTTCTTTCCGTACTCCAGCATCTGACCCAGATAGTCGTCGGGGTATTCGATCTTGTAGTCAACGATCTTTCCAAACTTCTTAACCGGCACAATCTCCGGATTAATGAATCCGCCGTAAGGCTTAAGGTTCAGAGCTTCGTAGCGGGCCTTGACTTCCTTATGGAGTTCGGGATCGATGTTAACCGCATATGTCTCAATGAGATACTTACCGGCCTTATAGTCGCCTTCGCTCTTGATGCGCTGGATCTCGGCGAGCAGCTCGGCGAAGAGGCTGCGCAGCTTCTCGTAGTCGTTCACGACGAAATAGGTTTTACCGTCGCGCACCTTCTTCTCTATGACGTTTTCGGAAGCGCCTTTCTCGTAGCACCACTGGGCTATGAGTTTACGGTTCTGCATGTGGGCTTCGGTGTTCGGGCGACCAAGCTCGACGCGGGTGAACTGCGTAAACAGACCGTTGCGGATGTAGCTCGCGTACTCGGCCTTGTAGGCGTCGGCATCGGGCATGATCCCGAGCTCGACCATCCTCGGGTCGGCCGTGTAATAGAGGCCGAACAGGTCTGCGCGGGCCTCCTCAAGCGCTGAAGCGTACTCGCCCATGGCGGTAGTGCTGACGCCCGGAAGGAGCTGCCCGGAGCCATGGCCAAGGCATTCGTGAAGGTCGGTATGGACCTCGTCCGCCCAGGGGCCATATTTGCGGACCATGGCCTTTTCCTCGTCGTCCCATGCAAACTCGTCAAGCATGTTCTTCGGCGATTCCTGGGCCGCGTAGTCGTAGGCATGGGTAATGTTGGCTATGGTCACGCTCTTCGAGCCGTACTCCTTGCGGATCCAGTCCGCGTTCGGGAGGTTGATGCCGATCGGAGTCGACGGGTAGCTGTCGCCCGCGAGGCAGACTGCGTTGATGACCTTGGCGCTCACGCCCTTGACTTCCTTTTTACGGAAGCGCGGGTCTACTGGCGAGTTGTCCTCGAACCACTGCGCGTTCTTGGAGATGGTCTCGGTGCGGCGGGAGGCGTCGAAGTCCTTGATGTTGACGTAGCCCTCCCATGCGCCCTTGCGGCCGAGCGGGTCGTTGTAGTCTTCTATGAAGCCGTTGATGAAGTCGACCGTGCCGATCGTGTCCTTCACCCACTCGATGTTGAACTCGTCCCACACGCGCAGGTCGCCGGTCTCGTAGTACTTGATCAGCAGCGCGAGGGCGTTCTTCTGGATGTCGTTCTCCGCGACCTCGGCGGCCTTGGAGAGCTCCTCGCAGATGTGGGAGATGGCGCCGTCGTACAGGCCGCCCTTCTTCCATGGCAGTTCGACGATCTTGCCGTCCCGCTTTACGACCTTGGTGTTGAGACCATAGGCAATCGGGTGAGGATCGCCCTTAACCTCGATGCTCGCATAGTATTTCTCGACCTCATCGCGGGTGACACCGTCATAGAAGTTCACGGCCGACAGCTCGACGATGTCGCCGCTGGTTTCGGTCGAACGGCGCTGCAGGCCCTTGGTCTTGTCGTAGACGTAGCCGGCAATCGCGGCGTTCTCGCCTACTGCCGAGAGCAGGCTCTCGAAATAGGCCCTGCCGCACTCGGGGAAGAACTTGTCCTCCGCATAGTGGTGGTGAACTCCGTTGGAGAAGAAAACGCGCTTGGCGTAGACGACGAAAGCGTCCCAGTCCGCGCCCTCGCGCGCACCCGTATAATTATTGAGTATGTTCTCGAGGGCATGCCTCAGGGCGATATTGCCTTCAGAATTCTGATCCCAAAGGATGTCGCGGCCCCACTTCGCCGCCTCGGCGAGGTGGTAGCAATACTCCTTCTGCTGAAGGGTAAGGTTCTCCCAACCGGGAATGGTGTACCTCATAACCTTGAGGTCCGCGAATTCATCGACGAGGTAGCGGAATCCTTCGACCTTGTCGTTCTTAACTGTGCAGGAAGATGCCATAATGAGTGCTGCCGAGAGGCAGAAACCTAATATTTTTTTCATAATTCTATAATTATCAATGAGATTTCTCCACGCGCTGCGCTTGGTCGAAATGACAGCGGCAGGCTTCGCGATCCTTTTCGAGCTGACCGCGGAGTTCGTCGAAGGAGCGGAAATGGATTTCGTCGCGGATTTTCCTTTCGAACGTCACCTTAATATCCAGTCCATATATCTCTTCATCGAAATCGAAGATATTCGTCTCGATTTTTTCATGATGGTCTATATTCGTCATGCCCCACAACTGCCTACCTTCTACTTCCACCCTGCTCAGATACGCCCCCACTCCCGGAAGGCACTTCAGCGGCTCGCGCAGCTTCATATTCGCCGTCGGAAAACCTATCGTCCGACCCATCATATTGCCGCTCACCACCACTCCGTTCAGAAAATACTCGTACCCCAACATCGCGTTTGCCGCTTCGACTTTTCCCGCCGCCAGAGCTTTTCTGATTTTTGTAGACGAAATAAAAGATTCCTTCGCTTTGCTCGGAATGACAACATCACTGTCATCCCGAGAAGCGATAGCGACGAAGGGATCTGTGCCAGAAACGGCATGGGGGGATACGACCAGCGCTTCTAGACCGGCGGCGTCAGCTAGTTTTGCTATTTCGTTAGTCGATAATTGATCGCTTCCGAAGCGGTTGTCGTAGCCCAGGACGATGCTGGTGACGCCATAGTCGCGACGGAGCATGTCGAGGTACTGCGCGGCGGTGAGGGCGGCGAAGTCGCGGGTGAACGGGAGGACTTCGACGCGGTCGACGCCGAGCTCGGCCAAAAGCTCACGCTTCTCGTCGAGCGAGGTAAGCAACCGCAGGTCGCGCGAGCCGCCGCGCAGTACGGTCCGCGGATGCGGCCAGAAAGTGAGGACGAGACTCTGCTCGCCCCGCTTATGCGCGGTCTCGAGCAGAGTCTGCAGAACTGCGCGGTGTCCCAGATGGACACCGTCGAAAAATCCGGTAGCTGCTACAGCCATTTCACGACAGGGAAATCCTGACGGTGAGGCAGCAGGTCGTTCTTCGGGTAGATACGTGTACCTACCTGATACATACCCGTCCTCTCAGGAAGCACGGTTACGCGGAAGGTCGCGATGCCGTTTTCGAAGCTCACAAGCTCGAACGGAGCGACTTCCTGGATGTGGTGCTTGCCCTTGCCGTCGGTCGAGGTGAAGAGCATCTCCACTCCAATATATTCCGGCTTGATACGGCCCATGTCGATCACGACCTCTCCGGTAAGGAGATTCTCCTGCGAAAGAACATACGAAGCGCTCGGCTGGGTGTAGGAGACGATGCGCATATTGTTCCACTCATTGGCCATGAACTGCTTCCAATCTGCAATCTCGCGGGCAATAGCGGCATTGTCTGCGGCAAGCTTACCGTAACGCTCGGCCTGAGGGATATAGTACTGGTTGCAGTAGTCGGTGAGCATGCGGTTGGTCGTGAAGTTCGACGCGACCTTGGCTATAGTATTCTTGATGTAGCCTATCCACTTGACTGGCAGGCCGACATGTTTGTCGACATCGTAGTAGTCGGGAGCGATCTCGTTCTCGATAGTGGCGTAAATAGTAGCTGCATCGAGCTCATTCTGGTATTCCTGATCGTCGTAGGTACGCTCGAGAGGGAGAGCCCAACCGGCGTCCTTGAGATAACCTTCAACCCACCAGCCGTCGAGTACCGAGAAGTGCATGACACCGTTCATCGAAGCCTTCTCTCCAGAGGTACCGGAAGCCTCGAGCGGACGGGTCGGGTTGTTCATCCAGACATCGACGCCCTGGACAAGCCTCTTCGCGAGGGTGATATCGTAACCAGGGACGAAGACTATCTTGCCGATGAAGCGCGGATCCTTGCTGATCTCGACAATCTGTTTGATAAGGTCTTGACCTGCCTGGTCGGCGGGGTGGGCCTTACCTGCAAATATGAACTGAACGGGCAGCTTAGGATTGTTGACGATAGCGTCAAGCCTGTCGAGGTCGCGGAACAGGAGGGTCGCCCTCTTGTAAGTAGCGAAGCGGCGGGCGAAACCGATAGTCAGCACGTCGTCGCGAAGGGTCTCCTTGATCGTAACAATCTGACCCGGAGTGTAGTGAGCACTCACTACCGGATCGGAAAGACGGTCGCGTATCGACTTGATGAGTTCGGTCTTGAGGATCTTGCGGACGCTCCAGATCTCATCGTCGGAGACGTTGTAGATTCCGTCGAAGCAGCTCTTGTCGTAGTGGCTGGTCTTGAACTGGTCGCCGAAGACCTTGGCATGGACAGCCTTCCACTCTTTCGAGGCCCAAGTCGGGTAATGGACGCCGTTCGTTACATAGCTGATGTACAGCTCTTCGGGCAGATAACCGGGATACATCGAAGCGAAGATGTCCTGACTGACCTTGCCGTGGAGCATCGAAACGCCGTTGACGTTCTGGCTCATCGAGGCGGCGAGGGTGCTCATCGAGAACTTCTCGTCGTGGTTGTCGGGGTCGAGCTTACCCAGGGCCATGAACTGCCTCCAGTCGAGACCGAAGCGGCGCGGGTAGTGTCCGAGGTACTTGCCGAGGAGCTCCTCGGTAAAGGCGTCGTGGCCTGCGGGCACGGGGGTATGGGTCGTATAGAGGGACGAAGCGCGGCAGAGCTCCATGGCTTCGCCGTAGGCATAATGGCCGTCCTGCATGAACTCGCGCAGCCTTTCAAGGCCGGCGAAGGCGGCATGGCCCTCATTGTAATGGTACACGGTGGGGTTGAGTCCGAGGCTGCGAAGTGCGCGAACGCCTCCGATGCCGAGCAGGATCTCCTGCTTCAGGCGGTTTTCCCAGTCACCTCCGTAGAGTTGATGAGTAACCGAGCGGTCTTCGGGCGAATTTGCCTCGAAGTCGGTGTCGAGCAGATAGAGATCTGTCCTACCGACAGCGACCTTCCAGATACGGGCATTGAGCTGGCGTCCGGGGAAAGCCATCGAGACGGTCTTCCAGTTGCCGGCTTCATCGAGCACGGGCTCGCCGGGAATCTTCATGAAGTCCTGGGCGTCGTAGCCTGCGACCTGGTTGCCCTGGGGAGTAAGGCGCTGGGTGAAGTAACCATAGCGGTAGAGAAGACCCACTGCTACGAGGTTTACGTTCATGTCGCTGGTCTCCTTGAGGTAGTCGCCGGCGAGGATGCCGAGGCCTCCGGAATAGATCTTAAGCGAGGTGTCGAGGCCGTACTCCATACAGAAGTAGGCTACTGACGGCTCCGTACGCTGGTCCTTGAGCGCCATGTAGGAGTCGAACTCCTTCATTACGCTGGCCAGACGGCCGAGAAACTCGGCGTCCTGAGCAAGCTGCTTGTATCGTTTGAGACTTACTTTGTCGAGAATCACCATCGGGTTGTGGCCGGATTTGTGCCACAATTCGGCGTCGATGGACTTGAAGAGCGCCTTAGCGCTGTCGTTCCAGCACCACCAGAGGTTTTTGCAGAGGGTTTCCAGCCCCCTGAGCTCCTCGGGAAGGTGACGGGTTACCATCACGCTCTGCCAGGATGGGGTTGCGTTGAGATTGTACATAAAATGCTGCTACTGTTTTGTTTCTATTGCTTCATCTACACGGATCTCAAAGTCACTGAGCACATTCATGTAGTTGATAAACGCCTCATACGGCGTGTCATAAGGGTTGAAATATTTGTGGACGTCGCCATCGGAGAAGAACTTCGTACACATGTAGTAGAAGTGGTCACTCTCCTGGAGGTGGCCATAGTCCGCCCACAGAATGGGGTCATTGAGAATTGCGAGTTTTTCGCCCAGAGCATAGACCTTGTTGAAAGCGTCGCTCTGGAGTTCGTTTCCAAGCCATGCGGTGAGGTCGCGCTCTTCGTCCGCCCATGAAATCGGGTTAGGAACGGAAAGCGGAGCGACAGCGTTGTACTTAGCAGCGGCCTCGGAAGGAGTCACGAACTCGTACTGCTTGTCGGCCAGAACCTTCTTCGGAAGGGCCTTCATAAATTCGAAAATGCCAGATTCAGCCTTGTTGTGTTCGCCGAAGGTTTCGTAGTCCATAAAGAGGTTGATAACCTCGCCGGGGGCTGCGTCGAGAGCATCCTTGAAGGTGTCGGCGGTCAGGGCGCCCTGGGTACCGAAGCGGAATGCTATATCGTCGGAGAGCATGTAGTTGCGAAGCAGGAGCTTCTGGTCGTCTACGAGATCGTTCGAGTAGATATAGTTGGGGCTCCTCCAGCCCATGATGTGGCGTGCGCCCTCTGTGAGGACGGTCTTAAAGCCCATCTCATAGGCGAGCTTTCCGATGGAGTCGGAGTAGACTAGCTCCGTGTTGCGGAAAGTGGTCGGGGTCTGTCCGAAATACTGCTCGATCGCGGCTCTGTGCTTGAGAACCTGATGACGGAACTCGGAGGCTGAACCGATCGAAGCGAGCGAATGGTAATAGGTCTCGGAAAGGAATTCCACGCACCCGGTCTTAGCAAGGGCCTGGAAGCTCTCGATTACCTCGGGGGCATAGCGGTCGAACTGCTCGAGTACCGAACCCGACAGCGAGAACGCGACTTTGAGCTTGCCCTTGGAGGCCTTGATGGCTCCCAGAAGGAGTTCGTTCATCGGAAGATAGCACTTGCGCGCTACCCTCTTCAGGATAGTCCTGTTGGCGAAGTCGTCGTAGTAGTGCGAGTCCTTGCCGATATCGAAAAACCGGTACTGCCTAAGCCTTGTAGGCTGATGGACCTGAAAATACAGACATATAGATTTTGCCATAACCGTGTGTGTTTACTTAACGAGTGAATAATAAATGTCCTTGAGCTTTGCAGCTGCGTGATCCCACTTGAGGGCGTTGACCTCGTCGAAGCCCTGCTTTGCGGCGAAGTTAGCCAGCGCAGGATACTTGATGAGGGCGTAGATGTCGTCGGCCATTGCGTCGACATCCCAGAAGTTGACCTTGAAGGCGTACTTCAGGATTTCTGCCGCACCCGACTGGAAAGAGATGATACTCGGGACATTGCTGCGCATAGCCTCGAGAGGTGAGATACCGAAGGGTTCGCTGACCGACGGCATGATATACACGTCGCTCAGGGCGAACATCTTCTGGACATCGGCTCCGCGAAGGAAGCCCGTGAAGTGGAAGCGGTCGGAGATTCCGAGCCTGGCCACCTGCTTGATGGCGCGGTTCATCATATCTCCGCTTCCTGCCATAACAAAGCGGACATGGTCCGTACGCTTGAGGACTTTCGCAGCCGCATCGATGAAGTACTCGGGACCTTTCTGGAAGGTGATACGTCCGAGGAAAGTGACGATCTTGTCCTCCACTCCCCTCTGGACCTCGAGATTCTCGCGGCCGCTGAAGTCGACGGCGTTGTGGACAGCAACCACCTTGTCGGGGTTGATGCCGTATTTGTTGATGACGATATTGCGTGTAAGTTCAGATACAGCAACCACCTTGTCGGCGGCTTCCATTCCGCGGCGCTCGATCGCGTAGACGCGGGAGTCGACCATGTCGTCGGTTCCGCGGTCGAAGGAGGTTGCATGGACATGGACCACCAGCGGCTTGCCGGTCAGCTCTTTCGCCGCGATTCCGGCGAGGTAGCAGAGCCAGTCATGGGCATGGATTACGTCGAAGTCGTCCTTGCGCTGCATCGCGATAGTTCCGCCGACCTGGGCATAGCGGCTGACCTCTTCGAGGAGGTTGGCGCCGTACTTGCCGGAGAACTTGAACTTCTGGCCGAAACCGATGGTGGTTTCAGTCAGTTTCTTGCGTTTCATCTCCTCTATCGCCTCGAAATACTCATCGGGGTCTACATAGGGAACGATATTGGAGTCGACGTGGATGAACTTCACCTTGTCGAGGAATTCGTCTACGGTCTCACTTACGTTTTCGACAGCGACGTCGCTCGCGTTGATGATTTTGGTGCAGGTTTCATCTTCGTCTCCGCTGGCCGAAGGCATCACGAAGAGGGTCTCGACGCCGTTGTGCGCCAAGCCTTCGACTATGCCCTTGCAGGCAGTACCGAGACCGCCTGCGATGTGGGGAGGAAACTCCCAGCCGAACATCAGTACTCTCATTTCTATTCCTCCTTATAAGTCTTGAGAAGATTGTCACATACGAGCAGGGCGGCGGTGCTGAGCGACGAAGAAATCGCGCCGTGGGGCTCGAAAGGCGGATCGCCGTCGTAAAGCTCCGAGAAGGCACCTACGCCATGCTTATTGAGATCCTGGAAGAAGCCTTCCAGCAGCCACTCGGCCTTTTTCCAGAACGCCGGACCCTTAACCTTGAAGCAGAGCATCAGGTAAGGAGACAGGAGCGTCGGCCATGCGCAGCCGTTGTGGTAAGCGAGGTCGCGCTCGACCTGCGAGCCCTCATAGACACCCTTGTATCGGACATCGCGGGGCGACAGGGAGCGGATACCTCTTGCGGTTACAAGTTCGTTGTCCACGACCCTGAGAACCGAAGGGAAACGGTCTTCGTCGACCGGTGAGTAAGCGACTGCGAGCGCCGAGAGCTGGTTGGGGCGGACTTCGGTGTGCTGACCTTCGTTGTCGACGTAGTCCGCCAGGCAGCCGAGGCGCTCGTTCCAGAAGGTCGGAGTGAAGTTGGCTTTGATGAGATCGGCAATCGGGGTCCATTCCTTAGCGAAGTGGCCGTTGCCGTATTTTTTATCCATCTCGCAGGCGAAGCGGATTGCGCTGTACCAGAAGGCGTTGGTTTCCACCTGATAGCCAGCACGCTCGGTCACCGCCCTGCCGTCGATATAAGCGTTCATCCAGCTGAGGGCGACGCCGTCCATCTGGGCCCAGATAAGGCCGTTGGGATGCATGGTGACTTCCTTCCTGACTCCGGGCTTGTAGCTCTCGAGGATAGCCTTCATAATCTTGCCGTACTTCTTCCAGACAAGCTTTTCGTCTGCACCGAAAGCTATGTACTGCTGGAGAGTCTCGGCAAGGTAAAGCGGAGCCTCAACCTGCGTCGTACGATGCAGGAGGCGCTCCTGATTGTCTTCCAGAAGGTTATCGAGTATCTCCTCGAAATCCTCCGGGCGGCCGGCATAGAGGGTAAGGCCCGGCAGCGAGACGAGGGTCTCGCGCAGCAGGCCGGTATGGAGCCATGAATAACCGGCTTCGATTCTCTTGCGGCCGTTGTGATATGTTATGAGGGTGTTGGCGCAGTTGAGCAGGGCGTCGTGGCCGTCGGTCTCGATGTTTTCCTGCTTGTAGAGCGTCTCGTAGTCTTTCTTGAAGGTTTTGGGATCCCTTTCATACTTGTCGACCGACAGATATACGGCCTCGCCGGCCTTCATATTGAAGCTGAAAATACCGGGCGAGAGGAGGTCTTCCCTGCAGTCAAATCCGCGGCGATACTCATCGGAGTAGGTAATACCGTAGTACCATACAGGATCCGAAGCGAACTTGGAAGCCTTTGAAAGCTGGATGAAGAGATCCGGGAAGGCTTCGTAGAGGCGGAAGGCCGCGCCGTTCGCGGCAGGCTTCGCGTCTCCGCAGGCCACGTCGTTGGCCTGGGTGAGCGCGTGGATGTTGCGGAACGCCAGCAGCGGCCTGATCTGAACCGTTGCTGCATCCGGAGCCTCAAGAAGCTCGTACTTGATATAGAGCTGATCGCGGTCGGGGCATAGCAGAAGGCTCTTGCGGAACACTATCGAGCCAATCTTGCAAGTAATCTGCGGCACGGGGTCTGCGGCGAAGTCGACCACATATTTGTGGCCCCTGGGCTCGTAGATATCGCCGTAGCAGTGGATACCTAGGTTAAACTGCTTCCCGTTCACGATAAGCGACTCGTCTAGCGAGGAAAGCAGAAGGAACCTGTCTCCGCCGAAACGGTCGAGAGTCACTGCGAACAGGCCATGGTAACGCCTCGTGTTACAGGTGACAATCGAGGTGTTGCAATAGGCACCTGTCTTGTTCGCGCAGATAATCTCCCTCTTAAGCGAATAAGAGAGGTTTACCAGCTCCGCCTTGTTGAATTTGAGTAATGCCATATACCTTATTTTTTTGTCAGGACTAACGCGCACCTGCTAGGCAGGTAAAGACGCAGTTGATGGTCCACGGTAAAATGTTTCTCTCCTGGAGAGAGGCGGCCGAAGCCATCGAATTCAGCTTCGTCTGAAGAGAAGGCCAGGTCGTACTCTCCGTCTGCAACTTCGAACCCATAATCTTCGAAGGATTTGGTGGGGTTGAAGTTGAGCGCAAATATAGCATTTTTGCGCTTGAATATCAATACCTTGTCGCCTTCGTTCGCGCATATGAGCTCGGGCGCGCCTGCAAGCGTACCTGCTGAGGCGAGGAAATGGATCATCTTCGCGTCGAAAGCCTCGAGCGCGCCGTAGCGAAGATCCGGGTTGTCGGGCAGCGACCACTGCCTGCGGGCATACTTGTAGGACCAGCCGTTTCCTTCGCGCGGGAAGTCTATCCACTCGGGATGGCCGAATTCGTTGCCCATGAAGTTCAGGTAGCCGTTGCCCGCCGTAGCGGCCGTGACCAGGCGAATTAGCTTATGAAGCGCGATGCCGCGGTCGACCGTGAGGTTTTGGGTTCCCTTCGACATGGCGAAGTACATTTCCTTGTCCATGAGGCGGAAGATGATGGTCTTGTCGCCCACTAGGGCCTGGTCGTGGCACTCCGCGTAGCTGACCGTCTTTTCGTCGGCGCGCTTGTTGGTGAGCTCCCACCACATCTCGCCCATGGACCAGTCGTCGTCGGACTTTTCCTTGATCCACTTGATCCAGTGGTCCGCTACGCCCATGGCCATGCGGTAGTCGAAGCCCACGCCGCCCGCCGCGAACGGCGCCGCCAGACCGGCCATGCCGCTGACGTCCTCCGCGATCGTAATGGCGTCCGGGTTAAGCTCATGGATGAGCATGTTCGCGAGCGCGAGGTAGGTCACCGCGTTTTCGTCGACGCCGGCGTTAAAGTAGAGGTCGTAGTTTCCGAAGGCCGTCCCGAGGCCATGGTCCCAGTACATCATGGAGGTCACGCCGTCGAAGCGGAAGCCGTCCAGGTGATACTCCTGCATCCAGTACTTGCAGTTGCTCAGGAGGAAGTAAACCACCTCGTCCTTGCCGTAGTCGAAGCAGCGCGATCCCCAGGCGGGGTGATGGCCGGCGGGGCCCTGGTAGAAGTAGAGATCGTCGCGGCCGTCGAACCTGCTCAGGCCTTCGAGCTCGTTCTCGACGCTGTGGGAATGGACCATGTCCATGATCACGGCGATGCCGTTTGCGTGGGCCTCATCGACGAGGCGCTTGAACTCCTCGGGGGTGCCGAAGCGGCTGCTCAGGGCGAAGAAGTTGCTGACCTGGTAGCCGAAGCTGCCGTAGTAAGGGTGCTCCTGAAGGGCCATGATCTGGATGACGTTGTAGCCCAGCTTGATGACGCGCGGAAGGACCGTCGTGCGGAAGTCCTCGAAGCTGGCTACGCCCTCCTTCTCGCCGCTCATGCCGATGTGGCATTCGTAGATGAAGGGGGTCTTGATTTTTATATGGCCTTTGGTTGTCCATTTATAGGGTTTGGGGGCCCAGACCTGGGCGGCGAACGCCTTAGTCTCCGGGTCCTGGACCGCACGGGTCACATAGGCGGGTATGCGTTCGCCGCCCCCGCCGGGCCACTCTATCCAGAGTTTGTAGAGGTCTTCGTGGTTTATGAAGGCGTCGGGGATTTTGATTTCCCAGTTGCCGTTGCCGACCGGTTTGAGAGCGTAGGCTTCGCTCTTCTTCCAGTTGTTGAAGTCGCCGATCAGATAGATCTTGGTCGCATTGGGGGCCCACTCGCGGAATACCCAGCCGTCTTTGTCGTGGTGAAGACCGTAGTAAAGATGGTTGTTTACCGCGTCGTCGAGACTTCCCTTTCCTGCGAGTTTCTTTTTCCAGTCAAGGATGCGTTTGTGGCGCGCTTCGATTTTATCTTTCCAGGGCTCAAGCCACGGGTCGGATTGATAGATTTTCTGCATATCGTATTATTCTATATTCGTCAGCTTTTCACGCGCGGAGCGGAGGTACTCGCGGCACTTGCCAATGAGTTCCTCGGACTCGGCGAGGTACTTGTCCATCTCGTCGAGACCCGTCTGCGGGTCTTCTACCTTTCGGGCTATCTCTTCCAGGCGCTTTACCGCTACTGTGTAATCGAACTTATTTTTCATATCTATTGGCACTCTCGATTTACGTTTTCTCTATTAATTCTACTTTCGTTTTTATAGTACCATCAGACAACATGATGGTTATCTTGTCGCCTGTTTTGATTGTTTTTACGGTTTTTATGACACGTCCATTCGAGTCGACGGCGAGGGTGTAGCCTCGTTTAAGGACGGCGCGCGGGTCGGCGGCTTTAATGCGGCGGTCGAGCTCGTCGAGCGCTGAGAGCCGCTGCTGGATTTTCGCCGCAAACGCCCGCCCCAGCCGCGCGCCGAGACTGCTGATGCGCTCATCCTCCGCCATGTACATTTGTATAAACTCATCGGCCAGCGCGGTCGGGGTCTTTACGAAGCGGTATGCGACCATATCCGCTACGTGATAATCCTTATCATGGCCGATGGCGGTGAAGACGGGAATTCCGCACTGAGCAATCGCGAGCGCGAGGCCGTAGTCGTCGAAGCAGGCCAGGTCGAGGTTCGAGCCTCCGCCGCGAAGGATCAGGAGCGCGTCGTAGCCCCCCGCCGCCTCGACCTGGCCGAGCGCGTCCGCTATTGATTCAGGAGCACTTTCGCCCTGCATGGTCGCAGGGAAAAGATCCACCTCGAAATAAAAACCGTATTGGTTCTCCGTAAGATGGCGCTTGAAATCACCGAAACCTGCGGCATCGGGAGCACTGATAACGGCAAGCCTATACGGTATTGTTGCAAGTTCGAGTTCCTGCTGCCTATCCATCATTCCCTCCTCCTGGAGTTGTTTGATGGTTTGCTGCTTTTTCAGCTCGGCATCGCCTACAGTAAATTCAGGATTGATATCCTCGATAATGAGGCTCAGGCCATAGAGTTCGGAATAGTTGATTTCGGCTTTTACTAGTATCTGCTGACCTACTTCAAGTTCTTTTCCGGTAGCTGTTTTGAAAAAACCTCGAAGCATCGGATACATGGATTTCCAGATCACAGCCTTGACCTTTGCCAGCTGCCGGCCATTCTCGCTCTGGACCAGGTCCAGATAGCAATGACCATTCATTCTGGTCTGGACCGCAGCAATCTCCGCCATCACCCACACGCTCTCCGGGAAGAGGTCATTGAGCCCCTCCTTGATAGCATTCTGCAGAGTCACCAGATCCAAGTATTCCATAGCACTCAAAGTTAACGAAAATTTGTGTAATTTCGCACTACGAACCATCCGGACTTCCGGGCCATTTGTTAACCTTAACTTTTGCTTCAATGAAAAAATTCGATTTCCGTCCTGGCTACTATCACATCTGCCAGCTCTCCGCCGACAAAGGCATCATTTTCTACAGCACCGCCGACATTCTGGTCTACTACACCATCGTAAGCGTCAAGTGCCTAAAAGAAGGCATTAAGCCCCTCGCCTTCACCATCATGTTCAACCACACTCATCTGGAAGCTCCCTTCCGGACAGACACCCAGATGGCTTCTTTTATGAACAGCACCGGATCCACATTTGCGAAAGGCTATAATCTTCATTATAGCATATCCGGACCCGTTTTTAACCACAACTATAATCGTAGTTCAAAGTTTGGGGATAAGAAAATCAGAGATACATTCATATATATTGGGAATAATGGAAAAGAAAAACTCCCTTCAATTAAGGCCGAAGATTATAAGTATAATTTCATCAAGTATCTCAATTCCACCCATCCGTTCAGTGAAGAAATCGATTTCCGAACCACTAGCCCGCAACTACTTCACCTGATGGAAGAAGTAGTGAAAAAAAGGCGCAAATTGCAACCACTCAATTATGGGTTCTTCGGAGAAGAGTATGATAGTCTTTGTGAAAAAGAAAGATTACAACTGACAGATTTCATTATATCCTCCTACTTCTTTTTGGACAAGGAGAAAATCCTTTCCCTCTACGGCAGCTACGAAAACATTCTTACTGCAATGAATGCCGTCTCCGGAAGCGAGCATGATTTCAATGATGATTCGTCAAAAGAAAATTACAGACACTTCTTTTCAATGATCGCTCTATGCAAACGTTTGGGGTATGACGTTTCTGAGTATCGGCTCATCGCGCCACAACAATCACAGGGTAAGGCCTTTTTGCCCGCACCCTGTGGAAAAAAGTCACAGGGTAAGCCGTTTTTGAGCCCACCCTGTGGATTAGATGCTAAATATGAACACAATACCTGCAATTATTCCAAGAATATAGCAAACATGAAAACGGGTCCGATTGTGTTGTCTGACAGAGAATATAACAAACTGGTTTCAGCGATGCGTTCAGAAATCGGCGCCTCTGATTACGAGATCGCGAAGTTCTTTCACCTACTGGAATAGTTCAAACATACAAGAAACTCCACAGGGTAAGCCATTTTTGCCCGCACCCTGTGGAAAAAAGTCACAGGGTAAGCCGTTTTTGGGCCCACCCTGTGGAATTATCTCTCGGCAGAGAAAAAACGATTATTTCTGTCTGCAGAAAATCTGGATCGGGCAACCGGTCAGATCGAACTTCGAGCGCAATTGGTTCTCAAGGAAGCGCTTGTAGGGTTCCTTGATGTACTGCGGAAGGTTGCAGAAGAATGCGAATGAGGGGAAACGCGTCGGAAGCTGGGTGACGTACTTGATCTTGATGTACTTTCCCTTGGTGCTAGGCGGAGGAGTCTCCTCGATAATCGGCAGAAGTTCTTCGTTGAGGCGAGCGGTAGGAATCTTGCGCGAATAATTGTCGTAAACGCGAGCAACTGCATCCAGCACATCACTGATGCGCTGCATCTTCAGGACAGACGTAAAAATGATAGGAACATCTGTAAACGGAGCGATCCTCTCGCGAAGAGACTTCTCATAATCGCGCAGTGTGTTGCTGTCTTTGATAAACAAATCCCACTTGTTGACCACCAAGACACAACCCTTGCGGTTCTTAAGAATAAGGTTGAAGATATTCATATCCTGCGCCTCCATTCCGGTAGTGGCATCGATCATCATTACGCACACATCCGAATGCTCAATCGCGCGAATAGAACGCATCACGGAATAGAACTCCAGGTCTTCGTGTACCTTAGCCTTACGGCGGATGCCAGCAGTGTCGACCAGCATGAATTCGTGTCCGAACTTATTGTAATATGTCTCGATGGAATCGCGTGTAGTACCTGCGACAGGAGTGACAATATTGCGTTCCTCACCCAATAATGCATTGGTAATCGAGGACTTACCCACATTAGGCTTTCCGACGATAGCAATTCGCGGAAGGTCTTTGTGGGGATCCTCAACTTCTGGTTCATCGGGTAACACCCTTACTATTTCGTCCAGCAAATCGCCTGTTCCGGAACCATTCGCGGCGGAAATACTATAGATCTCTCCGAGGCCCAGTGAATAGAACTGGTAGGCGTCGAACATCTTCTCGCCGCTGTCGACTTTGTTGACACAAAGCACGACAGGCTTCTTGGCGCGGCGCAGGACGTCGGCGATCTCAGCGTCGTAGTCGGTGACGCCCGTCGCCGCCTCTACCATGAACAGAACAACATCAGCTTCATTGATGGCAATCTGGACCTGCTCGCGTATGGCGCTTTCGAAAACGTCTTCGGAGTTGGTCGTATAACCACCAGTGTCCACGACCGAGAATTCGCGGCCGCACCATTCGCAGCGGCCGTAGTGGCGGTCGCGGGTAACGCCTGCGGTGTCGTCGACTATGGCCTGGCGCATGCCGACCAGACGGTTGAAGAGTGTACTTTTGCCGACATTGGGCCGGCCGACTATGGCTACTAAACTCATAGGCTAATGTTTGTTATAAAGCTGGCAGCCTTCACAGGCTTCCGTATAATTGCCGTCGCACTTAACGCGCTTAGAGTGCAATTCGGCATCAACGTCCTTGAAGCAGCGTATCCCGCGCTTTTGCATCTCGGGGTTGGAGCCCACGTCGTACTTCGGGAACTCGCCGCCCTCCTTCAGAAGGTAGACGCACATCCCGAGGATGCCGAGGCCCAGCACTATCGCTGCTGCAAGGAAGGTTGTCATTTATCGAATTCGGGGCTGATTGGTTCGTAGTTGTAGACCTTGTCGATAATGGAGGCAAATACGGCCGCCATGGACAGGATCTTGATTTTCGGGTCGCCGGCCAGCTCCGGGTGAGGGATGGTGTCGGTGATGAAGACCTCCTGCAGGGAGGAGTCGTGGATGCGCTGGACCGCATCGCCGCTGAGCATGCCGTGGGTAGCGCAGGCCCTGACGCTGAGAGCGCCCATGTCCATAAGCACGTCGGCTGCCTTGCAAAGGGTTCCGGCGGTGTCGATCATGTCGTCGATGATGACGATGTTCTTGCCCTCGACTTCGCCGATAGCGGTGATGCTGCCGACGACATTGGCCTTGACGCGGACTTTGTGGCAGATAATCACCGGGGTGCCGAGCGCCTTCGAATAGAGGTTGGCCTTCTTAGCTCCGCCCATGTCGGGGGCCGCAATCGCCAGGTCCTTAATCTTCATTTTGCGGAGCATGGGCAGGAACACCCATGATCCGGAGACATGGTCGACCGGGATATCGAAGAAGCCCTGGATCTGGTCGGCATGGAGGTCGCAGGTCATCACACGGTCTGCACCGGCGGCGGTGAGCAGGTTCGCGACCAACTTGGCACCGATGGCTACGCGCGGACGATCCTTGCGATCCTGACGAGCCCATCCGAAATACGGAATCACGGCAACTACTGTGTCGGCGGAAGCGCGCTTGGCCGCATCGATTGCGAGAAGCAACTCCATGAGATTGTCTGCCGGCGGAATCGTAGACTGGATGATGTAGACGGAAGCGCCGCGCACGCTCTCATTGTACTGGGGCTGGAACTCACCGTCGCTGAAACGCGTTACCGTCATATCGCCGATATGATAGGGGCGCTCGTTGTTGTCGGGACGGTCGATTTTGTTCAACTCCTCAATGACTCTGCAGGCGAAGTCTTTCGAAGCATCGCATGCGAACAACTCCATTCTGTGATTGTGTTGCATAGGGCTACAATGATTTCAATATGTTGTCGATATAATCCAGTATCTCTTCGCGTCCTGCGCCGGACTGGGCTGAACTCTCGAACATCGGAGGCATCTCTTCCCATTCTTGCGACAGAATTTCTTTATCCTTTTCTATCTGGGCCTTCAGAACGTTGGGGCCGGACTTGTCTCCTTTGGTGAAGATGATTCCGAACGGGATTCCGTTTGCACCAAGTTCGCGGATGAAGTCCTGATCGATTCTGGTGATGTCGTGGCGGCTGTCGACCAACACGAATAGCATCACAAGTTCCTCACTTCCAAGGATATAGTCGTTGATTACTTCTTTGATGGCGTCGCGGCCTTTCTGATTCAGCTTTGCGTATCCATATCCGGGAAGATCCACCAGATACCACTCGTCGTTGATAAGGAAATGATTGACGAGTTTAGTCTTTCCGGGGGTGGAGGAGGTCATCGCCAGACGGCCGTTGCGGCAGAGCATGTTGATCAGGCTGCTCTTGCCGACATTACTCCTGCCGATAAAAGCAAATTCCGGCAGCTTCCTCTGAGGCTTTCCCGCCACTCTGGTGCTGCTTCCGGCAAATGTTGCGCTGACTATTTTCATGATTTCTAACCGCAATACAAATATAAGTATTTTTCGGCAAAGGCGAAATAATCCACAGGGTGGGCCCAAAAACGGCTTACCCTGTGACTTTTTTCCACAGGGTGCGGGCAAAAATGGCTTACCCTGTGGAATTAAGCCTCAGTTTTCGGATAGCGGATAGTGAAGCAGGCGCCGCCGAGCTTGAAGCTGCGCGAGTAGTCGATCTCGGCGCCGCACCTCTCGAGAATGCTCTTGCAGATGGACAGGCCGAGGCCGCTGCCGCTGCTCTTGGTGGTGAACTTCGGAGTGAAGAGCTTAGGCATATTCTCTTCGGGAACTCCCGGGCCGTTGTCTTCAAAGACTATTTCGTAGAAACCGGGGTCGGTGCCGTTTCTCAAAGAGACCAGCACCTTCGCGCCGGAGATACCCTCGCAGGCCTGAACCGCATTATTCAGCAAGTTGACGAAAACGCGCACCAACTGAGGACGGGGTCCGCGAATAGTAACACCCGGCAATCCGAGATATTCGAACTCGACTCCGGGACGGGTATCATATAGATCTATCTCGTCGCGCAACAACTCATCCAGTTTTATCTCAACAGGTTCCTCGGAATATAGCTTTGCGAAATCTGAGAACTGGTTAGCGGTTTCTGTCAAAACATCGATATGATCCAGCAGAATGGTCGCCATATCGTCGAACTTGGTCTGCCAGCTCGGGTCGCCGTTGGCCTTGAGCCTCTGGATGCGCTGAATCTGAAGACGCATCGGCGTCAAAGGATTCTTGATCTCATGGGCGACGTTGCGGGCCATCTCGCTCCATGCCTTGTCGCGCTCGGCCTGGGCCAGAGCCTTGGTCGAAGCGGTAAGGTCGGAGACCATTCGGTTGTAGGACTGCACGAGCGAAGAGATTTCGTCCTGCCTGTCGTAGGAGATGTACTCGAGGCGGTCGACACCGCCGGCCTCCATCTTGCGGCTCATCTCCGAGATGGGCCGGAAGGTCCTGTCGACCGCGTAGGAGATCAGGGCAAGCGACAGGAGCAGCAGGATGAAGAACACTATCACGATGCTGATCGTATGGGTAGCGGCGTCCAGCTGGAAGTCGTAGCTGCGCTCCATGTACGGCGAAGCGAAGATGGCCAGGATATTGCCGTCTGCGCCCATGACCGGGGCGTACATGGTGTAAATCCAGCGCGTCCCGTATTTCTCGCGCTGAATGTAGTGGCCCTCGCTCAGGTACATGATATGGTAGTACGCCGTTTCATTTAGGCGGCTGCCGAGAACCATCTTTTCAAAAAGCTCGGGCGAGGTTGACATCAGGATTCGACCGTCCGGGCGGAAAATGGAGATGTCCGAGCCTGTATTGTCGGACACGCGGCGGATAAGGGCCAGGGTCTCACGCGAGAACAGGGCGTCGCCGGAGCTGTAGCTGCGCAGGCCGGCCTGGAGCATGGTGCGGATGGAGTTGGTCTTGTCCGACATCATGGTGCGGGCATTGGCTTCGTTTCGACCGAAGACGAAGGTGACGCTGAAGGTGACCAGAACGGCCATGGTCGCGGTAAGGGAGACCGTGGTCAGGATTGTTATCGTCTTCTTGAAAGAGTTCGGGGCCAGGGGCGTACGGTTCGCGGGCCTGCCGGAGAAGATGCTGGCGAACAGGAAGAACACCAGGGTCACCAGCGCCAGCGCGAGCAGGTTCGAGTCCACGTTCTTGTACTGCCGCGAGATGATAATGATCTCGTCTTCCGAGACCTGGTTCACGAAGTGAAGGTAGCCGTCGGAAACATAGTCGGTCTCCTGCAGCGCCCGGAAAGAAGCCAGACGCTCGGGGGTGAGACGGGTCGGGTAAGCGTAGTTGCCCTTGAGGTACTGGCGCTCACGGCCTTTGTATTTAGCGTAGGAGTAGCGCCATGGTATTTCGTCCGTCCTGCCAAGGCCCAGCACCGAAGAGAGCGAACGGCCCGCATCGCCCGACTTGGGCTCGATGCTGACGTAGATCGTATTCTGGCCCTGGTCTTCCAGGTAGTATTGGAAGGCACCGACATAACGGCTGCGCTGGCCGGCAAGCGGCGCATAGAAGAAGTGCGAGTTCTGGTCGATGCGGGTGCCGGACTCCAGGCCAAGGCCGTCGGAGTCGCCACCTATCTGCACCTTGAGGTCGTAGTCGGACAGGACGCGGTAGAGGTAGTTGTCGATAATGCGCTCACGGGCGATCTGGACATTGTCTTCCGAGCCCGAAGCACGGCTGAGCACTTCGTCGGCGGCTATCTGGCCCTCGGCCTTCTTGAGCTGCTCTTCAACGGCATTATCGCGGTCGTTGGCCAGGTTCTCTGCCCATGACGACGCGATCAACTGCTCCCGCTCGAAGCCCATGGAGGTGGTGACCAGCACCAGGTAGAGAGCCAATACGAGCGACCCGATCACACGGCCTGGAACCGAGAAGATATCGACCCTACGGCCCTGGCGGCTTAGCGCCGGCATCAGCAGGACCGCCAGGAGCATGGTTGAAACCAGCATCAGGAGGAAGGTCGCCATCACGGCCGCGGACTCCCAGCTGAGCAGGTCGAGCTTCGTCAGGTCGAGGCTGATGTGTGTATAAACAAAGACCTTGTAGAGTTCGATATAGGAGAATACGAAGATGCCAAGGATTGCCACCATATCAATAATGGCGGCTATGATTTTGGACGCTTTACGCTTGAAACTGGCCCAGATGCTTTCGCGGCACAGATACAGACACAGCGATATCATGAAGGTGATCAGGTTGATCACCAGGATGATCGAAATCTGATCGAGTTCGCCGTCGGCGAGCGGGCACCATTTGGCCAGGGCTATGGTCGGCAGCAGGAGCAGGCCTATGGAGGCCAGCGAGCCGCGGACGCTTGGCGACGATTTAAGGCGAATGATTATGCCCAGGGCGAACAGCAAGAACGCGGTCCAAGCGAGATGGGCCGGGAGTTTGCTTCGCACCGGCAGCGACTCGTAGACCACCTTGAAAACGGGCTGACCGGCATATGAAACGCCGGTTCCGTCGGGGGTGTGGAGATTACGTATGGAGTAGCCTTCCTGAAGACGGAGTTTGTCGTTATCGTCGAGCTTCAAACCCACGACAACCGTCACGAGTCCTCTGTCTATCCTCTTCACCAGATAGCTCTCCTGCTGGTTGAGCTTCATGTAGGTGTAGTAGGAATTGAGGTCGACGAACGGGGTCTGTATAATTCCACGGCGGCGGGTGCGGGATACATAGGCTCTGCGGACTATGTCGTCGTTACTGACCGGGAACTGGTTTGTCCATGATTGAAGACGGTCGTTGACATAGCGGTACACGACCATGTCGCCGGGCAGTTTCCCAAGCTGCATCCACTGGTCCGGAGCGCCCTCGAAAGCCTTCTCGGCAAAAGAGTCGAGGGTCTTGAGTCTGTGGGTCAGGACAGTTTCGACGCGATGCGCCGCATGTTTGGTGTCTCCCTTGGCCTTCGGGATAAACAGCGAGATGGCGAACAGCAAAAGTGCCGCGCCTATGAAGATGGCCGATACGAGTTTGCGACTTACTTTCATTCGTGGTGGTACGACTCTCCCTTGAGGATGGTCAGAGCGCGGTATAGCTGTTCAACAAAAATCGTGCGCACCATCTGGTGCGAAAAAGTCATCTTCGAAAGGGAGATCATTCCGCCTGCGCGATCGTAGACTTCCCTGCTGAATCCGTAGGCCCCGCCGATAACGAAAACGAGATCACGGCCGGCCTGAAATTTCCTTTGAAGCCAGTCGGCGAATTCCACCGAACGGAACTCCTTTCCGCGTTCATCCAAAAGGATGAGGTCGTCGGAGTCTTTAAGGGCTTTCAGTATAAGCTTTCCCTCTGCCGATTTGATTTGGTCTTTCGAGAGAGAAGAGGCGTTTTTCAACTCCGGGATTTCGCGTATCTCAAAGGGTATATAGTGGAGAAGCCTGGAAGAATACACTTCCAGGCCTTCGGATACCCACTTGATGTCGGTTTTCCCGACTGTAATAAGCGAAACTCGCAACGGTTTTAGACTCTCTGGCCGTAGGTGCGGTCGGTAGTGTTGACCGTAATAGTGTCGCCCTGGTTGATGAAGAGAGGAACCATGATCTTCGCACCTGTCTCGAGGGTGACCTCTTTAAGTGCGGAAGTAGTGGCGGTGTTTCCCTTGACTGCAGGCTCGGCATAGGTAACCTCGAGGGTCACATAGGTCGGGAGTTCGCAGGTGAGGCAGCGCTCTTCGTCGCCGGTGACGAACATCATTTCGACGTGCTGGCCTTCCTTCATAAGGTCGGAGTTCTCAACTACGTCGTGAGGCAGGGTGATCTGCTCGTAAGTCTCTTCATGCATGAAGTTGAACGCCTCGCCGTCGTCGTAGAGGAACTGGTAGGGACGGCGCTCGACTTCGATAGTCTCAATCTTTGCGCCGGCGGTGAAGGTATTCTCCAGAATACGGCCGTTCTCCAGATTGCGGAGCTTGGTCTTCACGAAAGCGGGGCCCTTGCCAGGCTTTACGTGCTGGAACCATACGATCATACACGGTTTGTCGTTGTACTTCAGATAAAGTCCGTTTTTGAAATCAGCTGTTGTTGCCATATATGTAATGTGTTATTAGTATTTCTAAAACGTGCAAATATACTAAAAATCGGAAATAAACTCAGCAACCTGTTCAAGCAGCCAGCGCGGAGTGCTGGTTGCTCCGCTGACGCCAACCGTGTCGCCGTCGCGGAACCATTCAGGACGTATGTCTGCGACTCCGCCGACCACGAAGGTGCGGGGGTTGACCGAGCGGCAAAGGTCGCTCAGCACGCGACCGTTCGAACTGGCCTTGCCGGTCACGAACACTACGGCGTCGTGGGCGCGGGCAAACTCGGCGAGGTTGTCGTGGCGGGTTGCGACCTGGCGGCAGATGGTACGGTGGATGCGGAGCCCCGGTATTCCGCCGGCCAGCAACCCGCACACTTCCTTGTAGCCCACCGGGCTCATGGTCGTCTGCGAGAAAATATCGGCTCCCGCGGAGGGGCCATCCTGCAGCGACAGCAGGTCGCGCGCCTGGTCCATGTTCTCAACGACCCAGACGCGGCCGCGCGCGTTCCCGACCAGGCCGATGACCTCGGGATGGCCTTTCTTACCGTAGATGATGACGTCGCCCGGCGCGGCCGCGATCTTGCGCTGGATGCCAAGCACCACCGGGCACGTGCAGTCGATGATCTCGAAACCCAGACGGCGCAGGGTCGCGGATGTTTTGGGGGCTTCGCCATGGGCACGAATGATCACCGTCCTGCCCTCGCCACCCATCTGCTCCAATTCGGCCGCGCTGACAGGCTCGAGCCCAAGGGAGGCAAGGCGGTCGAGTTCGGATTCATTGTGGACCACGGGGCCCAGCGAATAGAGGGTGGTGCCGGGATGCGCGGCGAGGAAGTCCTCCGCGCTGCCTATGGCCCGGATCACTCCGCCGCAGAAACCGCCGCTGCCGTCGATCTCGACCTTTTTAATCATCGTAGAGATTGAACTTTCCCTTGATCAGGCCCTTGACCCAGGCGATTTCCTCGCTTATGGTCATGTTGGAGTTGTCCAGAATGAAAGCGTCGGCCGCACGGCTAAGGGGCGAAGTCTCGCGATGCGAGTCGATATAGTCGCGCTGGCGAAGGTTCTCCTTCACCTCCTCCATGACCGGGTTCTCGCCCTTCATCACCAACTCGTCGAAGCGGCGCTGGGCGCGAACGTCTTCGGCCGCCGTCATGAAGATCTTGATTTCGGCGTTGGGGAACACGGTCGTGCCGATGTCGCGGCCGTCCATGATTACGCGCCCGCCCTTCGCGAGTTCGTGGAGCTTAGCGTCCACAAAACGGCGCACATAAGGGACGGCCGCGATAGGGCTGACCTGGCTGGAAACCTCCATCGTGCGGATTTCCTTCTCGATGCAGCGCTCCCCGATAAAGGTCCTGTTGTCCGTAGCGAACCAGAGGTCCAGGCCCTGGAGAGCCGCTTCAAGCGCAGGATTGATGACGTTTGACTTGTCGATGAAACGTTCTTCCTGGGCGAAGAGGGTTACTCCGCGGTACAGGGCGCCTGAATCGAGATACAGAAGTCCGAGTTCCTTGGCGAGGATCTTTGCGAACGAGCTCTTTCCGGTAGAGGAATAGCCGTCGATGGCGATGATGATATCGGGTATGTTCATAGCGTTATACGTAGTCTTGGACATTGGCGACCGAAATCACTTCGTCGCCGAGGATGAGCAGACGCTCAACCACATTTCTGAGTTCGCGGATGTTGCCCTTCCACGAACGCTCCTGCAGGGTCTTTACGGCCTCGGGGCTGAAACTCTTGCGGGGCATGGCGGTTTCCGCGCAAATCTGCTCCACGAAATAATCCACCAGCAGGGGGATGTCTTCCTTGCGCTCATCCAGCGAAGGGACCTTGATGACTATCACGCTCAGGCGGTGATAGAGGTCCTCACGGAAACGGCCTTCGGCAATCTCCTTGGTCAGGTCTTTATTGGTTGCCGCTATCACACGGACGTCGACCTTGATGTCGGCGTCGCTACCAACGCGGCTGAGTTTGTTTTCCTGGAGTACTCGCAAGACCTTGGCCTGGGCCGCCAACGACATGTCTCCGATCTCGTCGAGAAACAGAGTCCCGCCGTCGGCCTGCTCAAACTTTCCTTTGTGCTGCTTGATGGCAGAGGTAAAGGAGCCTTTTTCATGGCCGAAGAGTTCGCTCTCGATAAGTTCGGAAGGGATTGCAGCGCAGTTCACCTCGATGTACGGGGCGGCGGCGCGGTCGCTCTGCGCGTGAAGGCTCCGGGCCACGAGCTCCTTTCCGGAGCCGTTGGGTCCCTCAATCAGGACGCGAGCCGGCGTCGCCGCCACCTTCGCGACTATGTCCCTGATATGCTGCATGGGCGCCGACTCCCCTATCATCCTCGCCGCTCCGAAGACCTTCTTCTTCAACACCTTGTTCTGGGTGGCGAGAGTAGCCTTGTCGGTGGCGTTTTTGATGGTGATAAGGATGCGGTTAAGGTCGAGCGGCTTCTCGATGAAATCGAACGCGCCCTTCTTGATGCAGTCGACTGCAGTTCCAATATCGGCATGGCCGGAGATCATCACTATCGCGCTGTCGACCTCCTCCTCAGCGAGCTTGGCCAGCACTTCAGTGCCGTCCATAACGGGCATCTTGATGTCGCAGAAAATGACGTCGTAGTGGACCGCGGTCGCGGCCTTCATTCCTTCGGCGCCGTCTTCGGCGACCTCGACCTCATAGCCTTCGTCGGAAAGGATCTCGCGCAGCGAATTGCGTATCGAGCGCTCGTCGTCTATTATAAGGATTTTCATTGGTTCTGGGCTGCGAGTTCTTTTTCATGGTCGGCGGCGGCTCTCTCCACGCTCACGGAGCGCTTCAGGACGAAGCCCGCGCCGAGATACTTCGTACGGACGTCTTCATCGGCCGCGAGCGCCTCAGGGGTTCCCTGCTGGAGGATGGTTCCTTCGTAGAGCAGGTAAGCACGGTCGGTGATAGCGAGAGTCTCGCCCACGTTGTGGTCGGTGATGATGACGCCGATGTTCTTATACTTGAGCTTTGCGATGATGTACTGGATGTCTTCCACAGCGATCGGGTCCACGCCCGCGAACGGCTCATCGAGCAGGATGAATTTCGGGTCGATGGCGAGGGCGCGGGCAATCTCGCAGCGGCGGCGTTCACCTCCGGACAGCTGGATTCCGAGCGACTTGCGCACCTTCGAGAGGTTGAACTCGGTGATGAGTTCCTCGAGGCGTTCTTCCCTCTGCTGCTTAGGCATACCCTTCATCTCCATGACGGACAGCAGGTTTCCCTCGACCGACATCTTCCTGAAGACGGATGCGTCCTGTGGGAGATATCCAAGGCCCATCTGGGCCCTCTTGTACATAGGGAGCTTGGTGATTTCCTGATCGTCGAGATAGACATGGCCGTCGTTCGGGACGATCTGACCCGTAATCATATAGAAGCTGGTGGTCTTGCCGGCTCCGTTGGGGCCGAGGAATCCCACGATCTCGCCCTGGTTTACTTCCATCGAGACACCCTTCACAACAGTTCGGATGCCATACTTCTTAACCAGGTTTTCGCAACGCAGTTTCATACTTTAGTTCGTATCGAGTTCGAGGTCGATAATGAGTTTCGCGGCCTCGGGGTTCTCGGACATCAGCACCTTCGCCTTGTCCGAATCCATATATATCACTTTCTCCTGAGCCTCGGCGGGGACCACTCCTACCTCGAGACGTACCTTACTGGTCTTAAGCATCTCGCGGAAGAGTTTCTCCATCTGCGAGAGCATGTTGGCTTTGATCCAATCCCGCTGAGCTTCGGATACAACCTTGAAGAGAACGTTCTTCAGGTCATCCTGCTCGCTTATCTCCAGCTTTGCGTTTTCTATCGCGCTCGCCAGTCTCGGCTTCGCGGCATAGTTCTTCGCCAGCTCTTTCCACATTTCCGTAATCTTATCATCCGACGGAATCGGATCAGCGGAATGGTCGGTATTCTCCGTCTCCGAGGTCGCCTCGGACTCTGCAATAAGCGAGCCAAGGGATAGGGATCCCGCAGTCTTCAAAGGACGAGGACGATGGGTCGGAGATTTCTCGACTTCGGCCTCAGGGCCTTCGCTCGAAATGACATTGGTTGCAGACTCCTTCTGAGCAACTTCCACTTTGTCCTTCTGAGCAACTTCCACTTTGTCCTTCTGAGCAACTTCCACTTTGTCATTCCGAGGGAGCGCAGCGACCGAAGGAATCTCTTTCTTCTCTGTCGGTTTCGCGTCGGTGGCGGGGGCGGACAGGAGGAAGCAGAGGCGCATGAGCGCATACTCGATGTGGAGCCTCTGATTGGCGGCAGTCTTATATCCGGCCTCGCAGGCGGTGGTCACTCCGAGAGCATCGTAGATAAACTTCACGGAGCAGCAAGCGGCCTGCTCGGCGTAGCGCTTGCGCAGACTGTCGGGGAAATCGAGCAGGCTCTCAAGACCGCCCGTACGGCTGACGAGCAAATCGCGCAGGTGTCCGCCCAAAGATGATATGAAATACTGGGCGTTAAAGCCCTTGGCGAGTATCTCGTCGAAAGTGAGCAGCGCTGTAGCATAATCGCCCGCGAGCGCAGCATCAACTATCTTGAAACCGTATTCGTAGTCCAGGACATTGAGGTTCTTCAGGACATCCTCATACTTGATCTCGGTGCCGCAGAAGGCCACCGTCTGGTCGAAGATGGTCAGGGCGTCGCGCATGGCGCCGTCTGCCTTGCGGGCTATGACATGGAGCGCTTCGTCGTCGACCGTGATACCTTCCTTGGTCGCCACCATCCTGAGGTTGGCGACGATGTCCGGCACGCTGATGCGATTGAAATCGTAGGTCTGGCAGCGCGAAAGGATGGTCGGCAGGATCTTGTGCTTCTCGGTCGTGCAGAGGATGAAGATCGCGTGTGCCGGCGGCTCCTCAAGGGTCTTGAGGAAGGCGTTGAAGGCCGACTGCGAGAGCATGTGGACCTCGTCGATGATGTAGACGCTGTACTTTCCGACCTGCGGGGGTATCTGGACCTGGTCCATCAGGGCCTTGATGTCGTCGACTCCGTTGTTCGAAGCGGCATCGAGCTCGCGTATGCAGTACGAACGGCCCTCCGCGAACGAGAGGCAGGATTCACACTCGCCGCACGGCTCCATGTCCGCCGACGGATTGGAGCAGTTGATCGCCTTCGCGAAAATTCGCGCCGTACTGGTCTTACCGACTCCGCGTGGTCCGCAGAACAGGTATGCATGGGCAAGCTGCCCCCTGATTATGGAGTTCTTGAGAGTCCTGGCGATATTGTCCTGCCCGATGAGGGTCCCGAACGAATCCGGACGGTACTTTCTGGCTGATACGATATAATCTGACATAGCTTACAAATTTAAGCATTTTTGGTTAACTTTGCTCGTGATGCTGAGCAGGTGGAGAAAATATTTGATTGCGGTGGTAATCATGGTGCTGGCCGGGGGCTTTGAGGCCGCTGGGCAGGGCCGGATTTATACGCGAAAAGCAAGGCTGGCGGATTTCCAGACGAAGACGACAAAGGTCGTGCTCAGCGGCGACAGCCTGCTGGACATCGCGCTGCGCGAGGAGGTCCGCAGGCGCTGGCGCATCTCTCCTTTCGAGTTCTGTGACCCCGATGATTTCGAGGCTCTGAAAAACGACTCCGCATACTATTTCCTCTATCTTTCGCAGGACGGCAGCGGAATGGCATACCTGACCCTGATGAAGGGCGGTAACGACGAGAGTTTCCGGAGTGTGGAAAGTAAACTTGAGGTGGTTCGTATCCCCTTCTCCCCCGTCCAAATAACTTCCGGTCGCGAGTTCGTATATCTGCCTGCGATTATCGACATGGTGCAGTTTTATGTCGAAGAGTCGCTTACCAGTTCTGCGAGGACCCTGTTGGGATTATCCTCTTACAACGGAAATCTCTCTAAAGCGCGCAGGAAAAAGATCTATTTCTCAAGGGATGACCTGGACATTACGGTAGCGGACCGCGATTCAACAGAAATGCTGGCCCCGGGGCTCATGGCCGTAGACAACTTCGAGGCGGACAGCCTGTTCGAGGCCGGTTCCCGCAACGCCCTGATAGCTTTCAGCATTTCACCCGCCGAGCCATCTCGTCGCGCCAAATGCCACAACTTCATAGTCGCCGCAGACACCCACGACCTTTATTATTACCAGTCGCACCGCTATAGCAAGCCCGGCAAGCGCGGCTTCTCAAAAAGCGCGATCAAATCCATACGAAGGGAGCACAACTACAAGGATGAGAAGCGGAAGAAGTGAGAGCGGATTGCAGTATGCGGTGAAAGGCAGTACCAGCAAGGTTGGCTACTGCTCCTTGAGCATTAAGTGCGGCACCCGTGCCGAGGGCAATCTGCCCGAAGGCACGGCCCATTTCGTAGAACACACCATCTTCAAAGGCACGAAGCGCCTGAGCGCCGCGCGCATCAACTCATATCTCGACCGTCTCGGCGGAGAACTGAACGCCTACACGACCAAGGAGGAAATCGTTCTCCACGCTACCGTCCTTCGCGAGGACATCTGGAAAGCGGTCGGCCTACTGCTCGAAATCGCCACCCAAGCGACATTCCCCGAACACGAAGTTGAGACCGAGCGCGGCGTCATCCTCGACGAAATAATTTCCTACAAAGACAGTCCGTCGGAAGACATATTCGACACCTTCGAAAGCCGCTTCTTTGCCGGCAGCCCGCTTGGTAGACTAACCCTCGGAACAGTCGAGTCCGTTAGCATAGCCACGGTCGAGGACCTGCGGGAATACTATCGCAGGAACTTCGTTCCGGAGAATATGGCGTTGTGTGTGGTAGCTTCGGGAGACGAGGAAGAGTTGGAAGGACAGGTAATCAGAATAAGTAAGAGATTCCTTCGCTCCGCCTCCGGCTCCGCTCGGAATGACAAAAACACAATCCTCCCGACTGTCAACTCCACTGTCATTTCGACCGAGCAAAGCGAGTGGAGAAATCCCTTCGACATTACCGAAGACAAGGACAACCACGAAGCGAACGCAATAATAGGGGCCGAGGCGCCGTCGCTATACGGGGAGAAGGAGCGCATAACAGCGGTTCTCCTCGCGAACATACTCGGTGGTCCGGCGTCGAACAGCCTGCTCGGAGCGGAACTGCGTGAAAAGCACGGCTGGGTCTATTCCATCGAATGCGGCTATACTCAGTTCAGCGATACCGGACTTATGACAGTAAGTCTGGGCTGCGACAAGGTTAATCTGCGCAAATGCCTGACCGCCGTTGATCGCATCCTGAAGAAAGTGCGCGAAGTCGAGATGAGTCCGCGGGCTCTGCGCGCCGCAAAGAAGCAACTGCTCGGCCAGTTAGCCATCAGTTCCGACAGCGGCGAGACTCAGTGTCTGTCGATGGGTAAGAGCCTGCTGGCCTTTGGAGCCATCATGCCTGACAGAAAAGTCCGTGAATTGATAGAGTCAGTTAGCGCCGAAGACCTGCGCCTGATGGCGGATAAAATCTTCTCTCCCGACCACGTCTCAAGACTCATTTATTTGTAACAATCCACGAAGGGACGAAATTCAACTCGTCCCAAATTCAGCCCTAATAAGGCAATTTAATCACAAAAACACCCCTTCTATCACATTCCAGGCTGGTATGTGACTATTTCTTTCGTGAGCATTGCCCGCGCGATACCTTTGCAAGCGTAAAAACGAAACGAATGGCTATGACAGCAATTACAATGAGACTCGACAACGCGTCGAACATATATCCCGCTTCGCTTACAAAGAGGTACGCTTCCATGTTCAGGCTCAGCGTAACCCTCACCGAACCCGTCAATGTCAATTACCTCCAGCAGGCACTCAATAATACAGTAAAAAGAATCCCCAGCTTCGGCTGCACCCTTAAGAACGGCGCCTTCTGGTGGTACCTTAAGGAACTCGACAAGATGCCGACCGTAGGTCAGCTCAGTTCGCTCTCTCCTTACGGCTACCGTTTCCATGGTGGATTCCTCTTCAAGGTAAGCGCAGACGGATGCAGGATCGTCCTCGACGTGTTCCATGCCCTGGCCGACGGCAAAGGCGGCCAGACTTTCCTCCTTACACTTACCGCAGAATACCTACGACTCCGCTACGGAATCGACATCGAATACAATGATCTTATTCTTGATCCTACAGATACTCCTTCTAAGCGCGAAACCGAAGACTGCTTCTCAGAATTCAGCGGAAAGAAAGGCGCGATGGAGCAGAACGACACCGCTTACCACGCCCGCGGTCATAAAGAAGGCTACCGTGTAATGCACAATGAGCGCATCACCATCCCTTGCGACGAAATCAAGGCTGTTGCCAAGAAATACTCTTGCACTGTTACCGAGATCATCACCGCCGCAATGGTATGTGCCCTGCAGGACGTCCATCAGCACGACCACCGCAAGAACAAGAAGACCGCTATCAAGGTCAACGTACCGGTCAACCTCCGTCCCCTTTTCGGCGGCAGGACCCTGCGCAACTTCTCATCGTATGTAAATCTCGGAGTCGATGTAGCCAACGGTTACTACTCTTTCGAAGAAGTTCTTCAGATAGTTTCCGCGCAGAAGCGCCACCTCGTCCTTAAGAGCGAACTCGAAAGGAAGGTCGCCGCAAACGTGGCCCTCGAGAACAACTTCGCAATAGCAATGATCCCGCTCTTCATCAAGAAGCACGTGATCGACCTCGTATGCAAACTTAAAGGAGACAAACTTCTTTCACAGACTCTGTCCAATCTCGGCAATGTAGTTCTTCCCGACTCAATGCAGCAGTACGTCACCGAGATGGACTTCATACTCGGACGCCAGAGGGGCGTTCCCGGAGCAGGCGCCTGCGTCAGCTACAACGGAAATCTTTTCCTAAACTTCTCAAGAAACATCGTTGAAGCCGACTTCGAATCCTACTTCGTGGATCAAATCCATCAGCTGGGTATAACAACAAAACAGGCCTCGGAATAACCGAGACCTGTTTTTTTAATGTAGGTTTTGGACTACTTGAGGGTTCCGGCCTCGACTGCCTTTACCATGTCCTCGTTGGCGGTGATGTAGATCTCAACGCGGCGGTTCTTTGCACGGCCTTCTTCAGTTGCATTGTCAGCAACGGGCTTGTTGAAGGAAAGACCCTGGGCATAGAGATGCTTTGCATCCATACCGTTCTTCTTGAGTTCCTTCTTCACTGCATCTGCCCTCTTCTGGGAAACCTTCTCATTTGCCTCGGCTGTTCCGATATTGTCGGTGTGGCCAAGGATGGTGATGTCGGCGTTGGAGCCGAGATCCTCAAGAACGGTGGCGAAAGTCTTCAGAGACTCCTTGGATTCAGCGCTGAGCTCGGTGGAGTTGAAGTCGAACATGATACCGCTTGCGAAGGTGACCTTAATAGCCTCGAAGCCGTTGGCGTCGGTGATGGTCTCAATCTTGGCAGCCTCGATCTTCTCGAGTTCCTTAGCCTTCTTGTCCATAACGGCACCGATAGTGGTTCCGGTTGCAGCACCCGCTGCGCCACCGATAGCTGCACCCTTGAGTGCGCCCTCAGCATCGCCGGTGATTAGGTAGCCGATACCAGCGCCTACTGCAGCGCCACCTACGGCACCCGCGAAGAGGCCCTTAAGAGTTGCACAAGACGGAGCGAGAAGCATTGCCGCTGCCGCCACTACGAGTAAACCTTTCTTCATAATGTTAATGTATTAAAGTGGTTAATAAAAAGTGTGTTCAATTAATATGTTATTGTTAAAAGGATAAGGGGTTTTCCCTCTCAATCGCTTAACGACGCTTCGCGTCTTGAAGCGACCCTAGTCCGGGCAAATGTTCGGGAAAACCCCTTATCCTTTTAACCTACAGTTGCTCCATTAACAAGTTTTTCTTCGGGCGAAATGATTCGCATTTTACCGTCGCCCTGACGCGCCATCAATATCATTCCCTTCGATTCTATTCCACGTATGACGCGCGGAGCGAGGTTCGCGAGGATGCAAATCTGCTTTCCGACCATCTGCTCTGGAGTATAGTACTCGGCGATACCGCTTACTATAACTCTCTTGTCGATACCGGTATCTATGGTCAACTTCAATAACTTATCGGTCTTCGGAACGCGCTCGGCCTCCAGAACTGTCGCGGTACGGATATCCATGGCCTCGAACTGGTCGAAGGTAACTTCCGCTTTCTGAGGCTCGACATGGGCAGCCGCTTCTGCAGCGGCAGCGGCCTTGGCTTCAGCCTCCTTCGCCACACGGATCGCGGCCAGGCGGTCGAGCTGCTTCTGAATAGCGTCGTCCTCAATCTTCTCGAACAGAAGCTGGGCTTCGCCGATCTGGTGGCCTTCCGGCAGAATGTCGGCGCGACCGAGCATATCCCACTCGAGCGGGGAATCTATCATCTTGCGGAGCTTCTCCGAAGCGAACGGGGTAAACGGTTCGAAGGCGATTGCGAGGTCGGCGCAGATTTGCAGGCAGACGTTCAGGATGGTTCCAGTTCGGGCCATATCGGTCTTCGCGACCTTCCATGGCTCCGTGTCGGAGATGTATTTGTTGCCCACGCGGGCCATGCTCATGGCGTCTTTCAAAGCCTCGCGGAAGCGGTAGTTCTCCAGGTTCTTCTCGAGCGACTCGCGAAGGGCGGGGATCTCCGCCAGTGCCTCTTTGTCGATAGCCTCAAGGGCACCTGCGGCAGGGACCTTGCCGTCGAAATACTTATGGGTCAGCACCACGGCACGGTTGACGAAGTTGCCGAAGATTGCCACCAGCTCGGAATTGTTGCGCACCTGGAAGTCCTTCCAACTGAAGTCATTGTCCTTGGTCTCAGGAGCGTTGGCCGTAAGCACATAACGCAGGACATCCTGCTTTCCGGGGAAATCCTCAAGGTACTCGTTGGCCCAAACAGCCCAGCCGCGAGAGGTCGAAATCTTGTCGCCCTCGAGATTCAGGAACTCATTGGACGGGACGTTGTCCGGGAGGATATAGCCGTCGCCATAGGCCTTCAGCATCGACGGGAATACGATGCAGTGGAACACGATATTGTCCTTGCCGATGAAGTGGACGAGCTTCGTATCCTCGCTCTTCCACCACTTCTCCCAGTCGTTGGGGAGGAGCTGGCGGGTATTGCTTATGTAGCCGATAGGAGCGTCAAACCAGACGTAAAGGACCTTACCCTCCGCACCCTCGACGGGCACGGGCACGCCCCAGTCAAGGTCACGGGTGACCGCACGGGGCTGCAGGCCGCCGTCGAGCCAGCTTTTAACCTGACCATAGACATTGGACCTCCACTCTTTGTGGCCATCGAGTATCCACTCGCGCAGCCACTGCTCATAGTCCTGCAGAGGCAGATACCAGTGGGTGGTTTCTTTCTTGATAGGCTCGGCGCCGCTGAGCTTGGACTTAGGGTTAATCAGTTCCTCAGGGCTGAGAGTGCTGCCGCACTTCTCGCACTGATCGCCGTAGGCGTCGGGGTTTCCGCACTTGGGGCAGGTTCCGACTATGTAGCGGTCTGCGAGGAAGGTCTTAGCCTCCGGATCGTAGTACTGCTCGGTAGTTTTCGTAATGAACTTACCGGAATCGTACAGCCTTTTGAAAAACTCTGACGCTGTCTCTTCGTGAATCTTTGAAGATGTACGTCCGTAGACATCGAAGTTTATGCCGAAGCCCTTGAAGGACTCGGAGATTATCTTATCGTATTTGTCGACTATATCCTGAGGCGAGCAGCCCTGCTGGCGGGCCTTGATGGTAATAGGCACTCCGTGTTCGTCGCTGCCGCACACAAATAGGACGTCACGGCCGCGCATTCGAAGATACCTTACATAGATATCGGCAGGAACGTATACTCCTGCAAGGTGTCCGATATGCACTGGGCCGTTGGCGTAGGGCAGGGCCGCTGTCACTAGAGTTCGCTTGTAATTCTTCATTTCTTAATCTTCTTGGTGAGTTCCCTCTGGAACTTCTGGTACTTCACGAGCTTCTGCATTATCTTCATCTGCTCGTCGGCGTCGGTGGCCTGAGCCAGCGAAGCCTTAAGGAAATCTATCTGGAGCTGTACGCGGCGTTCCGCATACATCAATATTGTTCTCGGCACATAGTTTACCAGCCACGACTCGGTACTCATCATCGAATCGGTGAAGTTCTGGACCGTGATCTGGTATTTTTCGAGCGAAAGGTCCGCCGTGACCTTTCTGATTTCGGGATCGGGACTGTCGAAGAGCTTGCGTATGATTGCGTCCTGGTCCAGACCATCGCAGTAGGCGTCCACGAATGCGTCGTACGTCTTGCGATACACAGAGTTCTGCATCTGCGAACCGTCTTCTTCGATTGCACCGCGGATGAAATCCGTCACGCTAACAACCTCCGGAGTATAGTAATCCGAGTCGGTCTCAAACTTCATCGGGCGGTCACCGTAGCGAAGCATGAAGCTAAGGATATCGGCCTCAAGCGGAGCCAGAAGTTTGTTTTCGAACTCCTGGGGCTCTACCGGGGCAAAACCGGGGCCGTCGAGTTCCTCGATCGGAGCCATCTCTTCAAGTCCCTCGTCGGCTGCGCGCTGGACTCTGCGGGCTTCCCTCTCGCGGGCTTTGTCTTCCTCTACCCTGGCCTTCTCGCGCGTTTTTACTATGCGGTCGAATATGATCTGGGCCTCGATGCCGAACTTGGCCGCGGTTTCCTGGACATAGACCGAACGCTGGACGGCATCCGGTATCAGGGCAATAGTGTCTGCGATGTCGTTGATCAGGCCGGACTTCTTATAAGGGTCGCCGGCGGCCTCTTCGAGCAGCAGGTCGGTCTTGAACGAGATGAAATCGCGCTCGTTAGCGGCTATGTAGTCCTGCACTTCCTGGAGATTGTGCGAACGGCCGAAGCTGTCGGGGTCCTCGCCCTCGGGCAGCAGGACGATGCGGACGTTCATGCCCTCGGGCAGCACGATATCGGTTCCGCGTATGGCGGCATGGATACCGGCCGAATCGCCGTCGTACATGATCGTCAGGTTCGAGGTGAAACGGTGGATCAGGCGCACCTGCTCCGAGGTCAGGGCTGTTCCGCATGAAGCCACGACGTTGGTGACGCCGAGCTGCTGCATGGTGATGACGTCG
Source organism: Bacteroidales bacterium (assembly GCA_017617035.1). Taxonomy (GTDB): domain Bacteria; phylum Bacteroidota; class Bacteroidia; order Bacteroidales; family UBA932; genus Cryptobacteroides. The sequence continues at coordinate 87,967 of JAFZWV010000013.1, forward strand.
ACGTTGCCCTCGACCAGGATGCATTTATCCTGCCGGCTGATCTCCGACTTGGCGAAGTAGATGCCCAGCAGGGCCTTGCTCTTGATGTAGATCTCCGTCTCGGGCGAGTTGACGTATTTCGCGGGGTTGTCGCTCTTGAGCGTCCTGCCCGAGAATGCGATTACACGGCCGGCAAGCGAGTGGATCGGGAACATCACGCGCTCACGGAAACGGTCGGCGAGCGAGCCGTCTTCATGCTGGACCGTGAGACCGGCGGCAATCAGGTATTCGGGCTTGTAACCGGCCGCGATCGCCGCGTCGGTGAGGGCGGAACGGCCGGACGGCGCCCATCCAAGGCCCCATTTGGCTATTGTCTCATCCTCGATTCCGCGGGAGTGATAGTAAGCCAGTCCCACGTTCTTGCCCTCGGGAGTCTGGAGCTGCTCGTTGAAGAACTTGTGGGCGAACTCGCTCACGAGCAAGATACTCTCTCGGCGCTGTCTGTTCGCAATTTCCTCTGCCGACAGTTCTTCTTCCTGGATCTCGATGTGGTACTTCTGGGCAAGATAGCGAAGCGCGGCGGGGTAATCGAGATGTTCGTATTCCATCACGAAGCCCACGGCGGTGCCGGCCTTGCCGCAGCCGAAGCATTTGTAGATGCCCTTCGACGGGGTTACGTAGAACGAAGGCGTCTTCTCGTTGTGGAACGGACAGCAAGCCACCAGGCTGGCTCCGCGCCTCTTGAGGGACACGAAGTCGCCGACCACCTCTTCAACGCGGGCGGTCTCTAGGATTAGGTTTACTGTCTCCTGGGGGATCATGACGCTACTTCACAGATGAACTTTATACGGGTGAGGCGGATTTCCATCTCGGAATAGTCGTTTTCGAGGGCGCGGATGGCGTCGTCGAGCGAATCCGATGCGGCTTCATGGCGGAAATAATCCATCAGTTCGGCCACCACATCGGGCTCCACCTCCTGGTTTACATAGTAATTGATATTGAGGCGGGTACCTGCGGAGACGATGGTCTCCACTTCGGTAAGCAGGTCACACATGGGCATGTCGAGGCCCTTGGCGATATCGTCGAACGGGAGGCGCCTGTCGATCATGCCGATAATCTGGATCTTCACGGCCGACTTGCTGGCGGTGCTCTTTACGATGAGGTCCTGCGGGCGCTCGATTTCGTTCTCCTCGACATACTTGGCAATCAGTTCGATAAACGGCTGGCCATATTTCTTGGCCTTACCCTCACCAACGCCCTGACAGTTGCGAAGCTCCTCGAGGGTGATGGGGTACAAAATGCTCATGTCGTCGAGGGCAGGGTCGCCAAACAGGATCCACGGCTGGAGATCCAGCTTGTGGGCCATGTCCTTTCGGAGGTCCTTGAGCATGGCGAGCAGCACGGGATCTCCCCCGCCGCCCTTCATAGCCGCGGCGTTGGCCGCTGCCTCCTCATCATCCTCTTCGTCGTCGGGCGAGCCGTCGCCAGTGAAGACGCGGTCTTCGACGAGGTTGAGCTGCCATGGATTCTCGAGGAACTGCTTTCCGAGCGGAGTCACGAAGATGAGGCCATAGGTCTCGATCTCCTTGTCCAGCAGGTGCATGATGAGGCCCTGGTGGATAACGGTGGCCCAGAACTTTTCGGTATGGTCGTCTCCTGCGCCGAAGTACTGGATCTTGTCGTGGTGATAGCTCTTGACCAGAGCGGTATCGTTACCCGACAGGATAGCGGCCAGATGCTCGAGCTTGAAGTGTTCCTTAAGCGAGAGGATGAGCTTGATGACGAGCTTCATCTCGGCGCGGCCGTCGAAGACCTTTCTGGGATGCAGGCAGTTGTCGCAGATGCCGCAGTTGTCGTTGGGATAATCCTCGCCGAAGTAGCCGAGAAGGAGCCTTCTGCGGCAGTCGCTGGACTCGGCGTAAGCCACTACTTCATTCAGGAGCTGCTTGTTGATTTCCTGCTCGGAAACGGGCTTGCCGCGCATGAACTTCTCCAGCTTCTGGATATCCTTGTAGCTGTAGTAAGTAATGCAAAGGCCTTCTCCGCCGTCGCGGCCTGCGCGGCCGGTTTCCTGGTAGTAGCTTTCGACGCTCTTCGGGATGTCGTAGTGGATTACGAAGCGGATATCAGGCTTGTCGATACCCATGCCAAAGGCGATGGTCGCGACTATAACGTTGACGTCCTCCATCAGGAACTTATCCTGGTTCTCGGCGCGGACCTTGGCGTCCAGGCCGGCGTGGTAAGGCAGGGCCTTGATGCCGTTGATCTGCAGGAACTCCGCCATCTCCTCAACCTTGCGGCGGCTGAGGCAATAGACGATTCCCGACTTGCCGGGATGCTGACGGATGAAGCGAACTATATCCTTGTCGGCGTCGATCTTGTCGCGCACCTCGTAGTAGAGGTTCGGGCGGTTGAACGACGACTTGTAGACCACGGCGTCGGGGATAGCCAGAGTCTTAAGGATATCGCTCTGGACCTTCGGGGTCGCGGTGGCGGTCAGCGCGATGATAGGCGCACGGCCGATAGTATCGACTATCGGGCGTATGCGGCGGTACTCCGGACGGAAGTCATGGCCCCATTCGGAAATACAGTGCGCCTCGTCGACCGCATAGAAGGAAATTTTGATGGTCCTCAGGAACGCCACGTTCTCGCCCTTCGTTAGCGACTCGGGCGCGACGTACAGAATCTTGGTCTTTCCCTCCTTGATGTCGTTTTTGACCTCTTCGATCTGGGGGCGCGAGAGCGATGAATTAAGGAAGTGGGCTATACTTTCGTTACCGGATACGAAGCCCCTGATGGCGTCGACCTGGTTTTTCATCAGGGCGATGAGAGGGGAAATAACGATCGCGGTACCGTCCATCAGCAGCGCGGGCAATTGGTAACAAAGGGATTTGCCGCCGCCCGTAGGCATGAGCACGAAACAGTCCTTTCCGTCCGTCAGGTCCTTGATGATCTCTTCCTGATCACCCTTAAACCCGTCGTAACCGAAGAACTCCTTGAGTGTCTTGCGAATGTCTGCTGATGTGACTGACATATTGCTTAGAATGTATGGATTGCGAGTCCGGAACGAAGCTTAGGCTCGAACCAGGTGGTTTTAGGAGGCATGATATTGCCGCTGTCGGCGATATCTGTAATCTGCTTCATACTCACCGGATAGAGGGCGAAAGCAATCTTCATTTCTCCGCTGTCGACCCTGCGTTTCAACTCTCCAAGGCCGCGGATGCCGCCGACGAAATCGATTCTGGAGTCGGTCCTGAGGTCCTTGATGCCGAACACTGGTCCGAGCACCCTCGACGACAGAATTGTGACGTCCAGAACTCCGATAGGGTCGTTGTTGTCGTAGGTTCCCGGACGGGCGCGAAGCTCGTACCACTTCCCTTCCAGATACATCGAGAAGGTATGGAGTTCGTCCGGAGTATAGATTTCGGTTCCCTTGCAGGTCACGTCGAAGGTCTCGCCGAGAATGCCGATGACCTGGCTGGGGGTAAGCCCATTGAGGTCTTTAAGCACACGGTTGTAGTCGAGAACCTTCAGCTGATCCTCCGGGAAACACACGGCCATGAAGTAGTTGTACTCCTCTTCGCCGGTGTGGTGAGGGTTCTGCTTGGCGCGTTCGGCACCCACGCGGGCCGCCGCAGCGCTGCGATGATGGCCGTCGGCGATATAGAAAGCGTCAATCTTATCCGTAAAGAGTTCGGTGATGCGAGCGATCTGGGCATCGTCGTCGATCACCCAGAATTCGTGGCCGAAGTTGTTTTCGTCGGTAAACTTGTACTCCGAAGGCTTCTTAACCGTATCCGCGATAATCTGCTCAAGTTCGGGCTGATGCTTGAAGGCGAAGAAGACGGGCTCGATGTTGGCGCTCTGGATTTCGACGTGCTTCATACGGTCGTCTTCCTTATCCTTACGGGTCAGTTCGTGTTTCTTGATGCGGCCCTCTACATAGTCCAGTGAATTGGCGCAGAGGACATAGCCGTACTGGGTGCGGCTGCCCATGGTCTGAGCGTAGATATAGTAGCAGGGCTTCGGATCTCGGACGAGCCAGCCGTTTTTCTGCCACTTTGCGAAGTTCTCGACCGCCTTGGCGTAAACCTTGGGGTCGTGCTCCTCGGGCATGGGGTCGAAATCAATCTCCGGCTTGGTGATGTGGAGCAGGGACTTCTCTCCAGCCATCTTCTTAGCTTCCTCCGAGTCAAGAACATCGTAGGGCGGAGCTGCTACTTCGGTAACTAGATTTCTAGGCGGACGGACTGCCGCGAAGGGTCTTACTTTCATTTGTTTACCTGGAATTTGGTGTTTCCTGTTGCGAAATAATCCACTATCTGGCGCGCGGCGGCAAGGCCGGCGTTGACATTAGCCTCGGCTGTCTGGGCACCCATTTTCTTAGGGGTCGCGAAGACGCGAAGGCCGAACTTCTCCTGCAGGGTCGCGAGATTGTCGGGAGCGACGTCCGTGACATACTTAAGGTCCGGGCGGTCTTCCAGAGCCTTCTCGAGACCGGCTTCGTCGATAACTTCCTTACGGGCGGTATTGACGAGGGTCGCGCCCTTCGGCATCTTCGTTATCAGCTCGTAATTGATGCTGCCGATGGTCGAAGGAAGTGCGGGGATATGGAGGCTGAGGTAATCGCTGCCGGCGTAAAGCTCGTCAAGGGAATGGACGGGCTCGGCGCCGCCGGCAATGATCTGATCGTCGGTAAGGAACGGATCGAGGGCCTTGACCTTCATTCCGAGGGCCTTGGCTTTCGCGCCCACGAGGCGGCCTACGTTTCCGAAGGCCTGCACGCCCAGGGTCTTACCCTGGACCTCCGAGCCGGTAGCGGGAGTAAACTGCGTGCGGGCCATGAATATCATCATGGCGATGGCGAGCTCGGCTACGGCGTTGGAGTTCTGGCCGGGGGTATTCATAACCACGACGCCCGCTTTAGTCGCGGCCTCGAGGTCTACATTGTCATAACCGGCGCCGGCGCGCACGACTATCTTGAGCTTCGGGGCTGCTGCGATAACCTCGGCGGTCACTTTGTCCGAACGGATGATGATGGCCTCAGCGTCTGCGACGGCCTTTACCAGGTCCGCCTGAGCCTCGTATTTTTCGAGCTTGACTACCTGATGGCCGGCTGCCTCAAGGATATCGGTAATTCCCTTGACTGCGGCGGCCGCGAACGGCTTCTGGGTTGCAAGAAGGACTTTCATACTCTAGGCGTGCAGCTTTTCGAATTCCTGCATGCAGGCGACAAGCGCGTTGACGTCGTCTATCGTACATGCATTGTAAATCGAAGCGCGGAATCCGCCCACGCTGCGGTGGCCCTTAAGGCCTACCATGTCATGCTCCTTCGCGAAGGCGAGGAACTCGTCCTGCAGCTCTTCGTAACCCGGGGCCATGACGAAGCAAACGTTCATGATCGAACGGTCTTCCTTCGCGGCGGTACCCACGAACAGCGGGTTACGGTCGATCTCGGCGTAGAGCGCCGCGGCCTTCTCCTCGTCGCGTTTCTGCATCGCCTCGACTCCGCCCATGTCCTTAATCCAATGGAGCGTCCTGTTCATGACATACAGAGGCAGGACGGACGGGGTATTGAACATCGAGAGCTTATCGATATGAGTATGCAGATCCAACATAGTCGGGATATACCTGCTGACCTTTCCGAGGGCATCCAGCTTCACGATAGCGAAGGTGCATCCGGCAGGGCCGACGTTCTTCTGAGCTCCGCCATAGATCATGGCGTATTTCGATACGTCGACCGGACGGCTCATGATGTCGGACGACATATCTGCGATAAGGGGAACCGGGCTGTCGAAGTCTGTCTTAATCTCGGTTCCGTAAATGGTGTTGTTGGTGGTAATATGGAAATAGTCCACGTCCGAGGGGATCACGAAGTCTTTCGGGATGTAGGAATAGTTCTTGTCGGCCGAGCTGGCGAGCGCATAGGCATCGCCGTAAGCCTTGGCTTCCTTCAACGCTTTCTTTGCCCAAACACCAGTCTCGAGGTACGCGGCCTTCTTCTCGAGGAAGTTCAGCGCCACGAAAAGGAACTCCATCGAGGCGCCGCCGGGCAGGAATACCACTTCGTAGCCATCGGGAATCTTGAGGATCTCTTTCCAGAGAGCTCTCGTCTCATCCATTACGGCATCCCATTCCTTAGTACGGTGTGAAATGCAAAGCAGGGACACACCAGTCCCCGCAAAATCCTTGATAGCATCAATAGTCGCGTCCAGGGCTTCCTGCGGAAGCAGACAGGGACCGGCATTGAAAACGTGTTTTTTGCTCATAGTATAGTTGTGTGTTATAGATTCCGATAGTTAAAGTTAGCGATATTTTTAGTTCTTTCCAAGAAATCTTCCTGAAGACTCAGACGCACTCTCACCTCCATACTGCAGTTTTCGGCGAATTGCTGATTCCGGGTCGGAAGGCCAAGGTCCTTCACCACTTTCATCACCTCCGGCATCTGAGCATAATCGAAACTGAGTTCATACCAGACGCCCGCTATCTTTTCAATTATTTGAGCTTTTGCAAGAGCATCGGCGGTTGATGATTTATAGGCACGAATCAAGCCCGGAATGCCGAGTTTAATACCTCCGAAATACCTCACTACTATCACGGCAACATCACTCAGCCCCGCGCTGTCTATCTGACCCAGTATCTGCCGCCCGGCGGAGCCTGCAGGCTCACCGTCGTCGCTGGCGCGCCACTGCGCGCCGTCGTTTCCCAGACGGTAAGCCACGCAGTGATGCCGGGCGTCGTGATATTCCTTACGCGCCTTATCGAGCAACTGCTTCACCTCCTCCTCGCTCTCCACCGGATAGGCGAGGGCGATGAAGCGGCTGCCCTGGTCCTTGAAAAGACCCTCGGCAGGCGCTGCGATGCTTTTGTAGGTGTCTTTCGGCGCGTCCATTCTTCTCAAATTTAACAAAAAATAATCGTCTTTGCCATTTCTTTTATAACTTCGTGGTATGATTTATCAATTCCGTGTCACTCTGCCCGGCATCAAGGGCTTCTACAGAATCTACAAAGTCAATTCTGCAAATACGCTGTACAGTTTCCACAAACAGCTGCAGGCCGACCTGGAGTTCCCCGCAGACCAGCCCATTCTCTTCAAGGCCATGGCCGGCGAAACGGTTCTTGCCCGTTACGCCCTCGTCAACCTTGGCTTCGGTGTAGTCGACGAAGTCCCTGTCAGCAAAGCAATAAAACTCGGCGCCGAATTCTTCGAATACTTCTACGACACCAAAGCGAAGAAAAAGGTAATCATCACCCTCGAAGCCGAAGAACCCGGATCCGACGTCTCAGTCCCGACTCTCATGAACGACATGAAGGGACCTCTCCCCATCGAATTCGAAAATGGCTACGTCGCCTTTGAAGACCTCCCGCAGGAAAAGCGCAAACTCCCCGGCGAAAAGAGCGCCCTCGACATGCTCTTAGGCGGCGACGATGACGACGATGAGGATCTCGACGATGAAGATGAAGATGAAGAAGACGAAGATGTTGACGAAGAGACAGAGGAAATCTACGACGAAAACGAATAATAAATCGAAGTTATTTCTGAACTAAAAGGTAGATCAGAATAGATGATTAAGAAAGCAGACTAGTGTTTTGACGCGCATTTGCCCGGATTAGGGTCGCTCCCAGACGCGTAGCGTCGACGAGCGATAGCGCGTCAAAACACTAGTCTGCTTTCATAAATAACACTATCATGCACAAACTAATAATCACAATTGCGGCAGCGATGCTGTCGGCCTTCAGCCTGTCGGCGCAGAATTTCGTACACTATCATTGGTTCGACGGAGAGAACGCGGCTGTTCCTGCCGGAACCAAGGGCAGAGTCGTATTCATGGGCGACTCGATTACCGAAGGCTGGGGAACTAAAGGCACTCCCGGCTTTTTCGACAACGACAAGATGGTCGAGCGCGGCATCAGCGGCGAGGTAACCGCCCAAATGGTTCTTCGTTTCAGGCGCGACGTCATCGACCTCAAACCCAAGACAGTTGTGATTCTGTGTGGCTGCAACGACATTGCCCTCAACCAGGGCGAATACAACGAAGACTACACCTTCGGAAATATAGTGACCATGGTCCAGCTGGCCAAAGCCAACAAGATCAAGCCCATCGTCTGCTCGGTCCTTCCCGCCGCCGCCTTCCCATGGCGCCAGGAAGTCAAAGACGCCCCGCAGAAGGTTGAGTCCCTCAACGCCCGCCTCCGCGAGTACTGCGCGAAAAACCGCGTCAAATACGTAGACTACTTCCCCGCCATGGTCGCCGAGGACGGCTTCTCCCTCAATCCCGCCTACACAAACGACGGCATCCACCCTACCCTCCCGGGTTACAAGGTGATGGAAGAAATAATTTCAGGCCACATAAAATAAAAAAAGGTCCCCGGGCGGGGACCTTTTTTTATTGGAACGACAGGCGATTACTCTGCGATCTTGCCGACCTTTTCAAGGGTGACGTTGAAGATGAGAGTTGCGCCGGGCTCGATGCCGCCCTGAGGCTGGCCATTGTCGCCATAACCGAGTTTAGCGGGGATGTAGAGTTCCATCTCACCACCTTCGCCGATGAGGGCGAGGCCTTCCTGCCAACCCTTAACCACGCGGTTGAGGGTGAGTCTTGTGGCATCATCCTCGGGCTTGGTCTCGTCGAATACAGTTCCGTCGAGGAGCCTTCCCTGATACCTGACCCAGATGGTGTCCCTACCCTCGGGCCTTACTTCGTTGCCCTCGGAGATGATCTTGTACTGAAGACCGGAAGCGGAAACCTCGACACCAGACTTCTTAGCGTTAGCGGCAAGGAACTTCTCCTCCTTCTCCTTGTTGGTGTAAAGAGTGAACTGACGGCGGTTCGACAGATACTCGTTGAAGAGCTCGTTCATTCTGTTGGGATCAACCCTGAACTGCTCGACGAACTCCGGATCACGCTGGTTGCCCTTTGCGTGGATGAAATCTTCCATACCCTTGCGAACCTGGGCATAGTCGAGGTCACCGAAGTTGTATCCCTTGATGAAGGAACCGAAGTTGATACCTACGAGATAGCTGACATCCTTCACAGTTTGACGGGACGGAACGAAATCTTTAGCTGTCTTCTCTACGGGAGCCTGATCTACATCTTCTTCTCCCTCTGCTGCCTGCTCTGCCTTAGGAGCGCAAGCTGCTACCGCAAGGCCCATTGCAAGGGCCACAAACCATTTGTTGAATTTCATATTACTTAAAAATTTGTTTCATTAAAGTTCCCATGCAAGGGCCGAGGCGCCGAGGATGGCGGCATCGGATGCGGGGAGTTTCGAGAACAGGAGGTTAACTTTATTTCTCCACAAAGGCAACACATTCTCGTTGAGAGCATCGTAAGTAGGCTTGAAGATGAACTCCTTCGCGCGGGCAAGGCCTCCGAAGAGGACGATAGCCTCGGGCGCGGAGAACTCCACGAAGTCTGCCAGCGAAGTTCCGAGAATACGGCCTGTGTAGTTGAAAATCTCGATAGCGAGCTTATCGCCCTGAGTCGCAGCCTCATAGACATCCTTCGAGGTGATGTTGTCGATGGTGCGGAGAATGCTCGGCTTATTGGGCTCAAGTTCGAGCCACTCGCGGGCCGTACGGGCAACACCCATGGCGGAGCAATAGGCCTCAAGGCAGCCGGACTTGCCGCAGCCGCAGAGGCGGCCGTTGTGACGCACCGCGCATGTGTGGCCCAGCTCGCCCGCGAAACCGTCGTGGCCATAAACAACGTTACCGCCGATGACGATACCGCTGCCCACGCCTGTTCCGAGGGTGATCATGATGAAGTCCTTCATTCCCTTCGCTGCGCCGTAGGTCATCTCACCGACAGCCGCCGCATTGGCGTCGTTGGTAAGGGCCACGTCGAGACCATTGAGGGCCTCGGAGAGCATCTTCGAGAACGGGACGGCACGTTTTGCGGCCCACACGAGATTGGGTGCAAAGGCGATCTCTCCGGTATAGTAGTTACCGTTAGGGGCGCCTACGCCGACTCCGCGGATCTGGCCTTCCTTGCCGGATTTGTGGATAAGCTCCTCAATCGCGGCTGCGAGGATGTCGACAAAAGCCTGAGGATCATCATCGTTGTCGGTACGGATAACGGTCTGCTCGAGAACGGTTCCGTGGATATCGACTACGCCGATCTTGGAAGTCTGACCTCCTACATCGACACCGACTACATAGTTCTTCTCCATAGCGCTTAGTCTACTTTGATGTCTTTATTAACATTCTTAGAGCCTACGAGAGCGTAGAACACGAGGAATGCGAGGCAGGCGATGATCAGCCAGTAGCTCTGCATCGAACCGATCTTGTCTGCAAGGAGGTTCTGCAGGAACGGAATGATACCGCCACCGCAAACCAGGGTCATGAAGATACCGGAAGCGGCTGCAGTGTACTTACCAAGGCCCTCAACCGAGAGGTTGAAGATTGCGCCCCACATGATGGAGGTGCAAAGGCCGCAGAGTACGAGGAAGCCGAGTGCAAGCGGGAAGACGTTCTTACCGACGGTGATCTGGATGCTCTCAGGGATGAAGATCGCGCAAATGAGGAAAACGATTGCGACAGAAGACATCACGGCGAGCATGGCCTTCGAGCTGACCTTCGAGCTGACGGGAGCTCCAATAAGACGGCCGATGAGCATGCAGAACCAGTATGCGCCGATCATGGTACCGGTAATAGCGGGACCGACATCGGGCAGGGAGCTGAAGTAAACGTTCGCGGTGTTCGGGATACCGACCTCGATACCCACGTAGAAGAAGATAGCGATGGCGCCGAGCACGAAGTGACGGAACGACAGAGCGCTGTGGGGATCCTTCTCCTTGCCGCCGGCCAGACGGGCTGCCTTCTCCTCCGGAGTCTCCATATGGGGCTCGGGGATCTGGGTGAGCTTGATGACGATGAAGGCGATGGCGAAAATGGCCATGGCGATGATCATCACGGGAGCCGCCTTTGCTACGGTCGCGTTCTCGATTGAGCCGCCCACCAGCCAACCGACGAGAATCGGGGCGAGGGTACCACCGATGGAGTTGCATGAGCCACCCCACTGGATAAGCTGGTTACCCTTGTTTCCGCCGCCGCCGAGGGTGTTGAGCATCGGGTTCACGACGATGTTGAGCATACACATCGAGAAGCCTGCGACGAAAGCGCCGAGGACATAGACGAAGAAGCTCTCGGCATAGCCGGACAGGAACTGGATCGCCACACCGACGAGACCCACGACAACCGCGGTCAGTGCGGTGAACTTATATCCCTTGCGGCGCAGGATGAGACCCGCAGGAATACCCATACATGCGTAAGCAATGAAGTTTGCGAGGGTACCGAGCTGCGAAAGAGCCTTCGACGCACCGAACTGGTTGGTCACGACCACGCCCATCGAACCCGCGAGGTTCGTCACGAACGCGATCATAAAGAACAATGCGAACATCACCACGATAGCCGGGGTGTAGTTCTGTTTCTTTTCTGTATTAGCCATATTTGTGTGTTATTAATAATTCAGTTTCTACTCGAGAGCCTTGAGGTTCTGCTCGTTGACGATGGGCCTTCCCTCAGCGGTGTAGGCGAAGTCCATACGGGCTGCGTAGTGCTCCTCGACCTTGCGGCGGACCATCTTCATGGTAGAGTTCATCATACCGTTGGCGATGGAGAACGCTTCGTCGCAGATGACGACTGCGGTAGGCAGCCAGCGATCCGGGAACAGTGCGTCGTGAGGACCACCAGTCTTATAAGTATCGATCTCAGCCTGGATCTTAAGGAGCATAGCCTCGCGGCCTTCCTTGGACTTAGGATCAAGACCCTGGGCCTTTACGAACTCTGCAAGGTTGTCCTTGTTCGGGACGATGAGGCAGATGGTGTAAGGGTTCTGGTTGTTGTGGAGCACTGCGGCCTCGACATACTTCGAAACCTCAGGGAGGCTGTCCTCAAATGCTTCGGGAGAGTACTTCTCGCCGTCGGCGGAGATCAGCAGGCTCTTGAAGCGGCCGACAACATAGAGGAAGTCGGTGTCCCAAGGGCAGATGTAACCCATATCGCCGGTATGCAGCCAGCCGTCGACGATAGTCTCGGCGGTTGCTTTCGGGTTCTTCCAGTAACCGGCCATGACGTTCTCGCCGCGGATGACGATCTCGCCCTTAGTTCCGAGGGGAACTTCCTCGCCCTTGTCGTCGCAGATCTTGCAGTCCATGGGCTTAACGATACGGCCGGAGGAACCGAAGATGGCGTGGCCGGGAGCGTTAGCGCAGATGATAGGGGTCGCCTCTGTAAGGCCATAGCCCTGGAACATAGGCATACCGACCGCGCAGAAGAAGCGCTGGAGCTCGATATCGAGAAGGGCGCCGCCGCCTACGAAGAACTGCATGCGGCCGCCGAAGCTCTCGCGCACTTTCTTGAAGAGGATCTTGTCGAAGAGCCATACGAGAGGCTTACGCCAGAATGTTCCGCCTGTTCCGCGGTTGTAATACTCCTTGTTGTACTTGATAGCGTTCTTGACCGCGAAGTTGAAGAGCTTCTCGGTAGTTTTGCCCTTCGCCTTAATTCCGGTCTCGATGTTCTTCTTGAAGTTGCGTGCAAGGGCAGGCACCGAAAGCATTACGTGGGGCCTGGTCTCCTTGATAGCCATAGGGATGTTCTTGAGGGTAGCGAGGGCGTTCTTTCCGATAGGGACGAATGCGATGCTTCCGCCGTAGGACATCATGGTATACATACCGGCTACGTGTGCGAAGCAGTGATCCAGAGGAAGGATGATAAGCATGACGTGGTTCTCGCCGATGTTGATAACGCTCGAGCCCTGAGCCACGTTAGCTGTGTAGTTACGATGAGTAAGAAGGATACCCTTCGGGTCTGCGGTAGTTCCGGAAGTGTAGCTGATGTTGGCATAGTCGTCCGGTCCGACAGACTGATAACGGTTCACGAAGGCCTTCTCGTTAGTCTTCAGGAACTCTTCACCCATCTTCATAACCTCAGACATCCTGATCTCGGGATCCTTAAGGCCGTCTACGAAGAATGCGGTGTCGTCGAAGACGATCACTTTCTTGATATCCGGGCACTCGGGGAGAGCCTCACGGATTCTGTTGAGATGGTTGGCCGACACGAGAACCCACTTGCTCTCGGAGTGCTTGATACGGAAAACGATATCCGCAGTGCTGCCAAGGTTTACTGAAAGGGGAATATCTGTAGCTCCGGCATACATTGCGCCGAGCTCTGCGAGGATCCACATCGAACGGCTCTCCGAAAGAAGGGCGATCTTATCGCCTTTCTCAAGGCCGAGGGCCATAAGTCCTGCACCGATCTTATAAGCAGTCTCGCGGGTCTGTTCCTGAGTGATTTCCTTCCACTCGCCGTCTACTTTCTCACGAAGGTAAACATTGTTGGGGAACTGGTGAGTGTACTTCTCTACGAAGTCGATAATGGTAATTCTTTTTTCTGCCATTTCTATTGAAGTTTACTTGTTTTTGTTCGAAAAGAGGCCGAACATCTGAGCGTCGATCATATCGGTGATCTTCGCAAAATCTTCGGGGTTGTTGCCGAACTTGATGTTGTCGGCATCGACAATCAGAAGATTGCCGTCATAGTCTTTGATCCAGTTTTCATATTTTTCGTTCAGGCCGGTAAGATAGTCAATGCGTATACCCTTCTCGTACTCGCGGCCGCGCTTCTGAATCTGGGAGACCAGATTGGGAATAGAGGAGCGCAGATAGATCATAAGGTCGGGGTTGCCCACCAGCGACATCATAAGATTGAAGAGATCCGAATAGTTGTCGAAGTCGCGGGTACTCATAAGGCCCATGTCGTGGAGATTGGGCGCGAATATCTTTGCGTCTTCGTAGATAGTCCTGTCCTGGATGATGATGTCGTCCGTCCTGGAGATGTCTACCACGTCTTTGAAACGCTTGTTGAGGAAGTAAATCTGGAGGTTGAACGACCAGCGCTCCATATCCTCATAGAAGTCAGATAGGTAGGGGTTGAAATCGACGGATTCGAATTTGGGGGTCCAGCCATAGTGTGCTGCAAGCATCTTGGTAAGAGTAGTCTTACCGCTTCCGATGTTTCCCGCAATAGCTATATGCATACTATTCTATTTTAAAAGCCTACAAATATAATCAATTCCTTACGATAAAAAAAGCAGGAGGTGCCCCAAGCCCCATTTTCCCGGACTAGGGTCGCTTCCAGACGCGGAGCGTCATCAAGCGATAGGGGCTTGGGACACCTCCTGCTTTTTTATCATTATTTGAAAAGTCCATAAAGTTCCGCGTCAACTTTGTCGGTAACCAGGGCGAAGTCCTCAGGGCGATTTTCGTAGTCGAGACCGTCGCCGTCGATGATGAGCAGCCGGCCCTTGTACTCCCCTATCCACTTTTCGTAGAGCTCGTTGAGGCCGCCGAGATACTCAAGGCTCATCGACTGCTCATAGTCGCGGCCGCGTTTGCGTATCTGAGAGACGAGATGAGGCACGCTCGAGCGGATGTAGATAAGAAGGTCGGGGAGTTTGACCAGCGACATCATGAGATCGAACAGGTCCATGTAAGTCGCGAAATCGCGGTCGGACAGGTTGCCCATACGGTAATTGTTCTGCACGAAGATCTGCACGCCCTCGAGAATAGTCCTGTCCTGGATGATCACGCCCTGGTTCTTCGCGATCTCGAGCGTATCCCTGAAACGCTGGGCAAGGAAATAGACCTCGAGGTTGAAGGACCAGCGCTGAATGTCCGAATAATAGTCCTCCAGGTAGGGATTGTAGGTGACTGACTCGAAGCGTGGAGTCCAGCCATAGTACTCGGCGAGCTTGCGGGTGAGGGTGGTTTTTCCGCAGCCGATGTTTCCTGCTATTCCGATGTGCATAAGATGTCCGTGGTTTGCAATCTCACAAATTTACGGAAAGTTTTGTTACTTTTGCCTACGGCAATCTTTAGTTATCCACAAATGCTGAACATCCGAGCTTTCGTCTTCAATCTCTATCAGGAGAACACCTATATCCTCACACTCGACAGCGCCCCCGAAGCGGTGATAGTCGACCCAGGCTGCACGCCGGGTGCCGAGCAAGACCAGCTTTTGGGCTGGCTCGAACGCGAGGGGCTCAAACCGGTCGCCGTGCTCCTGACCCATGCCCACCCCGACCATGTCGGCGGAGTCAAGGCCCTGCAGGCCCGATACGGTCTGCCGGTCTACATGGGCGAGGCCGAGAAGACGGTATTCAAGCTGGATTTCGAGACCACGCCTGTCGAAGACGGGCAGACTCTAGAGCTGGCCGGCCTTCGTTTCGAGGTAATCTCGACGCCGGGGCATACTCCGGGCGGCGTGTGCTACTACCTGCGAGCTGAGAAGGCGCTGTTCACCGGCGACACGCTCTTCCGTGGCACTATAGGCCGCACGGACCTCCCCGGCGGCGACTACGACAAGCTGATCGTCTCCATCATGGACAAGGTCATGGGACTGGACGGCGACGTCGACTTCTATCCCGGCCATGGCCCCGCTTCGTCGCTCTCCGATGAGCGTACGAACAATCCCTTCCTTCAGCCCTTTAACGAGCCTTGGGAAGAATAGAGAGCCAGGCCAGGGAAACGGAAGCGCCTGACTGGCCTGCTATCTTAAGAACAGACTTTCCGGCGGGAAGCTCGATCTCGAAGTAGCTGGTTGTCCACTCCTTTCCCGAGTTGGGGATAGCCTTCGAGGCGATCTGCTCATCTCCCAGGAAGAAACCAAGGGATGACTCCATATACGTTTTGTAGCGCAGATAAAGCTTATACTTGCCGGCCTGGGCCATCTCTATCTGGTAAGACACTTCCCCGCCCTTGCCCAATTCCGAAATATCAAGGATGCCGCCGTCAGTCGATGGGGTTAGATGGACAATTCCGGAAGCGGACAGATATTGCGATGCCGGAATAACATCCCCTTTCTTATAGACGACGCCAGGATCGAAGGTGGAGAAATTGACGAACACTTTGCCGAGAGCCGTCAGGCCGAAAGGCTTCTCCGACTCGAGAAGATTATTGTGCCATTTGCTATTGAAGCTGCCTCTCGGCATAAACCACGCATAGCGCTCTACGTTGGAATGTGCCTCGAGCATGTTCAGCGTTTCACACATATAAGCCATCTGGGTCGATTCCGATATGTTGTTGGAATTGCCGTTGCAGAACTCGGTAAGCCAGATAGGCTTGCCATATTTGGCGAACATGTCGATAAACTGCTTCACCCCTCCGGCCGAAGGCATATAGCAATGAAGGGCGACAGCATCGAAATCATCCGCGGAAACTCCGGGCTGGGAGAGGAATTCGTCCATCCATACCACCGGGTCGTGATAGCCTTCGAGAGTCCCATAGTTAAGGGCGGGCGACACCAGTTTCATGCCCAGTTCCGATGCGAGGGCGACCACCGCCGGCCACAGTTCCGCGGCCTGGGCCGGGGTCATATTCGCCTGATCCTTGAGATTGGGCTCGTTGAATGCAAGGATGTACTGCGCCTCAGGATGTGCTCTTTTATATGCGCGAATGTTGTCGGGATTATAATTTCCGTTCCATATCATCGGACACCAATCCAGCCCGTATTTGGTAAACTGGGCGTCGATAGCCTCAGTAGGAACTCGGCTGGACCAGTCGTATGACCAAGTGATGGCTGGAGCAAGATTCGGCACGTCAACTTCGGGTAAAGTGCCGAAGCTGAAACTTACGCCCCTCTTGGTACTTTTTGCCTGAGTGAGCGTATACTCACCCGAGATTTCTTCAACCGGATCTTTCTCGCATGAAGCCATAAAGAACAGGCAACAGACGGCCGCAATAATCAATCTTTTCATTTCTGTGATACTCTCACAAAATCAATATACATGCTTGCCGGGCCTTCCGCCAGTGCGGTTATGCCCGCGGCATTGTGTATGCCCGGGAAATTCCCGCCCACGGCAAGATCATAGACAATGAAGAAGTCGTGGTGGAAGTAATTGCCAGTAGACCAATCGCTGGAAGTATCGGAGATCAACATCTCGAAATAAGGCTGGACGGAAGGATTCTTGTCCCTGTCCAGATACATAGCAATACTCCTCTCGTCCCAGATAAGCGTATAAAGATGGAATTCGCCATCCTGCAGGCTGTAAGGCGCGTTTGAAGACTTGGCGTAGTTCGGATATGCGCCGTCTCTGTAGAATCCCCAGTGGCAGGCTCCGTTGAAATAGGTTTCCTGATTGTTGTTGCGGATTCCTGTGGCATTTCCCATTTCGAGAATATCTATCTCTCCGCACCTGGGCCAACCCACTTCGTTGAAGTCGTTGCCCAGCATCCAGAACGCGGGCCAAAGGCCGTTCGCAGTCTTGGGCAACTTAATCGAAGACTCGATCTTGCCGTGGGTGAAATAGCGTTTCTTGTTGGTGTTCAAACGGCCCGAGGTAAACTCTTTTCCGTTGTACGATTCCTTGCGGGCAGTGAGGACAAGACATCCATTTTCGACAGTGACGTTGCGGGCGGCGTAATACTGAAGTTCGTTGTTTCCGCCGCCGTTGCCGTTGACCTCAACATTCCAGTCGGCAGTGCGAAGGCTCTCGCCGTCGAACTCATCCGCCCACACTAAGGTATAGCCCTCCGAATCTTTTTCTCCGACCGAAGGGACAAAAGTCTCATCAATGAGGCCGGAATTATCATCCGGCCCCTTTGACGAGCACTGACAGGCTGAACATCCTGCGGCCAGGATGACCGCAGCAATATACAGTCGCTTCATTACTTCTTGTAGATAAATACGGCGTCGAGGTTAAGCGCTTTGCCGGCTACACCGCCGGAGAGGGCACAGAAAATGTTCTGGCCACCGGCCTCTGCTGCATCAGCGGTATAGTCAAGGCCATACTCAGAGATAGCGACCTCATATTCGTTCCACTCGTTGGCCACGAACTGGCCGTCGTTGCTGATAGGAGTCAGGAAATCGTAGACATTGCCCTGGTCCTCAAACTTGGCTGCGCTAGGATCGCCTACGCTGCGGCGACCTTCCTTGCCACCCCATGCGGGATAGATGCAGTGGACCTCACCAGCCTTGCCCTTATATGCGAAGTGAAGGACATAGGTGCCGTCAATCTTACTGCGCTCTGCAAAACCAGCGTCATCCTTCTTGAGGAAGATGCCGAAGCCGGACCAGCCTGCGTCTGCGATTACACTGAATGCGGTGTACCCCTCGGTGTTTCCGAAGAAGTTGAGGCCCTCTGCGGTTGCTGCCTCATATCCGTTCCAGATATAGAGCGGACGGGTACCCTCAAGGTCTGTGGGGCGCCAGTCGGCGACGACCTTGTTCTGAATCTTCTCGAAGGTAACGCCATCCATGAGGATAGGATAGTAGTTGGTTCCCTTGAGGCAAGCGGGAAGAGACTCGTCTTCTCCACCATTACCGTCA
>JAFZWV010000014.1 GCA_017617035.1 Bacteroidales bacterium
CCACACAAACCGATTATTGGCACTGATATCTTTTCGACTGGATGTGAAAAGCGACTTGCAATCCCTGCATTTGTATCGCTGATGACCGGCTCTAGAACCCCATTTTATTACGTCAAGAGAACCACATTTTGGACACCTTTTACGACGTCTTATTTTTGCCATATCACTAAATAGATGAAACGCGTTTCATCTATTTAGATATAATTCTCTATAAATCAAAGGGTTATACCAGGTCTCACCAACCGAAAATGTCCATTAAACCACGAAAAAAGCAGGCCTGAGCCTGCTTTGTGTCTGGATGACTGGACTTGAACCAGCGACCTCCTGGTCCCTAACCAGGTGCGCTACCAACTGCGCCACATCCAGAAATTTCAAGCGGAGAGAGAGGGATTCGAACCCCCGGACCCGTGAAGGTCAACAGTTTTCAAGACTGCCTCAATAGACCACTCTGACATCTCTCCAAAGGTCCGTGTCAGGTTTCTCGGCCCGGGCCAGACCTGAAAATGGACTGCAAAGATACATCTTTTCGCGAACACTGCAAATTTTTTTCGTTAACTTTGCAATCCCGCGTACAAAGCGGACCGTACACTGAAACTTATGGATAAAAAGGTAGCTCTTAATCCCAATGCGGTTGTAGCCGCTCTCCGTAAAACTCCGGAGACGTTTACCAAACAAGATATAATCAATTACGTTGTCGAACACGGCATCAAGATGCTCGACTTCATGTACCCGGCCGAGGACGGCAGAGTCAAGACCCTGAACTTCGTCATCAACGACCTGGAGTATCTGGAGACCATTCTTCAGGAGGGTGAGAGGGTTGACGGATCGAGTCTTTTCCCCTCGTTCGTTCAGCCCGGCAGCTCAGACCTTTACGTCGTTCCGCGCTATCGTACGGCTTTCGTGGATCCGTTCCAGGAAATCCCCACTATCGTGATGCTCTGCTCGTTCTTCGATAAGGACGGTCAGCCCTTCGAGTGCGATCCGGCATGGACCCTTGCCCGCGCGGAAGAAGCGTTCTTCGCATCGACCGGTTTTACTTTCGAGGCCATGGCGGAACTGGAGTACTACGTCATCTCCGACGCAGATCCGCTCTACCCCGGAACAGAGCAGAAGGGTTACCATGAGACCGAGCCGTTCGCGAAGATGAACGACTTCCGTCGCAAGTGTATGGAACTTATCGCCCAGACCGGAGGTCACATCAAATATGGCCATTCGGAGGTAGGAACTTTTACCCTCGACGGCAAGGTCTACGAGCAGAACGAAATCGAGTTCCTGCCCGATCCGGTGGAGACGGCCGCAGACCAGATTCTGCTTGCGAAATGGGTTATCCGCAATCTGGCGTACCAGTGGGGACTCGACGTTACTTTCGCCCCTAAGATCATAGTCGGCGAGGCCGGCAGCGGCATGCACATCCACATGCGCATAATGAACGACGGCCGCAACTGCATGACCGAGGGCGGAGAGATATCCGAAGTCGCCCGTCGCGCTATCGCCGGAATGATGGTCCTGGCTCCGTCAATCACCGCCTTCGGCAACAAGAACCCCACCTCATTCTTCCGTCTGGTACCCCATCAGGAGGCGCCTACGAACGTGTGCTGGGGCGATTGCAACCGCTCGGCGCTTGTCCGCGTTCCGCTCGGTTGGAGGGGCGGCAGGAGCCTCGCAGCGCTCGCCAATCCGCTGGAGCCGGATACCACGATTGAATCCCTCAAGCAGACGGTCGAAATGCGCTCGCCCGACGGTTCGGCCGACATCTACCAGTTGATGGCCGCGCTCTGCGTCGCCTGCCGCTATGGACTTGAACTCGACCCGAAGACCGCGCTCGCGCTGGCAGACGAAAAATACGTCGCTCTGGATATTCACAAAAAGGAAGGAGAGGCTGTCCTCGCGCGTCTGGACGCGCTTCCGGCCAGTTGCGCCGCCTCGGCAGATTGCCTCGAAAAAGTCCGTCAGATTTACGAGTCCTGCGGTGTATTCTCGCCGCGCATGATCGACGGCGTACTTCACGCCCTGCGCGCCTTTGGCGACGCCGATCTCCATAAGCGCGTCGACGCTGACGCGTCCCTGATGAAGGAGTACGTCGACAAGTTCTTCTACTGCGGGTAACCGCAAGATGTTTTATCAAGCACCCGGGTTCTGTACAAAGTCCCCGGGTTTTTTGTGCAAGATGGAACCGAAGAGGTGGGATCATGTACAACAAATGCCGTGTATCGATGATTCGCGTACAAGGTCCGGGCATTTTGGTCCCACCTTGTACGTTTTGTCTTGGTGGTTGGCGATAATATGCATATCTTGCATTAGAATTCTACAGCAAGAGGCCGCGCTCTGCGTATGAAAAACTTCCGCGGAATACCTAATCTTATAGTCTAATCCTTTATGAAACAATTACTTGAACTTGTCATCATGGATGACGGCACGCTTGACCTTAAGTGCCACAACGAAGAACTTGCAAACAATTATTTCTCGAAAAAGCCGAAGGTGTTCGACAAACAACTGAAAAAGCTCATTTCAAAGATGGTAAAGATCATGTGGGGAGAGAAAAAAACCGGAATCAGCAGATTGATCAGGGTCTTGAGCATGGCAGAAATGTGCGCTGGTGCAGAACCATATGTCCAGGCTGAAGAATTCTGGTCCAACATGATGTTCAGCCTCATACCTCGAGTTGAATCTTTTGCAAACGAAGAGAAGCGTAAGTACTCCCATTACTGTGGAGCGAAGGAACGTCCGGTTACTTTTGTTAACGCTTCAGCATTCAATCTGGATTACCGTTTTAAGAACAAAAACTGATGACCTTTGTCAAAGCTGTTGTCAGGAGGCTTCCTGACGGAACTCAGTCCAGGGTATTACCATTTCACATCAGTTTCGAGGGTCTGGAGAAAAACATCATTTGCCGGGACGAACAAGATTGTGACTTAATGGTTAAGACTATCGTCGTATGTTCCAGAAAGAAGAACGTTATCATAATAATCTATGCGGTGGCTTCCAATCACGCACATATTGCTGTTCTTGCCAAAACATATCGTGATGCGATTTCCTATGCAGAAGAAGTAAAAAGGGTTTATTCCATGCACTTTCGGCATAAATACGGCGAAGCCAAAATCCTCAAGTACTCGGATATAAATGTTCAGTCCCTTGATACTGACTGGTATCTGAGAAATGCCTTGGCATACATTCCCCGCAATGCATATGATAACGGAGCTGAAAATATTGCCGACTATAAATGGACAGGATTCAGGGCTTTTTTCAGAAAAGACGTGCCCGTTGGTACGAGACCGGTATCGTCCATGACGGTCAGGGAGTGGCGTAATATTATCCACACGGGGGACAACCTTTCAGATACGAGGTGGACGGTAAATTCTGAAGACGAATTGGAGCCATACAGTTTTTGTGATACGGAATATCTTGAGCAGGCATTCAACGGAGATGAGGCTTTTTTCTACAAATGCGTTGGAGGTGTGAATGTAGCGGAAATGATCGAAAAACTGGTAGTTTCGCCCCGGACAAGAAAAACTGATTCCGAGTTTATTAAAGAACTGGATGCTGTGGCGCAAAGATGGTTTTTCACCAATGCGAGAAGTCTAACTTCGGAGCAGAAAGCAAGACTGTTGCCGTATGTATTCAGAACGATGAAAACCACTATCCCGCAAATGGCTCGTGCGTTGGGTATGGAGCGGGATGACATCAAACGACTGCTGAATCTGACGGCCTAATACCTGATTCTCGAAGAAATCCCCGAGGATTCATACATAGTCCCCGGGGATTTTCGTACAAGGTGGAGTAAAAGATGAGTGACCATGTACGCACAACATAAATGTGGGTGATTTCGTGTGCAAGGTCGCAGCTAAAGAGTTCCACCTTGTACATTCATATAGGAATTCTCGCATCTATTTACTATCTTTGCACGCTTTTCCCCGTACGCGGGCGCGGAAGCGCGCAAAGACAGTGATTATGATGACAGCAAAAGAAATACGAAGAAAGTTTTTGGAGTTCTTCGAATCGAAAGGACACACCGTGGTGCCTTCGGCTCCGATGGTGGTGAAGGGAGACCCGACCCTCATGTTTACGAATGCGGGTATGAACCAGTTCAAGGAGATATTCCTTGGAAATGCAAAGAAGAAGTGGGACAGAGCGGCAGACTCGCAGAAGTGTCTGCGCGTAAGCGGTAAACACAACGACCTGGAAGAGGTAGGACACGACACCTATCATCACACCATGTTCGAGATGCTCGGCAACTGGAGCTTCGGCGATTATTTCAAGAGCGAAGCTATCGACTGGGCCTGGGAGCTTCTTACCGAAGTCTACAAAATCGACAAGAATCTTCTTTACGCTACGGTATTCGAAGGATGCAAGGAAGATGGAACCACCCTCGACGAAGAGGCTAAGACCGCATGGCTCAAGCACCTCCCCGAGGACCATATCCTTCTTGGTAATAAACACGACAACTTCTGGGAGATGGGAGAGACCGGCCCCTGCGGCCCTTGCTCCGAGATCCATATCGATATCCGTACTCCCGAAGAGAAAGCTTCCGGCATTCTCGGCCGCGACCTTGTAAACAAGTCGGATCCCCACGTCATCGAAATCTGGAACATAGTCTTTATGCAGTATATGCGCATGGCCGATGGTCACCTCGAGAACCTGCCTGCGAAGAATATCGATACCGGTATGGGCTTCGAGCGTCTTTGCGCAGTGCTTCAGGGCAAGAACAGCAACTACGACTCCGACGTGTTCACCGGCATGCTGAACAAGATCGGCGAACTCTCCGGCCACAAATACGGCGAGTCGCAGAAGACCGACGTCGCAATGAGGGTGATCGCGGACCACATCCGCGCCATCAGCTTCTCGATTGCCGACGGCCAGCTCCCCGGAAACGTCAAGGCAGGCTATGTAATTCGCAGGATCCTGCGCCGTGCAGTCCGCTACGGCTACACCTTCCTCGGCCTCAGCGAGCCCTTCCTCTGCCGCCTCGTGCCTCAGCTCGTAGACGACATGGGCGACGCATACCCCGAGCTCAAGGCCCAGCAGAAGATAATCGAGTCCGTCATCCGCGAAGAGGAACTCGCTTTCCTCAGGACTCTGGACCGCGGTATCAAGCTTCTCGACGACTACATGGGCAAGGCCAAGGATACGAAGGTCATCAAGGGCGTCGATGCATTCGTACTCTACGATACCTACGGCTTCCCGATCGACCTCACCCAGCTTATCGCAGGCGAGAATGGCTACACTGTAGACCTCGAGGGATTCAACGTCGAGCTCCAGAAGCAGAAGGAGCGTGCGCGCAACGCGACCGCCAACGAATTCGGCGACTGGGTCGAGTATGCCGACGGCGAATCGCAGTTCGTCGGATATGACACGACTACCGTCGAGGGCGCGAAGCTCCTCAGGCAGCGCACCGTTGTCCAGAAGAACAAGAAGATGCTCCAGCTCGTCTTCGACAAGACCCCGTTCTACGGAGAGATGGGCGGTGAAGTGGGCGATACCGGATACATTGAGGCAAATGGCGAGCGCATCGCCATCCTCGACACCGTCAAGGAAAACGGCCTTACCGTCCACATCGCGGAGAAACTTCCCCAGAACTGCGAGGCCGCATTCAAACTGACAGTCGATGCAAAGCGTCGTCAGAATATTGCGAACAACCATTCATGTACACACCTCCTCGACCAGGCCCTGAGGGAAATCCTCGGAACCCATGTCGAGCAGAAGGGTTCGTTCGTCTCCGATACCCAGCTTCGCTTCGACTTCTCGCACTTTGAGAAACTCTCCGACGAGCAGATTCGCAAGGTGGAGAACCGCGTCAACGAGATGATACGCGAGAACTACCTTCTCGAAGAAAAGCGCGACGCTACCATGGAAGAGGCCCAGAAGATGGGCGCTCTTGCCCTGTTCGGCGAGAAGTACGGCGACAGTGTGCGCGTAGTTAAGTTCGGCCCCAGCGTCGAACTCTGCGGCGGATGCCACGTCAGCGCTACCGGTAAGATAGGCTTCTTCAAGATCGTTAGCGAAGGCGCTATCGCCGCTGGCGTACGCCGTATCGAGGCCGTCACCGGCGAGAATGCAGAGGCGTTCGTAGCCACCATGCAGGACATCATCAAGACCGCCCGCGCAGCGTTCAACAACGCTCCGGACCTTGTCGCGGCAATCCAGAAGCTTGTCCAGGACAATGCCGCCTTCAAGAAGCAGGCGGAAGAGTTCGCAAAGCAGAAGACCGCAGAGTTTGCGAAGGTTCTCTCGCAGAGAGCTAAGCTCGTGAACGGAATTAACCTCATCGTTATCGACCACACCGGCAGCGAAGAGCTCAACCCGACTATTGTCAGGGAAGCCTCGCTCCTCCTCCAGAAGTCCCTTGAGAATACCGCCCTGGTGGCAGCTTTCGTCGCAGACGGTAAGCCGTCGCTAGCAGTAATGTACTCGCAGGACCTTGTCGCGAAAGGCAAGAATGCGGGCGCAGACATACGCGAGGGCGCGAAGTTCATCCAGGGAGGCGGCGGCGGACAGCCCGGTCTCGCAACCGCCGGCGGAAAGAATCCGGATGGCATAAAAGATGCATTGGAAGCGCTTATAGCAGCAGCCACAAAATAAGCCCCTGAAGGATGAAACGACTGGATAGATTTGTTCTCAAATCGTTCATAGGACCGTTCATAGCGATCCTTCTCATAGTCGTATTCATCCTTGTCATGCAGTTCCTCTGGCTCTACATCGACGAGCTGGTCGGAAAGGGTCTCGGAATGAGGGTTATCGCAGAATTCCTCATGTGGGGAACCTGCACCATCCTCCCGCTGGCTCTTCCTCTGGCGACCTTGCTGGCCTCGATGATGACCTTCGGTCAGATGACCGAAAACAAGGAGCTGATGGCCGTGAAGGCCTCGGGCGTGTCGTTCGTCAGAATCATCAGCCCGATTATCATCGTTTCTGCGATTGTCGCTTGCGCAGCATATTATGTCGGAGACAACCTGGTGCCGAAGGCCTACATGGAGATTTACCAGCTCCGTACGGATATTGGTAAAACCAAGGAAGAAATCAAGATCCCTTCCGGAACCTTCTACGACGGTATCGACGGCTATATCCTCCGCGTTGAGGACCAGTCCGACGGTATGCTTTACGGTGTGATGGTCTACGACCACACCGCGAAGAAAGGCAATATCTCCGTCACTCTGGCCGATTCCGCGACCATGCGTCTTTCGAAGGCGAAGGACTACCTGATCTTCACTCTCTACAGCGGAACGAACTATCAGGAGACCAACAACCGCAAGGGGGCGGACATGGATCTCGAGCTAAACAAGATTGGTTTCGAGCGCCAGCAGCTCATCATCTCGCTGTCCAACTACGCCTTCGAAAAATCGGAGGAAAATCGTTTTGGCAATCAGATTAAGGCCCAGAAGACTGAATCCCTTATCCAGGAACGCGATTCTCTCCACAGAATTACCGAGGAGGCGTACCAGAAGCACTATAAGTCCATATCCGAAGCTACTTACTTCACCTACAAGAAGCAACTGGACAGCAGTGCATTCAACTCCAGGAGGTCGGATTTTAAGTACGATGGTTTCGGAGTCTGGAAGAAGAGGGCCGACAAGATACGCGCTCTTAAGTCGGCGTCCGAGAAAGCAAACAGAATGGCCTCCGAGCTTACCAACTACGGCCGTGAGAACTATGTCGAGTACTACTACCTGCGTCGCTCCAGTGTGGAGATCCTCCACAAAATGGCCCAGGCCCTGGCCTGTTTCATCCTCTTCTTCATCGGCGCCCCGCTCGGAGCCCTGATAGGGAAGGGAGGCCTTGGAGTCAGCGCCATCATCTCGGTCCTGTTCTTCGTGCTGTACTGGGTGGTGGATATCTCCGGCGTGAAGCTGGGCAATGACGGTGCAGTCGCCGCACCTATCGGCGCGTTCGTCTCGTCCTATGTGCTCGCGCCTATAGGCGCTTACTTAACATGGAAGGCAGTCCACGACGCCTCGTTCTCCAACATGGACCAGTTCAAGGCCGTGATGAGAAAACTCTGGCGCAAAGTATGGAGCCTGTTCCGCCGCACCCGCATCGTCTACATGGGTACCCCCGAGTTCGCCGTGGCCCCGCTCGATAACCTTATCCGTCATCGCTACCATATCGTCGGAGTGGTGACCGTGCCCGATAAGCCCAGCGGCCGTGGGCTCAAGGTCAACGAGAGCGCGGTCAAGCAGTACGCCGTGGCCCATGGTATCCCGGTGCTGCAGCCTGTCAAACTCAAGGATCCCGAGTTCCTCGAGCAGCTCAAGGCCCTGAAGGCCGACATGTTCGTGGTGGTCGCGTTCCGCATGCTGCCCGAAGAGGTGTGGAAGATGCCTAAGCTCGGCACCTTCAATCTCCATGCAGCCTTGCTGCCTCAGTACCGCGGCGCTGCCCCTATCAACTGGGCAGTCATCAACGGCGAGAAGATTACGGGCGTGACCTCGTTCATGATCGACAAGAACATCGACACGGGCGGCATCATCCTCCGTCAGGAATCGCGCATCGGACCGGACGATACGGCCGGCGATGTCCATGACCGCCTGATGGAGTTGGGCTCCGACATCGTGCTTCAGACCGTCGAGGGTCTGGTCGAGCGCAACGTCGAGACCCGCGTACAGCGCAGCTTCATCCAGGGCGCCGAGGTCCTTAAGCCCGCACCGAAGCTCACTCCCGAGCTTCTCAATATCGACTGGACCGATACTGCGAAACACATACGCAACCTTATTCGCGGACTCAGCCCCTATCCCGCAGCTTATACCATGCTGCAGAAGGGCGATGCCGCTCCCGTCCAGCTGAAGATATTCAAGGCCGACATCCTCGAAGGAAAGTCCGCGCCCGGAACAATCTCCAGCGACGGAAAAACTTACCTTGCCATAGCCGCGGCCGACGCCCTGCTCAGCATCAGGGAGCTCCAGCTCAGCGGCAAAAAGAAAATGACTGTAGAGGAATTCCTCAGGGGATTCCGTGAACCTCAGAGCTGGACTGCGCTGTGCGGCACGTCCAAATCTGAAATTGCAAGACTCAAAGAAAAATAATATATTTGCGCGATGGGCAAATTCAGCAAATACATCTACAACCCGGAGACTCTCCTTTACGAAAAGAAGGAGGATTCGAAGGTCGTCCGCTTCGCTAAAGTGGCCGGCTTCGCGCTCAGTGTAGCCGCGGTTGTGACGCTCAATTTCTTCATCTACACCCAGGTCCTCGGATTCGATCTGCCTAAGACGGCTCACCTCAAGAAGAAGAACGCCGAATGGCAGGCCAAGTTCGAAGTACTCAACCATAGTCTGGACGTAGCCGAGAAAGTGCTCGGCGATATAGAGCAGAGAGACGACGACGTCTACCGCTCGATCTTCGGTCTCGAGGAAATCCCCGAGGAAGTGAAGCAGGCGGGCTTCGGAGGCGTCAACAGATATGCTTATCTCGATGAGCTCGGCGGCTCGCAGTATCTCAAGAATACCGTCAAGCGCCTTGACATAATGACTAAGCGCTCGTTCCTCCAGAGCAACGCCCTCGACGAGGTGGCGATGGTATCGCATCAGGCCGGAAACCTTATTTCCTGCGTCCCTGCGGTTTCGCCCATCATGCCCGAGCCTGGAAAGTACAGGATTTCGAGCCCCTTCGGCCGCAGGTCCGACCCGGTCCATAAGAGTACAGTCGCTTTCCACGAAGGAATAGACTTCGCAACATATCTTGGCAACCCTGTATACTGTACCGGAGACGGTGTGGTTGAAAGGGTGCGCTACCAGTTCTTCGGCTACGGAAACGAAGTCATCATCGACCATGGTTTCGGTTATAAGACCCGTTATGCCCACCTCAACTCCATTGACGTGGCGAAAGGCCAGGTCCTCAAGAGAGGCCAGAAGATAGGAGCTGTCGGAAGCACCGGAAAGTCTACCGGACCTCACCTCCACTACGAAGTTATCTACAAAGGCAAACAGATCAACCCCAGTCCCTTCATGGATCTTTCCATCAAGCCTGAGGAATACAAATCAATGGTGAGGACGGCCGAAGATGAGCAACTCTGATCGCAGGTACAGTTTCGGAGCCGATTTTCAGTTCAGGGAGTCGGACAAACCATATCAGCGGGTACTGAGGTTCCTGCTGATTGTGTTTGCTACGGCCTTCGTAGTAACTGTCGTGCTCTACTCGATATTTGCGCTCGCAGTCAATACCGATGTGGAAGGACGCCTCAAGAGGGAGAATAAAATGTACGAGAAGCTGTATCCCCAGCTCCTCCCTCAACAGAAGCTTCTGGAAGACGGCATCGCCGGTCTTCAGTTGAAGGACAACGACGTCTATCAGGAGGTGTTCCACGCCAACGCTCCGGCTGTGGACCCGATCAACTCCCTGTCGTTCCTCAATGGAAACGATACGGTGCCTGAGACAAAGATAGTGGCCTACACGGCCAGAAAAATAGAGACAGTAAGCGCTGGAATCGACGATATCGAGCGGTCGTTCCGTAAAGCGCTGCTTCGTGCGGCCAACCCCGCGACAGTGATGCCCCCTATGAACCTTCCGGTCAAGGGTATCTCGTTCTCGCAGGTGGGTGCTTCGAAGGGCCTGAAGCTGAACCCGTTCTTCAGGGCCTACGTCCAGCACGACGGCCTGGACTTCATCCTCTCGCAGGGTGAGCCGGTCTACGCCGCCGCCGAAGGCAAGGTCTCGCTCGTGGAACAGTCCAACAAGGGCCATGGCAACAGAATAACCATAGCCCACAAAGGCGGTTATGTGACCCGCTACGCACATCTCTCGACTATGAGGGTGAAGCAGGGCCAGACCGTCAGAAAAGGCGAGCGCATAGGCGAAATCGGTATGACCGGTTCGTCGTTTGCGCCTCACCTCCACTATGAAGTGCTTTACGGAGGACAACCCCTGGACCCCGTAAACTATATATTCGCTTCGGTAACGCCCGAAGAATATACCAACATGCTTTATGTCGCTGCAAGTACGCAGCAGTCAATGGACTAGAATAAATGGACAAGCTTTTTTACTCAATCAGCGAAGTAGCGGAGGCTCTCGGAGAGAGCATCTCCTGCATCAGGTTCTGGACCAACTCATTCCCTAAGCAGCTGCATCCCCGCAGGACTGCCAAGGGAAATCGCCAGTACACGGCCGAGGATATCGAGGCTCTCAGGCGCATCCAGTATCTGGTGAAGAATCAGGGCCTTACCCTCGAAGGCGCTGAAAAGCAGCTCTCGGAAGACGGTTCAAAGGCAGACAAGGCCGTGAAGGTCGCCGATTCGCTGAAAGCCATCAGGGACCAGCTTGTCGAGATAAGGGAAACATTGTAAAAATTTCAAACATAGATTATGGCAACAACAAAAACAAAGAAGGCTGCCCCTCAGATCGACGTGAGGGAGACCTTCGTATCGCTGCAGAAAGATTTCGGAGAGACCGGTATCCCCGTTGCAGAAAAACTTAAAGTTCTCTACGCCCTCCAGCAGGCCGACAACGAGATAGATAAGATCAAGAACCTCCGCGGCGCCCTTCCTCAGGAAGTCGCCCAGATCGAGGACGAACTCGCAGGCCTCCACAGCAAGGTAGCTCATCACGAAGAGCTTATCGCAGGCTACGAAGCCAGCATCGAAGAGAACAAGAACCAGATAGTAGACCTCGACGCAGAGATTGCAAAATATCAGGAGCAGCTCTCCAACATCTCCAACAGCCGTGAGTACGACTCCATCAGCAAGGAGATAGAGAACCTCGGACTCCTCCGCGAGATTGCCCAGAAGCACATCGGTGAGGCCCGTATCGCCATCGGCGAGAGAAGGGATGCCATCGACGCCCTCGGCGACCGCATCGCTATCCGTGAGCAGGACCTCGCTGCAAAGCAGGAAGAGCTCGAAACTATCGTAGCCAGCACCTCCGAAGAGGAGAAGGCCCTCCAAGCCAGGCGCGATGAATGCGCAGCCAAGATCGACGAAAGGACCATGAGCGCCTACGACCGTATCCGCGGCAGCGTACGCAACCACCTCGCAGTCGTCACCGTCTACAACGGCGACTCATGCGGAGGTTGCTTCAATGCAATCACCCCTCAGAGACTCGTTGAGATTGCATCCGGCAGGAAGCTCGTCATCTGCGAGCACTGCGGACGCATCCTCGTGAACCCCGACGCAGAAGTAACAGAATAAACCTATGCCCGCCGCAAAAAGCACCAACGGACGCAAGCCCCAGAACGTCGTCCAGGACATCGGACGTGAGATGGGTCGTATCCCGCCTCAGGCCCTCGATGTGGAGGAAGCCGTTCTTGGAGCCATGCTCCTCGAACCCCTTTGTGTAGACGAAGCCCTCGAAGCCCTTACCTCTAAGTGCTTCTATCTCGAGCGCAACCGCTATATCTTCGAGGCCATAGTCGCGCTCCACAACGCCAACGCCCCGGTCGACATCATCACCGTGACCGAGAAGCTGCGCCAGCTCGACAACCTCGAGAAGGTTGGAGGCCCGTCGGTACTCGCCGAGCTTTCGGGTAAGATAGGCTCCGCCGCCTATATCGAATCCTACGTCAGGATCCTTCAGCAGAAAGCCATCCAGCGCGACCTTATCTCCGCTGCCCATGACATTCTGAGCAACGCCTACAACGAGCAGGTTACCGTCGACAACCTTATCGACATCGCCCAGTCTGAAGTCTATGAGGCGACCCAGAGCTCAGACCGTAAGAATGTCCAGGTCATAGGCTCCGTTATCAACCAGGCCCTCGACAGAATCCAGCAGCTCCAGAGCGTGGAAGGTCTTAGCGGCGTCCCTTCGGGTTTCGCTACTCTCGACCGCATTACCAACGGATGGCAGGCTTCGGACCTCATCATCCTTGCTGCCCGTCCGTCTGTCGGTAAGACTGCGTTCTCGCTGAACCTTGCCCGCAACGCTGCGGTGGACCACAACATCCCGGTGGCGTTCTTCTCGCTCGAAATGTCTTCGCTCCAGCTCGCCATGCGTCTCATGACCTCCGAGTCTGGCCTTAGCGCAGATAAGATCAAGGGTGGAATCAAGCTCCAGAACGACGAATGGAACCTCCTCGAGCAGTCCCTCAAGAAACTTTCCAGTGCGCCTCTCTACGTCGATGAGACCCCTGGTCTGCCCATCATGGAGTTCCGTTCGAAGGTCAAGGCCCTCGTAAAGCAGAAGAAGGTGCGCCTCGTTATTGTGGACTACCTCCAGCTCATGCAGGGTCCTATCGAGCTAAAGGGTGTCCGTGAACAGGAAGTTGCGGCTATCTCCCGTATGCTCAAGGCAACCGCCAAGGAACTTAATATACCCATCATAGCACTTTCCCAGCTCTCCCGTCAGGCCGTTCAGAGGCAGGGCGGCGGCGGAAAGCCGGTTCTGTCCGACCTTCGTGAGTCGGGTAGTATCGAGCAGGATGCCGATATGGTCATCTTCATCCACAGGCCCGACTTCGTCGGCCTGTCGGAAAACGAGGGCGACCGCGAGAAGACCCAGATCATCATCGCGAAGCACCGTAACGGTGAGACCCGCGATATCGACATGCTCTTCAAGTCGGAGAGAGTCAAGTTCGTGGAGGTCAGCGACACCCTGTATGCCGATACTCCCGAATACGAATCGGGTATGAATTCCCGCGATTTCGTAGAACCCGCAGAAGACAGATGGTAAAAAAAGATCAGGAAATACTCCACAGCGGCAAGATAGTCGACATGACTCCCGAAACCTTTCTGGTTGAGATAGAGTCGGAGTCGGCCTGCGCTTCGTGTCACGCCGCATCGCTTTGCGGTCTGTCGGAGTCGAAAAAGAAGATAGTCGAAGTGCCCGCACAACTGGGTTTCGAACCCGGCGAGGAAGTGTGGGTGATAATGAAAAGGTCGCTGGGTATGAAAGCGGTGACTATTGCCTATGTCATTCCCCTCATTGTCCTGGTCGTCGGCCTTTTCGCCGGTCTTATGGGCGGCCTGCCTGAAGTAGTGGCTGGTATTTCAGCTATTTGCGCAGTGGCACTGTACTATCTGATCATTTATCTCAGAAGGGATAAACTCTACAACGATTATACTTTTTACATCAAAAAGAAATGACAGGAATCATCTGGACAATTGCGGTTCTGGCCGGTCTTGGACTCCTTCTCGCCCTGCTGCTGTTTGCGTTGGCGAAGAAGTTCAGGGTTGAGGAAGATCCGCGCATCGACGAGGTGGAGAAGGTGATGCCGGGCGCCAACTGCGGCGGCTGCGGCTTCGCCGGTTGCCGTGCCTTCGCAGATTCCGCCGTAAAAGCGCCCAATCTGGACAACCATTACTGTCCGGTCGGCGGCAACGACGTGATGAAGCAGGTTGCGGCCATCCTCGGCTATGAAGTCAAAGAAAAAGCCCCTGAGGTGGCGGTCGTAAGGTGCAACGGAACCTGCGCTAACCGCCCCAGGACAAACACCTACGACGGAGTTCAGTCGTGTAAGGTCAAGGCCGCCCTGTACGCCGGCGACACCGCCTGCGCCTTCGGCTGCCTCGGTTGCGGCGACTGCGTCTCTGCCTGCCAGTTCGGTGCGCTGTCGATGGATCCCGAAACCGGTCTTCCGGTGGTGGACGAGTCGAAGTGTACTGCCTGCGGCGCCTGCGTCAAGGCATGCCCCAAGGCTATCATCGAACTGAGGCCGAAGGGCCCTCGCGGCATGAAGGTGTTCGTAAGCTGCGTCAATAAAGACAAAGGTCCCGTCGCTAAGAAAGCCTGTGCTGCTGCTTGTATAGGTTGCGGTATTTGCGCGAAGACTTGTACGCACGACGCTATAGTTGTGGAGAACAACATCGCCTATATCGATGCTTCGAAGTGCAAGCTCTGCCGCGAGTGCGAGGCTATGTGTCCGACGGGTTCGATTATAGGACTCAACTTCCCGAAGCCCCTCGATAAGGAAACTATCAAGGCGCGCATCGCGGAGCGCAACAAAAAGGCAAAGGAGGCGGCAAATGCGTAAACTTACTTTCAGCATAGGCGGAGTCCATCCCAATGACTCCAAACTTTCAAAGGACTGCGCAATCGAGATCCTTCCTCTGCCCCAGACCGTGTATGTGTCGGTAGCTCAGCATCTTGGAGCTCCGGCAGTGCCGGTGGTCGCCGTCGGCGACAAGGTGAAGGTGGGCCAGGTGATTGCCGAGCCCGGCGGATTCATTTCCGCTTTCGTTCATTCTCCGGTATCGGGAACTGTTAAATCTATCGCCCCTCGCGCCGATCTGGCGGGAAAGCCTGTCACTCATATTGAAATAGCGGTCGAGGGAGACGAATGGGCCGAAGGCATCGATCTTTCGGATACCCTCGTTACGGAGATTCCTACAGATAAGGCCGCAACACTAGAGAAGATCAAGCAGTGCGGTATCGTGGGCCTTGGTGGGGCTACCTTCCCGACCCATGTGAAGCTCAATCCCGCTCCGGGTTCTAAGGCCGAGTGCCTTATCATCAACGGCGCGGAGTGTGAGCCTTACCTCACCAGCGACTACCGCATCATGCTCGAGCGCACCAAGGAAATCATCGTCGGCGCTGCTATCATGCAGCAGGTGCTCGGCGGTTGCAAGTGCGTGATCGGTATCGAAGAAAACAAACCGGAGGCCATTAAGGCCATGCGTGAGGCTTTGAAGGAACTCCCTTACGAGAATATCAAGGTCCAGCCCCTCAAGAAGCGCTATCCTCAGGGCGGTGAGAAACAGCTCATCGACGCTGTGATGAAGCGCCAGGTCGGTTCCGGCGGTCTGCCTATCAGCGTTGGCGCGGTAGTGCAGAATGCAGCGACAGCCCTCGCAGTTTACGAGGCTGTTCAGAAGAACAAACCTCTCATCACCAACGTGTTGACGGTTACAGGTGACTGCCTCCCTATCGAGAAGCAGCACAACTACCTCTTCAGAATCGGTATTCCTCTCAGCTTCATCGCTGAGCAGGCCGGGGGAGTGCCCGAAGGCGCGGCGAAGATTATCAGCGGCGGCCCTATGATGGGACGCGCAATATCGAATCTCGACGCCACTACCGTCAAGGGCTCGTCTTCTATCCTCTATCTTAGCGAAGAGGCTACGAAACGCGCTCCCGAATCCAACTGTATCAGGTGCGGCCGTTGCGCCGAAGCCTGTCCTATGGGCCTTGAGCCCTTCCTCCTTCGCAGGCTCACCCTCGCGGGCGATCTCGAAGGTCTCGAAGCAAATGCGATGCAGGATTGCATAGAATGCGGCTGCTGTCTCTACAGCTGCCCGGCAAACATTCCTCTGCTCGACCTCCTGCGTCAGTCGAAGAACCAGGTTCTGGGCGCCATCCGTGCCCGGGCAGCTGCAGCTAAGGCAGCCGCTGAGGCCGCTAAAAAGTAGACGCGTATGTTAGTATCCCCTTCACCCCATATCCACGCCTCGGTGAGCACACGCTCGCTGATGCTCGATGTGGTAATAGCCCTGCTGCCGGCTACTATAGTCGCAGTGCTGTTCTATGGCTGGAGCGAGTTGCTCGTCCTTGGAGTCAGCATCGCTTCCTGCGTGCTGCTCGAATGGGCGATTACCCGCTGGCTTATGAAAAAGCCCTCGACCGTGGGCGATATGTCCGCCGTGGTCACAGGTCTGCTGTTGGCGCTCAACCTGCCCGTCACTACCCCCTGGTGGGTGGTTCTGATTGGCGCGGTAGTCGCTATCGGTATCGCCAAGATGTCCTTCGGCGGCCTCGGACAGAATGTCTTCAACCCGGCTATCACGGCCCGCGTGTTCCTTCTGGTGTCGTTCCCGGCCCAGATGACCGATTGGACCGTTCCGGCCGGCTTCATCCACTCAACCGACGCCGTTTCAGGTGCGACCCTGCTGGGCCGTTATGCTGAGGGCGGAATGGATGCCATAGCCGGAACCGATTATCTTCAGACATTGTTCCTGAATATAGGCGGTTCAGCCGGCGAGATCAGCGCAATCGCTCTGCTCGTTGGCTTTGTATACCTGCTTATCCGCAGGGTTATCAAGCCTTGGATTACTCTCAGCATCTTCGGAACTGTAGCCCTTACGAGCCTTATCTTCTGGCTCGCGAATCCCGCCCAGTTCTCCGACCCTGTCTTCAACCTGCTTACCGGCGGCCTCATTCTCGGCGCCTGCTTCATGGCAACCGACTATGTAACCTCGCCTATGAGCAACTGGGGCGGCGTAATCTATGGTATTGGAATAGGCTTCCTGGTGATGATGATACGCTACTTCGGATCTTATCCGGAGGGTGTCAGCTTCGCCATCCTTCTTATGAACATGACGGTTCCTCTTCTGAACAACTGGTTCCATCAGAAAAAGTACGGGAGGAAATAGACTATGGCAGCTAAATCCAATCTCGTAAACATGGTCCTTTGCCTCACGCTGGTATGTCTGGTGTGCGGCGGACTGCTCGGGGCGGTCAATTCCGTGACCGAGGATATTATAGCGGAGACTGCGCAGAAGAATCTGGTCGCCTCTATCGCGGCCGTGCTTCCCGAAGGGGGAGAGCTGTCGGAGAGCCAGACTTCGGATGCAGCCGGAATCGGTGAGTACTACGTGCTCAGTACTGACGGCGCTCCCGTTGCTTATGCCGTGAAGTCTACGACCAACGGTTTTGGCGGAGCCCTTACCCTCATGGTGGGAGTTCTGCCTGACGGAACCGTTTATAATACTTCAGTGCTGGAGCATTCCGAGACTCCGGGCCTTGGAGCCAAGTGCACCGAGGAAGAGTCGCTGTTCCGCACCCAGTTCAAGGGCTTCAAGGGCCGCCTTGCAGTCAAGAAAGACGGCGGCGATCTCGATGCCATCACCGCTTCGACCATCACCTCGCGTGCTTTCACTCTCGCAGTGAAGCAGGCTGTTGAACTTGTATCATCTTTAAATGGAGGACAGGACAATGAGTAGTAAGATGCATTTTCTCACCGACGGTCTCGTCAAGAACAACCCGACCTTCGTACTCGTGCTCGGAATGTGTCCGACGCTCGCGACTACCACCTCGGCAATGAATGGTCTTGAGATGGGTCTTGCGACCATGTTCGTGCTTATTCTTTCGAACATAGTGATTTCGCTCATCGCTCCCGTCGTACCCGACAAGGTCCATATCCCTGTCTACATCGTAGTCATCGCGACCTTCGTTACGTTGCTTGAACTCCTGATGAAGGCGTATGTGCCCGATATCTATGCGACCCTCGGTCTGTTCATTCCGCTTATCGTCGTGAACTGTATCGTTCTGGGCCGCGCCGAGGCATTTGCCAACAAAAACGGCATCGGCGCTTCCGCGCTCGACGGTGTTGGCGTCGGCCTCGGCTTCACCCTTTCGCTTACTGTAATCGGTCTGGTCCGCGAGCTTCTCGGCAGCGGATCCGCCTTCGGCTACAAACTTCTGCCCGGAGACGGTATCCTCGCTTTCGTGCTCGCTCCTGGAGCATTCATAGTAATAGGTTACCTGATGGTTTTGTTTAACAAATATCTCAAGAAGTAATGGAATACCTGCTTATTATTATCTCAGCGATATTCGTAAACAATATCCTGCTCGCGCAGTTCCTTGGAATCTGCCCGTTCCTCGGAGTGTCCAACAAGCTCTCGACCGCAACCGGAATGTCCGGCGCAGTCTGCTTCGTTATCACTCTCGCTACAGTAGTAACTTGGCTCATCGACAAGTATCTGCTCGTCCATTTTGGAATCACTTATCTGAGAACCATAGCCTTCATCCTCGTGATTGCTGCTTTGGTACAGATGGTAGAAATAGTTCTCAAGAAGGTCAGCCCTTCGCTGTATCAGGCTCTCGGTATCTTCCTTCCGCTTATCACCACCAACTGCGCCGTTCTCGGTGTGGCTCTGTCGGTAGTGCAGAAGGATATGCCCCTGGGTCAGGCGACAGTCTACGCGCTGGCTACCGCAATCGGTTGGGGAGTTGCTATGATCCTGTTCGCGGGTCTTCGCGAGCAGCTTGCAGGCAATGACGTGCCCAAGGCCTTCAAGGGCCTGCCGATTGCGCTTATCACCGCCGGCATCATGGCCCTGGCCTTCCTTGGTTTCACCGGAATAGGAAATTGACGCTATGAAGAAGTTTATTCTCGCAGCCGTGGTGCTGCTCTTCGCAGGCTTTTTGGCATCAGCCCAGCCGCGTGCGTTCGGTCTCAGGTTCGGAGCCGGACTCGAGATCAGTTATCAGCACAACCTTGGCGCTTCGAATCAGGGTCCAAACTTCCTTGAGTTCGACGCTGGTGTGATGGGCTATACAGATCGTCCCGGTTATAGGATTTCGGCGATATACGACTTCGACCTTCTGAGTTTCTACTTCATTGGCGGAGAGTGGAATATGTACCTTGGTCCTGGTATAGCCTTGGGCATGTACGACAAGTCGAAGTTTATGGGAGGCCTGGTAGTTCAGTACGGAATCAGCTATGATTTCGCGACAATTCCTCTTTCCATAGGAATAGACACTCGCCCATGCTTCTTGTTCAGCGCCGACGGCGCGACCATGTCGTTCAAGGAGTTGATCCCTATGGCAAGCCTTCGCTGGAAATTCTGATGAATACAGGACGTTCTTTTCTTGCAGTTTGCGCTCTGGCCGCTCTGTTTGTGGTCGGATGCGAGGATTTGACTCCCGATATAGATGGCCGTCAGTCTATAGTAGAGCCGGCAGATACGGTCGCCATCTCTGATACTACTGGCTACACAGATCCGGCCGATACACTGGATCCAGTGGATCCGGTTGATCCTCCGCATGATGATGTCCAGACTCTTCACGGCTGGTACGAACTTCCTGTCGCCCATGATGCAGACGGCAATGGAGTAGAAGACAATGATGCCAGCTTATATTATGCGTCTCATTCCTTTTCGATGAATAGCAGGGAATACCGCAACTACACTGTATGCTACAGCGGCGATCATCATTGCCCAGTGTGGGTGGCGGCTCCCCGCCATTCGGTTTATTCCGGCTCGACCAAGCGTTCGGATGCATACAAGTGCGATCCTGATATCCCTGCTGATATCCAGTATAGTTCCAAGAGCACAGGAGGAGGCTGCAATAAAGGCCATATGCTTGGCTCGGCTGAGCGAACCTGCTGTTTAAGCGCAAACCAGCAAGTGTTCTACTACGCGAATATTGCACCTCAGTTGTCGGCCGGTTTCAATACCGGTGGTGGGGGATGGAACCTTCTCGAGGACTATGTCGACGGTCAGGTGTGCAGTGATACTTTGTATATAGTAATAGGCTGCTATTTTGATCAGTTTACAGACGGATATGGCTATACCGTTAGTCCGAAAGTTATAGATTTCGGCGGCCGCAATGATGTGGACTGCCCGACTATGTTCTACTATGTTCTTCTGAGAACCAAATCGGGTTCTTCTGGCAAAGCACTGAAGGACTGCAATGCATCGGATATGAAGTGTGCTGCATTCGTACGTGCACACACAAATAGCCTCAAGGGACAGAAGCCGTCTGCGAGGGAAATGATGTCGGTATCTGACTTGGAAAAGATTACAGGCTTTACCTATTTCCCAAATGTCCCGAATGCGCCGAAAGACACATATTCGGCCTCCGAATGGGGCCTGTAAATAAAAAACCTGCGGTTTGAACCGCAGGTTTTTTATTATTTGCTGAGGTAGTCCCTGATGGCCGCTGCTGCTTTTCGTCCTGCGCCCATGGCGAGGATTACCGTGGCGGCTCCTGTTACTGCGTCGCCTCCGGCGAATATGCCTTCGCGGGTGGTGGCGCCGTTCTCGTCGGCGACCAGTCCGCCGCGCCTTGTGGTCTCAAGACCGTGGGTGCTTGAAGCGATAAGCGGGTTAGGGGAGGTGCCGAGCGCCATGATTACAGTATCGGTGTCGAACTCGAATTCCGAACCAGGAATGGGAACGGGGCTGCGGCGGCCGCTTTCGTCGGGCTCGCCGAGTTCCATGCGTATACACTTGAGGCCCTTGACCCAGCCGTTTTCATCGCCCAGGACTTCCACAGGGTTGGTGAGCATCTCGAAAACGATGCCTTCCTGCTTGGCGTGGTGGACTTCTTCGCGGCGCGCGGGCAGCTCCACCTCCGTACGGCGGTAGATGATATGGACCTCGGCCCCGAGGCGGAGCGCCGTACGCGCCGCGTCCATTGCAACGTTTCCACCTCCCACTACGCACACCTTCTTGCCGGCGTGGATAGGGGTGAGGTAATCGTCGCGGTAGGCCTTCATGAGGTTGTTGCGGGTAAGAAATTCGTTGGCGGAGAATACTCCGTTGAGGTTCTCGCCGGGTATGCCCATGAACTTGGGCAGACCTGCGCCCGTGCCGATGAAGACGGCCTTGAAGCCCTCTTCGTCGAGCAGCTGGTCTATTGTGACCGTGCGGCCGATGATAACGTCGGTCTCGATCTTCACGCCAAGCTTGAGCACTTCGTTGATTTCGTGCTGCAGGACGCTGTCTTTAGGGAGACGGAATTCGGGGATGCCGTAAACGAGCACGCCGCCGATTTTGTGCAGCGCTTCGAAAATGGTCACATCGTAGCCCCACTTCGCGAGGTCGCTCGCACATGCGAGGCCGGCGGGGCCTGAGCCTATGATGGCTACCTTCTCGCCATGGCCGGTCTTTTCGATATCGGTAGCTTCCGCGCTGTAGCCGTTCTCACGGCACCAGTCTGCGGTAAAGCGCTCGAGGTTGCCGATTGCGACGCTCTCGCCCTTGATGCCGAGGATGCAGCTGCCTTCGCACTGCGTTTCCTGGGGGCAAACTCGTCCGCACACTGCTGGCAGCGAGGAGTCTTTGGCGATTACGCCGGCGGCGCCCTTGACGTCGCCTTCCTTTATCTTCTGGATGAAGCCGGGGATGTCGATGCCTACCGGGCAGGCGCCCACGCAGTGGGGAATCTTGCAATGCAGGCAACGGTTAGCTTCGAGCTGCGCTTCCTCAAGGTTGAAGCCGAGGCTTACTTCTTCGAAATTGCAGGCCCTTACCTTGGGATCCTGCTCACGTACTTTAGTCCTTTCGGTCATCATAGTGCGAATCCGTATTTTTCTTTGTCCTGGGCTTCTTCCGCCTTATATTGTCCCTGCCTGCGCATTGCTTCGTCGAAGTCGACAAGTGCGCCGTCGAACTCGGGGCCGTCGACGCAGGCGAACTTAGTCTTGCCGCCTACGCTTACGCGGCATGCGCCGCACATTCCGGTTCCGTCGACCATCAGGGTGTTGAGGCTGACAATCACGGGGATGCCGAGCTTTATGCAGGTGAGGGTGCTGAATTTCATCATGATCATAGGGCCGATGGCGATGCAGCGGTCGAAGTGCTTGCCTTCGGCGACCAGTTTTTCGAGCATCGCGGTACCTACGCCCTTGAACCCGAACGAGCCGTCGTCGGTGCAGAGGTGGAGTTCGTCGCAGACGCTGGCCATTTCCTTGGTGTAGATAAGCAGGCCCTCGTTGCGCGCGCCGATGATTACCTCTACATGGGCTCCATGTTCCTTGAGCCACTTTGCCTGGGGATATACGGGAGCGGTTCCTACACCGCCGGCGATGAAGACTATGCTCATTTTTTTGAGCTCTTCGTCGCTGAGTTCACACAGCTCGGAGGCTTTTCCAAGAGGGCCCACTACGTCGGCGAATGCTTCGCCGGGCTCACGCTCGATGATAGCCGCGCTGGACACACCTATCTTCTGGGTGACTATAGTTACAGTGCCTTTCTCGGCATCATAATCGCTGATTGTGAGGGGAACTCTTTCTCCCTTTTCGTCGTTCCTCACGATAAGGAACTGCCCGGGCTTCGCAGACTTTGCTATCCTCGGTGCGCTGACCACCATCCGACAAATAGTTGGAGTCAGCATATCTTTCTCTAAGATAGTGAACATAATTCGTGATCCCGGCGCGACTCGAACGCGCGACCCACAGCTTAGAAGGCTGTTGCTCTATCCAACTGAGCTACGGGACCATCCTTATTTCGGACCGCAAATATAAGAATAATAATCTTTATCTTTGTTATATGAAAAGGTATTTCTTAATCTTGGCTGCGGCTGTGGTTGCCGCCTGCTCGGGACCGCGCGAACTGCCGCGCGCTGCAGCGACTCCAGAACTTGACTCGGCTTTCCAGACATTTCTCGATACTTCAAAGGTAATAGAGAGTCTGCATAGCATAATGATAGTTAAAGACGGCGCGGTAGTAGCCGAACAATTCTTTGGCGAGTGGACTCCCGACCGTCCGCACCCCATGTTCTCGGTGAGCAAGACTTTTACTTCGAGCGCAGTCGGAATGGCCATCGCCGAAGGGAAGATGTCTCTGGATGATAAAGTCGCGGACTATTTCCCGGATAAAGTATTGGCGGAGAATCCCTGCGAGGCTACAGTAAGGGATTTGTTGACCATGTCCTGCGGCCAGGCTAAGGAGGCGACATATTCCGTGCTCCACCGCGACAACGGCCAGATGGTGGCGTATCTTGGCGAGGGAGCCGACTGCCAGGGGGCCTTTTTCGCCCAGCCGTTCGTCTATGAGCCGGGAACTCACTTCGTATATAATTCGCTGGGAACTTATATGCTCTCGGCCATGGTCACTAAAGCGACTGGGGAGAGCGTACTCGATTACCTGACGCCGCGCCTTTTCGAGCCGCTGGGCATAGACAAGCCCGAATGGGAGGCCGACTGCCTCGGAATCAGCGCCGGCGGCTGGGGCCTTTGGCTCAAGACAGAAGACCTTGCGAAGATGGGCCTGCTGCTGCTTCAGAAGGGTCGTTGGCATGGCCGTCAACTGATCCCCGCCGACTGGGTGGAGCAGATGGGCTCGAAACAAATATCCAACGGCCCGGCTGATTCCTCCACTGACTGGGTCAACGGCTACGGCTTCCAGACATGGCGCAACAAAACCGAAGGCTTCCGGGCCGACGGCGCCGGCGGGCAGTTCATCCTGGTCCTGCCCTCGAAGAACGCCGTGGTGATCCTCACCGCATGGACTGGCACCACACA
This sequence comes from Bacteroidales bacterium, assembly GCA_017617035.1. Classification (GTDB taxonomy): domain Bacteria; phylum Bacteroidota; class Bacteroidia; order Bacteroidales; family UBA932; genus Cryptobacteroides. The sequence continues at coordinate 23,819 of JAFZWV010000014.1, forward strand.
GCGCGAACTCGATTTAGTCTGGGAATTTATTTATCCGTATCTGTAGAGGCTTCACGGGCCTTGTGTTTTTCTCGTAGATAATTAGCGTGACAGGTGTTCCGTTCATTGGTACACCTGTCACGTTTTAAGGCTATTATTGTGACAGCCGTCCCCTTCTTTGGTACACCTGTCACAATTTGAGACCGTATTCGTGACAGCCGTCTCATCACTTGGAACACCTGTCACGCCAATTAGAAACATAAATTACCCTCCCTGTTTTCGGGGAGGGTAATTTGGTTAAACGCCTGACAGACAGGAGATTACATTTCACGCTTACGACGCCCCCTGCGTATTGCCATGGCGGCTGCCGAGATGGCACCGAGCACCACCAGCAGGATGGTGCGGCTTTCGTGTGTGAGGGTGGCGAACAGAATGCCGACCTCCCAGCCGAAGCCGTAGATCTCCGACATGGCAAGGGCGATAAGATAATGGAATGCGCCCATACCGCCCGGGACGGGGACTATGGTCGCGAAGTTGCCTATGGCCGAAAGGAAGAGTGCGTCGGCGAAGGTGAGGTCGCCAAGTCCGGGCATGGCCCAGAACACACACTGGCACATCGCCACGTAGCAGAACCAGATGCAAAGCGTATAGATGGCGAAGCGGCCCTTGCGGTCCATCACGAGGAATGCTTTGATTCCGTCCCATACCCCGCGAATCCACTCTGCAATCTTACCGAAGAACTTGCTTTTGTCGCGAAGTTTGTAGATAAGCACGCAGAACACTACGATCGCTATGATAAGCGCTCCAAGGATAAGCCAGATCTCAAGTGACAGCCTGCCGGCTGCGGGCTTCAGGACCGAGTCTTTCAGGAATCCGATAATGGCGTCCTGCTTGAACACGATGGCAAGGATAGTGACCACTATCACCATCAGTGAATCCCAAGCCCTTTCCATCAGGACGGTGCCGAAGACTTTGTCGTAGGTGATATTCTTGTTGGTCACTCCTGCGGTGCGGACGAAATCGCCGCTGCCGGCTACCACCAGATAGCTGAGATTGCCAAGGTTGTTGGCATCCCAGGCCTTGATGAACGTAGCAGAAGGATCGAGCGGACGGAGCATGTCCTTCCAGCGTTCGGCGCGAAGAACCAGCGCGCAGAAGCACGCAAGGGCGGAGAGGGCTACATGGCCCCAGCGCACGGTGTGGAGATTGTCCACGAAAACCTTCCAATCAATGCCTCGAAGGGCAACCCAGACCAACACGACACCCAGTCCGAAAAGGAGGATGTACTCGAGTATTTTAAGCGCTTTTTTTGCCATTGCGGGGGCAAAGATACGCATTATTTGTTATATTTGTATGTTAACGACGAAGCGTATGAAATCCATCCTCGGTATCGGTAATGCCCTTACGGACATCCTCGCAGTCCTCCCGGACGACTCCCTTCTGAAACAGTACCATCTGCCCAAAGGCAGTATGCAGCATGTAGACATGGAGACTGGTGACCGTATATGGCAGGCCCTTAAGCCCCTGGGCGTAAAATATGTCGCCGGCGGCAGCGCAGCCAACACCATCACCTGCACCGCTATCTTCGGTATGCCGTCAAGCTTTATCGGCAAGATAGGCGAAGATGAACTGGGTCTGTTGTTCAAGAGCGATCAGGAGCAGTATGGAGTGAACACTATGCTCCTGAAGAGCGATAAGTCCAGCGGCCGTTCGATGGTTTTCGTCAGCGGCGGTAACGCCGAGAGGACCTTCGCCGTGTACCTTGGCGCAGCGTTGGACCTGGTCCCGGAAGATCTGAAGCCCGAGTATTTCAAAGGCCACGATTATTTCCATATCGAAGGCTATCTCGTTCAGAATCAGGCTCTTATCCGCAAGGCGGTCGAATTGGCCCACGAAGCGGGATGTATGATTTCGCTCGACATGGCCTCGTACAACGTCGTCGAGAGCAACGAAGCTTTCCTCCACGACATAGTCGACCGTTATGTCGATATCGTTTTCGCCAACGAGACCGAGGCCCGCGCTTTCACTAAACTGCCCGATGCCCAGGCCGCGCTCGACGACATCTCGAAGCACTGCAAGATTGCGGTCGTGAAGGTCGGAAAAGCGGGCTCTTACGTGAAGTCCGGCGATCAGGAATACTTCATAGAGCCATGGCCGGCCGATCCAGTCGATGCAACCGGTGCTGGCGATACCTATGCAGCCGGCTTCCTGTATGCACATTCATTGGGCATGCCCCTTCGCGTCTGCGGAGAGGTGGGCTCGATTATCGCCGCTAAGGTGGTCGAGGTCGTAGGCACCAAGATTGACATCCCCCGTTGGCGCGATGCCAAGAAAGAAATACGCGAACTCATAGCCGCCAACACTAAATGAATCCCATAGTCTCTTTCGCCCGTTTCCTGGCCCTGGGCCTTCATAAGTCCAAGGTTCCCACCAGTTTCACGTCCCTCTCAAAGGTGCGTGCGGCTGTTGTCGTGATCGATGGCGATGAGAAGGGAGTTCAAGCTTTGGCCGATTCGGTGAATAAGTATTTTGCTTCCAAGAATATCAGGGTCGCGGTTTTCGCAGTTAGCGGCGATAAGAAGCACCCTGAGATTAAGGGCGCAACCTTGCTCGCCGGCAGAGCGGTTAACTGGTTCGGCAAACCTCGCAAGGGTCGCCGTCGCCCGCCTATTGCAGTAGGCGAAAACCTGTTCGTGAATCTGGTAGGAAGGGAGTGCTTTACAGCCGAGTACTGCGCAGTAGCGTCCGAAGCCGTTTTTAAGGTCGGCCGAATCTCCAAACGCAAAGGGCTTTACAATCTATACGTAAGTTCCGAAGGACACGATTCCGGCGAAGTCTTCACACAAATAGCAGGAATGCTAGACACTGTGAAATAGATCCAAAAAGGCGACTCCGAAAATCAGACACCCCGCCAACATAATAGCTCCGGCCAGTAAAACGCCGGCCATAACCGCTATTATGCTCTTCTTGAAATCCATGTTGAGGAAGCTTGCAGCGAGGGTGCCTGTCCAGGCGCCCGTGCCCGGGAGTGGAATTCCTACGAAAAGAAGCAGCGCGATATAAAGACCCGCATTGCCTTTCTTCTGAAGTTTGTCGCTTCCCTTGACCCCCTTATTAATGCACCAGCGGCAGAATCCGCCGATCAACTTTTTGTCCTGACCCCACTCCAGCACCTTGCGGGCGAAAAAGAAGATGAATGGAACGGGTAGGAGATTACCTACGACTGATATGATACAAGACGGAACTATGGGAAGTTTGTATACCAATACGGCCATAGGGATAGATCCTCTGAGTTCAATCAGAGGGACCATCGAAATAAGGAAGATAATCAGATATTTCTTCATGCGAAATCGGCACAAATATAGGAAAAATTGCTAACTTGCACTTCGGCTCCGGCACGTTGCCGGGGTTTAATAACCAAATAATATGTCACTGAACAAAGTAATGCTGATCGGTAACGTTGGAAGAGACCCGGAAGTACGTTACCTCGATGGAAACTCTCAGGGCGGCACTAAAGTCGCCACCTTCACACTCGCAACAAGCGAGCGCTACAAAGACCGCAATGGAGAACTTCGCGAAAACACAGAATGGCACAACATCGTCTGCTGGCGAGCCAACGCCGATGTTGCAGAAAGGTTTGTCCGTAAGGGCACCCAGTTATATATCGAAGGAAGACTCCGTACGCGTAGCTACACAGACCCTCAGGGCGTGAAGAAGTACACTACCGAAATTCAGGTGGATACCCTTCAGTTGCTCGGAAAGCGTGACGACTCGGAGGCCGCGGCCCCTCAGGGCGGCTATTCGTCCCCGGCTCAGCCCGCTTACAGCGCCCCGGCCCAACCGGCTTACAGCGCTCCCGCTGCAGCCCCGGCTGCCGCCGCTCCCGCCGCCGCGGCCCCGGTCGAAGACATCCCCGCCGACGATCTTCCGTTCTAGGCGTGAAATGTAATCTCCTGTCTGTTAGGCGTTTAACCAAATTACCCTCCCCGAAAACGGGGAGGGTAATTTGTGTTTCTGTCTGATAATCAATCAGTTGCACTTCACGCTTCGGGTGCGTCTGCCGCCTCCGGAGTTTCTTTCTTTATATTCGGCAGCTCGAGACCGTAGTTCTTCTTGCGGTTCTCGATCTTGAGGGCTATGCTGAACAAGAAGGCCAGCACGCCGAAGCTGGAGAAAACTATCATCGGGACGGTATAGCCGCCGGTAGTCTCGCGGAGTGAACCAATCAACGCGGGTACCAGGCAGAGTCCGATGTTCTGCACCCAGAAGATAAGGCAGTATGCACTACCGAGAATCTTCTCGTCGATGATCTTAGGTACTGAAGGCCAAAGGGCTGCAGGTACCAGCGAGAAGCTCACGCCCAGGGTGACGATCAGCACCAGTGCGAGGGTCTTGCTCGGGAACGCCGGGAGAAGGAACGCGAAGCTGAGGTGGCACACGATCATGATCACGGCGCCGGCCATGAGCATGGATGCGCCCTTGCCGATGCGGTCGAGGAAGATGCCGAGCAGGGGAGTCAGGGCCATGGCCAAAATAGGGAAGACGCTGAACAGACGGGCTGCCGATTCGAGATCGATTCCAAGGGTCTCCTCGAGGAAGTTAGGGGCATAGCGCTGGAACGGGAAGATGGCGCTGTAGTACAGGACGCACAGAAGGGCCACGATCCAGAACATCTTGCTCTTGAAGATGGCGCCAAGGTCGCTTACGTGGAACTCGTCCTCGGGCGACTTCTCTTCGGTGGCCATGCCGGCCGCGACGAGCTGCTTGTCGAACTTAGTGTCCATGAAAGCGAAGATGATGAAGTTGATGAGGCCTATGCAGAGCAGTGCGCCGCAGAAGCCCATCGGGGCCATGACCGAGCCGTCGAACTTCGCGGAGATGAGCGGCGAGATCCACATCACGGCGAACACACCGAGACGGGCGATAGCCATCTCAAGGCCCATGGCCAGGGCCATTTCCTTGCCCTTGAACCATTTTGCCAGAATCTTGGAGACGTTGGTGCCTTCCATTTCGCAGCCGCAGCCGAAGATCATGAAACCGAGGGCGGCAAGCTTGGCGCTTGCAGGCATCTCGATCCACCAGCTGTTGAGCCAGCCTGCAAAGGCGGTTGTCTGGAACCAGTCGCTTACGGCTATGAACTTGATTCCGGCGCCGAAGACCATCAGGCCTGCGGACAGGATACCGGAGAAGCGGACACCGAGCTTATCGAGGATAATACCGGCCAGGATAAGAAAGCCGCAAACCGTAAGTATGTATTCCGAGGCGGCATATTTGCCGAACACGGTGCTATTCCAACCAAGATTGCTCTCAACAAGAGACTTAAGAGGCGACATTACGTCTACGAACATGTAGGCGAAGAACATCATCAACGCCACCAGGATTAGAACCGACCACCTTGCAACCGGGTTGTCGTTCATCAATTTCTGTACTTTCTCTGACATATCTTATTTGTTTTCAATATTTCTATTTGGCTCACAAAGCTGGCCGCTTTGGCGCCCATCGCTTAACGCCGCTGCGCGGCTGGCAGCGACCCTAGTCCGGGCAAAGGGCGCCAAAGTAGCCAGCTTTGTTCGCTCACAGATTAACGACGTCACGCATCTGGCAGCGACCCTAGTCCGGGCAAAGGGCGCCAAAGTGGCTAGCTTTGTTCGCTCACAGATTAACGACGTCACGCATCTGGCAGCGACCCTAATCCGGGCAAAGGGCGCCAAAGTAGCCAGCTTTGTTCGCGCACACTTTAACGCTAGTTCGCGCACCATTTATGGAATTGCTAAGTTAGACTGTTTGGCTGAAAAGTCAAAATAATGTGCTACATTTGTACTTCGATGGATCGCATACTGGATCGTATAAATTCCCCGGCAGACATCAAGTCTCTGGATATGAACCAACTCAGGCAGCTATGCTCGGAGCTGCGTTCATATATGATCGAGGTATGCTCGGACCATCCGGGACACTTGGCTTCCAGTCTGGGAGCGGTGGAACTTATCGTTGGTTTGCATTATGTCTATGACGCGCCGAAGGACAAGATGATCTTCGACGTGGGCCATCAGGCTTATGCACACAAGATACTGACCGGCAGGAAGGAGGCTTTCAAGGCGCTCCGCACCCGCGAGGGCGTGAGCGGCTTCCCGAAGATGAGTGAGAGCGAGTACGACGCCTTCGGCGTTGGCCACGCCTCGAACTCGGTCAGCGCCGCCCTCGGCTATGCGGAGGCCTTCGCTCTTCAGGGTTCGGACGCCCACAGCATTGCCCTTATCGGCGACGGTGCCCTTTCCGGCGGACTGGCTTTCGAGGCTCTCAACAATGCCGGCACCAGCAAGGCCAACATCCTGATAGTTCTCAACGACAATAATCAGTCTATCGACAAGGCCATAGGCGGTATTCATCAACATCTTTTCCGCATCACGTCCAGCGGTAAGTACAATACCTTCAAGGACAAGGTGTGGAACAAGATGGGAGACAGGCGCCTGAGGCGTTTCCTTCAGCGCTGGATACGCTCGCTTAAGTCATGGATAGTAAAACGCACTGGCGGCGATATTTTCGAGGCCCTCGGACTTCGTTACTTCGGTCCCATAGGCGGCAATGATATCGAACAGGTGGTGGCCAGCCTCCGTAAGATCAAGAGAATCCATGGCCCGGTGGTGCTCCACTGCATCACCTCGAAGGGCAGCGGCTATGGTCCGGCTGAGGATGATCCCTGCGTGTGGCATGCTCCCGGTAAGTTCGATCCCGAGACCGGCGACCGCATCGTGTCTGTCAATAAGGTAGACCGTTTCCAGGATGTGTTCGGTCAGGTGCTGTGCGAACTTGCCGCAAAGGACGAGCGCATAGTCGGAGTTACCCCTGCCATGGCCAGCGGCTGCGGAATGAACCTGTTCGCCCGCGACTATCCGGAGCGCTTTTTCGACGTCGGTATCGAAGAGGAACACGCCGTGACTTTCAGCGCGGGTCTTGCCGCCGCAGGCATGCGTCCTTTCTGCAACATCTATTCGACCTTCTCCCAGAGGGCCTATGACCAGATAATCCACGACGTGGCTCTTCAGAACCTTCCCGTCGTGCTTTGCTTCGACCGCGCCGGCTTGGTCGGCGAGGACGGGGCAACACACCACGGCATGTTCGACCTGGCCGCGTATCGCGCCATCCCGAACTGCGTGGTCGCCGCCCCCGCCGACGGCGCCGAGCTCAAGAGTCTCATGTACTCTGCCCTGAAATACGAAGGCGGCCCTTATATAATAAGGTATCCGCGCGGGAGCGCGGGCGAGACTCCGTGGAGAGACGCCGACTATGAAGAACTGCCGCTCGGAAAGGCGGTCGAATGCCGCAAGGGCAGCAAGGTCGCGGTTATCGCTATCGGTCCTTGCGTCCATGCCGCGCTCAAGGCGGCCGAGGACTTCGGCGACAAGGTCGGAGTATACAACTTCCGCTTCCTCAAACCGCTCGACGAGGAGATGCTTGCGCGTATCGCAAAGTCCTACAAAAAGATCATCACGGTCGAAGACGGTTCGCTCAAGGGCGGACTTTACGGCGCAGTTTGCGAGTTCCTCGCAGATAAGGCCCCAGGAGTACCTGTGGTAGGTATCGGAGCCCCAGATGAGTTCATTAACCACGACACTCAGGCCGCGCAGCGCAAAGAGTGCGGAATTGACGCCGAAGGGATTTCAAGAAAAATTTCTGAAATCTTTTAAAATCTTTTTTGTTTTTCCCAAAAGTTGCCTATATTTGCAGTCCTTTTTGAGAAAAGAGGGCATTGACATAATTGCCGATGTAGCTCAGCTGGCCAGAGCACGTGATTTGTAATCTCGGGGTCGACGGTTCGAATCCGCCCATCGGCTCGCTTCTGCCTGAGCGCATACAGGCAAGTTTTGGGCAAGTACCAGAGTGGCCAAATGGGGCAGACTGTAAATCTGCTGGTTATACCTTCGGTGGTTCGAATCCATCCTTGCCCACCACATGAGTGGGACACCACTTCGCGGGGTTCGTATAATGGCTATTATGCCAGCCTTCCAAGCTGGAAATGGGAGTTCGATTCTCCTACCCCGCTCAAAAGAATGCCGATGTAGCTCAGGGGTAGAGCGCATCCTTGGTAAGGATGAGGTCATGAGTTCAAATCCCATCATCGGCTCTTTTTTTTTGACAACTTTTATTTCATAATATTATGGCAAAAGAAACATTCGTAAGAACCAAACCGCACGTCAACATCGGTACTATCGGCCACGTTGACCACGGCAAGACTACCCTTACCGCTGCTATCACCAAGGTGCTCGCAGCTCGCGTTAAGGGTAACGAAGGCAAGATCAAGTCCTTCGACCAGATCGACAACGCTCCCGAAGAGAAAGAGCGTGGTATTACCATCAACACCGCTCACGTTGAGTACGAGACCGAGGCACGTCACTATGCACACGTCGACTGCCCTGGCCACGCCGACTACGTGAAGAACATGGTTACCGGTGCAGCCCAGATGGATGGTGCAATCCTCGTTGTGGC
>JAFZWV010000015.1 GCA_017617035.1 Bacteroidales bacterium
ATGCTGGGCTACAGCCCGATCAACCGCGAGAAGAGCATCTTCTACGCCCGCAAGGCCCTCGAAATCAGCCAGCCGCGCGGGTGGAAGGCCGCCGACTCCGACGCGCTGCGCTACCTGGGCCAGCACTTCTACAACCGTGACCAGTTCGATAGCGCCATGGTCTATTACAAGGCATCTCTCGCCGCAGTCGATGCCATGTCCGCCGGAATTCCCTCCCCCACCAACCCCGAGGGCTACGACGAGAAGTTCGTCGACGACTATTATTCCGCGCTCTACGGGGCCATCGGCAACCTTTACAACATGATGGATTCGATCCCGCAGGCGATGGAGTACTACCGGAAAGCGGGCGCGATCTTCGACAAATACTGCTGGAACGAGAGCAACTCGATCCTGTGGTACAACATCGGGGAGACGTGGGTAGACGAAGGCGATCTCAGGCAAGCCGAAGACGCGTATGCGAAGGCGATGGACTATGCCCAGGCTTCTGGCGACTCGCTGATGATCATCGACGTCGTGAAGGGCTTTGGACGCCTCTACCTGGCGAAGGGCAAGCCGTGGAAATCGCTCAAGTATCTGCGCATGGCCGACGACTACTACGGGGCGCATCCGGACTACAGCCCGGATTTCCGCACGGAGAACCTCAACCTGATGCAGATGGCGCTATCAAAGCAGAAGAAGCAGCTCGCTTTGGGCATCGTCGCGCTCTTCCTGGTCCTGGCCGCCCTGGCATGTGCCATCATCTTCAGCCGCCGGAAGCGCCGGGCCCATGGCGCAGCGGACGCAGAGGCCCCGATCCCCTCTCCCGAAGCGCCGTCGATCACCGACCGTGAGCGCGAAATCCTCGTTCTGCTCGCCAAGGCCTACACCTCCAAACAAATTGCCGAGGCCCTCTTCCTCAGCACCGAAACCATCAACTGGTATCGCAAAAAACTCCTCGTCAAATTCGATGTCGCCAACACGCCAGAGCTGGTGCTGAAAGCGAAGGAGCTCGGACTGATCTGAGATTTCTCCACTCGCTACGCTCGGTCGAAATGACAACAGAATAGACTCCGCAATAATAAAAAGTTGGAGCTAACCTGCGGTTTTGCCCGCAGGTTAGTATCAAGTTTTTTCATAAATTTGTAGGACTAACACATAAACCTGCAAACATGCTATTAGGAATCGACATCGGGGGAACGACTATCAACCTCGGACTCGTTAAAGACAATCAGATTGTTCATAAAATCACCGTTCCGTCTTTCGCGCCGGACGCGACGCTTGAAGAGACGCTGCAGCATCTGGAGAACGCAATCAAACAGATCATAACGCCTGAAGTAACCAAAATAGGTATTGGCGTTCCGACTTACGTCGATTCCGAAAAGGGAATAGTTTATGACGCGATGAATATCCCGTCGTGGACGGTGGTTCCTCTCAAGGAGCGTCTCGAAAAAGCCTTCAATATCCCTATCGCAGTAAATAACGACGCCAACTGCTTTGTGCTCGGCGCCGCCGCATTGCTGGATAAACCTTCTTCAGTAATAGTAGGAGTGACCCTCGGAACCGGAACTGGCATGGGCATTATTATCGACGGCAAACTATTTACCGGAACCAACTGCGGCGCTGGCGAGCTTTGCTCCATGCCTTACAATGGAGGAGTCCTCGAAGACTACTGCTCGAAAAAGTTCTTCACGGCGTACAATGTCAACCCCAAAGACGCCGGCGATGCCGCCAGAAAAGGCGACCCCCATGCCCTCGCCATGATGGACGAATTCGGAATTCATCTGGGCAAACTGTTGACCATGGTCCTGTTTGCTTACGACCCCGGCTGCGTAGTGTTCGGCGGCGGCGTGGCCCACAATTTCGACCTGTTCAAACCGGCCATGATGCGCCAGTTGAGCTTCTCATACCCCTACCCTCGTTTCCTGGATAAACTCCAGATAACCGCCATGCCCGAGGGAGACATTCCCATTCTGGGCGCATCGCTTCTCTGATGAAAAGACTGGCAACCCTGGTGGCCTATGCGGCCATGCTCACCGCTTGCTGCGGCAACGCGGGCAAAGATCTTGAACACTGGAAACTGCAGCGCGAGGGCGACACGCGCACCTTCGACGCAGTCGTCCCGTGCACCGTCGCCGGCGCGCTGAACGAAGCCGGCTACTTCGGCCCGAATATTCTTGAAGAAGACCGCTACTTCAACATCGACAAGTCGGTTTTCGACTCGCCATGGATATTCAAAACACGCTTCAAGGCCCCCAAGGGCCAGCACAATATCCTGAGGTTCGAGGGCCTTGGCTACTCGGCCGACATCTGGGTGAACGGCGAACAAATCGCCTCGGCCGACAAGACCTACGGAGTCTTCTGCATACGCGAATACGACATCACCAAGATTGCACGCCGCAACAACACCCTCAAAGTCCGTGTCCACAAAGCCCCGGAGCAGTGCCTCAACGTTGGCTATGTCGACTGGAATCCCCGCCCGGTCGACGAGAGCATGGGCATCTGGCGCAAAGTCGAACTCATCAGCACCCCTGACGTCCGCATCGCCGACGTTTTCGTGAAACCGCGAGTCAATACAGACAACCTGAACGAAGCCTCCTTCCTCGCAAGAACCACGCTCATCAATTATAGTGACAAGCCCGTAGAGGGCATCCTTAAGGGCGAATACGACAACGGTAGCTTCGAAGAAAAAGTCTCCATGCAGCCCGGGGAGACCAAGACCGTCAGCATCACTGAAAAGGTCAGCAACCCGCGCATCTGGTGGAGCCACGACATGGGAACGCCGGAGATGTACACGCTGAAGATGACGTTCAACACAGATTCCTTCGCTTCGCTCGGAATGACAAAAAGGCCGCTCGGAATGACAAAAAGGCCGCTCGGAATGACAACCATGTCATCTCGACCAAGCGAAGCGCGTGGAGAGATCTCTGTCCGTTTCGGCCTTCGCGACATCACAAGCGAAATCGACAAATATGGCCATCGCCTTTTCAAACTCAACGGCAAACCCGTATTAATAAAATCGGCCGGCTGGACCGACGACATCTTTATGCAGGACACCCCTGAGCGGACGCGCAAGCAGCTCGACATGGTCAAAAACATGAACCTCAACTCCGTGCGCTTCGAGAACATCTGGAGCAAGGACGGCGTTGTCTACGACCTGTGCGACGAGCTCGGCCTCATGGCCATGGTCGGGTGGAGCTGCCAGTGGGAATGGAAGGGCTACTGCGGCCTTCCGGAGCTGGGCAAATACGGCTGCATCAACGGCCACGAATGGGAGGAACTCGCCACCCGCTACCTCCGTGACCAGCTGCTCTGGATGCGCAATCACCCGTCCGTCATCAGCTGGGGCATGGGCTCCGACCGCATCCCCAACGAGCGCCTCGAGGAGGCCTACATGCAGTGGTACGACCGCCTCGAATACCGTCCCTACGTCTGCTCTTCCAGCGGCCTTGCCAGCAAGTACGGCGGGCCCTCGGGCGTGAAGATGGCCGGCCCCTACGAGTACGTCGGCCCGGACTATTGGTATCTCGACACGCATAATGGCGGCAACTATGGCTTCAACACGGAAACCGGCATAGGCATGAACATTCCGCAGGCGGAGTCGGTCCGGCGCATAGTGGGCGAAGACCACCTCTGGCCGCTGAACGAGGCTTGGGACAGCCATTGCACCAAGTCCACCGAGGACATGCGCTCGACCCGCGAAGCCCGTAAGGCCATGGCCGGTCAGTACGGCGAACCCACCGGTTTCGAGGACTTCGTCCGCAAGGCCCATGCGCTCGACTACGACGGCACCCGCGCCATGTACGAGGCGTTCCGCGTCGCCGTGCCCAGGACCACGGGCATCGTCCAATGGATGCTGAACTCCGCGTGGCCGTCGCTGTACTGGCAGCTCTTCGACTGGTATCTCGTCCCCACTGCGGGCTACTACGGCACCCAAAAGGCCTGCGCGCCAGTGCAGCTTGTCTACAACTATGGCGACCGCTGCGTGTGGGCGGTCGACGAGGTCGTGCCGGCGGGCACGTACACCGCAATCCTTAGCATCTACGGCCCGGACTCGAAGCTCGTGCGGACCCAGGTCAAGCAGACGCGGATCGCTCCACGCGCTCCGCAAAAGGTCAGCGGCCCCATAGCAGGACCGTGCTACCTCTCGCTCGAGCTTTACGACAGCGCGGGCGCACTTGTATCCGACAACTTTTACTGCATAGGGACCGGAAATACTTATGACTGGGCGAAGGCCAACTGGTACCAGACGCCTATTTCGAAGTACTCCGATTTGTCGTTTGTATGCTCGCTGCCTGAGGCTGCGGTCGATATGGTTGTCGACGGACATTCGGTTACCGTGACTAACAATTCGGATGTAATTGCATACCAGAATATATTGAAGGCGAAGGATGCCGACGGTCAGTTGATTCCGGCTGTCCTTTGGTCCGACAACTTCTTCTCGCTGACTCCCGGGCAGAGAAAGACCGTGACCTATACTGGCGCCGAGGCCTGTTCAATAGAGCTCGACGGCTGGAATGCGCGTAAAAATGATTAAATTTGTTCTATGAATATACACGTAACATCGGAGACTGGTCGTTTGCACGCAGTAGTGCTCGGAAGACCGGAATCCAACGGCCCTGCGCCTTCGCCATCGCAGACTTTCGACGCAAAGTCTTATGAGTCGGCAGTCAAGGGCATCTATCCAAAGGATGAGGACATCATCCGTGAGATGGGCGCTTTCGAAAAAGTGTTGTTGAAGTATGGCGTTGAGGTCTTGAGGCCCGAGCCGGTCGACGGCTGCAACCAGATTTTCGCACGCGACGTGGGCTTCGTCATCGACGACAAGATCATCGTTTCGAATATCATCCCCGACAGGCAGGACGAAATCGACGCCTACGATAAGATCTACAGCCAGATCCACTACAAGCAGATTTACAACCTCCCCGAGGCGGTCCACGTCGAAGGCGGAGATGTCGTGTTATGGGGCGATTATCTGTTCGTCGGCCAGTATGCTTTCAAAGACTATCCGCAGGTAAAGACAGCGCGTACCAACAGGCTGGCACTGGATTATCTGGGAATGATTTTCCCTTCCAAGAATATTATTCCTCTTAATTTAAGGAAGAGCGATACCGACCCTTATGAGGGAATTCTTCATCTGGACTGCACATTCATGCCGGTCGGCCGGGACAAGGCGATTATTTATAAGGACGGCTTTTTGAATCCGCGCGACGCCACGCATCTTGTGGAGTTGTTTGGAGCTGGTAATGTATTTGAATTGACTAAAGAGGAGATGTACTGGATGAACTCCAATATATTCTCCATATCCGAGGATGTCGTCGTAGTTGAAGAGCATTTTACGCGTCTGAAGGCATGGCTGGAGTCTTGCGGCATTACCGTCGAGACTGTCCCCTATCGTGAGATCTCGAAGATGGGCGGATTGCTCAGATGTTCCACCTTACCTTTACTTAGAGATTAGTTATGGGTAAACTTGTGATGGTCGCGTTCGGAGGGAACGCGCTTCTTAGGGCAGGGCAGAAAGGCACTTACGCCGAACAGCTCGCCAATGTCGAGGATGCATGCCGCTGCCTTTTGCCACTACTGGAGCAGGGCTGCGGGCTGGTCATCGGCCATGGCAACGGGCCACAGGTAGGGAACGCGTTGCTGCGCCACGAAGCGGGACTGCGCGATTTCGGGCTGCAGGCCATGCCTATGGATTTTTGCGGCGCGGAGACCCAGGGCTCGATCGCGTATCTGATTGAGACCGCGATGGAGCGGGTGCTTAAGCGCGCCGGCCTGTCGAGGCCTGTCGTGTCGCTTGTCACCCGCGTCGAAGTCGCCGCCGACGATCCAGCGTTCAAGGCGCCTTCGAAACCGGTAGGACCTTTCTATAAGGAATGCCCGATAGATCCCTTCGTCGCTGACGCTCCTCGGGATGACAACGGGGAAAATGGTCGAGATGACAACCCTGATGTCATTCCGAGCGAAGCGAAGGAATCTGTTTATCGCGAAGATTCGGCGGGTCGAGGTTGGAGGAAGGTCGTGGCTTCTCCGAAGCCCCTGGTTATCAACAATATAGGCCTCATTGAGCGTCTGGCGCGCGAAGGCAATATCGTCGTCGCTGTGGGCGGTGGCGGTATTCCAGTCGTCGGCTCTGCAGACGGCCGCCATGGCGTCGAGGCGGTAATCGACAAGGACCTCGCCTGCGCCCTTGCGGCCGTCAGGATGAACGCCGACGAATTCTATATTCTGACTGACGTCCCGAAGGTCTATGTCAATTTCAAGAAACCCGGCGAGAAGGCGCTTGACAGCGTTTGTCTGGATGACGCGCGCAAGTATCTGGCCGAGGGCCAGTTCGCCGAAGGCTCGATGGCCCCGAAGATTCGCGCTGCGATTTCCTTCGTGGAGAATGGCGGAGGCGAGTGCATAATTACCGAAGCCGGCCAGCTCGGCAACCCTAGTTGTGGAACAAGAATTACTAAATAATATGGTTAACCTTAAAAACCGCAGCTTTCTGAAGCTGCTCGACTTCACTCCCGAAGAGATTCAGTATCTGCTCGACCTGTCCGCCGAGCTTAAGGCAGACAAAAAAGCCGGACGCGAACACAAAACGCTTATCGGCAAAAACATCGCCCTGATTTTCGAAAAAACTTCGACACGCACCCGCTGCGCTTTCGAGACTGCAGCATACGACCAGGGCGCGCACGTCACCTATCTCGGCCCTACCGGTTCGCAGATCGGTGTGAAGGAATCGATGAAAGATACTGCCCGCGTTCTCGGACGTATGTACGACGGTATCGAATACCGCGGCTTCGCCCAGAAGACCGTGGAGGAACTCGCGGAGTATTCCGGTGTTCCGGTATGGAATGGACTGACAAACGAATTCCACCCGACTCAGATTCTGGCGGACTTCCTTACTATGAAGGAGCATTCCGATAAGCCATTGAATCAGATCGCATATGCTTATCTCGGCGATGCCCGCTTCAATATGGGCAACTCGCTGCTGGTCGGCGGAGCGAAGATGGGAATGGATGTCAGGATTGTGGCGCCGAAGTCGCTGCAGCCGGCGGCCGAGCTCGTAGAGCAGTGCCGCGCGATAGCTGCTGAGACAGGCGCGCGCATCACCATCACCGACGATGTCGAGCTCGGCGTCAAGGGCTGCGACTTCCTCTACACCGATGTGTGGGTATCGATGGGCGAACCCGACGAGGTTTGGAAAGAGCGTATCGCTCTGCTGAAACCCTATCAGGTCAATGCTGCGCTGATGGCCAAGACAGGAAATCCTGCATGTAAGTTCATGCATTGCCTCCCGGCATATCATAACCTGGAGACTAAAGTTGGCCGCGATGTGTATGAAAAGTTTGGTATGGACGGAGTCGAAGTGACTGAAGAAGTCTTCGAGTCCCCCGCCAGCATCGTCTTCGACGAAGCCGAAAACCGTCACCACACCATCAAAGCCGTCATGGTCGCCACTTTAGGCAGTTGATGGTGCGTAAAGTGTAAGTCCTTGACAATACGGCGTTTACATAAAATCGCCCCCTTGTTTTCGAGGGGGCGATTTTGCGTAATTGCCTGCTATACAGCACTTTACACTTTACGGAAATTTATAACGCGGGGGCGAAGTAACTCTATTTTAAGCGGAGGGAAGTGCGGACGACGATCCAGTCGTAGTGCTGAGCGACACCGGAGAGGGCGTCGTAGGGAACGAGGTCCGTATGTGTCATGCGATCTTCTTCTTTGCGCGGGCCGGGGCGGTAGCCGGCGGCGCGGTGGGAGGCCTCCCATCGGAGATGCTCTCCGATGCTGAGGTACTCCAGGACGGCGCCGACGGCAGGATCGGCCCCGGTGTAATGCTTTCCTTCGAACTTAACGGGAATATCCTTCCACACACCATCAAATTCAGGCTGGAACAAATCGCATAGATAAGTCTTCACCCTGCGATGGAAATAATCTGAATAGTCCTGCGAGACTTTTCGCCTAAGCTCCATCGCATTCCACAAATCGGAGTGGTCGGATTCGAGAATCTTCGCATTTCTTTCATCCCATTCGAGACCGCCTCCGGCAGACTCCCTGTAACCGTCGTAGAAGATACGGGCAAAACGGGCTGTGTCGCCTCCAGTGATGCTGTCGTATGTCCAAATTTTATCCAATTGCCCGAAAGGAACTATCTCTACGCCGTAATTCTCCTTCGAGAAGCGCAGGGTGTCGGCGAACACAGAAGGGCGGTCCAAGCGTGCGGCGATAAGGAAATTAGATTCCTTCGCTCCGCTCGGAATGACAGTTGAATTGTCATCTCGACCGAGCAATCGGGGCCCCCGCCAATTGCAAATTGGTGGGGTGAAGCAAGCGAGTGGAGAGATCTCTGACATAAAGTGTTGCTTTGCGATATCCAGGGCCTTTCGCATGGTGGTTTCATCGTCGTCGAAACAGACTCCGACCCAATTAAGCGTGGCGAAACGGTCGGCGGGGATGTCTTCCAGAACGTCAATCACAAGCGGGACCTGTTTCTTATCCTTTCCGACAAAGGCGGCCCATTCCTGCAGGAATCCACGCACGCCGGCCGCAAATTCTTCCGAACCAACAACTACCGAATCGAATCCACCATTGACATAACCCAGACGATGGCCCTCAGCATCTCGGGCCACATCTACGCAGCGGACTGGATACAACTCTTCTTCCCTCTTCAAACTGGAAATCGCCAGCGCCGAAGGATCAATAAGATGCAATCTCTTATGAGTAATATCAATAGGAAGCGTCAGTTCATCTTCGTTCGCCACAAACCACACCGAAGCGACTCCCCTGCGATCGAGTCTCAACGCAGATGCAATGTTGGCTGAATAGTCTTCGGAAAGCAGATAGACGGAAGTGGTCTCGAGCCTGAGCCAACGGTCGAGTCGGCGTAGCGCGAGCGTGCCTTTGAGAACGGCGGCCCATGGGGCTTCGCGGCGCAGGCGGCTCACCAGGGGCGACTCGACGCGAATGCCCTTCAAAACTCCGAAGAAGTCCATCTTCCCCCGCGGCCCGGCGACCGGAGCGGCATCGTCCAGGACGACCACGCGCCCCTTACCCTTGAGGCTGCGGGCCAGGCTGATGCTTCGCGGGTTCACGCCTACGATGAGGTGGACCGGCGAAGAAGAACGGCCTATAGTCTTGTACCACAGCCATATACGGCTCTCGAGCTTGCGCGCGAAGACGTGGATTGCGGCCAGGGAGGTCGTCCACACTGCGCAGAGCATCAAACCGTACAGAATGATAAGATGCCCGATATTGCCTTCTCCGAAGAAGAAGTTCGACACCATACCTATAGTGTACGCGCGGAACAGGAACAGGTCCAGACCCGTCAGGATGCTCATCACAATATGCGGGATGAACGGCTGGACGCTCGAATATGCCTGCCAGTACAGGGTGATTCCACCAAGAGCCACAAGTGCTGCGCAAAGCCACAAAAGGCCTGGCTTGCGCCTTACGATTATGAGGGTAACTACGAAATAGACAAGGGCGGCCAAAGCCACCAGGAGTTGTAAAGCAGTATAGTTCATGTATCAAAGATAGTGTTTCTTAACATATATTTCTTATCTTAGACCGATAAACCACATTCGAAGTATGAGTAATCAGAGCACAGGCGCATGGCGCCGATACAACATTTTCCTTTCGTCGACCTTCAAGGATATGGACTTTGAGAGGGATGTCATAAAGTTCAAAGTGATTCCCTATCTCAACAGGCGTTTCCGCGACCGCAGGGTGGAGCTCCAGGCGATAGACCTTCGTCTGGGAGTCAACACCTCCAACATGAGCGAAGCTGAAAGCGAACGCAAAGTTCTGAGCGTCTGCACCAGCTGTATCGACAGTTCGCGCCCGTTCTTCATCGGCCTCATAGGCCGGCGCTACGGCTGGATACCGCCAGTTGAGCGCTGGAACGAATTCATGGCCGGCCTATCCGACGAGGAGCGTCAGATCCTCGCCGACACCGCCGGCTGCTCCGTGACGGAAATGGAGATAGTCTACGGCGCCCTCTCTCAGGGCAGCTTCGACTCGTCCCATGTCCTTTTCTTCCTGCGCGACGACTCATCCTACGACGGCATACCCGAAGACCTTAAGTCCACCTTCTGCGACTCGGATCCGGAGAATATCAAGCGTCTGGAAGCCCTGAAGAAGAAGGTCCAAGCACTCTTCGGCGAGCGCGGCGGCGAGGACGACCGCTGCACGCCTTACCATCTCGACTGGAAGGACGGTCACTTCAGCTCCGACGAATTCGAGAAGATGGTTACCGAGCAACTCGCCCGCCAGATCGAGGCCGAAACCGCCCGCGAAGACGAAGAAGGAACGGCTACATGGTGGGCTCAGGAAAAGGAACTCGAAGAGTCTACCCTGCTCCGCCTCCTGCCCGGCTCGATCGAACTCGATGTCTACGACGATGACGAAGAGGATGAGGATGATGAGGACTATGATGAAGATGAAGATGAGGAGGAAGACGATTCCTCCGATGTCGCAGTCTGGTATGTCCAGGGTTACGGCGCGAGTACCCACATGGCGCAGGATTATGCGCAGTGGGACGAAGACACCGACGTCATCCGACTGCTGGCCGTGTTCGGCCTGTCGGAGTACAGCTCCTCAATGCGCCCTGTCCTCGCCCGCTGGATTCATGAACTCGCGGAGCGACTTGGACGTGAAGACCTGCCCGAAGACGACCTGATGCTCGGAAAGATGCCCGAACCGGACCTCTTCAAACTCTTCGAAGAGCTGGTCGAGGAAGCCGCCGAAGACAACTACATATATATTTACATGGACGACGTTGAGGCTCTGGAGACAACATCACCCAAGGACCTCTATATGCCATGGCTAGACCATGTCAAAGACGACGTCAATGTCATGATCAACCTTCAGGACGAAAGCGAAGCCCGCGAAAAAATCCTGGAGGCCTACCCTTATCTGGCAAAGAAACTGATGCTCGGAGTCGAGGCCGACGAGGAATCCGCTATTGAGCTCATCGAAAACTACGAGCAGACCTTCTTCCTCGAGCTTCCGGAAAAGATCAAGAAGCAGATGATCAAGGCCGCTACCTCCAAGAAGAAGACGCTCCCGCCACTCAAGGTCCACAGCATCTTCCGCATTTTCGAGTCGCTCACCCAGGAAGACTTCCGCGAGATTCGCGGCAAGAAGGGCAGTCAGATCGACGCGATCAACGGCTATCTCGAAGACATATGGAAGGAGATGCCGGATGCGACCTACGATATCATGACCTTCATGGTCAACCAGATAGTCAAGAACCTCTCCCTGGGCGAAAAAATGCGCCAGGCGATATGGACGATCGCAGCGGCGCCGGGAGGCCTTCGCGAAAGCGACGTAGCCTATTTCGCCGGAGAAGACTGGGATATGATCCAGTTCTATCGCGCGATGAACTTCCTCCACGACTTCTTCTACGAGGATCCCGCCCGACATCTCTGGAGGGCCAAATACATTACCAGGCCCGAGGATGGACTGGGAGGCCGCCAGAAGGACATCTCAGAATACATCCTCACCCTCGACCCGCATGATTCGCTGCGGGAGACCATGGGCATGTACTTCGCCCTGGGCGGCTGCGAGCCTTCGCATTTCGCGCCCTACATGGTCGAGGGCGACTATGTCCATGGCCAGCAGATGAGCTACCTGGTCCGTTTCCATGGCCCGCAGATTCGCCAGTTGCTGCGCGAGGGCTACCTCGATTCCGACGATTTCGAGAACTACTGCAAGGCCCTGCCGGTAGAGCAGCGCCTGCAGCTGCTCATGAACGTGCTTACGGCTCTGGCCGACCTTAAGGAGGAGCGAGAAAGGATCCACGCACGCATGTCTTCCTGGCTCGAAGATGTCACTATCGAGAGCCTGTCCGCCCCCGACGCCTTCACCTGCGCCAGTATTATTGCAGGACAAAGGGACTCCATCCCCCATCTCGAAAAGGCCCTCGAAGCTGCCCGCAGATGTGATTCGCTGGACTTCCCCGGAGCAAAGCAACTCATATCCATGATATCCAGCCTGCTCATCATGCTGTACCAGAAAAAGGGCATGATAGATAAGGCACAGGCCCTCCGCGGAGGTGCCGGCGACGGCGCACGGAGCGCCAAGGAGCGCTTCACAGCGCTCTTCCCGCTCGTCGCCCAGGCCGGCACAAAATCCGCCCTTGTCAGCAAGAAGAAACGCGAAGCCCTTATCGACCAGTTCTTCGACGAGTACTACGCTATTGTGGACGATCTCGAACTCAATCAGGAAACATTCGATGCGCGATTCAAATCATACAACTTGATTCTCAATGCCGTGTCGGTCCTCCTAACCCAGAGGCGCCATGACCGCGCATTGGAAGAACTCGTGCGCTTCATCCCGTCGATGCAGCTTTTCTATAAAGTCGGCAACTTCTTCAGTTGGGCGGAATCCCTTCAGGTTTACCTTTCGTTCCATATGCTCCTTACCCTTTCAGCATGGGAACTCATGAAATCGAAAGGCATTGAATGGAAGTTTGCCAGTGCAGGCAATCCGCTGGCACACATGGCCGACCTTGCATATATCGCCGCTGTCGAGGGAGGCAATCTCTTAAAGGAAATGGACCCCGAGAACGAGTGGATAAAGAATTTCCGTAAGATGTTCACCGACAACAACGAACGCGTCGAACGGGTACGCGAATTCCGTGGAGACATCGAACTTAAAGACATAGACACATACATACAGGAAGCATATGCTGAAACGCAAAATTGACCGAATACTCTCCGAAGGAGAAGGTAAACAACTTGCTTGGCTGGCCGGAATCGCGCTGGCGCTTTTCCTGCTGCTGGTGCTGATAGGCAGTTTCTGGGCCCTTGGCTGGACTGAAATTCTGAACCTCTATCTCGACCCGGGCAGCTACCCGCTTGAGGCGAAGGCCGGAAGCCAGGGCACACTGAACTTCTTCAGCCTGCTTATCGCTTTCGGAGGCATTCTGGTGCTGAACGCACTTACCGTGTCGGCGTTCTCCAACGTGTTCGACAACATCTCGGAGAAGTACCGCAAGGGCGAGAGAAGGTACAAGCTGAAGGGCCATGTCCTTATCCTGGGCGGTGGCCGGCAGCTGTGCGACATGCTCAAGGCCATGCGCACGACGCCCGAATTCGACGGGCGCGATATCGTGGTCATGACCTCGGTCGACGTCGAAGAGCTGCGTGGCGCGATCGAGACCGCGCTCGACGATGCAAAGTTCTGCAAGCGCTTGATTTGGTACCGCGGCGAGCGTGACAACGAAAACGACCTGCGTAGCGCCTGCGTCGCCTCGGCTTCCCGCATCTACCTGATTGGCGAGGACGACGAGCCTGCCCATGACTCCGTGAGCGTCGGAACGATCGGGCTGCTGCGCGACATCTGCGCCGGTACCCATGGCCCCGCTATCCCCTGCTTCGTGACGCTCGAGATGCATTCGAGCCTTGATGTGTTCAATTACCTTCCGGCCGTCAAGGACTCCCGCCTGCAGGTTGAGATAGTCAACGCGAGCGATTACCTGGCCGAGCAGCTGCTGGTCGACACCGACTTCCTGCCGGTGCCGGACGACGGTCAGTCGCTGCGCATCGTTATCGCCGGTTTCTCGCGAACCGCGCGCTCGATCGCGAGCGTGGCCGCCCAGATCTGCCACTTCCCGAAGGGCGGTCGTACCATCATCTCCTTCGTCGATACCGGCATGCAGGAGAAGATGGACAATTACGTAGCGAACCACCAGAGCCTGTTCGACCTGTCGCACTACACCTATATCTCCCCCGTCGGGCGCACCGGCTATGTCCCGAAGAACGGCTACGGCGACTTCCTCGATGTGGAGTGGGAGTTTATAGACAGTCACCTCAGCTCGGAGCTGACACGCGGGCTTTTGGAGAAATGGGCCGGCGATTCTTCTCAGAAATTGGTGCTGGTCCTTTGTTATGAAGATGCATCGGCCGGCATTTCCGCAGCGCTGCATTTGCCGAAGGCTTTGTATAAGTCCGGTGTTCCTGTGGCCGTATATCAGAAGGACCATCCCGAGGTGCTGCAGGCAGCCCTCGCGACCGGCCAGTTCGGCGCGCTGACCAGCTTCGGCGAGGCCGAACCCGACAGCGACGCCCTGTTTTTACGCCGCTCGCTTCGCGGCCAGAGGGTCAACTACCTCTACGACAAAGAATTCGGAGGAAAGGCGGCAACACCTGAAGAGGCTTGGGTAGGGATTCCTTTCGCCCATAAGCTTTCCAGCATTGCAAGCGCGAACTCCATCCCCCTCAAACTGCGGGCATTCGGCCTCAAACCCACCAAAGAATCTATCGACGCGCTTGATAGCGAAACACTGGAAGCGCTGTCTGAGGTGGAGCATCGTCGCTGGATGCTTACGGTCCTGATGATGGGCTATTCAGCCGCACCAGCAAAGGCTCGCAAGGACCGTTCACGTTTCAAGGAATTAAAAAACAAGGAGTTTATCCATCTCGATATCGCGCCTTACTCGGAGATTGCCGAGGAGGCCGATAAGGATACCGTTATCGTTAAGAATATTCCGTTTATCTATGATAACGATTAAGACCGTCCCTTCCGAGGATGTTTTATACGGCCAGAGCAAATGGTGGGGCTTCCCGGACCTGCCGGACGATTTAGACTGGCCCACCGCTCAGGCGGAAGATGAAGGCGAGACCTTCGAGGACCCTCTGACTTTTATCTGCCAGATTCGTTGTTCCGATCTGGCCGCTTTGGACCCTGAAGGCTTGCTGCCCCACGAAGGCATGCTATACTTTTTCGCCGCCCTTGATTACTTCCTGGGAGATTTGGATGCGTTCCTGACTCCCGGTATGGGCGAATGGCCGTCGGAATATTTCAGGGTGCTGTACTCTCCGACCTGCGAAGGTTTGAATACTCATACCTTGATGTACGACGAGGACACCCCCGCCGCCCTTCCGCCGGAAGCGATTCAATTTGTCATTCCGAGTGAAGCGAAGGAATCTTTCACCTGGCTTCTCGGCGAATCCTATCTCGAAGAGGTTCGCGAAGCTATGCCCGGCCTCGTTCCACTTCTCCAGATCGACGAAAACGACGACTGGGGCCTCCGCTTCTTTGACTGCGGAATGCTCACTTTTATGATCTCTCCCGCAGATCTCGCCGCCCGCCGCTTCGACCGCGTCCGCGCCCACCTCTACTCCGCATAATTTTTGGACTTCTCCCCCCTTTTCGGAGGGGAGAAGTCCAAAAACGCAACGAGCGGAATTACAATTTGTAAGTTGCCGAGAAAAAATTTCGACTTCTCCCCGTAAAACAGGGGGGAGAAGTCCAAAAATCAGCTAATCGAGTCGAGGCTGGGGACGTAGTTGCGCTGAACCTGCTCTGCGAAGATGACTGAGATCTCCTTGACGCTGAGGCCGAGGAGTTTTCCGATGTGATAGATGAAGTTGACTTCCTTCTCGGCGATATCTTTATCGGCGAGCACAACACCTACTATATAATCAAGCAGTGCGGGTTTGAGGCTGGGATTGTACTCCAGGATCTGGTTTACAGACTCCTGGAACAGCGCATCGACATCTTTCTTTAGGATATCATCCAGGAAAGCGCGGGGGAAGATGTTCGAGTTCGAGAGGCTCCTCAGAATGTGTTCATACTCTTCCTTCGTCACATTGCCGTCGATATTTGCGGCGATGATGCCGGAAGTTGCAAGGAACACCGACATGGGGCCGTCAAGCGGACCGTTACCCACCTTAAGCAGTATCTGAATCAGCTCGTCCATACCCCTGTCGAGCTCAATCTGATTCTCGGCATTGGCAAAGAGATTAATGGCCTCGACGCGGATAGGGTTAACGGGATGATCGTAGTGGCTCATGCCGCCGCCATGGAGGAAGTAATCCAAATGCTTGCTGTTGTCGACAAGAAGATCACTGATGCCGACCTGCATCCTCTCGAGATCCAGACCCGAAGCCATCTTGAAGAAGGCGGTCACGCAGGCGCCGAGATTCTCGCAAGCGAGGTAACCATAACGGTCTGCTACCAGTTCGGCGAGGTTGTCATGGAGATGAATCTTGTACTGGAGAGTAACCGGAGGCAGAGTTGTCTGCGGAGGATAGACAAACCAGATGAGGCGCTTGAGCGCGGTGTCCTGATTGATAAGGTGGCCGAGTTCATGGCCGACCACGAAACGCAGCTCGTCTTCGCTCATCAGGTTGAAGAGCTCGGAGTTCACGTTCACGATATGGGGCTGGTCACCCTCTGCTGCGATTGAGAAAGCGTTGATAGAAGAATCGCCGGTCACATAGAAATCGACGGGCTCCTCGAAGCCGAGTTTAGTCTTGACTTCCTGGCAGAGCTGGTAGAAACTGCCGAGAAGCTTTTCGTCGGCCTTCATGCAGTGGCCTTCCATCTTGCTGCGCCAATAGTTGTCGCTGTCTGAAGTGTACTCTGCGTTCTTGAGAACGAACTTCACGACGTCGCCCTGCAGCGCGTCGTAGATCTGATTTTGGAGAGCCTTTTCCAGGCTGATTTCGGGATTGAGCATATTATTTAGTGTTTTAGATTTCTCGACTTCGCTCGAAATGACAATTAAACGATCTTCGCTATGATAATGGATATGTTATCCACCCCTCCGGCTTCGCAGGCCATGCGAAGGAGGTCGGTGGCCGAAGCGCCGTCGGTCAGCGCCTGCTCGACCGCCTCATCCGGGACCATGTCGCACAGTCCGTCGGAGCAAACCAGCAGCGTGTCACCGGGCAGCAGCGTCCCGTCGAGGGAGTCCACCACCAGCCGCCCTGCGCAACCGCCGCCAAGGCAGTTGTGGAGCCGCTTGTCGGCCGTGGGGTCGCCAGTGAGGCCACGGTCGGTCTCATCGACAGTCAGCTGACGGAGCATGCCGCCGCGGAAGCGATACGTCCGGCTGTCGCCCGCATTCACGAGCCATGTCCGGCCGTAGTGCCAGATAACCCCGGTAAGCGTGCAGCCCATAGGGTGGACCTGCCCGCGCTCGGCGGCAAAACCGTTGAGCTTGTAGGTAATGTAGTGCGCCGCCTCGCGTATGTCGTCCTCGAAAGAGTCCGGCTGAATCTGGTTAAGCGCCAGCTGCTCCTTGATCTCGCCCAGCGCGAACTCGCTCGCCTCCTCCCCGGCTTCATGGCCGCCCATGCCATCGGCAACCAGCAGGTAGAAAAACCCGCTCTCCGGAGTGTCCACGGTCAGCGCGGCCGAATCGTCGCGAAGGAACAGCCCGCCTACCGAGACGGCGTCTTCGTTGCCGTCCCTGACGAGCCCTTTGTGGCAGACTGCCTGGATATCGAGTCTCATTCTACCGTGAATTCAAGGTTCGCGATACGCACACGGTCGCCTATGGCCATAGCCGTCGGCACCCCGGGAGCGATGCGCTTGTCGTTAACATACGTTCCATTGGTAGAGCCGCTGTCGGTAATCGTCCATCCGCCCGCCGCCTTGCTTATAACCCCATGGCTACCCGACACATACGGACACGTCGCCAGCTCTGGCCACATTCCGCCGCGGCGTCCGAACGCACCCTCCTGGATCACTAGGCGCCACCCGTTGCCGACTAAAGCGGAAGCAGATTCCTTCGCTGCGCTCGGAATGACAGAAGGGTCGCTTGGAATGACAACGTTTTTGTCATCTCGACCATTGCCCCCATTGTCATCTCGACCAAGCGAAGCGCGTGGAGAGATCTCTGGAGATCCCTCGCCGCCAATACGCGATACTAAAGCACTTCCGCAGACGGGACATTCGGTTCCGCGTTTGGGGCGGCCGCACTGCGGACACCATTTCAGTTCTTTTCCGCACTGATCGCAGAACACGCTGTCGTCCGGGATCAACGCCCGGCATTCGGGACACTGTATCATATCACGTCCTCCATTTTGATTGTTTTACGCTCCTCGGGGGTGTGGGTGCCGCCCTCCTCGGCAAGGCGCGTCGCGAGGTTGCTCTTGACGTCGTCGAAGAGGTTGCGCGCGTCGCGGCCGTTGCCGAAACTGCGGCCCCGGCGGTTGTAGAGCATGGTCAGTTTTCCGCGGACGGCGTTCTCCGCCATAGCGTCGAGCATATAGCCTTCCTTGCGGGCGTAGATCATAAATATCTGGAACAGTTCGTCGGGGGTGTAGTCCTCGAAAATGATGCGGTTGCGCTCGGGGAAGCGGCTCTCGAATCCACTGTTGACGGCAATGAACTGTTGCATCTCGTAGGTGTAGCCGGCCGCGATGCAGACGAACTTTCCGCGGTCGTCTTCGAGGCGCTTCACCAGGGTCTGCAACGCGAGCGAGCCGTACTGGCCGTCGGCCAGCTGGTAGGCCTCGTCGATGAAGAGGATGCCGCCCATAGCCGTGTCGATGATATGCGAGGTTATCGCCTCAGTATCGCCTACTACTCGGCCAATTAGTTTGCTCTTGTCGACCTCGACCACAGTAGGTGAAGGTAGCGCTCCCATTGAGTAGAGTATCTTGCCCATGAGACGGGCGACCGTGGTCTTTCCCGTTCCGGGGTTGCCAAGGAACAGGTAATGGCCAAGCGGAATCTCCGGCCTGCGATTCTCCAGGCGGGCGCTTTCAATCTCATTGTTGATGGTGTGCGCCAGCTTGGTGAGAACGGTTTTTACTCCTTGGAGGCCAACCAGCTCATTGAGCTCGGCAAGGCACGCCTCGACCGAAATCTTCTCCGGTTCCGTGAACGGAATATCTTCGAGATACGCGCTGTGCAGGAACTCGGGCGTCCATTTTTCGAATGGGGTATTATTAATGCGGTTGTTGATGTTGGTCTTGGTCTCGGCCACCTTTTTCATGGCCTCGCCGGCGTTGCCGAACTTGTCGTCTTTCATCGCGACCATGGCCTGGAACATCTTCAGGGCCTTCATCCGAACCTCATCGTTCGCAAGGGTGAAGTTGTAGCTCTTTTTCTGAGCGGCGCGCTCGTAGATTTCGAGCAGCTCCTCGGCGGTGTAATCGTCGATATGGATGAAATGCGAGAAGCGCCTCTTGAGGCCAGGGTTGGAGTTCATGAAGGTATCCATCTCCTTGGGGTAGCCCGCGCAGATCACCACGAACTTTCCGGCTTCGTTTTCCATACGAGTCATGAGAGTGCGGACAGCGTCGCGACCTTCGGAACTCGTGCTCTGGCCGGCGGCGTCCATGGGATCGAGTCCGTAAGCTTCGTCGATAAATAGAACGCAGCCCATGGCTTCATTGATGGCCTCGTTCATCTTCTGCGCGCTTTCATTGACGAACTTGGAGATAATCTGCTCCGGCTTCTTCTCCACCACCCTGTCGGACGAGGTGACGCCGAGAGCCTTGAAGATGCGGCCAAAAATGCGCGCAACGGTAGTCTTTCCGGTTCCGGGGTTACCGGTCAGGACGAAGTTATATTTGGTAAGGCCTTCGCCGGCCTCGCCCATTTCGATGAGCCGTTTTTGGGTGGCGATCTCGCCTGCGATTCTGCGTATAGCGTCCTTGACCGAATTCATACCCACCAGCCCGTCGAGCTCCTTCATGATATCCTCTACGGAGATTTCTTCGGTTGCGTCCTCGCCAACTATATCGGCATACGAGAGAACGGTGTCCTCCGCGCCACGCAGGCGATGGCGCTTGACCGCAAGATCGAAGAGATTGCGGACCGCGCCGGCATTGCCGAAGGTCTCGCCGCGCCTCAGATACATCCTGTCGAATACCTTTGGGAGCATCTCCTCCGCCTTATCGTCGAGCGAGAACACTACGTTTTCGTCGTTGCTAGAGAGTCTCATGCGGAACAGCTGTTCCAACTCGCGGGCCGAGTAATCGGGGAATTCTATCGTTACGTTGAGACGTCGCGGAAGACCGGGATTCATGCGAATAAACGCTTCCATCTCCTTAGTGTAACCCGCCATAATGCAGACGAACTCGCCCTTGCGGTTTTCCAATAGGGTAAGGAGGGTGTTGACGGCGTCGCCGCCATATCCGGTCTGTCCGTCGGCATACTGGGTGTTGAGGGCATATGCTTCGTCGATGAAGAGCACGCCGCCCATCGCCTGGTTTACGTATTTCTTGACATTCTCTTCAGAGTCTCCAAGGTAACGGCCTATGAAGTCCTTGCCGCTGATCTCGACGAACTGTCCGGTAGGCAGGGCGCCGATGGCATTAAGCACCTCGCCGAACTTGCGGGCGAAGGTAGTCTTGCCGGTTCCAGGATTTCCAGTGAAGATGAAATGGTCGGTAATGAGTTTATCCTTAACGCCATTCTCTTTTTTGGTCTTGACATTACGGATGATGGCCTTGATTTCGTCTTTGACGCTCTGAAGGCCGACATAATTGTCGAGTTCGGCCAGAATCTGCTCTTCACTCTTGGGGATGAAGCACTCCGAAGTATCAATATCCTGAGCTTCAATGGTATTGCTTCCTCGCGCTACGGCTTTCACATAGACGGATTCCGCGACCTTCTCGGCGAGGTGGCCGTTGGTGTGGCCCAGGTCGGTCTGGCGCATATACCAGGCGAAGTGGGCATTGAGTTTCTTGGGTAGATCGTCCGCTATCCCGACCTTGTATTTATCTTTGAGGAGCGAGAGGGTAAGTTCGCTCAAGTCTTTCAGTCCGAAGGCGTCCAGCTTGAATTCGAATTCGAACAGGCGGTGGACGTCTTTGTTGTTCTCGAGGAAGTCGGCCAGGTCATTATGATCTCCGCATAGGATGAGTATGGGAGAGCCCTCTGTATTGCGCATGCGGGCGAAGAGTTTGTCGAGCTGGTTGACTTCCTGCGCCTTGGTCGTGGGCAGAAGTTTCTGGGCATTGGTAATGAGCAGAATGCCGTCTTTAAGCGCGGCTATGTTCTTGTCGAAATCGCCCATGAACTCGGCCCAGTCCGCGGCATCGACCTCCTTCGCAGGCTGCTTGACTATTCCGCTGGCCTTGATCTTATCCGCTATCATGTGGGCAATGAAGTGCTTTCCGCTGCCCGAGTCTCCGAGCACCAGACAGTCCATGCCCATACGAGCGCCGCCCCTGGTCACCTCTTTCGCGACCCGGAGCTTCTCGTCGAGCCTGTCGAGCTCTTCGACTATACCGTCCTTGCCTATCAGGCCCGACTGGGTTGTCTCCTCCTGCGCGATAGCCTCGCCGCAGAAACGGCAAAACTTCGCCTCAGGCCTGTTTTCTTTTCCGCAATGGTTACACGTCATGTGTTATTATAGTTTTTTCAAATGTAAGAAAAATCAGCTAAATTAGGTGGCATATGAGACGAAAAGCATTAACCATTCTTTTATTATTTAGCTTGTGTTCGGAGTTTTTTTCTTTCGCCACCGACGACGGTGGTCCCAACCCTGTCTACAAGCGAGGATCGACGGCATTGGAGCTGGCATTGCCGCCTTCGCCCGAAGCGGCATCGAGAGTGAAGTATGCGGACGTGCCCTTCTCGCACAGCATGGGACTGGCTGAGTATGAGGTGGCCTTC